>DATGIO010000082.1:0-328000 GCA_035295685.1 Candidatus Angelobacter sp.
ATGGCGGCCTGGTGCGTTACCGCGCAGGTGAATTCCGCACATTCACGCCGGGCGACGGACTGCCAAGTAACTCCGTGGCCGCGCTGGCGCAGGACACACGAGGAAGACTTTGGGTCGGAACCGCCGCGGGCCTCGCTGTTGTCACAGACGGGAAGATTGAAAACTATAGTGGCAAAAGGAGTCTTCTGCAGCGGGAGATTCTCGCTCTCGCCTTTTCCGCGGATGGCTCGCTCTGGGTGGCCGTGAAAGATGGGCTAATCAAAGTCAATACTGCGACTGGAGCTTCTGAGTTCCGGTTCAAAGGGAAAATTCAAAATCCTATCAGCCTTTCCTCTGACCGTGACGGCTCCCTGTGGGTTGGAACCACAGCCGGCAGAATCTACTCCATCAATGGCGAGAAGGTCGCGCGCTACCAGTTAAAGCATGGTGGTCAAACCAGCATCACGGCAATACGAAGAGATAGAAATGGGGAGATTTGGGCCGGTCTGCTTCAAGGCGGACTCTGCCGCCTGCGATCGCGGGAGTTTGAATGCTACACGGCGTCCGAGGGGCTTACCAATGATGTCTTGTCGCTTTTTGAAGACGGCGAAGGCAGCCTGTGGATCGGAACACTCACTACCGGTTTGGTCCGTCTTAAAGACCGTAGGTTTGTGACCTATAACCGGAAATCTGGCATGCCGAACGATTATGTTTTGGCTCTATCGGAGGCTAGGGATCACAGTCTGTGGGTGGGGACTCGTAACGGAATTGCGCATCTCCAGAACGGCAGAATCGTTTCTTCTTTCAAGACTGGGACTTCGGAAGCTGGCAACGTGGCCATGTCGATCCTGCAAAGCCGGAACGGAACGGTATGGGTGGGAACGGGCGAAGGTCTGAAAGAACTCCGTGATGGCAAGGTAGTCAGGACTTACGGTCCCAAGCAAGGATTGCCTGCCGACGGAATTAGCTCAATCTACGAAGACCGGTCCGGCGTCTTGTGGTTGGGCAATGGTCACTTGGGATATCTGGGCAACCTGAAAAATGGAAAGTTTACCGCCTTTGCACAAAAGGACGGGCTTATCACGAATCGGGTTCGTAGCATCATGGAAGACCACGAGGGTAGTCTTTGGTTTTCAACCAACCTCGGCGTGACTCGGCTGAAAGATGGAATCTTTACCACCTATGCAATCGGTAAAGACCGAGGCGGGAACATTGGGGCCGGAACCTGTATCTATGAGGATGCAAATCACGACTTATGGATTGGGAGCTTTAGCTCCGGCCTGAGCCTGTTGCGCAACGGTCAGTTGTCCACATTCCGCACGCAAGATGGCTTTCTTGACAACCGGATATGGGCCATCCTGGAGGATAATCGCGGCTTCTTCTGGATAAGTTCCAATCGCGGCTTGTTCCGGGTGCGCAGGATCGACCTGGAGAATTTTGTAGACCATAAAATCGCCTCTCTCCCTTATGTCCCCTACGATACGAAGGATGGACTCGTCAGCTCCGAGTTCAATGGAGGCTACCAAAGTGGAGGCTTGCGAGCATCGAACGGCAAGTTATTCTTTGCTTCAGTCCAGGGCCTGGTGGAAATGGACCCGGAGCATTTTCTTCCTAATTCAATTGTTCCCCCGGTAAAGATCGAGGAAGTTTTAGTAGACGGAAAACTCATAGATTCGGGACAGCACGCTCCGGTTGGCGCTGGAAAGGTGGAGTTCCACTTTGCCTCGCTCAGCTTCCTGGCGCCTGAGAATGTGCGCTACAAGTGCAAGCTTGACGATGAAGCCACATGGTCTGTTTTCGACACCCGTGATGTCGCCTACTACACGCTCGCGCCGGGAAAGCATACATTTCAAGTCATTGGTTCGAACAACGATGGCATGTGGAACGAGCAAGGCGCCACCTTTACCTTGCATCTCGATCCGCGTTTCTCCCAAACATTCCTGTTTAAGTTCCTGTGTGGATTGGGCCTGGTGCTGGCCGGCCTGGGCGTGAATGCGCTGCGGGTTCGAAACATGCAAGCCACCGAAAGGCGGCTGCTTTCCCTGGTGGAAGAGCGCACCCGAGAGTTGCGTCTGGCAAAAGAGGCGGCGGAATCGGCCACGCTGGCGAAAAGCGAGTTTTTAGCCAACATGAGTCATGAGATCAGGACGCCTCTTAACGGCATGCTGGGCATGCTGGAGTTGGCGGGCAAGACCAGTCTGACTGCTGAGCAGGAGGATATTTTAGGCGTGGCGGGATACTCCGCCAGCCTGCTGTTGGAAGTGCTCAACGACATTCTCGACTTTTCCAAGATCGAAGCCGGAAAGATGGAACTGCGCTCTGAAGAGTTCCGCATCGCCCAGGTACTGAATGAAGTTGAGTCGATGTTTGCCCCCCGGGCCGCGCAAAAAAACGTGCTTCTTACCTGCGAGATCGACACGAATATTCCTGACCCGGTGGAAGGCGATGCAGCCAAGCTGAAACAGGTTTTTGTAAACCTTGTTGGAAACGCTGTGAAGTTTACGGAGCGCGGTGAAATACGGGTCTCCGCGAAGCTGGAAAGAAGCCTGGATTCTGGATTGGAATTGAAGATGTGTATTGCCGATACCGGAATTGGCATCCCGCCGGAGGACCAGAGGGTTATCTTTGAGGCGTTTCGGCAGGCGGATAACTCCGCAACCCGAAAGTTCGGTGGTACCGGCCTCGGGCTTGCAATCTCGTCTCATCTTATCGCGCTCATGGGAGGCGACATTTGGGTTGAGAGTGAGCGCAACAAGGGCTCCAGATTTTACTTCACCACGCTGGTGGCCCTTCCTTCAAAAAATGGCTTGTCAATGGACGATGCCGTCGGTCTGTCGCATTTTGCTCTGCCGTCCCTCCATATCCTGTTAGTGGAAGATAACCTGATCAATCAGAAGCTTGCCCTTCGGCTGCTTGAAAAACACGGACACCGCGTAACCCTCGCCCACAACGGTCGGGAGGCTCTGGAGCTTCTGAATGAGTCGGGCTACGATCTTGTCTTGATGGATGTGCAGATGCCTGAGGTCGACGGGTTTACCGCGACCCGAGCGCTTCGTATGAGAGAGCGGTCCACGCTCAGGCGTCTTCCCATCATTGCCATGACCGCCCATGTGCTGTTGGGCGATCGTGAGCGCTGCATGGAAGCCGGCATGGATGGTTACATCGCCAAACCGATCGATTCGGACAGCCTCTTTCGGACGATCCGGCAGGTTCTCGCGCGGATGCAGTCTTCACCTCTGCAATCCGGCGACTGAGAATGTTCGGCGATCCCTGCTGCCGAGTATCTTGGTAATCCCATCATCCACAAAGTATTTGACTTGGGGGATAGTTTCGCGATCTGCTACGGATAAATAGTTTTACAGAGGTGAATTTCCATGTTTCCGTCTCCAGCCCAGCACACTTTTAAATACACGCTTGTATGGGCCATTGCGGCAGCAGTGCTTTTCCTTCCGCTGCTAGGATGGGCGCTGTACGACCTCTCTCAAAGGCATGCATTCGAACCGGTTTTGTGGTTCTTCGCGGGCCTCTTTGGGCTGCTGTTTGCGTTTGCATGGATCTGGACGAGAACCCAAGTTACGATTCACGGGGAAGGCATCTCCTACAAATCTCTATTCAAAGAAGAAGACCTCCGTTGGGAGGAGATTAAAGAGACGCGCTATAGCCAGCAGCCGGTCAACGTCTCTATTCATTTTGGGCTTATCGGCCTGCTGATTGCGGCGCTGGCCCGAAGCAAAGACAAAATGGTTCGCTCGCTGCAGGTGATTGGGCCGCGATCCATCACGATTGGCTCCAACATTCGCAAAGGTAGCGATGCCGCGCAGCTCGTCCTGGCACGAGTAAATCCTCGATTGCGGCAAGACCTGGATCGCGTGCTCAATGCGGGCGGCACAGTGTCGTTCGGAAAAATTTCGCTGTCTCCGCAGGGAATTATCTGGAAGGCAAAAGAGCCTATTCCCTACAACACCGTCGGCAAATGCCGGATTGACGGTGCGATTCTCAGAATCAAAGCCGAAGGTAAATGGCTCGATAACATCGCAATTGGTGTGAAGAAGGTTCCCAACGTGTTTATCTTCCTGGATATGGTCGAGGAGAAACGACAGGCGCACGCGCCCATGAGCGCGATGGCGGGAGCCGGATCGTCTGCAAGCCAGTACTTGTAGACGCTTTTCTCCAGGCAAAAAATCCCGTCTAGGAAAGAGGGGCTCGCACTGGAGACAATCGCTCATCATCCACTTCAACATCGAATACTTTAGAATGGCGGGGCCTTTGGAGGCTCCCCCTATGAAGACCCGCATTTTCTTGGTTCTTGCACTGCTTCAGGCTTTAGCCATCGCGCAAGACAAGCCGCTCCGTCCTGTCCATACGTTTTCGATTGTTGCCTATGATCCGGCTACCGGTCAGATGGGTGTGGCCGTGCAATCCCATTGGTTCGCGGTGGGTGGAGAGGTGCCTTGGGCAGAGGCTGGAGTTGGCGCGGTGGCGACTCAATCTTTTGTCGACCCAAGCTATGGCCCGCTGGGCCTGAACCTGATGCGTGCCGGCAAGAGCGCGCCGGATTCGCTGCTCGGGCTTCTGCAATCCGACGGGAACTGTAACGTTCGCCAGGTAGCCATGATTGATGCTCAAGGGCGAGTCGCCACATTTACTGGAGCCAAAGACATCCAGGCAGCCGGAGGGATAGCCGGAAACTCCAGCACAGGGACGCCGATTCGCTGTGGTGGCGAGACTGGCGGAACCGTTTTCGAAGGAAAAAACTATGCAGTACAGGCCAATCTCATGTCGAACGGCAAGATATGGCCGGCAATGTCGAAAGCCTATGAATCGAGCCAGGGCGATCTTGCAGACCGCATGCTGGCTGCTTTGGACGCCGCCCAGGCGGCGGGAGGCGATATTCGAGGAAGGCAATCGGCAGCGTTGATCATTGTTCCCGCCAAGTCCAGCGGCAAACCCTGGTCCGACTATGTATTCAATCTTCGTGTGGATGACAATCCCGAGCCTCTGAAAGAACTGCGGCGCCTGGTGGTGTTGCAGCGCGCCTACAACCATATGAATGCGGGTGACGCTGCGGTGGAGCGCCATGACACTGAGGGCGCTTTACGGGAGTATGGCAGCGCGGAACAACTTGTGCCCAACAACGCCGAGATGATCTATTGGCACGCGGTGGCATTGGTGAATATGGGTAAAGTCGATGAGAGTCTGCCGCTCTTCAGGAAGGCATTTGCGCTCGATCGCAACTGGGTAGAGTTGACGCCGCGCCTTCCCAAAGCTGGTCTGCTGCCGGCAGATCAGGAGACGATCCGGCGCATCGTGGCGGAAGGTAGCCGATAAAAACCAACGCGAACCGGGGCGGTTCTCCGCTGCAAAAACCGAAGGTAATGGTAAAAGAAAGCGGTATTTGCTTCTGAATTAAGGGGCAAATCCGCTAAAATCGCATCGTGTTTACATACAAGGGTTTCGACCACATAGCGCTCGTCACCAGGCACTTGGCGGCCATGAAAAAGTTCTACACCGAATGCCTGGGGCTGCCTATCGAGAGCGAGGGAAAATCGAAAGCCGGATACAACGTCGTGACCCTTCGGGCAGGGGACGCCCTGCTCGATCTCTTTGAAGCCACGCCCACAAATCCAGCGCCGTCTCCAAATCTCAGCGAAGAGCATTTCTGCCTGCGGGCCACCGGTTCGAGCATCTACGATGTAATTGCCACTCTGAAGCGCAAAGGTCTGGAGACAACACAGGCGGAAGTGAATAGCGGCGCGGGCGGCAAAGGGCTCTCCACCTTTGTGCGTGATCCCGATGGCAATAAGATTGAGGTAAAGGTGGACTAACGCTAGACTCGATTCGTCCTCTTTCCTTCCTGGTAATGTACCTTCGCCCGTACATGTACATATTCCGCGTTGCACATGAACTTCTAAAAAGACTCTAATGAGGATGGTCCTAAAAGGACCTTCAAGCGCACGATCCCCTTCAATCTTCAAGTCGTAGCGCTCCCATTGAGGAGAAATCTTTATGCAAATCGGAGTTTATGGCTGCGGCTATTTGGGCACCGTCGTGGCGGCTTGCCTGGCTGATTTTGGCGTTCCCGTCACCGCTTTCGGAAGCGACACGGTCAATACCACGCTGCTGGCGAGCGGCATCCTTCCCTTTCATGAAAAAAACCTGAGCGACATTGTGCGCCGGGGCGTGCGTGCGGGACGGCTGATGTATTCCACGCATCTGCCTTCGATGGTCGAGCGTGCGGATTTGATCTACCTGGCCGACGATTCAAATCGCGGCTTAATGGATGCCGCCATCGAAATTTCCAGCTACTGCGATCAGCGGCAGACCCTGGTCCTGATTACGCCGGTGCCGGTGGGCACGGCCAGGCGGATTGAGAGCCGTTTGCAGGCTTTGGGCAAGGACATTACCGTCGTTTCGCATCCCATTTTTTTGTCGGAAGGATGCGCCGTTGAGGATTTCAATTGGCCGGATCGCATCGTACTGGGCACGAATTCGACTCAGGCCGTTGCTGACTTGAAGACTCTTTATCGCCCGCTGGTCATGCGGGGCGTCCCGGTGATTGTGACCAATCACGAGACAGCCGAGCTGGTGCGCGAAGCCTCCACTGCCTTCCTGGCAACCAAGGTTTCCTTTATCAATGAGCTTTCGAGCCTATGCGAACACGTGAGCGCCGATTCCGTCGATTTGGCTTTGGCCCTGGGTCTTGACAAGCGCATTGCTCCCCGATGCCTCCAGCCAGGTTCGTTGGGGGGAAGCTTCGCCGAATCCGATATGGAGTCCTTGGTGAATCTCGCGGCAGGTTCGGGAGTCTCACTGAGAATCCTCTCGGCGGCCCGCGAAGTGAATCGCGAATTTTGCGACCGCATCATGCAAAAGATCTCCAACGCCCTGGAGACCGTAACCGGAAAGCAAGTGGGGCTGCTAGGTCTGGCGTTCAAACCCAATACCAACTCCGTGGCTAGCTCCGCATCCATCCGCCTGGCCAAGCAGTTGATGCAGCGCGGTGCTTATGTAAGGGCTTACGATCCGATTGCCATGCCCGATGCTCAGCAGGAATTGAGCGGCAACGTCCGCTATTGCGACTCGGCGTATGGCGTCGCCGAGGGCGCCGACGCGCTGGTTCTGAGCACAGGGTGGCCGGAATTCCGGACGCTGGATTTTGATCGCATCAAGCGCATCGTCCGCAGGCCGGTGGTAGTGGACACCAAGAACCTCCTTGACTGTGCGCGCATGAAGGCGATGGGCTTTGAATATGTAGGTGTTGGCCGAGCCTGAGCGCCGCGGTTTTCGAACCGGCCTTTACGAGTTCACATTCCCCGGGTTTTCATTCCCGTTTCTCATTCCATGGGTTCTCATTCTAAAAAGTCCTGGGCTGCATGCTGCTTTCGGCAGGTGCAGCCTCTTTTCCTGGGGTGTGGCGTTAAGCGGGAGCCACCGGCCTAAGCGCATCTTCGCGATATAATCTAAACAATCCAAATGAAGGCTTATGTCACTGTAATGCTGAAGAATACGGTCCTTGATCCTCAGGGCAAAACCATCCATGGCGCTTTGGGAAAAATGGGCTACAAGGGTGTCGGTGGAGTCCGGCAAGGAAAATTCTTTGAGCTGGCATTGGATGGCGGCCTGGGTGAAGAAGCGGCGAAAGCCGAAGTGGAGCGGATTGCCCGGGAAGTGCTGACCAATCCGGTGATTGAAGAGTTCAGCTATCGGCTGGAAAAAGAGAAATAAGCTTTCAGCCGCGGCACAGTTGCAAGCCATATACACAAAGCCTTCGCCGACTCGCCTCAACGGGGCATGCTGTCCTGTATTCTTCCAGCTCTATGAGCAATCCTGATCCGAAAGCGGGCGCAAGAAATTTATGTGCGGAATCGTTGGTTATGTAGGCAAGAAGAGCGTAGTCCCTGTAATCCTTGAAGGGCTGCGCCGCCTGGAATATCGCGGGTATGACTCGGCTGGCATCGCCGTTGCGGGAAGCCGTGGAACTGAAAATGGAACTGAGAAAAGTGGAGCCGGGCAAAATGGCTTGCAGATTCGCCGTGCCGAAGGGAAATTGCGTAACCTCGAAGAGGTCGTACGTCTCAACCCGATCGACGGAACCTACGGAATCGGGCACACGCGCTGGGCGACTCATGGGCGTCCTACCGAGGAAAATGCCCATCCCCACCGGGACTGTACCGGCAAGATCGTGGTGGTGCACAACGGGATCATCGAGAATTATCTTTCCCTGAAAAAGAAGCTGATCGAAGAGGGCCACAGCTTCGTCACCGAAACCGATACTGAAATTATCGCTCACATGATTGAGCAGTATCTTTTCCGCGTGGCCAATGGACATGTTCCAAACCTGGAAGAAGCCGTCCGGAAGACCATCAAGCAGCTTACCGGCGTTTTCGCGCTGGTGGTGATTTCATCGGAAGAGCCCAACAAAATTATTGCTGCTCGCAATGGACCCCCGGCCGTCATTGGGCTGGGAGATAACGAGTACTTTGTCGCGTCGGACGTGCCCGCCATCCTTCATCACACCCGCGATTTGTTTTTCCTGCACGATGGCGATATGGCTGTGATTAGTCCCGAAGGTGTAAAGCTCACGGACTTCGATGGCAAGGCCGTGGTTCGCGACGTGCAGCGGATTGCATGGGACCCGGTCATGGCTGAAAAGGGCGGCTTCAGCCATTTCATGCTGAAGGAAATTTTTGACCAGCCAAGCGCGGTTCGGGAGACGGCGCTGGGGCGGGTTTCTCTGGAAACCGGCAAAGTCTTTTTGGAAGAGATGTCGATTACCGAAGACGAGTTCCGCAGCATGCACAAGCTGAATATTGCCGCTTGCGGAACCAGTTGGCACGCGGGATTGGCGGGCAAGTTCATGGTCGAAAAGCTGGCGCGTGTGCCGGTGGAGGTGGATTACGCCAGCGAATATCGATATCGCAATCCCATCATCGCTGAAAAAGAAATCACGCTCCTGATTACGCAGTCGGGAGAGACCGCTGATACCATTGCCGCCCAGCGCGAAGCCAAAGCGAAGGGCTCCAAGACGCTTGCGATTTGTAATGTTGTTGGAGCGATGATCGCCCGCGAAGCATCAGGCGTGATCTACACGCACGCGGGCCCGGAAATTGGCGTGGCGTCCACCAAGGCGCTGACTGCGCAGCTTACCGCGCTCTTCCTCCTTGCCCTTTATCTGGGAGAGTTGCGAGGCCGCGTTTCTACGGAGCAGGCCAAGAGGCATATTGACGAACTATTGAAGATTCCAGGCAAGCTGGAGTCGATTCTGGCCAATGCCAGGGAATGTGAGCTGCTGGCAAAGCAATACTTCCACGCCAGCGATTTTCTTTTTCTTGGAAGGGGCATTCACTATCCGATTGCGCTCGAAGGAGCTCTTAAGGTTAAGGAAATCTCCTATATCCATGCGGAGGGATATCCTGCCGGGGAGATGAAGCATGGCCCGAATGCGCTCATCGACAAACGCCTGCCGGTAGTCGTGCTCGCTACCAGAGACCTGAACGATCCGGAATCGGTCGTGCGCTACGAGAAGACCATCTCCAACATCAAAGAAGTGAAGGCCCGCGAAGGTACTGTGATCGCCGTAGCCGTGGAGGGCGACGAAGACATTCGGGAAGCGGCTGACCACGTACTCTATGTGCCGCAAACCACGGATCTTTTGTTGCCCATTCTGGAGATCGTTCCCCTGCAACTTCTGGCCTACCACATTGCAGTTTTTCGCGGATGCGACGTGGACCAGCCCCGGAACCTCGCGAAGTCTGTGACCGTGGAATAGTGGAATAGATGCGGGACGGAGTGCGTTAGTCGAGCGCCTTGAAACGTAAGAGCACCGGCGGTGTGAACTGCTTGCCCGGTTTGAGTTCTCCGTGATCGTCAATGTTTCCCCATCCTACGTTGGCAGTCACATAGATCCAGTCATCCCGTTTTACCGCATGGGTAGGTTCACCAAGGTGTTCGCTGGACTGCTCCACCACTTCGCCTGAAAGAATCTCGGTCTGCGATGCGTTCAAGCGAAACCGCATAATACGCTCAGGTTCAGTGCCGTTCTGGATTCCGATGAGTGAATTGCCGTCGAGAAGAAGACCATCCAGGCCCGTAACCGCTACGTTATCCGGATGAGGCAAATACATAAGTTTGTCGGCGTTCGCCGCGGGATTGCTTAAATCGATCACAGCGACGCCCAGGGAATAATCTGCCACAAACAGACGTTTGCCATCGCGGGCTACAACCGGAGTTTGCGGCGAAAAGAATCCATCGGCAATCTTTTCCAGAGGAGCCGTCTTGAGATCTCCGCGAAAGCGATAGACTCCGCCGCCGGCGCTATCCGTTACGTAGACGGTTCCATCGGGCGCGACCGACATATCCCCAAGCACCGCTGGATATTTGCTGCTCAATTCCAGCCGCCGTAATACCTTGCCGTTGTTTGGGTCCACGGCCGCGAGAGCGGCTTTGCCCTGATCTTCTTTGGGCACGCCGGCAAAATCCGAGAGTGCTGAAGGCGTTAGCCAAAGGACACGTCGTTTGGCATCGTAGGAAACGGCCAGGATCGGCCATCGTCTTGCATCTTCGTCATGTAGCAACTCCCTCAGGCCGCATTGTTTGTCTCCCGCCTTCGGCAATTGCACTTCATACAAACTATGGTGCCGTACGCTCGATACAAAGAATGAATTGGAGGTGGAGTTGAAAGTGATGTCCTCGGGCATGATGTCGGCTTGAGGTAATTCGCAAACCAATTCAGCCTTGGAGATCTTCGCTCGATTGCGAGCCATGGCCGCCGCGATGGATTTGAAGCCTGCATCGCCTTCCAGATCCTTCAGATCGTCGTCGGAAGCCACATCGTAAGTAAGCCCCATGGAAACGTACGCCTGCAGAAACTTGCGGGCTTCGGCCTTATGGCCAAGGTGCATTTCGACGGAAGCCATCCGTAGGAAGTATCGTGGCGTAGCTCCCGGCATGACACGGCGCATTTCAGTGAGCACCTCCCGCAACGAGGTCCAGTTCTTTTGCTTTCTCAATTCTGCGGCCTTCTTGTTCAGATCGAGAAAGCGCTGCCGGTCCATCGTAATAGGGGTTCCAGGCGACCCTGATTCAAGGGCTTTCTCAGGGAATGCCATGACACACATGCCAAGCATAAGGAGAACTACGAGCAACAGTCGTTTCAATGCCAGCTCCATCCGCCGTCTCTTGTTCCCGATTTTCGATGATCTTCCTGAACACTTAGACCATGGCGGTGGCAATACGCCAACACAAAAATGATTCGATGGCAGGACCTAACGATCTTTTGAACAGGCGATCTCCTAACGCGTGACCTCTCAAGAGCTAGAGAGGGTTTGGCATAGCAAGCGCCTTAAAACATTGTGTTTTCATTAGCCGAAGTCTCCGGGATTGGCTGCAGCACATCCCAGTGCTCGACGATCTTCCCTTTTTCATCCAGCCGAAAGATGTCGATGCCTGCCCAATCGCGGTCTCCGGGCCACTCTTGAAAACAATGCAGGGCAACATAGCTGCCTTCGGCGATCACGCGCTTGAAATGCACGCGCTTACCCGGGTATTCCTTGGCCATCTTTTCGAAATACTCGATGAATGCCTGCTTTCCGTTCCCTACCGATGGATTGTGCTGTATGTACGTGTCTCCGGCATATTCGGCGATGGCTTGCGCAGGTTTGCATTCATTGAACATCAGGTCGTAGAAGGCCATCACGTTCTCTTTGTTCCTGGTGGTTTGATCTGACATCGGTTTGCTACCCTCCTGCGAAAAATCGTCTTCGATTCTCGCAAAAACCGGTCTTACCTTTCGCCATTTGATCGACATTGGATGCCAGGGCTAGGCGACCTGGGTCGTGTTATAATATTTGCTACTTGATTGATGTGTAACTTCCTGTAAATGCAATCATTTAGCGGAAATATTCACCGGATTTGACTGGCCTGGACAACACGGCCAAGCTGACTTCCTTTGTGTGCATTCGGCACAGCTCGCGGGAAGCGGTTGGGATTACAAAAGATTTCCGCCCAGCGAGCGATTCCAGGTTGCGTGAAGGGTCTCGGATCGGCCTTTCCGCAACTTTTTTGTGAAGAGAGAAACTTATGGCAGATGATCAAAACCCGCAACTTCCTCTAAATCCGCCGGGCGGTGACGGCGGAGACCCACCTCCAACGGGGCCAGGCGCCGCCAACATGCAGCCGATCAACATTGAAGACGAGATGCGCCGCTCGTATCTCGAGTATTCCATGTCTGTGATCATCGGTCGGGCGCTTCCGGACGTGCGTGACGGACTTAAGCCGGTGCATCGGCGCGTGCTTTACACCATGCAGGAAATGGGCCTGCAGTTCAACAAGAAGTACACCAAGTGCGCCAAGGTCGTTGGGCAAGCGATGGGTCAATATCACCCGCACGGCGACGCGCCGATCTATGACACTCTGGTCCGCATGGCGCAGAGTTTTTCTCTCCGCTACACGCTAGTGGATGGCCAAGGAAACTTCGGTTCGGTCGATGGTGATCCTCCCGCGGCCATGCGATATACCGAGTGCCGTCTTCAACGCATCGCCGGTTCGTTGATGGAGGATATCGATAAGAATACGGTGGATTTCACTCCGAATTACGACGAAAGCACAGAGGAACCCACCGTGCTGCCCACGCGGGTGCCAAATCTCCTGATCAACGGGTCCGATGGCATTGCCGTAGGTATGGCAACCAAGATTCCTCCTCACAACCTTTCGGAAATTGTCGATGCCACCATCACGCTCATCAATAACCCTGCGGCGCCTCTGAAAGAGCTTCTCAAATTTGTCAAAGGCCCGGATTTTCCCACTGGGGGCTACATTTACGGACGCGGTGGAATTGAAAACGCCTACAAGACCGGGCGCGGCCGCTTTGTGATGCGCGCTAAGGCGGCCATCGAAAATCTCGCTCAGGGACGCAAGGCCATCATCGTTACCGAGATCCCTTACCAGGTGAACAAGTCGGTCCTGGAAAAGCGCATTGCGCAATTGGTGAATGAGAAGATCGTTGAGGATATCTCGGACGTTCGCGACGAATCCGACCGTGACGGCATGAGGCTGGTGGTAGAGCTGAAGCGCGGGGCGGAAGAGCAGATCGTCTTGAACCAGCTCTACAAGCACACGCAGATGCAGGAAAACTACAGCATGATCCTGCTGGCGGTTGCCAACGGACAGCCCAAGGAAATGGGGCTCATCCAGGCGATTCAGTATTTCATCGACCATCGGGTCGATGTTGTTCGCCGCCGCACAGCGTTCCTTCTGCAAAAGGCCCGCGAGCGCGAGCATATTTTAGAAGGCTACAAGATCGCTCTGGACAATCTGGACGCGATCATCAAGATCATTCGCGGATCGGGCTCTCGCGCCGAAGCCAGGGAAAACTTGCTTGCGGCGAAATTCAAGATTGTCGATAAGCAGATGCAGGCGAAGATCGGGGGCGACGAAGGATTTCTCTCGCCACGGCAGGCCGATGCCATCCTGGAACTGCAGCTTTACCGGCTTACACGCCTCTCCACGGAAGAAATTCTCAAGGAACTGAACGAGATTCGCGAGAAGATTGCCGAATACGAATCTATTCTTGCTTCCGATCGTAAAGTCCGCAACATCATTGTCAACGAGTTGGAAGAGGTCAAGAAGGATTTCGGCGACAAGCGCCGGACGGAGATCACCGACGAAAGCACTGAAATCACCCTCGAAGACTTGATCGCCGACGAGGCGGTTTCCGTGACCGTATCCCACAGCGGATACCTCAAGCGCACGCCTGTAACCACCTATCGCCAGCAGAGGCGCGGCGGCACCGGCCGCACCGGTATGAAGACCCGCGAAGAGGATTTTGTCGAATACCTGTTTATTGCCTCCACGCATTCCTACCTGCTCATCTTCACCAATATGGGCAGGGTGTACTGGCTCAAGGTTTACGAGGTTCCCGATGTCGGCGCCGCCGGAAAGGGCAAGCACATCGGCAATCTTGTGGCTTTGCAGGCGGGAGAGACGGTGCGTACTTTGCTGGAGGTTCGCAATCTCGAAGAAGAGAATCGTTATATCTTTTTCGCGACGCGTAATGGCACCGTAAAGAAAACGCCGGTCAAAGACTTTTCCAACGTACAGTCGCGGGGCATCCTCGCCATCGGCATCGACAAGGAAGACGAGCTTGTGGCGGTGCGCCTGACCGATGGCAACCAGGCTGTGTTCATGGCTTCACATGAAGGTCAGGCCATTCGCTTTGACGAAGAGGATGTGCGCTCCATGGGCCGTCAAGCTCATGGCGTCCGGGGCATGGATCTAGAGAAGGACGATTACATCGTGGGAATTGCCGTAACGCCAAAAGAAGCAAAGAAGGCCGATGGCGGCGATGAAGGAAAAGACAAAGAGAAAGACAAAAATGACAAAAATAAAGAGAAACAAAACGAAAAAGAAGAAGCTCCAACGCTGATCCTGAGCGTAACCGAAAATGGCTATGGCAAGCGGACGCCAATCGAGGAGTACCGCATGCAATCGCGGGGCGGCAAGGGAGTCATCAATGTAAAGACGACCGAGCGCAACGGCAAGGTTTCCGGCATTATGCTGGTCGATGAGGAGTCTGAGGTCATGATGATCAGCCAGTTTGGCAAGGTCATTCGCATCGACACCAAGCAGATCCGCGAAGCCGGACGATCCACGCAGGGCGTCCGTCTGCTGAACCTTGAATCCGGAGACCGCGTTGCCTCAGCAGTTGTGATCCCCGAAAAAGAAGGGGAAGACAACGGCACTCTACTGAACTGACAAACTACGCCCAAATGCAACAAAAGGCACAACCATTTGGCTGTGCCTTTTTTTAAGTTGTCCTTTCTTAAAATCTGTGGGATACGCGGGGAGCGTGCGGGCCAACGCCCGCTGCTATTCTCGGGCAAAGTTACTCTGCCGGATAACGTTCGCAACCTCTATGTTGTAGTACTCGTACCATAGCTTGCGACCCGAGTCCTGGGCAATACGGTGCCGCTCCTGCTCTCTCCATGCTCGAAGCGACTCTTCGTCTTTCCACCAAACGATCGCGAGCTGCTCGCCGTCGTCGGAAGAATAGTATTTAACATCAATGAATCCAGGGTTTTTCCGAACCAGGCTTTCCATTTCCGCACCCATGGCGGCGTAGTCTTCACCGGCTTGGTCCGTCGGCTTCGATCGAAAAAGGATAACTAGCATCTTCCAACTGCCCTCCTGAAAAGCTGATTGGATATGCGGACTGCCACCGGCGATTCATTAAAAAAAGGGGCGCGTACCAAGAATTTTCAAGAATATTTTCATGCCGCCCGCTTCGCCTGAAATTCTTGCCGAAGCAGACGGCCGTTTATGAAAAACGGAAAAGTACTCGAATCAGGGCTGGGGTTCTAAGCTACGCCCGCGGTCACGCGCAATTCTGGATAGAGCGGGAAAGCATCGGCCAGTTCGTGAACCTGCCTGCGAATGCGATTGAGCGCCGCGGCATCTTTGTGGTTATGGATGGCTTCGGCAATCCACACGCCTACTTGCTGCATTTCTTTTTCTTTCATGCCGCGAGTGGTGAGCGCAGGAGTTCCAATGCGGACTCCGCTCGGCTTGAGTGGTGGATTGGCATCGAAGGGAATCGCGTTCTTGTTGACCGTAATGCCTGCCTGTCCAAGAGAGTTTTCGGCCTCGCTGCCGAAGAGACCCTTGGCAAAAACGTCCAGCAAGAAGAGATGAGTATCGGTGCCGCCGGAGATCACGCGGAATCCCTGGTCGATCATCTTCTGGGCCAGAGTCTTGGCATTGGCAATCACCTGGCGGGCGTACTCTTTGAAAGCCGGTTGCAGTGCTTCATGGAAGCAGATGGCTTTGGCGGCGATAATGTGAACCAGAGGTCCGCCCTGGATGCCAGGGAAGAGGTTCTTGTCGACCGCCGCTCCCAGATCTTGAGTACAAAGAATCATGCCGCCGCGTGGTCCGCGCAATGTCTTGTGAGTTGTAGTGGTCACCACATGGCAATGCGGAATGGGCGAGGGATGAACGCCACCAGCGACCAGGCCGGCGAAGTGCGCCATGTCAACCATGAGCTTGGCCCCGATCTTATCGGCAATCTGCCGCATGCGCGCAAAATCGATAATGCGCGAATACGCGCTTCCGCCGCCCACAATTACCTTGGGCCGCTCCCGCTCGGCAATCTGTTCCAATTCGTCGTAATCGATGGTCTCGGTGTCCTTGCGAACGCCGTAAGGGATCACCTTATAGGTCTTGCCGGAAAAGTTCAGCGGGTGGCCATGGGTCAGGTGTCCACCGTGGGCCAGATTCAATCCCAGGATGGAATCTCCCGGCTGCAGCAGAGACATGTAAGCCGCCATGTTGGCCTGTGAGCCGGAATGCGGCTGCACGTTCACGTACTCGGCGCCGAAAAGCTGCTTGGCCCGATCGCGCGCCAGAGTCTCCACCACGTCGGCAAATTCGCAGCCGCCGTAGTAGCGCTTCCCCGGATATCCTTCCGCATACTTGTTGGTAAAAACCGAACCGGCGGCTTGCAGGATCGCTTCGCTCACAAAATTCTCCGAGGCAATCAACTCCAGGCCCTCATGCTGGCGCTGCACTTCATGGAAAATGGCTTGTGCTATTTCGGGATCGGACTCAGTGATCTGGAGAGACATCGGAGAGTTTTTCATGACACAAGAATCTTACTAGCCCCGGCTGGATTCGCAAACCCAGCGCATTGGCCGAATATCACGCCTTGCTGTCACCGGTGGCATACACGTTGCGAACGTTGATCTCCATCCATCGCTCGTGGTTTTTGATCGTGTTAAAGCCGAACTGCCGGTAGAGGCCGTGCGCGTCCCTGGTCACCAGGCTCCAGCGCCGCAACCCCTGTAACTCGGGGTGGCCTTTGATGCACAACATCAGCCATTTGGAAAGGCCTTTGCCCCGATGCGATTCAAGCACGAACACGTCCGCCAGATACGCAAACGTGGCTTTGTCGGTAATAACGCGTGCGAATCCAACCTGGCCTTGGTTTGAATAGATACCGAAGCAGAGCGAATTGTGAATGGATCGCTCCACCACCTCCACAGGAATGCCCTTGGCCCAATAGGAGTTCGTCAGGTAGCCATGAACCACCGCAAGATCGATTCTTGCCGGATCGGTGCTGATTTCAAAATCGTCCTGCGTCCACGAAGTTGCATCTTGCCGCTTGGCGCTGTCGGCCATCGCTGCTCCTGATCTCCTCGTTAACTCCGGCTTGGCACAGATGGTTTCGCAGGCGCGGAGTGCTGGTCGTGCGCTTCCTGTCTCTCAATTTCGGCGATCTTTTCAATCCGGCGCTCATGCCGTCCTCCGGCAAATTGCGCCGCCAGCCATGCATCCACGATCTTGAATGCTTCGTCTTCTTTGAGTATGCGCGATCCCAGGGCCAGCACGTTGGAGTTATTGTGCTCACGGCTCATCTGGGCTTCATATTGGCTGGAGACATTGGCGGCGCGAATCCCGGAAACTTTATTGGCGGAAATCGCCATGCCGATGCCGCTTCCGCACACAAGCACGCCTAAATCGGCTCGCTGCTCGCTCACATCATGGGCTACCGCCACCGCGAAATCGGGATAGTCCACCGATTCGGTGGAAGAAGTTCCCTCGTCGTGAATTTCGATCTTCTTTCCGCGAAGGTATGCTTTGATTTTTTCTTTTAGTTCGTATCCGGCATGATCTGCGCCCAGAGCAATTTTCATAGACCCCATTCTACCGCCTCGTGTTTACCGTCTTATGCGAGGCTGCTTATTGGGATGGGGAAGCTGAGATCCTCTTAGCCTATCTCCACTTCCGCACTTGCGGCGACCATCCTCGGTTCATCGGCTCCCACGCCGGGAAGCGGCATGACCCGCACAA
Source organism: Candidatus Angelobacter sp. (assembly GCA_035295685.1). GTDB lineage: Bacteria > Acidobacteriota > Terriglobia > Terriglobales > Acidobacteriaceae > Angelobacter. The sequence goes on from DATGIO010000082.1 coordinate 17,824, forward strand.
TCAACACCAGGATGCAGGAGATGAGCGCCAGGGCTGCGCTGCCGTAGAACACACTATCCCAGCTTCCGGATTTCTCAAAGACTCGCGCGGCAATCCAGGCTCCGCCCCAAGTAGCTACGCCCTTGGCTGTGTAAAGGAAACCATAATTCGAGGTCGCATGGTCCGCTCCAAAATAGTCGCCTATGATCGCGGGGAACAATGAGAACATGCTGCCCCAGATAAAGAAGACCGCGCACAGCGAGATAGTGAACCAGAGTCCCGAGACGCGCCCCACGTTGAGCATCAATAGAAGGCTTACTGCCTGAAGGGCAAATGGCACAAGCATCGCCATTTCGCGTCCGGTGTAGTCGGAAAGCCAGCCCCAAAAAATGCGTCCACCGCCGTTCGCCAGGCGGCTTGCCGCTACTGCCGCGGTGAGCGCCGCGGCGCTGATCTTGAAGCTATCGGCAACCAGGGCGCTCTGGGCAGTGAGCATCAAGCCGCCCACAGAAATCAGCACGAACGTTGCGTAAAGTAGATAGAACAGAGGAGTAGACAGCATTTGTAAGCTATTGAGCTGCTTCTTCGTGCGCCGGATCCGCGGCGAAGGTTCTTTGCGAGCCGCTTTCGAAGTAAATTCAGGGCCGGGATTTTTCAGGCACTGTGCTGCCACAAAGATTGCAATTCCCTGCGTGATACCGGTGTAGACAAAGGCTGTTTGGTAATTGGTCGTACGAATCAGGTGCGCGATGAAGGGGATAAAGAGGGCAGCCCCGGCGCCGAAGCCCGCTGTGATAAAGCCGGAAACCGTGCCCCGTTTGTCGGGAAACCACTTGAGCGCCGTGGCAATCGAGCCGCTATAGACGAAGGCGGCTCCCACGCCTGCCACCGAATACAGCACGTAAAGCTGGTTCAGGCTATGAATGAACCCCAGCCCCGTCCAACCGATTCCAACCAGGATGCCGCCGACCGATAGGAACAACCGCGGACCAAGCCTGTCAATGAGCCAGCCCTCGACCGGAGTGATCCACGTCTCAAAGAAAAGGAACAAGGCGAACGCCTCCTGGATGTCGGAAAGCTTCCAGTGGTTCGCATCCTGAATGGGTCGGACGAAGAGTGTCCAGGAGTATTGCAGGTTGGCGATCATGATCATCGCCACCACTGCGCTCCCAAACTGAATCCAACGCTTGCTCATGACTTTCTCCAGAAAGTTCTATCGGCCACGCTTGCCGTGGTCGTTGTGGCATTGTTCCGTCTTTCCGTACCGGGTGCTCGGCGGCTTTGGCAGGCCTAAGATTTCTTGGCTGTCTCGGCGTGCCGCTGCGCCAAAAGCTTGGTACAAGCGTAGACAGTGCGAGTCTGTGGCATCGGCATGCCCATGCGCTCTCCCAACTCGACGACCGCCCCTGCAATGGCCTCTAGTTCCAGCGGCCGGCCCGCCTCAAGATCTTGCAACATCGATGTTTTATGCTCACCGATCTTTTCCGCGCCCGCCATCCTCTGCTCAATGGAGACTGGAAGCTCGATGCCGAGTTTGGCCGCCAGGGCTTCGGTTTCTACCATGATATTCCGTACCAAGGCGGAAACCTCAAAATCTCGCAGCATCTGCCCCAGGGTAGCGCCGGTCAGCGCGCTCACGGGATTGAAAGCTACATTCCCGAGAATCTTCACCCAGATTTCGTTCCGCATGTGGGTGGTCACCGGGCTCCGCAAGCCGGAGGCAACCAGGGCATCGGCGATCTTGCGGATGCGTTCGCTGCGCGAGCCGTTCGGTTCGCCCAGGCTCATGCGGTTGCCCTCGTTATGCTTCACCACTCCCGGCTCAATGATCTCCGTGGCAAAGTAGATGAGCGATCCCACCACTTGCCGATGATCGATTGCGTTGGCAATCTTGCCTCCTGGATCGACCCGTTCGAGGCGCGTACCGGCGAGTGCCACTCCGTCACCCTGGAAGTACCACCAGGGAATTCCATTCTGGGTGCTCACAACGGTCGTGTTTGGGCCAATCACCGCCGTCAGCTTGGGAGCCAGATCGGTGAGGCCGTGAGCCTTCACGCAAAGAAATACGACATCTACGGGCCCTGCGTCCGACAGATTTTCAATCACTGTGGGCCGGGCTTGAAAGTCGTCATCGGCGCTGATCACACGTACGCCATTGCGCTGCATGGCCTTCAGATGCGCGCCCCGCGCGTGCAAGGTTACGTCGTAACCCGCGCGCGACATGCGAGCGCCAATATAGGCCCCTACGGCCCCCGCGCCTACAATCAAAAATCTCATTGCTTGGCGTCCGAAAATGCGGCTGCAACCGCCCGTCGCTGAATCTTTCCGGTCGCTGTGCGCGGAATCGTCTCAACAATATGAATCTTCTTGGGGCACTTGAAATCCGCCATGCGCTCGCGGCAGAAGTCGAGCAAAGCCGCTTCCGGCTGAGGATCGCGAAGAACCACAGCTACCGCGACTTCTTCACCCCATGTGGGATGCGGCATACCGAAAGCCACCGCCTCGGCCACAGCCGGATGCATGAGCAGAATATCGTCGATTTCGCGCGGAGCAATCTTCTCGCCGCCCCGGTTGATAAGCTCCTTGATGCGGCTGGTCAGGGTCAAATAGCCGTGCTCGTCAATCACGCCCTGGTCGCCGGTGCGGAACCAGCCATCCACGAAGGAGACAGCATTTGCCTCCGGATTATTCTCGTAGCCGCTGGTAACGTTAGGCCCTTTAATGACGATTTCGCCCGTTTCGCCGCTCTTGAGGTGTTTGCCCTCTTCGTCCATGATGCTGACTTGTACGCCCGTTCCCAGCCCTACCGAGCCTGGCTTGCGTTCTTTTGGCGGTAGGGGATTGGAGCACATCTGGTGCGAAGCCTCTGTCATCCCATACGCTTCGAGAACCGGAACTTCAAACAGATTTTCCAGCTTCTCCATGACCTGTGGTGGCAGCGCGGCGCTGCAGGAGCGAACGAACCGAAGCGACTCCGCGCCTTCGGTTTTTTTCGAACGGCCCTCGCCCATTCTCGCCAGAATGAGTTGGTGAATGGTGGGCACCGCCGAATACCAGGTCACACGATGGTCGCGCACAGTCCGCCAGAAGGAAAGCGGGCTGAACTTCGATGGCACCACCACCGTCCCGCCAGTCAGGAACGTGGAGAGCGTGGAAGCGATCAAGCCATGAATATGGAAGAGCGGCATCACGCACAGGGAGACATCTTCCGGCGTGAGGGCATACGTATTGGCCACGTTGCGGCAGGAGATGGTCATGTTCTTGTGCCGCAGTGGCACCCGCTTCGGGCGGCCCGTGCTGCCGCTGGTGTGCAGAATCAGGGCCACATCGTCCGGTGAAGGATCGGAAACGCTCCCTTGTTTCGGAACATTGAGGATGCGCACCACGCCCTGCTCGTCCATGTCTACCGTGAATACCGGCACTTTGCGGTCTTGCGCGGCCCGGCGAGCCTCCTCCGCGCCTTCGGTTGGGCAGAGCAGCACTTCGGCGGAAGTGTCTTCGAGATAAAAGCAGAACTCTTCGTAGCGATAAGCCGGGTTGAGCGGGGCGGCGGTTCCCGCAATCGAAGAAGCCAGAAAACTGACGATGGTTGGAAGCCCGTTAGGCAAAACACTTGCAACTCTGCCCCCGCGAATGCCTATCCCCGCAAGGGACTCAGCCATGCTCACGACCTGCCGCTCAAGTGACTCGTAGGTGACTGCTACGTCGGTCTCGGGAATCACGACGGCGGTGGAACGGCCGGGAGCGGCGCGCAATAAAGAAGGAAGAGTGCTAGGGACGTCCATATCCTCTGGTAACCAGCAAACCTTTCAGTGTATGAGAAGTGCGTTCAAATCCGAGCGGAGAGACCGGTTTCGGATCACCAAGGTAACACAATTCTCCGAAGCGAGCCAAAAGCCGGGCTAATGCAACGAAGCCTTTCGACGTGGGGTGATGACCGCGAACGGTCATTCCATTAACTCCAGATGAACGTTGGGAATGCTATAAAATCTCCGTCCTTGAGTCCGCTGCCAAAAAGAGAAAGGAACACCATGGCCTCCAACGATGCCCACAACGATCATGACCTCAAGCACGAGCATGACCATGACCACGACCATGACTCGCAGCCCACACCGCATCTCCACAGTTGCGGCAACCTGTTTGGCTGTGGTGACGAACAAGGAACAGGCGTGCTCCGCGAGGACATCAAAGACGCTGCCGTTGGACGAAAAAGCTCCGACCGGTTGCTGCACATGGATGAGGTCAATCAGGAGAATCTTGACGGCTATTTAACGGTTCGCGGGCGCGCCCGCCGCCAGCTTCTGCAGGCCAGCAGTTTCATGGGCGCCCTGGCGGTTGTAGGGCCGTGGTTCAAGAAACTCGCCCACGCCGATAGCAAGCGAGACTCTACAGTGATTTCCGCCGCGCTTGCCGGTGCCGGAGCCGGAGCTGGAGCACTGTCCGGCGCGTTGTTTCCCAGTGGATCGTCGGAAGCCAGGAGTAGCGAGGGCCACACGCACGTCGTGGAATCGAACGACAAGACCGTCCATCTTGGCGTGTTTGACTCCAACCTGGCTCCGATCGTTACCGTCGATTCAGGAGACACCATCAGCTTTCCCAATACCTGGTCGCACTTCATGAACCAGTTGCAGCCGGGTGTGCCGGTCGAAAAGCTTGCCGAGATGCGCAAGAGCAATCCCGGCCGGGGACCGCACTCGATTATCGGTCCAATTGCTGTGAAGGGCGCCGAGCCCGGAGACGTGCTGGAGATACGTTACAAGCGCCTTCGTCCATTTGCGTGGGGCGCGGTATTTAACAATCCGGGATCGTTGGGAACCGGCCTGCTGGCACAGGATTTTCCTCAGGGTCAGGTGAAATATCTGGAACTTGATCTCCACGGCATGAAAGCCGCATTCCTGCCCAGCATCGAAATCCCTCTCAAGCCTTTCCAGGGCACGTTGGGCGTGGCTCCGCCGGATGGCTACTATCCACCTGTGAGTCCCGGTGTAACCAGCTCAGTTCCTCCTGGGCCGCACGGCGGGAACGTGGATCTGAGCGAGATGTCGGAAGGCTCCACGATGTTCCTTCCGGTCTGGAAGCCCGGAGCTCTTATCTTTACCGGCGACTCTCATGCGGTGCAGGGAGACGGCGAGATCAACCTTTCCGCATTGGAAACGCGAATGGAAGAGATGCGCATCCAGGTGGTTCTCCATAAGCAAAAGAGTTTTGCGTGGCCGATCGCTGAAACCGCGACACATTGGATTACGGTTGGTCTCGACAAGGACTTAAACGTGGCCATGACGATGGCGGCCCGCAACGCAATTCAATTCCTCTCCAGCCGTGCCAAGATAAGCGAGCTGGATGCCTATGCTCTGTGCAGTATTGCCGTGAGTTTCCGTGTGACGCAGGTGGTGGATATCGTGCGCGGCGTGCACGCAATGATCCCCAAAAGCCTGTTCGTAGGAGAATTGAAGAAGAACATCGCGGTTGTGTAAACGTTTGCGGCATCTGGAGGGATGAGTTGAGCCCGCCATTCTTCATCTGGGTGCATTTCGAAAAACGGTGCAAAGCCCTAAACGATGCAAAGCCCTAAACAGCGCCAAGCCCTATTGGCCAGTCTACCCGACCGCTCGACGAGGACGACCGCCGGTATGATTTCGTGCAAGCATCTTTCTGCCGAGCGCATGTTGATAGACGTTGGCGTAGAGGCTTGTCAGGCTAGATGGATCGCCTCCATGATCCCCGTCGCCGGCGTTACCATGGCCTCTGGAATGTCTTGAAATCACAAAGATGTTTTCGGGGTTTGCGCCGCGCTCTTCCACGGCCGCTTTCATCTCGTTGGAAGGAACAACGATCGCCTGTGCGCGGGAAAGTACAAATTGTTCGGCGACCCGAAACGAACGAGCCATCCAACTGCCGGGTTCGCATTGTCCAGCGGCCATAGCTACCGCTTCCACGCATATCTGCAACTCATAAACGACACAGGCAAATGCCCGTACCGCGGCCATGCCGGCGGCGAAGGAGTGCGCATGTACTAAATCCCCTGGGCCTTCCCGAAGTAAGGTGTCGCGCCAGTTGCGAACCTCCTGCCAGGATCGAGGCAAGGAGTGCATCGCGGATGCCGCTGGGTTTCCATTCGCCAAAGACGACAATGCACTAGAACAAGAAGAAGAGGTGTCCTCGTTCAGCGCTACCACCACCGGACGCATCCCCATCGCCTTCTGCCCTTCCACGACGAAAAGCAGGTTGGGGGCCGGTTCACCAGCATGAATCACCCGCCAGTTGCGCTGGGTGGCTGCGGGCCATTCGATCACTCGGGGGGAAAGTTTCGAAGCGTCCGGATGAACGTGCTCTATATGAAAGTGTTCTGGATGAAAACTTGCACTGTCTCTACAACCCATTTTGTGTCCGCCCCGATTCTCGCATCGGCCTCGGCTGCTTTGTCCCCTAAGGAATCTCTTTCTCGTCCTTTTGCGCTAACTCCGAGAAACAAACCACCCGGTTGCGTCCCCCGTTCTTAGCTGTATAAAGAGCCGCATCGGCCGCCTCGATGAGCGCGCGCTTGGACCGCGCATCCGTATCGAAGACAGCTACGCCGATACTGATAGTGAGATGCTGCATGGAGCGGGGTGAACCTGCGGAAAATTTTGTCTGCTCTACGGCTTTGCGCAAGCGCTGGGCCACATAAGAGGCGGCGACCTCGGTCGTCTCGGGAAGAATCATTACAAATTCTTCGCCGCCATAGCGGGCCACGGTATCCACTTCGCGCATTCCTTTCATCAGGATAGAAGCAACGTCCCTTAGAACTTGGTCGCCGACGTGGTGGCCGAAGGTGTCGTTGAGCTGCTTGAAATGGTCGATATCCATCATCAGCAACGAGAATTTTTGGCGCCGCCTCTCGGCCCGCTTGAACTCCAGGTCCAACTGCTGTTCAAAATAGCCGCGGGTCCGCAGTCCCGTGAGGTAGTCGGTGTAGGCAAATCGCAGCAATCCCTCGTTTGCGTACTCGCGGGTAAGAAGGTTTTCTGCGACCAGGGAGAGGATCCAAAGAAGCTGCGCGTCTTCGCGGTTGATCTGTTCTTTGTTGGCAGAGGGCTTGTTAGCAGCAGGTTTGTTTGCGGAAAGCTGGTTTGAAAAAGACTGGTTTGCAAGAGGCGGATGTGCAAAAGGCTGATTTGCGAGAGGCTGACTTGCGACAGGAAAGCCCGACGAAAAAATCTGCAAGGAGCCCATCACCCGGTTGCTCACGAAAAAGGGAACCGCCAGCACCTGGCTGGCTCCAACGGTTTCCAGGAGTTTATCGGCTTGGGGATGGCGTCCCGCCGGAACCAGCATGGGACGTGTGTATTTCATCACCCAGTAGTTCAGTACGTTCCCGCCAATGGCTGCCAGCGCCTGGTCGCTCTCTTCCAGTCCAATGCCGCGGGCAATCCGCAGTTGTGCCTGCTCCTGTTCTTCGTCCCAGAAATAGATCAGCGCTTTATCGAATGAGGTGATTTCCGCAGCCATGTCGGCCAGCAGATTCAATGTGGCGTCCAGCTGCATCTGCAGGCCGGTGAGCATGCTGAGCCGGAGCAGGACATTCAGGTGGCGCCATCGCTTTTGGACCGTTTCCTGGTCCAACTCTGCAAACACCTCCACCACAAATTGTTCCGGCGAGGGAGAGGCGGCATGTTGTAACTGGCGGACAGGCATAGTGGATGGGAAGCGTCTCTCCAAGCGGGACTGGCGCGTTCGAGGGCTTGAGCGGGCTTGATCCTCGTCACTCATGAGATGCTTCTTTTGACCATCGGGCAGGGCCACAAAAGGTTTTGTGCTTTAGATGCAGTAGCTTGGGAACTCGTACAGTGTCCGGAAAAACACGAAATGGCGCCGTCAGCCATGCCAAGGAGATGCCGGCGGTACGTCCTTTCGATTTATGTTTCGGTTATACGAGCTATAGAAATTGCTGATGCATATTATTGGAATTGGTTGCTTTTATTACTGGCTCAGAATACGATGGATTTACGCCGGAAAACTCGCCGGCTACCGGTGAATGAGTCGAATAAGTTGCTCTTCACTCTCTCTGTTGTAGTGCTTGCCCGTTTTAGAACTCGCGTTAACAGAACTCGAATGTTCGGCCCTAACGTTTTTTCCAGCATAGAGAGGCAATCCGATGGCATGGTACGCTTACTGCATTACGGAGCAACAAGCATTTCAGGGTGACACTCGCGCTCGTCGCCCTTTTCCCGTAGAAGGCCTGAAAGGCATCGGCGACGCACAAACTTTCGGCTACCCCAGCGGCGAGTTTGCAGTCATCGTCAGCGAGTATGTATCGGCTGGCGAGCTTGGCCAAAAGGCTCTTTTGCAACATGCCCACGTCGTGGGCGAATGCTTCAAACGTACAACCGTTCTTCCCTTCCGCTTCGGCACCGTTTTTGACAATGATGATCTTCTTCGGCGCGCCGTGCGCCTGAATCGCAAGGCATTTCTGGAGAGTGTTTCCCGCTTGAAAGGCAAGGCGGAGATGCACCTGAAACTTTTGATAAAGGATGGTTCGCTGCGCGAAGCCTTGCAGGAAATCGAACTGCCCTCAACCGTTGGAAGCGAGTACTTGTCGAAATTGCGGGAAAAGGCCGCTCGCCATCGTGAGCGCCAGACCAAAGCCCGCGCCCTTTCCGTACAGGTTCATAAGATTTTTGGCCCCATCGACCAGGACGTATGTTGTCGTAAAGTCAATTCCGGCGGAATGCTGATTGATATTGCCCACCTGATTGATCACAAGCAGGTCGAGAAATATCAGAATCGTTATCAGACCGCGACCCGGCACCTGCCTGGAGTAGAAGTTGTGATGAGCGGTCCTTGGCCTCCTTACCATTTCATCCCCGGAAAAAGATCCTCCTGAAGCGGCGGTAACCGGCTACAAAATCAAAGAATAATGTTGAATCGGTATTCGTGATGCCTGCAGCGGCTTGGCTTTGAGGAAGAGTTACTTGCGAGCGTCAGAAAAAACAGCTCTGATCTTGAAATCACTGGCGCTTTTATTTGTTAGAAATGAATCCTGCGGTTGGCTTTCTTCACTTTAGAGTTCTTCATTAAAGATGACTGAAAGGGCCCGCCCCCAAGGGCCTTGTATTTATCTCCTGCTCCGTAATCGTCTTTAAAGCAGATTTGATTCGAGCTCAGCGCCGTCGGTCAGGCGTTTCTTCGAGCCTGGATACGCTTGTCTTTGCCTTGCGTTGGCATCCAAATACTCGAAAATGGAATCAGAGTACAATCAATAGGGGTGTTTTTTCGCCAGATTCGTCCTTGTTGCACTTAGTCCCTCTAAGACAGGATGAGCCCAAATGATCCAAAAGACCCGCATTCTGCTCGTTGACGACGATCTCGTCACGGCCAAGAGCCTTGCTGCAGAACTGTCGCGCGGCAACTTTGAAGTCCATGCGGCTTCCGGCGCCCAGGAGGCATTGCGGAGTTTACAGGCGCTGAATCCGGCATTGGTTTTGCTGGATTGGTCCCTTAAGGATGGACAGGGAGCCGAAATCCTGCAGAAGCTCAAGGCTTCTAAGCCCTCGATTTCGGTGGTCGTGCTCTCAGCGGATTTTAGTCCGGAGACGATCTTCAAGGCCTCGAAGCTGGGCGCGGACGACTACTTGGGCAAACCGGTAGATCCCGCTGAACTTAGTATCCGCATGGCAAAAGCGATGGAGAGCCATCGTCCTTACGCCGACGCCACCCAACTTCGGGAACAAGTGCGCCGCAGCACTGACTTCACCATGCTATTTGGCACCAGCCCAAAAATGATGGAAGTCAAAATGACCATTGAGCAGGTTGCCGATACCACGGCGACAGTCCTGATCCGCGGCGAAAGCGGCACCGGCAAGGAAGTTGTGGCGCGCATGGTGTATTCCGAATCCTCCCGCTATGACAAGCCTTTTGTGAAGGTGAACTGCGCCGCCATCCCGCATGAATTGCTGGAGAGCGAGCTTTTTGGATATGAGCCTGGAGCCTTTACCGGCGCAACCCGGCAAAAGCTGGGCAAATTCGAGCAGGCGAACAACGGCACGATCTTCTTGGACGAAATCAGCGAGATGCACCCGGCGCTTCAGGCCAAGCTTCTGCACGTCCTGCAGGATCACGAGTTCTCACGGCTAGGCGGGAAGCGCGATATCCAGGTAGATGTACGCGTGATTGCGGCTACCAATAAGCTTCTGGAGCGCGCGGTGGAAGAGGGCGTCTTCCGCGAAGACCTTTTCTATCGCCTCAACGTGGTCACCATCCACATACCGCCGTTGCGGGAGCGCAAGGAAGAAATCCCCGTCTTTCTTGAATACTTTCTGGACAAATACAGCGAATACTACGGCAAGCATCCGCCCATGTTCGGCGATTATGCGATGGCGCGCATGATGGAGTACGCGTGGCCAGGCAATATCCGTGAGTTGGAAAATCTGATAAAGCGGTATGTGATCGTGGGCAATGAGGCCCAGATCATTCGTGAGATATCGACCCACAAGCCCATCGTCCTCTCGATGCCAGGCGCACCGGTCTCGGTAGCGCCGGCAGCCGCGTCTCCGGCGGTTGCCTCGCCTGTTCAACCAAATACGGCAGGCGAGTTTGAAATGCCCTCCCTGTTAGAAATTGGGAGGCGGGCCGCGATGCAGGCCGAGCGTGAAGCGATTGAGCGGGTTCTGGCGCAAACGCGCTGGAATCGCCGCCAGGCGGCGAAAATCCTCAAGATCAGCTACAAGGCCCTGTTGAATAAATTAAAGGTCATTGAGGAGCAAGGCAAAGGACAATCTAAGCAGATACATGCATAAATAGGGTATAAAGATTCCACTATTAGGCATGATTAGACCTTTTCAATGGTCGAAGTTGGGCTCCCTCCAGAATTGATTACCTTAGCTAACTGATTGGAAATAAATCGTTAACTTGGATCGGAGATACGGGATTCACTGGATCTCAGCTTTGGTTCCTGAGTTGCTCTGAATAAATGCAACGAAAAGAGGCCTTAAACAAATGAATCTATCCCTCTTCCAAATTTGTAGGTTTCTCCTGTCAGAGCGTCTCGGCGTTTGCCTTGACTTCACCTTGCATCGCCTTCCCTGAAGATTTTCCCCTCCCTCTGCCTCTTTATAGCGGCTCATTGATGAGCCGCTTTTTTCTTTGGTGGGCAAGCGATAGCGAGGGGCGAAGGGGTTTCTGTCGGTGGTCTACCGACGGAATTTGTTGGAGAGTTTCTGAAGCCAGGATTCAAATCGACGATCTTGATGATGGGGATGGATGATAGACGACAGATGATAGACGACAGACGATGATGATGATTGAAAGAATGTGCGATCGAAGCCCAAGCTCATCCTTGGGCAAGGCATCTTTGCTGAGGTCGCCGGGCCTTAAGGATTAACCTGGAGTCGCCCATCCCGCAGCACAGTGCACTCCCGGTCGCGCCATACGATGGTGTCCCCGAGAAAGCCGCTCATCCAAACGAAGAATCCAAGAAGGTCTTGAATCGGCAGCAGCCACCACTGCCTGCGAATCAGGGAATCATGAAGGACTTCGGAAGCGGTGACCCAGGCGGCGATGGCTCGAAGCATAACCGTGGCTACAAGAAGCGGCCACGCCGAGCTATGCACCGCGAAAAGCAGCAAGGCCCAGGGCAGCGGATACGTGAAGATCTGGCCCCAATAGCCGGCGGGCCGGGAACGCCTTGTGCTTCGCGCCCACCGCAGGCGATGGCCAAGGTTTTTCATCATGTTCTGGCTTCCAATTCGGTGTTCGACCACCTCGGACGACAGCAAAACCGCATAGCCAAGCTGCGCCGCGCGCTGGCCCATGATGAAGTCTTCCGCTAGATAATCCTGCAGGTAGGCAAATCCTCCCATGGCTTCAAGCACAGTCTTTCGCAGCGCCAAAGCGGGTCCCAGGGCGAACTTCATTCCTTCGATCATGCGAGCTACAAGCACGCCCCCTAGAAACTCGGTGTTCATGCCCGTAGCTTCCAGGCGAGACCAAATGCTCTCCCCAGGTACGCCCCGATAGGGGCAGGTCACAAGCCCAACTTGCGGATCGCTGAATTCCTGCGCGAGTTGATGCAGGAAATCCGGCTTTACCCGCACATCGCTGTCGCACATCACCAGCAGCTCATGGCTGGCTTCACGTACCAGGCGCTGCAAATTGAACGCCTTGGCGTTGGGAATTGGTGATTCGCCGGTGACCAGAAGTTTCGCTTCGATTTTTCCGCTGTATTCGTTCATGAGCTTCTCGACCACCTGAGCCGCGGGATCGTCGGCGCGGTGCACTGCGAACAGAATCTCAAACTGGGGATAGTCTTGGCTGAAGAAGCTCCGCAGGTTTTCCTCAAGACCTTCGTCGTGGCCGCAAAGCGGCTTGAGCAAGCTGACGGGAGGCACGTTCGCGGAGATTGCCGGGATTTTGACCGCAAGATAGCGTTTGGCCGCGATAACGGTAAGAGCGCAGTACACCAGCGATCCCGTGAGCAGAACTGCCAATAAAGTGGTGAGGATGACCATAGTTTAGAGATGCCCATTCGTGAACGATCGTTCCGGCCCTGCGCCGGCCCGATTGTCGGAAACCTGATTGTTCGAAACCCGATTGTCGGAATTTTGGCTGTCGGAAACCTGACTGTCTGAAAGAAGACTGTCGTTGAAAAGCCTGTTCGTGAAGAGAAATTTCCCGCCGCTCGCAGCCACCTGATGCAGATGATCCGCTCCCACCAGAGCATTCAGGCGGGCCAGCTGCGTGCTGTCCGTAACCACGTAGTAGCGTTCCGGGGCCGACCACAGCCGGGTGAATTGTGGGTCGTCGATGAAAACCGAGGGCGCGCCGGGCGCATACGAGCCATACTCAAGATTGTTGATCCGGCCATTCAAAAGCAGAGCAGTCGTATTGGAGTAAAAGAAAACCGACGAGAATGAATAATAGGCGCCGTCCACGATCAGCCTTCCCTTGGGAGAGCGGTTCAGGGCTTCCGCCAGCGGCCGCGAGGAAAGATACGGCTCGAACGTCACCAGGGCCAGCCTGCTCGCGTGAAGGAACAGGATCATCATCAGGGCGAATCCGAGGATTGCGCGTTTTGGCCGAGCCAGCCATGCGCTCGCCGCCCCGCAGAGAAACGCAATGCCCGCCAAGATGAGTGGCGTCCGCAAGTAAGCGAAGGACTGGATCGTCAGATCTCCCAGGTGACCGAGGGATAAGGTATATGCCTCCGGATGCTGCTGCAAAGCGGAGGCGATGTCTCCGGGAGTGGGAACGTTCCACACGACAAGCAGGATCGCAAGGATGACCGTGGCGCACACGGCGCATAGGATGCCAAGAAAGCGCGTTCCGATCTTCAACCAGCCGCTCTCGCCTGCCAGGGCGCAGCCGAGCAGTAAGGCAAGTGCTGGGTAAAGCGGCATGGAATAGTATTCCTGGGTTGTAGAGAACGTAAAGAACACCAGCAGGAACCCGGCCCAGCACAGGGCGAGGAGTCTCGTGCGTCCAGCCCGGTCGGACGAGCGATAACCAAGACGGATGGCAGCCGGAAAATAGACGCTCCATGGAAATAGCCAGAGCAGGTGGAGTAGCCAAAAGGCCGCGCGCGGGACGGTGTTGTAATCGCGAGGGTAGCGCAGATTCAGGAAACGCAACACATGCTCGTTTACGAAATAGGCCCAGAAAAACCCATGGTATTGCCCTGGGCCGCTGTGAAGCGTGAAATCGAAGTAAGGTGGCATCCGGCGGGTCGCCAGGATGTGCCAGGGAGCCGCAATTGCGAGCAGGATCAACGCTCCGCGAAATACGGAAAGGCGTCGCCATACAAAAGCGGACAACAGCTGCCTCGTAACGGCAAGGTAAACAACCATGCCGCCCAGCGGGATCACAACGGCAATCAGGCCCTTCAGCAAAATGCCCACGCCCAGGCTGGCGGCTAATACCGAGGCCCATAGCTTTGGCCTGTCCTCATCGGCCTCAAGCGTTCTTTGGAAAGACCAAAAACCCGCGCAGATACACAACGTGAGCATCACGTCCGGGATCTGAATCCGGGTAAAAAGGAAAAGTCCAACGCATGTTGCCAGCGCCAATCCCGCATAAAATCCTTCACGCCAGCCGAAAGCCCAGCGGCCATATCTTCCCGTAAGCCAGCACAACAGGATCGCGGCCAACGCCACCGGAATTCTTGCCGCCCAGTCATGGACGCCGAGGATGCGATAGCAAATGCCAATGAGCCAATAGAGTAGCGGGGCCTTTTCTATGTAGGGCACGCCATCGAGGTGTGCAATGGTCCAGTCGCCGGAGTCGGACATATTCCTGGCCATCTGTCCGTGCACCGCATCGACATCGTCCATTAAAGCGGGTGGCGAAATCATGCAGCCCAGGAAAATAGCCGAGGCGGCCAGAACCATCACCAGCCAGTAAGTCCGCTCCGTGGCGGCCAACAGCCCCTGCTTCATTGCAGGCGTCGTCTCTTCCACGCTCTCCACGGCTACATTCATGAGGGAATTTACAAAGGCGAACGTAAGATCGTAACTGAGACCTGGGTCAATCTTCCATATAACGCTGGGTCAATGTTTGGTTCGAAGAGGAGTAAACCCTAACTTGAGGAATAAGTTCGGGCTTTAGGTTAATTTTTCAAGAATGCTTGATGACTTGTACCGAAGTTGCCCCCAGACCTAAGGATCGCAACTGAGCATTAAGAAACTTGAAGCTTCGAAACCCCGTATCCATTTCTTGGGACTGTCAATGTGGCCCTCTCGCTCCTGAACCAAGGTTCAATCGGCTTAAGTAACTATATTTCTTCTTGGCATACCCCACTCTTTTGTGCATACCCGCGGATATCGCAACCGGGCGCGATCACACCGCTAGCTTAGCTCAGTAGAAATCCGTCTCAAGAAAACCGGCCAGCCGGCTCCGGGGAGACGTGTGTCTGAGTGCGAACCCCTTCAAGGCTCACCGAAGGGGTAACGGATGAGGAAGGAATGATGGCTATCCCCGAAAAATTACGGGATATCGACGCTGCTGTGCGGGGTCTCTGTTTATTGAGTAGTAAATAGGTTTGCATCTAACAATTAAAAAAATGAAAGAAGCGTCCGGTTCTGCCGAGCCCGCTTCAAGGAATGGAAAAATGAGAAATTTCTTTTCGATCGCATTGCTTGGAATCATACTGCTTGCAGCTTTTGCCTCTGTTCCCTCCTACGCCCAGGCGGGGAACCTCGATAGCTCTTTTGGACACCAGGGAAAGACCACCACGGTGTTTGGCTCTGGAATTGACGCCATGCCGTCCGATGCCGCCATCCAGGTGGATGGCAAGATCGTGGTTGTTGCCACGGTAGGCGTAGTACAGAATCTCGCGACCGGCGCATTCGGTGTGATGCGGTATCTACCCAGCGGTGCGCTCGATAGCAGCTTCGGCAGCGGCGGGGTTGCCCTTACGGCGGTCGGCAATTTCATCAATTCCGCCAATGCGGTCACGATCCAATCGGATGGCCGCATTGTGGTGGCTGGAGAGATGCAAACGGCCAACGGAACCACCGACACCTTCGCCGTCGTGCGTTACAACCCGGATGGCAGCCTTGATAATACCTTCGGCAGAGGCGGCAAGGTAACGACTGAGTTTTTTGCGTCTCCTATCGTTGGAGTTCGTGAAACAGCCAATGCGGTACTGATTCAGCCGGACGGGAAGATTCTTGTGGGCGGTTCGGCTCGCCAGGGTGGCCGCAGATCTGTCACCTTTACGGCTTTGGCCCGCTATAACTCCAATGGCAGCCTCGACCCGCTGTTTGGCTCCGGGGGCAAAGTATTGGCGAATGCCATCAACAGCGTCGACACCCTTGGGATCGATTCATTGGGCAACATCTTTGCCCTGAATAACTCCGCTATCGCGCAATTCACCTCATCCGGAGCGCTTCAAACGAAGGCGTCTCCTGGATCGATCTTTGCCAGCTCTCTTGGCGGCATTAATGCGTTCCAGTCGAATGGAAAATTCATTGCCTCGCAGGAAATAGGCGTGGCCCGGCGCGATATCGATAATCAGATTGTTCGCTTCAATGCCGATGGCACCATCGATACGTCGTTCAACAGCCCGGTTCTGGATTTCTCAGGAGAAGGCGCGCCGGCGACCGATGTTGGCGTACTCGCTTTGCAGCCCAATGGCCAGATTGTTGCAGGCGGCGCGCATACGATTCCTGGTGTGTCTTCCGTCTTTGGGTTGATGCGATTGAACTCCAATGGAAGTCTTGATTCCACCTTTGGCCAAAACGGGATGTTGGTAACCGATTTCAATGGAGAGGACTCCATTGCGGCCCTCGCCATTCAGCAAGACGGAAACATCGTCGCCGTTGGCACGACTCGCGATCCGGTTTCCGGCAACATCGCTGTTGCCCTGGCCCGTTATATCGGGAGATAGAGAACTAGGTTGACAGGAACATTGCAGGCCGCATGGAAAATGGAAAAATCGAAATTCATGCGGCCTTTCTTCTGTTCTTGTTCTAGTTGGAGCCTGCCGCAACCTGCTCGATCTTGTATCCCTTGTCCTGTAGCAGTCTCACCATGCCCTTTTCGCCGATAATATGGGCCGCGCCCACCACCACAAAACAGGTCTCAGTTCCCTTTAAATACCGCTCCACGCGCTCTGTCATCGTCACGTTGCGGTCGTCGATCAACTTCTTGACCATCCATTTAGGCCCCGTTGCGTTCTCTTCTTCAAGCAGTTTCTGAATGCTTGTGGAGTCGCCGCTGATATAGGCATTCTGGATTTTCTTCATCATGTCCTTGGTTTTGTCTGAATTCTTGAGCGCATCGGCAAGCATCTCCTGCTGCTCGTCGTCGCTGGCCGAGGAGAAGAGGGAGAACTGGAAATCGGCGGTTTCCAGCTCGTCGATTCTCTGTGCCTTGGCCTCGTCCAGAAAGTGCATGTCGATTCCCAACTTGGCGTCTTCTCCTGCCTGTTGGTAGGCGGTGGCGAT
This sequence comes from Candidatus Angelobacter sp., assembly GCA_035295685.1. GTDB lineage: Bacteria > Acidobacteriota > Terriglobia > Terriglobales > Acidobacteriaceae > Angelobacter. The sequence continues at coordinate 34,722 of DATGIO010000082.1, forward strand.
CACCACGGTGGCGACCACCCAGGGGCGCAGCTCTTCCAGGGCGGCCCTGGGCAAGCCGTGTGCCTGGCAAAATTGATCGAGGGCCTCCAATGTCTGCTTGGAAAGGTGGCGGGAGATACCGTCTTTTTCGTCGTATGTGCCGTGTGCCTGGACCATTTGCATGGTCTTCAGTGGGTCCAGGTTTTTCGCGTTGATCTCCACGGCCAGGGCCTTGGACGACGCAAATGCGTCTTCAATGGCCTTCGGAAGCGGATACATGGCTTTGTCACCTACGTGGACCGAAGGCAGCAAGTAGACTGTGGTGGTTGGCGACGTAGCTTTCCACATCAGGAGCCGAGCTGCGCGGGCCTGAGGCTTGCTCGTTTCCGTGGATGTTTGCTGGCATAAACTGCGGCCCGTTCCCAGCACCGCCAGGGATAGCAGGAGGAAGATTGTTCCGTGTCCCGGACGCTTTGGCATCGTGAAATACCTCTCGCACAGCAATGAAAATATAAAGGCAAATTATATGGGGTTTCCGATTCTCGGGGACGGCTTGCTTCGTATTCATGGTTTCCTCCTCACTCTTTACTCTTAGTCGTACACCCGTTGAAAATCTTGCATGGTCTGGTCGAAAGACCTGTATCCTAAAGCCACTGAAAGCCGATCCACAGAAAGCTGCACGAGAGCATTGCCAGGGTTAAGTCTGTCCAGGATCAAGGTCGTTGCGTGGCTGGTCCCTGCGGAAACAAAGAAAAACTAAAGAAAAGCCAAGAAAGCCACCCGGATGCCATGTGTCAGTCAGGTAGCAACTCTGGTTGTGCCGGAAGAATCCACACAATCTAAGAACGACGAGGGGGAAGGTATGAAACGAGTCATAGCTGGTGCCCTGGCGCTGGCATCTACTATCTATTCATCAACCGCGTGTTTTGCCGACTTCAAATACACAGAGACCAGTAAAGTTACGGGTGGCTCGGTCTTGAGCATGATGAAAGTCGTGGGCGTCTTTAGCAAGGATGCGAAACAGATTACCCAGCCCATGAATTCGGTGATCAGCATCAAAGGCAACCGCATGCGCCGGGAGGATGCGCAGGGAAACATCCAGATCTACGACTTGGACGGCAAGCGCTTCATCCACATCGATACACAGCACAAAACCTACTCCGTCATGACCTTTGACGAACTGCGCGCCTCGATCGAGGACGCGCGGAAGAAGGCGGCAGAGCAGCAAGCTAAGTCTAAGGGTCAGGATCCTCAAGTAAAGCTCACTCCCAAAATCCAGGTCACAGGTGGGCAGGAGACGAAGCAACTGCTGAACCAAACTGCGAAGGAGGAAAAGATCAAGGTGGAAATGGTGGCGGAATCGCAGGATCCCAGCACTAAAGGGCAGACTGCGAGCATGTGGTTTACCTCAGATGCCTGGGTCGCCTCGGTCGCAGGCTACAAGGAGTTGAAGCAGTTCAACATGCGCATGGCCAAGGAACTGGATTGGCTGCCTGGAGAGGTAATTGGCGGCAATCCGCAGATTTCTCCCGCGATGGTCGAATTTCGTAAGGAAACAGCCAATCTTGAGGGGCTTCCTTTGCTTCAGAATGTGAGCTTTGGCATGGAAGGCACTGGACAGCCCGGTGCACAACCCGCGCATCCCGATAGCTCCGCCTCGAATACTTCGTCTACTCCAACCAGTCCTAAAGATGCAATTGCCAAGGGCCTGGGCGGAATGTTTGGCATGGGCAAGAAGAAAAAGAAAGATGATTCGGACCAGCCCGATGCGAATGCGGCAACCGGCAGTTCAACGTCAACGGCCAGCAACTCGTTTATGGATATGACCATCGAGGTGACGTCGCTCTCCACTAGCGCGCTGGAATCGAGCCTGTTTGAGATACCCGAAGGCTACAAACAGGTGGATGCGAAGAAAAATATGATGCATTGATATTCGTCCACAAGTGTTCCCTCGATTCATAGCCTCATGAAAAGTGAGGGTACCCCATCCTTCGCGGTTCTTGCGAAGGGTGGGAATCGAGGATGCTGGCACGACTGTGAGGTTGCAGCGGTTCGACCAGTGAGAGGTAATCGCTTCGCTAGTTAGGGTGCCCCATCCTTCGCGGTTTTTGCGAAGGGTGGGAATCGAGGATGTTGGCACGACTGTGAGGTTGCAGCGGTTCGAGAGGTCATCGCACCGCTACTTAGCTGCCGCCTGCTTTCCCAGGTATTCTTTTCCCAGAAAATCAACAAGCGCGGCGTTGGTTTCTTGGGGACGCTCCTGCTGAATCCAATGACCCGCACCCTCCACAATCACCTTGCGCCGCAGGTTTGGAACGTTTTGTCCCATGCTCTCTAGAGAGGAAGCACCCATGTTTCCTTGAATCACGCCATCCTTCGAGCCAGCGATAAAAAGGGCGGGCTGAAGGATCAGCGAGCCCTGCCACGGAGCCGTTAGCTCCCAGTTGGCATCGATGTTCCTATACCAGTTCAATCCGCCGCGAAAGCCCGTGCGTTGATACTCGCCTGTGAAAACCGCCATGTCGGTTTCGGTGAGCCATGAAGGTAGATTCGCTGGGCTCTCGGTTTTTCCTAGAAAGCCCTCCGGCTTTACCAAACCTAAGGTTCCGCTGTCAGGCGAGGTTGAATCCCCTGAAAGCGAATATAGAATTCGCCGCACGCTCGAAGGTACATCCCGCTCGAATTCCGCCTCCGCGACGCCTGGCTCCTGAAAGTAGATCCAGTAAAAGGCATGGAGTCCGCGTTCTTTGAGGATCTTCAATGGCGGCGCGGGGCCGCGCCCACGGTGGGGCACGCTCATTCCAACCACAGCGCGGAATACATCGGGCCGCAACATGGCGCAGTGCCACGCCACGGGTGCGCCCCAATCGTGGCCAACCACCGCTGCTGTTTTTTCGCCTAGGGCTTCAACCAGCGCAACGATGTCTCCCACCAGGTGGAAGATGCTGTAAGCACGAATGTCCTGGGGGGCGTCCGTCTGCCCATAGCCGCGCATATCGGGCGCAACTGCTCTGAATCCAGCGGATGCCAGCGCTGGAAGCTGATGCCTCCAGGAATACCAGAGCTCCGGCCAGCCATGGCATAAAACCACCAGCGGCCCCTCCCCCTGCTCTGCCACATGCATCCGAATCCCATTGACGGTAACGCTATGGTGTTTCAGCTCTGCAGACATCTTGTCCTCCAGGGGGCGGGTAGGTTGGTGCGAGACGAGAAATTATTTGTCGTAATGAAGCAGGGAGTAGACTTCCGTGCCTTCAAATTTCTTTCGGCCATTCAGGAAGTCGAGTTCCACAACAAAGCCCAGGCCCACAACCTCGGCGCCCAGAGACTTTGCCAACTGCAAACAGGCATTTGCGGTGCCGCCGGTGGCCAAAAGATCGTCGACAATCAACACCCGTTGCCCCGCCCGAATGGCGTCTTTGTGAATCTCGAGGGTGTCGATTCCGTACTCCAGTTCGTAGCTCCATTTGACGGTCTCGGCCGGTAGCTTCCCTGGCTTGCGGATAGGAACAAACCCGGCATTCAGTCGGTATGCCAGGGCTGGGCCGAAAATAAAGCCGCGCGCCTCGATGCCAAGCACCAGGTCGATATTGGCGTTCAGATAATGCTCGGAGAGTGCGTCGATGAGCGTGGCAAACCCCACTTTGTCTTTAAGCAGGGTAGTAATGTCGTAAAAGAGGATGCCCTTTTTCGGAAAATCGGGTACCTCGCGGATAAGTTTTTTCAGGTGCTCGCAATCGGGCGCGCGCTTTGCCTGCATCTTTACCAAGCTCCTTCAATGCGAAAAGTAGTAAGTCCTTGCACGGGATCGGCCGACATCTCCTGCACGTCGTCCACCCGGGCTGCCCGCGGACCTTGCCGTAGCTTTCCGATGAATACCCTGTGTTGTTGTTCGTTGCCCATGGCCAGGGTCTCAACCGTGCCGTCGATGTTATTGCGTACCCATCCCGCGAGGCCCAATTCCCGGGCTTCATGATCCACGAACCAGCGAAACCCAACACCCTGGACGCGGCCGCGGACAATATATCGCTTTGCCACCATAAGAATGTCTTTGTTCGTTTGCTTTACGCGCGCGAGAGGTACGAGCCTTCTGCGGTGTCCACCTTGATTTTTTCGCCTTCGTTGATGAACGGAGGCACCTGCACGACCAGTCCCGTCTCCATCTTTGCCGGCTTGGTCACGCTGGAAGCCGTCGCCGATTTCAGACCAGGCTCGGTTTCGACCACGGTGAGTATTACGGTCTGCGGCAGCTCAATTCCGACTGGTTTGCCGTCGTAAAACTCCACCTTGATCTGAAGATTCGGGGTCAGGTACTCCACCGCGTCGCCGAGGATCTCCCTCTTCAGGTGGAGCTGCTCGTAGTCCTCGGTATTCATGAAGTAGTAATCGTCGCCCTCTTGATACAAATACTCCATGGCCACTTCGTCCACGGTGATCTTGTCAATCGCGTCGCCGGAACGGAAGCGATGTTCGAACATGGCTCCGGTGCGGATGTTCCGCAGCTTGGCCTGAATGAATGCGCGCAAGTTGCCGGGAGTCCTGTGCTCCACAGTGAAGACCAGATGAAGGTCGTTGTTGTGTTTAATAACCATTCCCGGACGCATCTGGGTTGCTGGAATTGCCATGGGTCGAAATCTTCTCCTCGAAATGTAACTTCTTAATCTGGTGAGTCTTGCTCTGTTTCCTGCGGGTATCGGCGGAACAGACGGGCCATTCCTCGGATCGGAGAAAACGATGAACGAAACATCGATTTTACCTCATTCGCTACCTCGCAGGCAGCCCCAGATTGATTGACGATTGATTGACGACTGATCGACGATTGATTGGGGATTGATTGGGGATTGATTGGTCTGGATTGGCCCCTGTTGCGTCGGGTTGCGTAAGAAGTTGCGTATGAGTCGAGTGCAGCGGCCAGGAGGGTCGGTATTTCCTGACAGCCACAGTGAACCAGCACAGTGGTGGCTATCGACTGCAGGACATCAACAAAAAGGGCGGACGCTGACGTTCCTTGCCCCACTCTGGCCGGGCTGCGACCTGTTCGTTGCTAGGCCCCCACTCGTCGAGATGCAATATTTGGAATCCTGCGCGAATCAGCAAGTTGACGTAGGTGCTGACAGTGCGGTGCTGCTTGATCACACCGTTGGCAAGCCAATTTGTGGAACGTGTGCCTTCATCAAGGTATCCTTCGACAGGCCAGGTGGCTTGTCCAGAAGCATTGGTAGACCAGGCAGGATTGGAAGGCGCTGTGAAAATCGGATGCTCGACCGAGAACACAAAGCGGCCGCCCGGAACGAGCGCCTTCTGGATCGCGGCTAGCAGACCTTCTAGGTTCTCAAGATAGTGCAGTGTGAGCGAACTGTAGACCAGGTCAAACGGCTTGGCGGGCGCTGCGAAATGCTCCAGGTCCGCTTCGACGTAGGAGATAGCCGAATCGAAGGTCTCTGCCTGGGCCCGCGCAAGCATTCGGTGAGAGACATCGATACCCACCACGTATTGCGCTCCTTGTTCCAGCGCCCAGCGGCAAAACCACCCGAAGCCGCAACCGAGATCCAGCACCTTACTTCCACGCAGTTCCGGAAGAAGGGCACGCAAAGACGGCCACTCCGGAGCACCCGCGAGGCCCTCGACCGAACGGGGCAATTGGCTATATCGCTCAAAGAAAGTCGCGTTATCGTAGATGTTTTGCGCCATTCAGTTGTTTCCTCCACCTTTAAGGCCTCGCCGCCGGTCGAGCCGATATCGGAGCAAGAGCACGGAAAAGGCATCCCGGCCGGACAACATCCCATCCACCGTTATTTTCTAACAACGAATAGCCCTTTTGCGTTGATGTGTTGGCCTGGGCGCTAGCGATTTGAGGAGACCTGCCATGAGAGTCCGCGATGCAATGACCTCGGAAGGCCTGGTGACTGCCAGTTTAGATACCACCCTTGAAGAAATAGCGTGCCTGATGAAGACCGAGAACATAGGGTGCATCCCAATTCTCGACGAAGAGGATGCTGTAGTCGGTGTCGTTACCGACCGCGACATTGTTGTCCGTGGCATTGCCGAGGGCAGAAGCGCTGCCGAATCCACCGCGGAGGAGATTGTCAGCGACAATTTACACACGGTTGCTCCGGATGCGGAGTTGCAGAGCGCCGTCGCTCGAATGGCCCGGCATAAGGTCCGCCGCTTGCCGGTGGTAAAGGACGGCATCCTGGTTGGCATCATCGCCTTGGCCGACATCCTGTCGAAATCCCCCGCGATGCCCCTGAAAAAATCTTCCTCAAAATCCAAACGCCTCGATATTGGTCAAACGCTGAAGGCGATTTCAGAAGGAGTAAGGCAAACCCAAGCCCGGGCCAAAGATGCTCACGAGGAAACAAAATATCGCGGCGACGAACTGGAAGCTGCAGAACTGGAATTTGAAGAGGTGCATGAATTCTCGCCAGAGAGCCGGATCTTGCACGAGCGCGCTAGTGTCCGTGGCCGCCAGAGTAGCTCCATCCGCGGACGATATGCTGGAGATGAGATCGATGAAATTCAAGATGCGCAGGCGCATGGAATAATGAGCCGCGTCTCCGAATCGGCTGCTCGAAGGCAGGCGAAAATCATACCCATGCCTGCCAGGGGTGCCCGCGTAACCCAAGCGCTAGCCAATCCCGCAGATCCAGCCAATCCTTCAAATCCGGAAAATCCTTCACATAAAGATCACAAAAGAAAGCGCACCGGTTAAAGGACCGATTGAGCGCCGAAGCGGTCCGGTGCCTGTAGGGAAATAATTTCTAAATGAGGGTGAATTTCAATGAATGAGCATGAAGTTTTGGAAGAACAAATATACCCAGCCCCGGAAAATATATCGGAACGGCCGGCCGTACCCGCTTTTCTATTTCTTCTCATCGGCCTCGGAGTTGGCGCGGCTGCCGCTCTGCTGCTTGCTCCCATGACAGGCGCTGAACTTCGCGACAAAGTCCGTCGCCGTTATGGAAATGCCATGGACCGGATTGGGGAGCGAACGGCCGAAATCCGCGAGCGCGGTGCGAATCTGATCAACTTCTACCGTTCCGGCGAAAACCCCAAAAGTGAAGAGGGCGAAGATCGCGAAGGCGAGGACAACCTGGAGCGGGGATACCGCCGGATCTGATCCTCTTTAGGAAAAAGCTTTTTAGGAGAAGGCTTTTCTAGGGGAAGGCTTTTTTAGAAGAGCGCCTATTAGAACACTCTCTAAAAGAACGCTTTTCTAAAAGAACGCCTTTCTAGAAAAACGCTTTCGGCTGTCGCCTCTCCTCGAAACTCGCGATCATCGCCTGTACGGCGTCGGACACCAGCTCCGGCTCGTCGAACTGTATCCAGTGTGCGCTCTTGCTGGAGACAAGGTGTCTTCCCATTTGCGCACGTTTCGCAATGGCAGCATGTTCGGCTAGCCGATCCTCGGGCTGGTGCCCGCCCGAAAGCACCGTAACCGGCAAATCGGAAGGGAGCGTTTTCCCGCTAAGCTCGGCTGCGCAAACCGGCAGGGCGCGAATGTAATTGGCCATGGTCCAGAAAAATCCCGGAGAGCTCCAGTGCAGGCGAATAAGCCTGCGGATCTCCGGCGAAAGCTTTTTGACCTCATCCTGAATGCGGCGTCCTGCATCTGTGGCAGTCGCAATTTTGCGCAGCCAGCCCCGTCCCGTGCTTTCATCGCTTCCTTTTTCGAAGTGGAGCAGCCACAGGCAAAAACGAACCACGCCGATAGAGGCCAGCACCGCGCCGGACCGTGTGAACCACACCGCTCGGCGAAGCCTCCTGCGCTGTGCGGGCGTGGGATTGAGCCATTCGTCTGGAGTGATCGGATCCACCAGTACCAACCCCGCCATTTCGCCGGCAAAGCGATGGGCATAGGCGGAAACCACGTAGCCGCCGAACGAATGTCCTACAAGAATGTACGGCTTTGGAATCTCCTGGTGAACAATCCAGGCGTGCAGGTTTTCAACGATTTCTGCCAGAACACAAGTATGGTCGCTCGCACTGCTCCAGCCTAGCCCGGCGCGGTCGTAGCTGTAGCAGGTTGCCAAAGCCGCAATTCTCGGCTGCACCAGGCTCCAACTCAGCGAAGTCGCTGAGATTCCAGCTTCTAGAATCACCGCCGGGGCTCCGCCGCCTTGCTTCACGACATGCAGGCGGTCGCGAGATCCTGGCACGATGTATCCAGGAGCTGGAAACCGGTTTCGATCAAGCCGGCAGCATACTGCTTGAGCCAAAGCCATCAGCCCAAGGCAGACTGCACATAAGGCTATCCATGCCATGAGCGCTGTCCTCTTCAAATCCACTTTATCCGATTCAGGGGGATGGCTCGCGCCTAGGGTACCGAGTCTTGGGAGGAAAGCCGATCTGGGCTATAGACCCTTTTGGGTTCGTTAGGATAGGAGGCATTTCCCCGTCCAAAACAGGCCCGTTAAAAAACCTTAAGCATAACAAGCTGTCTGGCCAATAGATCGAAAAATTCCGTAATCCAGACAGCTGAAAACCCCTACGTTCCCTTTCGGGAAAGGACTATTCTGTCCCCTGCTCGATGCGCCCAAATTGAGGCCATCGGCTCAGACACTTAGGAGCAAACGTAGAGGAGAACAAATGAAAACGATAATCTTACAGACATTTTTCACGACTGTGCTGGCGGCATCCCTTAGCTCCACCTCGGTCGATCAAACCCAGGTTCCCCAAGACTCCATTCCCCAACTCTCAATTTCCGAAGTAAGGACGAACGATGGTTCCGCCCCTAGGCCAATCTGCGTTCCTCCGGATCCTTGCAACTCCGGTCTTGTTGTATTGGCCTCCAATTTCAGTTTCCCCCGTTAAGGACCAATTTCCTCAAGGATGCCCTTGCCATGGCGGGGGCATCTTTCAGTCTTGAGGAGGGGGGCATTACTTATGTCATCGGTTGTGCCCTTAACCACCGCGCTTTTTCGTCGCGCGACGATTAGGCCCGTCTGATAATCTGGCCTCTTCGATGATTCTTCATAACATCGGCACGATCTTGCTTGGCACAGGATCGGTGTTGCTTGCCGTGTTGGCGGCTACCATGGCCTGGCGGCGGGCGTATCGTCAACTCCCTTTTTTCTTTCTTTATGTGATCTACGGCTTTCTCGCGGGGATTGGCCTTCTCTTGGCGACGCAATTCGGAGCAAGAAGTGCATCATTCAAGTTCTACGCGGCTGTCCAATTGATGTACGCCACGCTGGGCCTCCTGGCCATGAACGAATCGTTCAATAAGGTGCTGCGCCTCTACTTTGTTTCAAAATGGTGGTTCAGACTCCTGGTTCCGGGCGTCCTGCTGGCGATCTCCTCAATCGCCACCTGGAAAGCGCTTTTCCATGCCCCTCTCCAGGCAGGCCATTGGACGGCAATCTATTTCTCCGTCGAACTGGCAATTGACTACATACGAACTGCCGTCTTTGGCTTGTTCGTCCTCCTTGTATTCTTTTGGCGGGCCCGCTGGCAGCAATATCCCTTCGGCGTTATGAAAGGCTTTGGCCTTTTCAGCATCATAGGAATGTTGGGCGACCTGCTGCGTTCCGATTTCGGAACAAAAATGAATTTGTTTTTCTCTTATGCGCCCTCTGTGGCATATTTACTGGCTTGCTTGATCTGGTTAGGCGCATTTTATAAGCCAGAGTTGGCGCAACCCCGTAAAAACCCGGAGTCGTCGCCTAATCTGGATGAGATTCAAGCCCTGCTGGACAAGCTTACGAGGGCCATACGATGAACGAGTTAGTTTCGGCCAATTTTCTTGTGTTTTGGTTGCCGCTCGGAATTTTTGCGGTAATGCTCGGCTATATCCTGGTCCACCGGCAATTCCGGTTATCGGAACGAACCATCGACGAGGTCACTGTTTTTCTCCGCCGGATCGACTGGGATGAGACCCGCGAGGTCTTTGATCTGGCGCGTGAGCGCACGCTTAGGGGCGTTTTATCCGACGAGCATTTCCGTCGCACCATGCGGATACGCATCCACGAAGTTCGGGAGTTTCTGTCCCGCATGTATCACAATGTGAGAGTACTGCACGAGTGGGCAAATACCGAACTTGGAGACATATTGGACAAGCCGGTCAATGAATGCAGTGAGCGCGAAAATCAGATCCGTGCCATCGCTGACCGTGCTGCCTATTTTCGGGTGCTGACTGGGTTGCGCCTCTGCAAAGTCACCTTCTGGACTCTGCTGCGCATTGAGCGCTTACCGTTTGTCCGGATTCCCAGTGTTGCTGCGCTGCGCAGATGCGGCGAACAGGGAGAGCTTGATTTGGTGGAGATGTACGGCCAATTGCGTGAGGCCGCCGGCAATCTTGCTCTGCGTTACGGCAAGCAGGTTCAGGATGACATGCTGGCGGTGCTCTAGGCGCCCGCCCAACAACGAACAAGGTCAAGTTCCGCCAGCGAACGCATCATTTGCATTTCTTCAGTGGAGTTGGTCGGTTTTCCGACCAACTTGCCTTCTTACCTTGATTTTCCAATAGATAACCTTCTACCGAAAAACCCGCATCTGATCTGTTCACTATGGACCACTTCTTCTTTCCCAGTCGAGAGTCGGGCATCGTCACCATCAATATGAATCAGATCACCTATGTGCAGCGTCTGAAAGATGGACTGAGGCTTCATTTCGGCCCTGGGGAGCAGGGGTTCCTGGACTTAAAAGGCGATGATGCCCGGAGTTTTTTGGAGTCTATCGGATTAAACCGGCAACTGGAGTTGATCGGTCTCCGGGCCAAACAAGCTCATTCGGCCGCCTGACTTGCGCCGGGGCTCTGCAATCAAGGTAGCAACACGTATCTCCCACCGTTGGTGAATACGATCACTAAGTTCATCACGATCATGATGAGATCGTAGTGCCAGCCATTGCCATCCTTGCCCCAGAACCCGGTATGCCAAACGAATGCCTTCTTTTGAATGGCTCCGAGCATCACGAGGATTAGGCCCAGAGCCGCAAGCTGCGTGAAAACGCCAAAGATCACACCCAGGCTTCCGGCGGCTTCCGCCGCCCCGAGAAAAATGGTGAAGCCCCGGCTCATTCCAATGCTTTGGCTGCGTTGTGCTGGATTTTTGAGATGGCTCCATCCGCTAGCCGCAAATACGGCCCCCGTCATAAGTCGTAGCAACAGGAATCCCAGGTCTGCATAGCGGAGTAATTGTGGGAACATCCTCAGCCTCTTATAGTTGGAGAGCCTCCTTTCGCCGGCAGGTTGTTCCCCGCAGGTTGTTCAAAGATAGAAAGATAAAAAAGATAATGAAGGCCCAATAGGGTCAAAGCCCTGCACCTGGCCGCGATCCACGCTCAGCGCCCATCATTTTCTAAACATGCTCTTCCTATTTAAAATGTCACTTTTGGGGAGGTATCCGATGCCCGCACTTGAGGCTGGCGCAAGCGCGCCCGAGATTGATCTGCCGTTGCTTGCCGGAGGTAAGTTCTCCCTTGCTGAAGCGCGCAAGGCAGGTCCGGTAGTCGTTGCCTTTTACAAGGTAAGCTGCCCGGTATGTCAACTGGCGTTCCCTTACCTGGAGCGGATTTACAAGGCATACTCAAAGAGCCCGAACTTCACATTTGCCGGTGTCTCTCAGGACAATCCGCAAGATACCAAGGAGTTCAACCGAAGGTTCCATGTAAGTTTTCCCACGCTGCTCGACAAAGCCGGCGCCTATACTGCGTCGAATGCTTACGGGCTCACCAATGTGCCCACGGTTTTCGTGATCTCCCCAAAGGGCGAAATAGAGCTATCGAGCGTGGGATGGTCCAAGCCGGATATGGAGATTCTCAACCATAAATTGGCGGAAGTGAGCGGTGTTGCTCCAAGTCAGATTTTCCAGCCGGGTGAATCGGTACCCGATCATCGACCCGGTTGAGGGGCCAAAAATTGACCCCGCGGTCGCGGCTAAATACCTAGAACAAAGAACAAAAGAACAAAGAACTAAAATGCAACCTTCGTCAGGAAACCTTCATTTCTGGAAGCTCGGATGGGGAATATGAAAAAGTTAATCGCAATCGTTTTCGTTGGAACAGCTTTGCTTGCATCAGCGCAGACCCAGGTTGAATTCGCTGTGACCGGTCTCTCCAATAGCGCTCAAGAAGCCATGAGCTCGATTGATGCGGAGAAAATTCGCGCCACAGTCAAGTATCTTGCTGACGATGCCTTGCAGGGCCGGGGGACCGGGCAAAAGGGCGGTGATGTGGCTGCCGACTGGCTCGGAGCGCAATTCAAGTCCTACGGGCTGGAACCGGCGGGGGCCGACGGCTCTTTTTTCCAGACAGTGAATTTCTACGGCGTCACCACCAATCAACAGCAGACTCAGCTTGCTTTTGCCCTTAAATCGGGCTCTGAGATTAAGCTCAAGTTCGCGGATGATTTTGTTGCCACCGATCAAACCCACTCCGAAAAATCCGAGATTGATGCGCCGCTTGTTTATGTTGGCTATGGCATTGAGGCCCCGGAATATCGGTGGGACGACTACAAGAAAGTAAACCTCAAGGGAAAATATCTGCTCATGCTCGTCAATGAGCCGCCTTCCGAGGATCCGGCTTTCTTCAAGGGAAAGGCTCTTACCTATTACGGCCGCTGGACATACAAGTTTGAAGAAGCGGCCCGAAGAGGCGCCGTTGGAGTGATCCTGATCCATAAGACCGAGATGGCCAGCTATGGCTGGGAGGTCGTCAGGAACTCCTGGGGCGGAGAAAGTTCTCTCCTTCGAGATGAAACCGCGCCGAAGTTGAAATCGGCGGGTTGGATTCAGCTCGATGTTGCTCGCAAACTGACCCAGTCGCTGGGCATGGATCTCGACAAAATGATGGCGGATGCGACCTCGCGCAATTTCAAGCCGGTGGAACTACCCGTGCGCATCAAGGAAACCATCGTCAGCAATGTCCGTCCGTTTAGCTCCCGCAATATAGTTGGCAAAATTACTGGATCGGACCAGAAGCTGAAAACGCAGGCGGTCATCTACACCGCGCACTACGATCATCTCGGCATTCATCCCAACGAGCCGGGCGATAATATCTACAACGGCGCCGCCGACAACGCGACCGGCTGCGGCATTCTGCTGGAAGTGGCTCGGGTGATTGCCTCGTCCCCGGAAAGACCGAAGCGGACGATGATCTTTTCCGCTGTGACCGCAGAAGAACAAGGATTGCTGGGGTCGAAGTATCTGGGGCAGCACCCGCCGATACCGGCGCGTGATATCTCGCTGAATTTGAATTATGACGATATACAGCCGTTTGGCGAGCCTCAGCACCTGGTGGTCACCGGCGCGGAGCGGACCACGGCGTATTCTTTGGTTGAAAAAACCGCCAGGGAATTCGATCTGGCCATTCAGGCGGATACGCACCCGGAGGCCGGTCACTACTATCGCTCCGACCATTTCAGTATGGCCCGTGTTGGAGTTCCGGCTTTCAGCGTGAACGAAGGTGCGCTCTTTAAGGGCCACGATCTTGCTTGGGGAGAAGAGAAAGATCGCGATTATGTTGCCCATCGCTACCACCAGCCTTCGGATGAATACACTCCGGATATGGACTTTACCGCCGACGCGAAGATGGCGAAATTTGGGCTTGCCCTCGGCTGGCAGGCTGCCAACCTTCCGGGGCTGATCGGCTGGCAAGCTGGCGATGAGTTCGAAAAGGCGCGCAAAAATTCTTTACAAACCAAGGCTGGTTACTAAAGTTATCGACGGTATTCAAAAGCGGTTTCGTGGGCTGCTGGCGCGCAGTTCGCGGGGCCGCTGACTTTTTTTCGCTCCAAGTCTCGTAATCCGGTGCGCTTGGGCGTTAGCGAATTGGTATACAATCCAGAAGTTCCCCCGCACCCTGTCGCCCACGGATGCCGTTCCCATTTCTGCAACGCGGAAGCTTAACCGAGTCGGCTCGTCAGCTATCCCTGGCGGGTTATGCTCCGTCGATCGTCTTGGAAGATCTGGTTCCAGGTATCGATAACGTTCGTCACGATGTTTTTCTCAGTCCCAAGTTCACCGAGATTGCGCGACTCCACATTTTCAAGCTGATTGCAAAACATGGAAACGTCGAGAGCCTGGCGGCGGATGATCCCCATCTGTCCAGCCGGCGTCCGGGCAATCGAATTCTGGCGGGACAGCAAGCGGTATCCCCGGCGGCCGCTTCAATGGCGAAAGGCTATGATCCGGCCGAGTTCCGGCGGCTCTTGATCGAGCTGCACATTGCCGCTCTGAATCGGGCCAAAAGCGACGGCAACTACTCCTTGGATTTCCTGTTTCGGCTGGCAATCCTCAAGTTTCTTCGAACGGAGCTGACCGGCCAATTCACGCAGGTTCTTGAGCGCTGCCACGCGAAAGTCAAAATGTACGAGGGACCGCGCCAACCTAACGTGGGCGCGGTCGTGGAGATGCGTGACCGGCTGGCTCGTTTTCAGGTCAATAAGAAAGCGGTGCTCCGCCGCGCTGGGCAGGATCTCTTCCTGGCGATGCGTGATGTCGAGAAAGAATCTCTCGCCAAAACCCGCCGTTCGCTCATGGGAGAGATTGCGCCCGCTACCTATGACTTGTTTGTGAATCGTCTCATCTTCACCGACGACGGTCGCGACGACTACCTGAATGCTGAGCAATATGTCATGCTTGGCAATTACGAGCGCGATCCTGATCGCTTTCAAACCATGCAGGAAATCGCCGGGCAATTCTTGCGGTCGCTCGGTGTGGTAAAAGACCAGGACGACGACCGCTCCATCGCAGAGCTTTTGAGTGAGCCGGAAAACGCGCTGGAGATCATGGCCGCCGGTGCCCCGGACGACTCTACGCCCAAGGGCAAGAGCCAGAAGGTGCTTCTCAATGCCTGGGTCGATCTTCTAGAGCGCGAAGGTGTGATCGAGAATGTCATCGCCTCCTATGAAGTGGTGCCACTCCTCAGCCAATACTCTCCGCCGATCAATCCGCAGCAGTTGAAAAATGCGTTGATCTCGCGTACCGAGCGCAAGCGCGTAGAGGCGCTGCTGGAGGAGCATGGCAAGATCTCTCCTGAAAATTTGAACCTAGCGGTAAGGCGCGTGGAAACCTGCAAAGGCGCGGAGCGTGCCAAGCTCTCCGGCCGTTTTTTCGGCGATTTTGTTCGCTACAACCGTGATCTGCGCAGGATGGAGACCCTGCTCTCCACGATGGATAGCGTCAATGTCCTCGCGAGTGAAAGATTTCGCGAATTGTCCGCCATCAATAACACCCTCTATGAATGCTTGCTGGCGGAAGAGCAAAAGCCTTCCGAAGACAAAGTCGTTCATCATGTCATCGTCAAGGCCGATATCCGCGAATCGACCATGGTCACGCGCACGCTGCTTGAAAGAGGATTGAATCCGGCTTCTTATTTCAGCCTGAATTTCTACGATCCGATCAATAAGCTTCTGCCGAAATACGATGCCAAGAAGGTATTTATCGAGGGCGACGCGATCATCCTGGGGCTCATGGAGCGCGAAGGCGAGCCGGGTTTGGGCGTTGCCCGAAGCTGCGTGCTGGCAAAAGAGATCATCGAAATTGTCACTGCCTACAATGAGCGTTCGCGCGAGTCGGGCCTTCCCAACCTTGAGTTGGGCATCGGAATTTCGTATCAGGATTCCGCGCCTCTCTACCTGATGGACGGCAACCAGCAAATCATGATTTCCAAGGCGCTAAACGAAAGCGACCGCCTGTCCTCATGCAGCAAGGGAATCCGCAGGATGCTGGAAAGCCGGGAGCTTCTGTTCAGCGTCTTTTCCTTTAAGACGGTGGATGACGCCGACACCGGTGGGAACCCCGATGAATTTCTGCTTCGCTATAACATCGGCGGAATTAATATCAGCGAGGCCGCATTTCAGAAGCTGAATACCGAGATCTCGCTCCGGGCCTATGACATTCAGGTGCCGATGATATGGGACACGCGCAAAGTCAGGCTGTTTAGTGGCCTGGTTCCCATTGGTCAAGGCATGTTTCACCGGATCGTGGTTCGGCAGGGCCAAATTTCTCACATCGACGCCCGTGACTTCACCCTCAAACAACTCACCAACAGGTCCTACTACGAAGTCTGCACCAATCCAATCATCTATCAGTCGATTGAAAGCGTTGAGCCGGCGCTCGCCGCAACGCCCTGATCATTGCCTGCAAGACCCAAGCGGAGCAAGTTTCCGGATAAAGATCGAGTTTCTGGAGCACAATAAAAATCGGCCATGGGTCAATAGCGCAACGCGCTGATAAAAAGAGAGTTGGATCAACAGTTGAGGATTGTAGTGTTTCTAAACCTGCAAAAAATCAATTAGAAATCAATGAGAAATCAATTGGAAATGAAGGCTCGGAATCTGGGGATGTGGGCAATGACGAATTGGGCAGGGAATCCTTCGCTTGCGCGTAATTTTCAAGCATCTCTTGCCAGCGGAGATAGAGAACTGGATAGTAGTTGCCATGCTCACAATTTTCTTGCTCCTGATTTCCAATATTTTCATGACGTTCGCCTGGTATGGTCATCTGCGCCATCAAAACGTGGCTCTCTGGAAGGTGGTGCTGGTAAGTTGGGGGATCGCATTCTTCGAATACTGCTTTCAGGTTCCCGCCAACCGCTATGGAAGCCATCAATTCAATGCTGCGCAGCTTAAGGTAATTCAGGAAATCATCACCCTGATCGTGTTCTCGGTCTTCTCGGTTTTCTATTTGAATGAGGACATCAAGTGGAACCATGCTGTAGGCTTCGTCTTCATCATGGCCGCGGCCTTCTTCATCTTCAAGAAATGGTGAGAAGAAAAGAAAGCAAGAAAAAAAAGGAAGAAATGAAATGTCATCGGAGCTTGAGCGCATCTGCATGTATGCTTGACCTTCTCGTCTCGCAAAAGCAAACGTAGTGCATAAGGATTCCGATGATTCTTACCAGGCAGATTATAGTGATCGTGCTGGCTCTCTCCATGTGTTGTGCGGGCCAGAAATCCAAGAACGACGATTCCGGGAAGCCTGCAGCGTCGAGCGCTCCAACGCGGGCCGCTTCAGCGCTAGGCGCGGCAGAAGATATTTCCGGCATGTACAGCTTCTTGCAAGAGGGCGAGTTTGTGCAGATCAACCTCGATAGCGAGGGCGTCTCCGGCTACATTTCAAGGCATGGAGATCTCGAAAGCGATCGGGGCGTGTTTCTCGATCAATTTTTCAACCAGGCTGCCATTCGCGATCACGACGTGTCGTTTACCACTAAGCCCGTTCACGGCGTATCGTTTGAATTCAAAGGGCGCTTCGATCGCGGCAAAGTAAAAAGTAAAACGGAAGATGGCTATTATGTCTTGCGGGGAACGCTGACCGAATTTAAGGCGGATGGAGGAAAAACCACGTCTCGCTCTCGCCAGGTTGAGTTCAAGTCGCTGGGACAGCCCGACGGCGACTCCTGAGCCACTGGATCTCCAAACCTCTGAACCTGGATCGTTCTAAATTGAAAACCCGGAGCTCTCGGTGCCTGTCTTCTGTTTCCAGCGAGCTTCCATCGAGGCCTTGAAATCGCGAAGGCCGCGTTCGATCCAATCTTCGAGATGGCGTTCAATAGGCAAGAGTGAGCCCAATTCGCCCAGCGGCGGTTCGTAGTTCATGGTTACATGCACGGTTGTCTGGTCGCCGATCGGGGCGAAGCTGATGCGTCCCGTATGATGCGGCCCATCCACTGATTTCCAGCCGATTGCCTGATTGGGCAGAAGCTGAGTGATGCGGGCCTCCCACGCAAACTGCTTGCCGTCGATGTTGACCGTCCAGCGGGAGTTCGATCCATCCAATTCGATTTTCTGAATGAAATCAATCATTTGAGGCAATCGGTCAAGGCTCGACCACGCAGCGAAGGCTGCTTGCACCGGGCAAGCGATATTGATGCTCTTTTGCAGCCTTACGATATGGCGCTCCATGTTGCCGGAGAGTCTCTTGAAAACCAGCACGCCGCCAGCCCCGGCCAGTGCTCCGACGATGACTCCAGAGGCAAAGCCGGACCAAAATCCCTCGCGCTCCATGGCTGCTCCAATCGAAAAGAGTAACTTCCATCTTGGAGCGGCTGCACAAGAATGGGGTTGCCACTAAAGCGATCTCAGCGTTGGTGTATTCCAGGAATTAGAACCTCACCCTCGGTTTTTGCGCCCCTGGTTTTCACGCGACGGCACTCGATGCGACGTCGATTGCTTCAATGCTTGTCCTTTGATCCTCTGCAATCTTCGTCGCTTCTCCGACGAAATCCTGTGTCTCTCTTTTCCACCGATTTCCACAGAATTTCCTCGTTCCCCACAGAATATCCACGCGAAAGAATCGGCGCCTACTTGCGGTCGGTTTCTGTATCGGAGATATTGCTTTCACAACGGACGTGCGATGACTGACCGACAGGGAAAAGCGTTCGATTGGAATAATCGAGGGACGTGCTCAGATTGAGTTCGTCTTCGCTTAATCTGCGTGGCCCCGCTGTGGCGGGATCTATACCCATCCGCACTAGAGCAAGCGGAAGGGCGTAAGAGAAGCGTGCATTTCCCCTGAGGTGCCGTGGGGCAACACACGGCTGCAGCCATGCACCAGTGAGCCCGGCTTGTATGGCTGGTACAAGCCGGGTTTCTTGTTTGCTTCGAATCCAGGTCGGGATATCCATCTTGCAGGGAGAAATCGCATCGATTTTTCTTCCGGTTTTCGCCTTCAAAATACTTGATTTGCACGCTTTGAAATAGAAATAGAATTGCTTCAGCAGGGACTTTGAATGGCGACCACCGATTACAGCCTTGACCGCGGACTCCCCGCCAGTATCGAGGCCGAGCGGGCCATTCTGGGCGCCATACTTCTCGATAATTTTGCCTATAATCAGGCTGCCGAATCTCTTCGCGCAGAAGATTTTTCCCTCGATTCGCACCGGCGCATTTATCTGCGCATGATGGAATTGGCTGAGACGAGTCGTCCCATCGACTTCGTTACTCTTACCGAGCAACTAGGCCAAAACAAAGAGATCGAAGCGGTCGGCGGGGTCGCCTACGTCACGTCCCTCACCGATGGCTTGCCGCGCGTCAAGAACATCGAGCAATACGTCAAGATCGTCAAAGATAAAGCCTTGTTGCGCAGCCTGATTCACGCTGCCACCAGCGCCATCGAAAAGGCTTACGAGCAGGATGCTCCTGCGGAAGAGATCATCGATTCCGCCGAATCTGCGATCTTTCAGATTGCCGAAAACAAGATTACGCAGGGCTTCCTTGGCATACCGGAAATCGTCAAGAGTTCTTTCGGTTCCATCGACAAGCTTTACGAGCAGGGCCAGCGCATCACCGGCCTCGAAACCCACTTTGAAGATCTCGACAATATGACGAGCGGCCTGCAAAAGTCGGACCTGATCATCATCGCCGCGCGTCCAAGCATGGGCAAGACCGCGTTTGCGATCAACATTGCCGAAAATGCCGCGGTGCGAAACAACAAAGTGGTCGGCGTCTTCTCCTTGGAAATGTCGCGCGAATCGCTGCTGTTGCGCCTCCTCTGTTCGCAGGCGCGGGTGGACTCGCACAAGCTGCGCACCGGATTCTTGAGCAGGGAAGATGTCGGCAAGCTTACAACCGGACTCGGCGCCTTGGTCGAGGCTCCCATTTTTATCGACGATACGCCCGGAATCTCGATCTCCGAGATGCGCGCCAAGAGCCGCCGTCTTCAGCAGTCGCAAGGCCGCCTCGATCTTATTGTGGTGGACTATCTGCAGCTTGCCTCGGCCGCCGCCCCCGGCATGGGCAAGCGTTATGAAAACCGCACCCAGGAAGTTTCCGCTATTTCGCGTGGTTTGAAAGCGCTTGCCAAGGAGATGCGCTGCCCGGTAATTGCGCTCTCTCAGCTAAGCCGTGCGCCTGAAAGCCGAAGTGGTAACAATCGGCCGCAGCTTGCGGACCTGCGCGAATCCGGCGCAATCGAACAGGATGCCGATGTGGTCGCTTTCATCTTTCGCGAAGAGGTTTACAAGCCCGACGACCCCGATCTCGAAGGCAAAGCCGAACTGATCATCGCTAAGCAGCGCAATGGACCCACGGGCACGGTTCACCTGGCCTTTATCAAGAGGTCCACGCGATTCGAGAATTTGGCTGCAGATGCCGCACCGCCTTCCGGCGAATATTAAGTTGCAATTCGCGGTCTGCGTGGCCCTTTTCAGGGCTCTTAGTACGCGATTAGATGAAAACTCTTTGGAATGCAATGAATCGTAATGGTCTTGGTCGGTGAAATCGCTCCCTCGCCGCCGTCGGTCTCCAAACTTAGGATTGATATAATCGCTTACACGGCAGTCCCGCCCGGCGAAGCAAACTCAAGGTAAAAAACACGGTTATGTCCACGCCCCCTTCATGGGTAGAAGTCTCGTTAACGGCATTGCAGCACAACTTCCGCACAGTGCTTTCTTATGTCAAGCCTGAAGCAGAAGTTTGCGCCATTATCAAGACCGATGCCTACGGGCATGGCGCTCCCGAGTGCGCCCTGGCGCTGCAGAAAGAAGGGGCGCGGTGGTTTGGTGTCACGACGGCGGAAGAAGGCATCGTGCTGCGCGAACGCGGCATCACCGGGCGCATTCTCCTGCTAAGCGGCCTCGTGCGCGGGGAAGAAGAAGTGGTGGTGAAGTACTCGCTGACTCCATCGGTATGGGATTGGAACCACCTCGAATTGCTGGAAGATGCAGCCGAAAAGCTGCGTCCACCGAGCCCGATTCGTGTTCATTTGAAGCTGAACACTGGCATGAACCGTCTGGGCGTCGATCCCGAAGGTCTTACCTCAATCTTGGATACCATCAAATCGGCTGGGCATGTGAAGCTGGAAGGCATGTTCAGCCATTTTGCATCTTCCGAAGTGCTCGACGACCCCTTTGGAACCTGCCAATTGGCCTGTTTTCAGGAAGCGGTGAAGAAAGCGGTGGAAATGGGGGTAACGCCGCATTTTAAGCATATGGCCAATAGTGCGGCGATTCTCACGCGTTCAAATTCCTGGTTTAATCTGGTGCGCCCGGGCCTGGCCTTATATGGATATTGCCTGCCTCTCAGTTCGGTGGTGACCGGGCAAACCGACTGGACGCTGGAGCTTCCGGTGAAGCCCGCCTTGTCGTGGAAGACCAGGATTGTGCAGATTCGCAATGTTCCTGCCAACCAGACTGTCGGCTACAGCAGTGGCTACGTGACCGAGTTTGAAACCAAGGTTGCCGTGATATCGGTTGGCTATGGAGATGGCTTGAACCGCCAGCTCTCCTCTAGGGGAAGGGTCATTGTGAAGGACGATTACGCCTCCATCATCGGCAATATCAGCATGACTCTTACAGCCGTCGATGTCACCGGCATACCTGGTGTCGAGGTTGGGGATGAAGTAACCATCATCGGTGAAACGCCGGGGCGCAAGATCACTGCCTGGGAGCACGCCGGCTTGGCTGGAACCATTCCTTACGAAATCCTCTGCGATATCTCTCCCCGCGTTCCTCGCAAATATGTGGAGTAGGCTTGCTGATTTCTCTCCTGCATGGCTCCTTGCCATATTCATACGGCGGTAACAAAGCCAGAAAAATGGATTGCTAAAATAGTTCTGGATGCTTGGTCTTTATGAAAAATGGATGTACGCTTGGGAAACCCGTCTGACGACCCGGGACACCAATCGCCTCGTTCGCCCGCTGGATTGGGGGCTCGATTGGGCCAAGCGCTGGCCGTTGGTGAATGGTAACTATCCTACTTCAGCGGATCGTTCTGAAGATTTTCTTCGTGAATTGAATGAAGAGATTGTGGCTCATAGCGAAGAGTTTTTCGGATACCGGTCTCCGACTGACTTTCGGCTGGAAAAAAGGAAGATCGAGTTGTTTCCCACGGGAAGCAACGCCTCCGATAAAGTTCCCGACGGCGACGGCCTCTTTCTGCGATTCACCTCGCCCGTGAAAACGCCCTATCCGGAAAACGATCTGGTCAACGCTCGCTGGTTTGAGGCCGAAGGGAGCCGGGCTGTGATCGTCTTGCCGCACTGGAACGCGAACGGGATTGCCTACAATGCCTTGGGCCCTGTATTGAAGCGCTTTGGCATCTCCATGCTCAGGTTGAGTAAGCCGTATCACGATATCCGCCGCCCCAGCGAAACGGTTCGCTCTGACTATGCGGTGTCTGCCAATATCTGCCGCACCATCGACGCGACTCGTCAGGCGACTGTGGATATCCGTTCGTGCGCCGATTGGTTGGAAACGCAGGGGAAGAAAAGCATCGGGCTTCTCGGTACCAGCTTAGGCTCCTGCTACGCCTTCCTGGCCTGCGCTCACGATCCCCGTTTTCGAGTCAACGCATTTAATCATGCGTCCACGTATTTTTCGGATGTCGTATGGACCGGGCAATCGACGCGGCACGTTCGCGAAGGGTTGGAGTCTGGCGGGCTGACGCTGGAGCGTCTGCGCCAGATGTGGCTTTGTGTGAGCCCGATGGCCTACTTCAAGAAGTTTGTCCAGTGGCCCCGCAAGTCGCTCATGATCTATGGAAAGTACGACCTCACCTTCCTCCCCGAATTTTCCCGGAAGGCCCAGGAAGAGTTTCGTCGGCATGGCGCCGATCTGAAAACCGTTGTCCTGCCCTGCGGTCACTATACGACTGGGGAAACTCCCTTCAAGTTCATCGACGGCTATCACCTGGTCAAATTTCTGGCGCAAAATCTGTAGAGGAGACTGCGGATACACTACGGAGATTAGCCCTGATTTCCCCCATCCGGATTTCTCAAATAAGGAGTAGAAGAGGCTGCGTTTAGCACCCCTGGACGAACAGAGTCACCCGCCATTGATAGCCTCTTAATAAGTGAACAAGAGACGAGCCAGCACCGTTTCCTTCTCCTGACTTATTTGTGTATATGTAGAACAATATCTCCCCGCAGGGCGTATGATGCGCTGCCTGTAGAATAAATAGTAGCGATCTTGGATCCTTTAAGGGTCCGAAAGAGGAGATCTTAATGTCCATTTATGTTTTGCGTTTGCGGGATGGCAATTGCGTCGTGGCCAATGCCTCCAGCGAAGACCATGCTCGAGAAAGTATGGGGCCGCTCGCTGCAAGGGAAGTAGTAACGATTCGGAAACTGGATGTATTTGTCGCGCATTTCGTCTTGAACGATAACGGTGAACTGACCGCCACCTTGCTGGATAAGGAGACTCTTACCGATCTGCATCAGTACGAATATCCGATGCTCGGAGCCGCAAATGCGCACTCATATGACGATTTCGGGGCGTCCGAAACAGATAGCAAGACCGATACCGTCCTTTTTAGCTCGGCTGCGAGAAGCCATGCCGAGGAATGGGACGAACGCGATAAACAGATAGTTCTTTATGCGGTGAAGCAGGAGCGGTCGCGGTTTGCACACTGAGAATTCACGAGTGTTTTTTTGCCGAGCAAGTGCCGTATTGTGAAGGTAATGCCTTTGGAGCCATCACAAACGGGAGATCATTGTCCTACTCGTAGGTTCCAAAAAACATGTTCGCCAGGCATGTTATCGCCAACTTGGTTTGGTTGGCACAGAGAGACAGGCCGGCTATCCGCCTCCGCTGTATCGTTGTACCTTTGCGGCACGATTCGCTGAGTACGGGCTTCAGCGATCAAGAACAATGACTGGTTAATAGTTTCCGATGGCTGTTTAGCTTGTACTTGCAGCCGGCGCGCAGATGCCGAGGCTACCTGGCAAAGCATGAACCGGTTGCTTATTTCCTTAACCGCCGCAAATACATATTCAGAACGCATTTTTGAATCTCCCATTCTTAACGATGAGCTAGGCGAGCAGGGGCTCCCGCTCTACAATTCAGATAGATTGATAGCGTTTTCAGCATTCCTATAATCCTGTTGCTTGGTTCCCATGCGGCTTTCCTTTGACTGGAGAACGAGGGCGGAAAGCCGCACAGTAATATTGATTCGTGCTTGTGCCTATACCGCAAGCTGCTCCAGCGCATATTTTTTACATGAATGGTAGTTTGCACACAACACAGGCACATCCCCGACTTAGGCTAAGGGTGAAGAGGCTCAGATAATCTGCTTAGTTCAGAGACCTGAAAAGTGAGGAAGGATACTCGCTTATCTACGACCCTACGCCTCTTGAAAGGGCATGTCAAGGCGCAGAATGCAGGAACTCAGATGGAATGAATGGAAACTTCGGAGCGCGTTTCCGGAATGGAGGCCCACGCCAGGGCCTTGCCTGCCTATTTTTGCTGAGAACAGCCCAAATCGGACCAATAAAAGCCTGAGGATTTACAGTGAAAAAATTTACGTAGGCAATCTTTCGTTCAGCATGACGGAACCCGAACTTCGATCCCTATTTGAGCCGTATGCCGGCATCGAAAGCGCTAGCATCGCGACTGACCGCGATACTGGACGGTCTCGCGGCTTCGGCTTTGTCTCAATGTCCAACGACGGTGAAGCGAAAAATGCGATGGTAGCCTTGAACGGCAAGGAGTTAAGCGGACGGGCGCTCACGGTTAACGAAGCAAGACCGCAAACAGAGCGGAGTGGGTTTCGCGACAACGGGCGGCGCGGCGATAGCAATTCCCGTCAACGTCGAGAGCCGCGCTGGTGAATCCGAATGGGGTTGCGAAACGTCTTCGGGGACTCCGGTGAGATCGTCTCAAGCACAGTCCTGATGGAAACCGTTGTCTGCGGCAAATGCGGACAACGGTTTGGCATATGCCGTAATCCCGGATTTGAGGACGTTGCAATGACTAAGAAACAAGCCACTTGGGTGACAGATCGACTTGTTTGGGACCACACTCAAGAGCGGAACACCCATGGAACGACCGAGTTACCGAGGCTGCAATAAAGACTGTAATAAAGGTCGGACCAGCGTAGAATGGAATGATGCTCATATCCAACGTCCCGAAAGCCGATTTGCTGAAAAAAACGGCCGATTATTATCGCCGCTCGATTGAAAACTACAGTCAATTTGCGCAGACCGAGCGCAAGCCCAGGACAAAGAAGCAATTGGAGCAACGGCTCAAGGAAGTTCTGCAAGAGATCGAGTCCTTGAAACTCGATCCCGTTACCTAGCCTTTTCCCGCTGCCCTGGCGGGGATGGGGTAAACAATCCTTCGAGCATCGATCCAACGGGCAGGACTCTTGCATGAGATTGCATCATGCCTGGCCTTACCTCCATATGTTTAAGGGTAACGATCTTCCAAGCTTCCAGTCGAATGCGCCAACCGCTGGCGCAGAAAGGCCTATCTGGCTCACCGCGATAAAACCGACTCTATCGAGAAATTCGTCGATATAGAACGCAAACACAACAGCTACCCCAGAGACAGTGAGATGGCCGATTTTGCCGAGGATGGCATCTCCGAAAGAGACATTGAAGACTTGGCAATGATGCTGGGCCGGCAAGGCATCGATCTGATGCCGAACGACGGGTTGACTCCTCACCACGCCGCTGGATTCGAACCCGAACCGGAGGCCGATGAAAGCGAGAAAGTTGAAAAACCGGAAGCGTTGGAAACGACCAGTGATCCTGTGCGCTTGTACTTTCGGGAAATGGGCATAGTTCCTCTGCTAACTCGCCAGGGAGAGACTGAGGTTGCGAAGCGATTCGAGCGCGGCCAACTCAAGGTGCTCAAGGCAATTTCGCGTTCTCCGGTTGCGATCCAAGAGTTACTAACGATCGGCGCCGATCTGAAGAGCGGAACCAGAGCGATCAAGGATCTAGTCGTTTTTGACGAAGAAGAGATTAGCGGCGCTATTCTCTTGTCGCGCGCCCGGGCGACCATTGACACCATAGACCAAGCCGGGGCTCACTACAAGAGTGTGCAAACCGGGAAGGAGAAACTCGCTGGGATCGATCCCAAGAAAAACCCCAAGCGGCATCGGCGCTGTCGCTGGACTTTAGCGCGTGCCGTGGTGGCGGTGTCGCAAGCAGTCCGAAGCATCAGGTACACACAGCTTCAACGCCTACGCCTCATTGAAATGGTTACGGCGACGGCCGAAGCAATGGTCGCCTTGGATCGTCAGATTCGCCACCTGGAGAGGAAATGCGGCAGCGCCGGCAGTGAAGGAGCGCGCGCCGAATATGGGCGACAACAAGACACTTGCGCAGATGAACTCAAGAGCCTCGAACTTGCATCGCAAGTCACATTGGCGGAGATTCTTGGAACGCAGCGAGCGATCGTTCAGGGCAATATAGATGCGGAGTATGCCAAGCGCGATTTAGTCGAGGCCAATCTTCGGCTTGTCGTCTCGATTGCCAAGAAATATGTGAATCGTGGCGTGCAATTTTTGGACTTGATTCAAGAAGGCAATATCGGCCTGATGAGGGCTGTGGACAAGTTCGATTACCGGCGCGGATATAAATTCTCAACCTATGCAACATGGTGGATCCGCCAGGCGATAACCCGAGCCATCTCCGATCAATCGCGAACGATTCGTGTTCCAGTACACTTGGCCGAGATCATTAATAAACTATTCCGTGCTTCGCGCCAACTCGTCCAGGAACTGGGCCGTGAGCCAACTTCAGAGGAAATCGCCCGGCGGCTCGACATCCCCGTCGCCAAAGTCCGAAAAGCACTGAAGATCGCACAGCAGACAATCTCCCTGGAAACCCCTATTGGAGAAGAATCGGATTCGCACTTGCGGGATGTTATCGCGGACCCTGGATCGATCTCGCCCGCCGATGCCATGATCAATGTAGACCTCAAAAGGCAAACGGCGAATGTCCTACAGACGCTTAACCCGAGAGAAGCCTCCGTTATCAGAATGCGGTTTGGATTGGAGGATGGCACCGCGAGAACCTTGGAGGAGGTTGGAGAAAACTTCCACGTTACACGGGAACGTATTCGTCAGATTGAGGCCAAGGCCTTGAGGAAGCTGCGCCATTCGTCCCGCTCAGGAAAGTTGATAACGTTTCTGGATCGTGAAAACCGCTGAAGCTGGAAATGTGTTGGACAGAAACTTTCGAAAACTGAAATCTTGATGGCGAAGAGTCGCGAGGGACTTTCGACCTTTATGCTTCGAAACCCAAGACATATGCTTTTGGAAGCAGCCGCTGTGTAAGAACTCCTATCCGTTCTCAAAGAGTAGCCGCGAACGAAACAGAGCCGCCAACGGCAGAAAACCTCCCCAAAGTGCGGGCTAGTTTCTGGCAGAATATCATTGCGCGGTCTCTTATTTCTTTTTGAGTCATACTTCGTGAGGCGTTTTGTGAGGCAGCAATGGATGAATCGTGGGCGTTTCCTCCTTTTCTTCTGTAGTCTGTGCCAAATGGCTCTTGCTCAAACGGCGGAGACTCCCGCCATCAAAGCGATTTCCCGACTGGTTACAGTGGACGTTGCAGTTACCGACGAACGCACTGGCTTACGTGTGGAAGATCTGAGGCAAAGCGATTTTAAGGTGTTTGACAATGGACGCAGCCAGCAGATTGTCTTTTTCAGTGGAAAGGACTCGCTGCAGCCTATCTACCTCCTGCTGCTCATCGACATGCGATCTACCACGAAAACAGAGATCCCCTATATCAAGGAGGCGCTCGCACCGGCTTTACAGAAGTTGCGTCCGCAGGACGAGGTGAGTGTCATGGATTTCGGCACTGGGGCGGAAATGGTTCTCCCGTTCACCACAGATCGGCAAGAGGTATTGGATGCGATTGCAACGATTGAGCAGCGACAGCGCGACCGGCTTGCTAAACGTTCGCACCGTGACAGAGAGCACGAACGGGTCTATCGTGGCCAAGGAGAGGACATTGCAGCCTGCCTCCAGGCTGGCATTCAACATACCCACGAACGGCGTCCAAACGGCAGGCCAGTATTCCTCTTATTCAGTGATGACCTGAATGCCCCTCCTAGGCACGTGGTCATGGATACTACTAAGATCCTGCTGAAAGAATCTGCAACAGTGAACGGCCTGATCAAGGTTAGCAGCAAGCTAGCCGCGGTTTTCAAGCCCATCTCTGGGCTTTCGAGATTTGATCAAGGCCATAATATTGAGTACTACAGCCAGCAAACGGGTGGTGAGGCCATGAATATTCAGGAACACAGCTATGGTGCTGCTCTTGAAAAAGTAGTTGGCGATATCGTTGGTCGGTATAGTTTAGCCTTTGTGCCTTCGAACACCGACAGGCGTTTTCATAAGCTGGCCGTGAAGGTGAGTCCGTCTTCTCCTGACAGTTCCGGGAATTTGCGCGTACGAGCCCGCCGGGGCTATTGGCTGAAAGATGCTGACTGAAGAAAGCAATAGAGCTTCAATATTCAGGAACCAGTCGAACTGGAATTATTTCCGTTCTGAACCCGCTCGGATTTATTGCCATTAGAATAATGGGGCGCTCCAGGGAGTATGGGGCGCCCATATTCGCTCACCCGCACAAGGGTGCTTCCAAGGCTTTGATTGAACGATGAATTACGAATTATCACTTGATCGAAAGTCCGTGGGCTTGATGGTCGCGGGCTTTGCGGCATTGGGGATACTGCTCTTCCTTGCTGGCTTTATTGTTGGTCTGGAACGCGGCATGTCGGATGCCCGCAAACGCCTTGAGAAGGAATATTCGGCAAAGTTGGCGGCGATCTCTGCCCAGAAATCTTCCGCTCCCGACGCGGCGGAAGCCAGGTCGGCGGAGAGTCCTGCGTCGATGGTCCAGCCACCCCAAATGGTCCAGACCCAAAAAGAAGAAGCTCAGGGTGTCCTGGCACAGCCTTCTGCAACCCCAGCAATCGCTTCGGAAGGTCTGGCGGCGGGAGATGGGCAGGATTTCTCTGTGCAATTTGGGGCTTTTCAAGATGAAAGCCGGGCATCCCAACTGCGTGACGGCCTCAAGGCCCGAGGCTATCCGGCGTTTGTTTTTCAGGCAGTCGATGCGAATGGGCATTCCTGGCACGCCGTGCGCATGGGGCACTACAAGGAATTTAAGTTGGCGGCGCGGGCAGCGGTCGCCTTCACCGGAAAAGAAAAGATGCCGGCCTTTATACGGCCTGCGAATACGCTTTAAGGGCGTGCTTGGAATGCTTGCCTCCTTACACATAGGAGATTTTCTGAAGCGCCGATTTCATCTGCTTCTCAAAGGAGGGCTGTAAGGATGTCAAGGAAGCCAGGAGTTTCCGCCCCATTGCTGCTGTTGTGCGCGATGAGTCTGGTTCCATTTGCGCAGGCGCTTCCCGGAGAATCATGCGCGGTCAATCCGCAGGTAGCGGCTCGGGAGTCAGAGCATGGCTCGGCGCAAACCAGCGGAACGGTGGCGGAGGGCCAGAAATGCGACCCAAAATTCACCTATGAGAACCAACCGGAATGGGGAGGACAGTGTGTCACCGGAAAAATGCAGTCTCCAGTCGACATTAAGAGCGCCCGCCCGGCAAAACTAGATCCGTTGGAATTTGGTTATCAATCCGGCAGCTTGAAGATTGTGAATGACTGTGATCACTATAGGATCAAGATCGACTTTCCCGGCGATAGCTGGCTAAAAATTGGAAAACGGTCATACCGTTTGGTTGAATTTCATTTCCACGAACCCGCCGAAGATCTGATCGATGGCAAGCGTGCCGCTATGGAGGTCCATCTGGTGCATCAGACCAGAGACGGATTCCGCGCGGTTGTGGCCGTGATGGTTAAGCCGGGTGCGGAAAACGAATTGATCAAGACGTTGTGGAAGAACATTCCGCCCAGAGGAGATTCTCGTGAATTCAAGGATGTCAAGGTCGATGCCAACGATCTCTTGCCGAAAGACCGCGGCTTTTACACATTTCCAGGCTCTCTAACGGCTCCAGCGTGCGATCAAGGCATTGCCTGGTATGTCTTGAAAACTCCCATTGAATTTTCCCGGGACCAGATCGACGAGTACAAGAAGTACTACGCAAACACCGCCCGGCGGCCCCAGCCCGCAAACGGAAGGCCCATTCTGGAAAACCAATGAAACGATGAAACGATGAAACGTGGAAGAACCCAAATTTCAAAAAAAGGAGAGGTGCAAATGAAGCTTGGCATATTGAAATTGTCTGTCGTGCTGATACTGGCTTGCTCTTTCTCGGTCGTGCTCGCCGCTCAGGAAAAGAAGCTGAAAAAGTCGGACCTGCCAGCGCCGGTTCAGAAGGCTGCCGATGAACAGACCCAAGGCGCAACCGTGCTTGGCTATGCAAGCGAAGTGGAAGGTGGCAAGGTGCAATACGAGGTGGAAACCATGGTCAGCGGGCATTCTCGCGACGTAACCATGTCCTCCGACGGCTCCGTCCTTGAAGTTGAAGAACAGGTGGCTTTGGATTCCCTCCCGGCAGCGGTCCGCGAAGGTTTGCAAAAGAAGGCGGGAGCGGGCAAGATCGCCAAGGTTGAGACTCTCACGAAAAAGAATAAATTGGTGGCCTACGAAGCTCAGGTGCTTCATGGCAAAAAACATTCTGAGGTGCAGGTGGGACCGGAAGGACAGACTTTAGACCATCTGGAATAGAGAGCGATTTCTAACGGCGCTGCCCTCCAATTTCACATCCTGCGCGAAATCAAAATAAAACAGCGGCTTCAGATTTCTTCCCTGAAGCCGCTTATTTTTCTCCTTATACAAAATACAAAAACAACTACTTTTAGTTGGGCAGCACGCGGATGATCGCCATCATGCCGTTGTCCTCGTGTCCGAGGATGTGGCAGTGATAGACGAAATCTCCCACGTCTGGGCCGGTGAAGTCGAACTGCAAGGTTACGCTTGGGTATGGATGGCTCGCATTGCCATCCCAGAAAGGAACTTGGACCATATCCATGAACTGCCCGTTGTCGACCGTGTTCTGGGGCGTCCCGTTAACCTCAAAGTTATTCTGCGATTTCACCTGGAAGTGGATCTGGTGGAAATGGAACTCGTGATTCTCCTGTGCGCGGTTTTGTACAACCCATTGCTCGATCGAGCCTTGATGGGTAGTGATCGCTGGCGGGTTGGTGGGATCGAAGAGCACCGGCGTGGCGCCATCGACCGTGATAAAGAAATTGGTCGGGCTGAGTGGGTTGGTGGGATCGGAGAGCACTTCCGAGAAGTACAAAGTGCGCTGGACCGTTGGCGTTGCCGTTTGGACACCCTCAAAGCGCTGTGCCCAAGGCGTGCCTACCACCGTCGAAACGGCATCATCATTGTCGCCATCGCCGTCGTTGTCGCTGCCGAAGGTCTTGATGATCGCCAATGTGCGGCCCGTGTCGTTGTCTCCAAGGGGGCCGGTGCTAATTGGCTGGGTTACGAGGATGGCGTTTTTCACTGTGGAAGCAGGTGCCGCAACGATGAATTCTGCGCGCCCCGCAGTCGGAATGAGGATATGGTTCGTGTTGACGATCTTTCCTTGTCTGGTTCCGTCCTGGGAGCCGGTCGGAACGCCGTCCAGAGCGACAACCCCGAGGTTCTGTGGAGTACCGTCAAATTGAACCTGTAGATCGACGATGCTGTCTGCCGAGGAATTGGAGACGCGCCATAGCTGCTTCTCTCCGCTCTGCATATGCATTACTGCCGGCGTGAGTGCAGGGAAGGCGATTGGAATGTTGTTGACCGTCAAATCCCATGAAGGCACGGAGCCTCCGGGAGTCGGGCTGCCTGCCACATTCTGGTCGCGGATCATCAAAACCCGATGGCGAAGCCCTGCCACGGCTGGTTGGAGGTACTGAATCCCGTCCACAATGATGGCTCCGGATGCGCCACCCTGTACGGCTGATTCAGCAATGCCATGAACGTGCGGATGATACCAGTAAAGTCCCGGCGGTTCGTTGGTCGGGAACTGGATCGTGTACTTGAAGCTCTGCCCGGAGTTGATCAGAGTGTGGATCACTTCGTCCGAATGGCAGTTAGGCGAAGTGTTGGTGCCGTGGTAGTGAATGTTCAGTGACGTTGCGGTCTGCGTTGCGGAACCGCATACGTTGGTCGATGACGACATCACCATCACCATGCCGCTCGATGCGGGGACGTTGTTGGTGACATTCACGGTCAGGGTGTCGCCCGGCCTTACATGGAGCGTTGGATTTTGCAAACCGTCCGGGGTCATGAAGCAGTAAAGGGTGCGGCCATCCGCATCGGTTCTGGTTTGATAGGAGAAGTTAACGTTTAGAACCCCATTGCTGCTGAACAGGCTGGTGGGATTGTGGACCACGCTGCCTGCCGCTGGACGAGGGCACGGATTTGCAACAGATGAAACCACCGTAGCTGTGGTGCTGGCGGCTGTGCTTGCGGTCGTAGTCTGGGAAGAGGCGCTCATCTCCGCAAAGCTAAAGATGAGAACGCTAAATAGCGACAACAGAATCAGGCGTCGACTTGTCTTCATGATCGCTCCTTAGGGGTCACTTGTTTACTGCTGGGCCGGAAGAGCCAACACAAGGGATGACTTGCTCGAAGGCTTGGGAGCCTTCTTCGAACTCGGTCCAGACCCAAGAACCATCCGAAGTAGCTTCCAAATTTTGGAGGGTGCCTGGGCTGAACTACATTAACCTATAAATTAGAAAAGTCAATAAATTGTTCCGCAAGTTACAAAAACCGAATGTAGTGCATGATCGATAAACCCTTCTAGTTAAATATTGAATGTTATTAATTTAATGTGCCGCATACCTTGATATTCGTTAAATAACGTTGATGCATTATTTCTGAAATCCCAAAAATACTTCTGCGTCGGCAGGTCAAAACGGATGAGAAACCAGGCGGTCTTATCTGGATAAGATTAATTATTGCTAATATTGGTGCTGTTTCCACGGAAGTTATCCTGCCGCAATGGTCCTGGAGGCCTCCACAACTTACAAATTAATGGAGCCTTCTCATTGTGATTGCTTCATGGTTTCCCCGAGTGAACAAATGCCGAAATCGGCCTAAGAAATCCCCAAGCTTCTGTTGAAAACTGAGAACTGATTAATTGGAATCCTAAAGCGGATTTCCGGTTTGCTTGTCTCTTGTACGGCAGAAGTTCGAAGATTCGAGACAATCCATCGCAAAGATCGGAAATGCTTCAGTGCCGAAGCAACCTTGGCTTCAAGTGCTAGAACTTGCAAACTCCTGCGACATGGAACGTCCTAAAACTAGGCTTAGATAATAAGTTGTCCACCAAGCCTTAATAATCTAGCGTTCAAGGCGGACAAAGGTTTCGACATGGAAGGTCTGAGGGAAGAGATCGAATAGTTTGACTTCTTCGATGCGATAGCCCGATTCCACCAGAAGCCGAAGGTCGCGCGCCAAGGTTGTAGGATCGCAAGAGAGATAGCCGATCTTGGGTGCGCGTAGGGACGCCAACAGTTTGGTCGCTTTATCGCCCAGGCCGGCTCGAGGCGGATCTACCACCACAAGTTCCGGGCGAAGATTGTGGCATTTGGGAAGGAACTGCTCCGCGGTCGAACGCACCGGAGTCACATTGCGCTGCGCGTTGGCTTCCAGGTCGCTGCCGGACATTGCCGAGGACTCCACGGCAAACACCTGATCGAATCGCTTGGAGAGATGATTGGCAAACAGACCCACACCCGCATATAAATCCAGGGCTGTCTTGCCGTGTAGATCGGCCGCCACCACCTTGGCCAGGTCCGGTACGAGGTAGCGGTTCGTCTGGAAAAAGGAGCCGGCGCTTACCCGGAACGCTTTGTCGCCAACCGGATAGCTTAAAAAGTCTTGCCCAACGGTTACTACGGCTTTGGGAGACAGGAATCCACCTTGCGTGGCGCGAGGAAAAAATACCACTCCCTTAATTTCGGTCATGCGCACCTGCATGTCTCGGGCAAATTCACGCAGGTTGGCCTCAGTTGCTGCGGCCGCGGAAGCGATGCTGACCTCTAAAAGCATGCAGGTATCTGTTTCATCAAGCGGCACAGACGGCCCTGATGATCCAGATAGCCCCGATGGCCCGGCAAAAAATTCAATCTCTACCACGCCCTGCGGAACCCGTCCCGACTCTCCCAGCTGCCATACGTGTCCTAGGGCTTTGTTAATCAGAGGCGAGCTGATTGGGCATTGCCGGACAGGCAGCAGCGAATTCGATGAAAACCGGTGGTACCCCAGAGCGAAATCCTTCCCTGCCTGAACCTTGACCCGCGTCCGGTTGCGGTAATTCCACGGACTGTCGGAGTGGATGGCAATCTCTTTTTCCCACTTGATCTTGGCCGTGCGCAGCAGCGTTTCCCGGAGAATGGAGCTTTTGATCTCCAGTTGGTTGTCATAATCCGTGTGCTGGTAATGGCACCCGCCGCAGCCCGCAAAGTAGGGGCAATCCGCTTCGCCGCGTCGCGCCGAGGCATGCACAATCTCCTTGAGAGTAGCCCGAGAGAATCCTGTCTTTTCTTCGAGGATCGTGGCTGCAACTTCCTCACCGGGAAGCACGAACGGCAAGAATACGGTCTTGCCGTCGGCTCGTCGAGCCAGGCCGTCTCCGCCATAGATCATTTTTTCGATGGTTAGGTTCACATGTAAAAGAGGCTGAGCCGCGGAATTCCCGCTTGTTCCATGAGCCTTTTGTGGACAAACTGCCGGTGCAGCCGTTCAATCTGGACGGTCGGCATCTTGCTTCGATACGGGGCGATCTCCCGGTCGGCTTCGGCCCGAACCGCGATCAATGCCGTTTCTGAGGTTGTGACCGTGAGCGCCGCCAGAAGCTTCTCCTCCAGAATTGTAAGATGACGTTCCAACTCTTCCGTGCGCAACCGTTCCGTTTTGGAGCCGAGTTCCTGCGCCAAACCATCGAGCGTGGAAGCGCAATCGTTTACGATCGACCGGGCCTGTTCTGGAACACTGGCCCGCCGCAGCTTTTCGCCGTTCGCTTGCATGAATTTTACAATCTCTCCTGGATCCATTCCGGGAGAGGGCTCCGGCGAGCGTGTTCCGAGAGCCGCCTCCTTCGCCTCCTCGGCTGCCGCCAGAACCTCTTGCGAACAGTAGGCGAGACCGTTGATCTTCTTGGTTTTGGAAGGCTTTCTTTCATAGGCATCGAAAGTCGAATCAATGCCGCGCAAGGCGGCTTCCAAAGGGATACCCGCTTCCTTCCAGGTATCGATCAAGGCCCAATCCAAAGTGGAAAGAAGAAGAACCGTTCCCCGGCGCCGCTGAAAATGTTCTTCAATTTCGGTGAAATAGTTGAAGTAATTTTCCATTGGCGTAACTACGGGGCCTTTGCGTTTGAAATATTCTTTCTGAAGGATCCAAGCTTGAGATGCTTTTCGAGAGGCTCATTCGAGCCGAGTCAAGGTGTTTCCACATTTTGCCGGGGCGAATAATACCGGGGCGAGTAGTAAAGGTGCAATGCTGGCCATTGCTCTTGAGCGACGGCAATATACATCTTAGCCTTTCTGCTTTGCTGCTGCGTGATTACGCTCCCAAATGATCCTGAGTCCTTCGAGTGTCAGCAAATCGTCCACCGTCTTGATGTACTTGGATTGATCGCCAATCAAACGCGCCTGTCCGCCCGTTGCTACAACTTTCGTATCGGGGCCTAATTGGCCGATCAGCCGTTCCAGAATTCCGTCAACCAATCCCAGGTAGCCGAAGAATAACCCGGCCTGGATGCTCGCCACCGTATTGGTGCCGATGATCTTGGCCGGTTGCCGTATATCCACGAGGGGAAGGCGGGCCGTATGCTCGAACAGGGCCTGCGCGGAAATGCCGATGCCGGGGGAGATGACTCCACCCAGGTATTCGCCTTTTTTCGATACCGCATCGAATGTGGTGGCCGTGCCGAAATCGACCACGATGCATGGCCCGCCGTATTTCTCAAAGGCCGCTACGCCATTCACCACGCGGTCGGCGCCGACCTCAGCGGGGTTGTCGTAATGAACCGGCATTCCGGTCTTGACTCCCGGCTCTACAAACAGGGGCTTCAAATGGAAGTACCGCTCACATACCTCCCGCAGCGTGGAATCCATCGAAGGCACAACCGACGAGATGATGATCCCCTGGACATCGGACGCCTCAATCTTGTCGATAGCAAAAAGATTGCGAAACAGCACGCCGTATTCATCGACCGTATGCGTCTTGATGGTGGCTACCCGCCAATGGGCGATCATGCGGGAAGCGTTCGAGGTTGGCGGCGTAACATCGGCAGGGTTCAACTCGTAAACGCCAAGCACCGTATTGGTATTGCCCACATCAACGATCAGCAGCATCGGGCCTCCTTTTTAGCGGGCGGACGCTGCCGGAGAGAACCATGCGCAAGCCTTCCTCCGTGCGCACACGCAAAAAGCCTCGCGGATCCAGTCCATCGGTCACTCCGCTGTAACCTCCATCTTCATCTACGTGCACCAGCTTGCCATAAGCATACGACGAGCGCGCCTCGATCCTCTTTAGGATCGGTTCAAAACGAAGGGCTGGCGTCTGGATCGGATTGTCTAGAGTGCGCAGCAGCCCGCGATATTCGCGGTCGAACGATTTCAGCACCGCCCCCGCAAGGTCAACCCGCGACAACTCTCGTCCGGTTTCGAGGCGAAGGGACGTTGCCAGGTGCTGGAGGTCTTCGGGAAATGTGCCGTGATTCACGTTGATTCCGATGCCAACCACAGCATGGTGAACGCGCAAGGCTTCGCTTTTTAGTTCAACGAGAATTCCGCAGAATTTCTTGTCGTTCACGAGCAGATCGTTGGGCCACCGGATGTCCGGCTGCACGCCCGTCAGGTCTTGGACGGCGTCTTGTACGGCGACCCCGGCAATGAGTGACAGCCAAAGCGCATCCGAAGGGGTCATTTGCGGACGCAACAGGATGGAACAGTAGATTCCCGCTCCCCGCTGGGAGTACCAGGAGTGATTTCCTCGTCCTCGGCCTGCGGTCTGCTCCTCCGCGAAAAACACCTCGCCCTCTGGTACGCATTCCGGATCGTTGCCGGCCTCCGCTGCCACCTGCGAAGCCATTAAATTCGTGGATTCGGTTTCAAAACAATGGTGGATGTGGTGGCTGAAGATCGTGTTGCGTATCAGAGGGTCGATTGCTTCGGGCAGCAACAGGTCCGATTGACCCACAGAGTCTATTCCCCGCCGGCGCCCTAGGAAACGCCGTAATCTTGATGGTGAATGGTTAAGCCGGAGGAGATACCGATCATCTTGGCATTCTGCACCGGCACGGGCTCTTGCAACTCAAATAGCAGCGGCATGTCTTTCGAGAACTCCGCGAATCGCCAACATGCAGGGAGGAACGTAGCCGCTGCCTTTCTTTCAAAGCTTGCGCCTATAAGTTCTCAATCTCTCCTTACAAGGATTCGAGCGATGGAACATCGAACTTCGACCTTCGAGTCAGACTGTGTTTCTGGGCGCGTCATGCGCTCCGGCTTATGCGGAGACGATTCTCATGCTCATATCGACGGCCTGGGGCGAGTGGGTCAGCACACCGGCGGAAATATAGTCCGCTCCCGCCTCCGCGTACGCGCGAACGTTTTCCAACCGAACCCCGCCGGAAATTTCGAGCGGAATGCGCCGCGGATGCGCCCTTACCCGGGCTACGGCCACGCGCGCATCCTCCGGCTTCATATTGTCGAGCAGTAATGCTTCCGCTCCGTTTGCAAGGGCCTCTTCCAACTCCGCCAGGGTGCGTACCTCAATCTCCACCGGTTGCTCGCCCCGGCGATTCTGGAGAGCTTTTTGCAAGGCCGCCGCCACGCCTCCGGCAAGCGCAATGTGATTGTTCTTGATCAAAACACCATCGGAGAGATCGAGCCGGTGATTATGCCCGCCTCCGCAGCGTACCGCATATTTATCGAGGATTCGCAATCCTGGGACGGTCTTGCGGGTATCCAGGATGCGGACGTTGGTTCCTTGAACCGCATCCACAAACTTGCGGGTCAAGGTTGCAATGCCGCTAAGGCGCTGCAGAACGTTAAGAATCACTCGCTCGCAGGAGAGTAGCACACGGGCGTTGTGGCGAATCACCGCCACAGACTGGCCTTTGTGCAGCCGGACGCCGTCGAACACCTCTCCGTGGCTCCTTACTTCCGGGTGGCCGATGACATGTTGGTCGAGGCGCTCGTAAATCTCCAGGATCCGCAAGATGGCTCCCACGCCCGCAAGCACACACTCCTGCTTGGCAAGGATGGTGGCTGTGGCGCGTTGTTGCGGATCGATACAGGCGCGTGACGTTGCGTCGCTGGTGGCTTTGTCTTCCAGAAGCGCATTTTCGAGAATTGCGGAAATCCTGCGGCTTTGCCAGTCCATAGAATGCTATCCCAAGAGAGTGCTATCCCAGCTTCTGCAATGCGATGTGAGCCTTCTCCAATAGAATTTCAACTTCAGCAACGCGTTTGCGCAGCCCTTCCACCACGTTCGCTGGCGCTTTTGCCAGGAACTGCTGGTTTCCAAGCTGCCGCTGGGCGTTCGCCATCTCGCCTTCGAGCTTGGTTTTCTCTTTCGTCAAACGTTCGCGCTCGGCGGCCGCGTCCACTTTCTGTTCGTACACAATGCAAACTTCAAACTTGGGGGTCGTGCGGACTCCGGCTACCTGCGCCAGAGAAGCCTCGGCAAATTCAAGTTTTTCCACGTTCGCCAGGCGCTCGATCATTCCGCGATTTTCATCCAGCAGCTTGCGCACGTCTTGATCGGCGAACACCCGCGCCGGAACTTTTAGTTTAGGCTCCACCTTCGATTCGGCGCGCAGATTCCGCACATGGACGATCAATTCCTGCAGAATCGCCATCTCTTCTTCCGCCTGGCTGTCCAGTCGATGCTGCTCCAGTGCGGGAAAGCTCGCTAAAGCGATGGATTTTTGCGGAGCCTTACCCTCATACATGGCATGCCAAAGCTCTTCCGTGATGAACGGCATGAACGGCGAAAGCAGCCGCAGCGCGCCTTCAAAGGTGTCTCCTAGGAATGCCACGGCCGCGTGGGCTTCTTCCTTGGTTCCGGAAAGCCGTGGCTTAATGATTTCCAGGTACCAGTCGCAAAACTCGCCCCAGAAAAAATCGTAAACAGAGTTGGCCGCCTCGTGAAAACGATAGGACGCAAGATTCGCATTGACCTCGCCCGCTACGCGAGAAAACCGCGACATGATCCAGCGGTTTTCCAGGCGCCGAGCCTCGGCTGGCGGCGCGCCCTGCGTGAGACACGCTCCTTCTCCGGCGCGCTCCAGGTTCATGAACATAAAGCGTGCGGCATTCCAGATCTTGTTCGCAAAGGCGCGGTAGCCCTCGGTGCGGCTCTCGGAGAATGCAATGTCGGTTCCCGGAGAGGCCATCGACGCCAGGGTAAAACGCACTGCATCGGTGCCGTACCGCTCCGTGATCTCAATCGGATCGATCACGTTCCCCTTCGTCTTCGACATTTTTTGCCGTTCGGCATCCCGCACCAGCGTGTGAATATATACCGCCTTGAACGGAACGTTGCCCTGCGGGTGGTCTGCCATGAAGTGACATCCGGTCATGATCATCCGAGCCACCCAGAAGAACAGAATGTCGAACCCGGTGATCAACAGCGACGTTGGATAGAAGACCTCCTGGTCGCGGGTCTTTTCCGGCCATCCAAACACCGTGAAAGGCAGTAACCCCGAGGAGAACCACGTGTCGAGAACATCCTGGTCTTGCTCAAGTTTGCTTCCCCCGCACTTCGGACACGCAGCCGGGGCCGAACGGGCCACTAAGATTTCCTTGCAACCCTGGCAATGCCACGCGGGAATGCGGTGTCCCCACCAAAGCTGCCGGGAGATGCACCAGTCGTGGATGTTGCGCATCCACTCGAAATACGTCTTGGAGTAGTTCTCGGGCGTGAACGTGATTTCGCCCTTTTCCACCGCCTCGGTGGCGCGTTGCGCCAGCGTGGCGATCTTGATGAACCACTGTGTGGAGAGCCGCGGCTCAACCACGGTCTTGCACCGATCGCACTTTCCAATGGAGTAATGGTGGTCCTTGGTGCCAACCAGGAAACCGCGCTCCTCTAGGTCTTTGAGGATCCGTTCGCGCGCTTGGTAGCGATCCAGCCCCGCGTATGGCCCCGCATTCTCGTTCATGCGGGCCTGTTCGTCCATCACCACCAACTGCTCTAAATTGTGGCGCAGCCCTAGTTCGAAATCGTTGGGATCGTGCGCTGGAGTCACCTTCACCGCGCCGGTTCCGAACTCCGGATCGGCGAGATCGTCGGTAACAATGGGAATCTCCCGCCCAATCAGGGGCAAGACCAGCTTCTTTCCGTGAAGGTGCGTGTAGCGAGGATCCTTCGGATTCACCGCCACCGCCACGTCGCCCAGCATGGTCTCGGGACGAGTGGTCGCAATCGTGATCGATTGCGTAGGATCGCCGGCCACAGGATAGCGAATCAAGTACAGCTTGCCGGTGTACTCCTCATGCGCCACTTCGAGGTCGGAGATGGCCGTCATGCAGCGCGGGCACCAGTTCACAATGTACTTGCCGCGATAGATCAGCCCTTGCTCATAGAGCCGGACAAACACCTCGCGCACGGCGCGCGAGAGGCCCTCGTCCATGGTGAAATATTCGCGGTCCCAGTCCACAGAGACGCCCAGGCGCTTCATCTGTGCCTGGATCGCTCCGCCGTAGTGTTTTTTCCACTCCCAAACGCGTTCGATAAACGCTTCGCGTCCGAGTTTCTGGCGGCTCGTGCCTTGTTCGGTAAGCTGGCGCTCCACCATCATCTGCGTGGCAATGCCGGCATGGTCGGTTCCCGGGACCCACAGCGTGAGAAAGCCACGCATCCGGTGCCAGCGGATGATAATGTCCATCTCCGTCTGGTTGAGCATGTGGCCCATGTGCAGCCGCCCGGTGACGTTGGGAGGAGGCAAAAGCAATGAAAACATGGGCTTTGCGGCTTCTTGGGAGCCGGGCTCGGGCGTCTTTACGGAGAACAGCTTCTCCTGGATCCAATACTCGGCCCAGCGAGGCTCAATTGCGCCCGGATCATAAGTCTTCGGAATCTCGTGTGGCATTTCGTAGAAATAAGCTAAACCACGATATTACAGGCGGGAAGCGGCGACGGGCAAACGGGGGGAAGCGATGGGCTTACAAGAAGCGTCCAGATAGCATCCTTGATGACAGTTCTCAGAACTCAACTGTTGCCCTGCCCTTTTTGATTGACTTCATGCAGGATCGAATCGTACTCGTTGCCGCAGAATCCGAAGCGGACACAAAGTTCGTCCGGCAACCACAGCTCTACGATTCGAGTGCGATCAAGTTTCCGGCTCAAGAAGAGGTCGAAAGTGCCGTCGTCCCTCTTGATGACTTCAAGAATCGCGTTTGTGATTGGCGAGTCTTTTTGAGTTCGGCTCACGTAACACTTCTATTCCAGTTCAGCCTGAATCGTATATTCCGCAGCCGACATATCCCAAGTGACGTACAGTAAGTTTGGTTTGCAGCAAACCTGGCAGTCTTCGATATAGGATTGCTTCGATCCTGCCGAGGAATCGACGAAGGTCTCGTTCCATTCACCGCAGCCTGCGCATTGAAAGCCGGATGTCACGGATCAAGTCTATAAAAAATTGCGTGGCTGCCCAGGATCCTGCCTAAGTATCTAAGATCCGAAATGCAAAATGATGAACGCCACGATGAAAACCCGAGCAGGGCGGATACGTTCGTGTGCCCAACAAATAGCCATTAACGATTGAGCCTGGGAGTACGCATTGCGGTTGGAGCCGTTTTCCGCGCTCGGCGTGCTAAGGGAAGTTACCTCTTGGCGTTAAGCTCGCGGACGATCTCGGCAATGAGTTCCGGCTTGAGCCGTTCCATCACCCGATGCACCACCGACGCAACTCTTTCATAGTCGGCATCCGTTTGCGATGCTGCTGCGGCTGCGACCGCAGGCATCTGGCCGTTAAGGCTCTCTGCAATTGCGTTGCTTTCCACCAAAGCTGCCGAAGGCGCTTCAGGCGCTAAAGGAGCAACGCTCTCAATCGCCGGAGTAGGAGGAACTGCCGGTATTGGATGAAGATGAACTTGTGAACCTGAGGGACGAATCTCCACCACCGGGGCAAGCACAGTTTCTGGAACGTGAGAATTTTCGTGAATGGTGCTGCTTTCCGCCACAGATTCGTGCCGAAGCTCGGCAAAATGGGAAGCCTCTGTGGGAACCGACGGTGTATGGACTGCGGCATCCGCAATTTGAGTCTCGCGAACCTGTGCGGCCGAAGCAAATGCCAGCCCGTGGCCCGACTTCGAGATCTCCTGCACGGGAGCAAATTCGCGACGCACAGACTCCATAATTGGCAGAGCTGCAACGGGCAGAGCCACCTGAGATGCGGCTGCAAGGATTCCTGCTTCGTGCTCAACCGGCAATGGCGCTTCGGCAAAGGCCGGTGCAGAGCCTACCACGAACGGAAATTGTGTGCTCGGTTCCGGGATGGGCTCGTGCTCTGCGAAAGAGTTGTCCCTGGCGGTCGCTGCCGCGGCGGGTTGCGCCACGGCGCGCGCGGCAACGGGAGGAACATATTCAAAAAATACGGGAGGCTGGGCCGCCGGACTTGAAACCGCTGTTTCGGGAGCGGCGGCTTCTGGAGCCTGCTCACTTGAGAATGCTTCGACAAACTCTTGCTCGGGCGCAGCCTCTTCAACAAGGTCGGCGTTGGAAGCCTGGTCATAAGCGGCCATGGCAGCTGCAACCCGCGCTTCAAAATCGTCTTCGATGTGGCCCGCATGGGGCGCAATTTGTCCTGCGATTGGTGCTGGCACTTCTGGAACGTGAACGGACGGTTCATGCAACTCCGCGCCAAGCTGTTCTGAATAAACCTGTTCTGACTGGGGCTGCTCTGATTGAAGCCGCTCTGAGTGCAGATGCTCCAGGCCATTCTCCACATGAATCACAGCCGCATCCTGGGAACCTGGATGCTCCAAAAACTGGTGCTCAGAAATGCCGATTCCCGGAATAGTGGCTTCCGGAACCTCTGGAATAGCGATCTCCGGAACAACGCCTTCTGGCATCGTGATTTCCGGCTCATCAAAACCAGGTATGTCTGAGGCCGTGCCTACGGGCACATCCTCGGGCGTCTCCACGCCAAACCTGGTCGGGAACGACTCAATCGACGCCACCTCGGTAATCAGGTTCGGGTCTTTTGCCTCGGAAACTTCCCACGGATGATGCTCTTGCATCGTCGTCAAGAGATCCGGTTCCGTCCGATTGGCTGCCTCAATCACAGGCTCCTGCAAGGTCGGCTCAAACGCCGGATCAATCTGGATCGCCAAATTTTCTACTGGCTGAGCGCGGCCCGTTTCTAGCTCATATGTTGCTTCCTCATAGACAATCTGCGGCTCGGCAGAATGAGTCTCTACCGGAACGGGAATCGGCTGCGCAGTCGGCTGGCTTTTTACTGGAGGCCCTAGAGGCGAAAGAGGCAATGCAGGGGCTATCTCTTCGACCGTCTTTACCGAAACCACTTTTTCGCCGGCTGTCGGCTCTTTGGGAACGGGAACAGCGACAGGCACGGGAAGGGCGATAGCCTCAGGCCTTCTTGCTGGTGCGGCTGGAACTGCTTCTGCGGCGAAGGCTCCGCGTTCTGGCTGCCGGGGAGCGATCACTGGCGCTGGTGCTGCTGCTGATACTGATGGAAGCTCCGCCACAGGCTCGATCGGGAGCACCGATGGTCTGCTCGGCGCGGCTGCTACCGGAGGCCGAAC
Source organism: Candidatus Angelobacter sp. (assembly GCA_035295685.1). Taxonomy (GTDB): domain Bacteria; phylum Acidobacteriota; class Terriglobia; order Terriglobales; family Acidobacteriaceae; genus Angelobacter. The sequence continues at coordinate 78,076 of DATGIO010000082.1, forward strand.
CTCGACCGGCGTCCTCTCAACGGGTGCAACCTCAAAGGGCTCGACTTCGACCGCCTGCAACTCAGGATGTGTCTTCGTTCCCGCTATTGCTTCTGCCCTCGCGGGCTCAACATGCACGGGCCCAACATTTGGCAGCGCGGCTGGCGGTTCCGATTCTTGAATAGGGGTGAAGGCAGCGGATGCATCGGCAAAGTCCGCTTCGGGCATCTCGACGAACGCCGGCGGCTGTTCCAGGCGCGGTCCGGGTGTTGTCGGACGGTGTGCCGCAGATGGTGGAGGCGCAGGCGCTTCCGGAGCTTCCATGCTGGCGAGCTCTTCCATCGGCATCGTGTCTCCGCCCAGCAGGTCGCTGAACGCCGATGTGGTCGCCATGTGATCGGGAACATCCACAACCGGGTGGATCGAGGTTCTCTCGTGCTCCACAGGCGCTGGTTCAGGATGTTTCGCCGGGGGCGCGGCAGCTGGAGTTACGGCAAACTGGCTGAAATCCGGAGGACGCTCAAGCCGAATCGTCTGTTCCGCAAGTGGCGGTATCGGCTTCTGAGCAATTCGCTCCTCGAATTTTTTCATGATCGCCAGCAGATCGCTGGCTTCGAACGGCTTGATAATCACGCCGTCCGCGCGCACGCGGTTTGCGTCTTCCGGCTTGTAAGGCTCCATCTTGCCGACGGTGAGCAGAACAGGCGTCTTCAGCGTCTCGATAGAGGAGCGCACCTTCTCGCACACTTCCAGGCCCGAGTAACCGGGCATGAAGACATCGAGAATGATGATGTCGGGTTTGTTTTCCGCGATTTTTTTAAGCGCAGCGGCGCCATTGCTGACGGCAACTACCTCATATCCGGCTTCGGTTAGGATCTTCTTGCCCATGTTCTGGGCAGTCATGCTGTCGTCGGCGAAAAGTATTCTCAGGGCCACAGTCGAGGTACCTTATTTCAAGCAAACATCCCACAAAACTTACCGGTAATCAAAGCTTAAGTCAATGAAAAGACTACCTCAGTACCAAGTGAGGTATACCTCTTATGCGCGCCCGAAAGGGCTAGTCCGGTCGTGTTGCCGATGGCGAGAGTGGGGAAGGGGAGCATTTGTGGGCGGTTCAGGCAAAACTGAAAAAACAAGAACCGCCCCATTCAGATGTAGAACGGAAATGCTTTTAGAACGGAATCAGCTTGCGCAAGCCTTTCTTGGTTTTCTTCTTGCTGGTGGAATCCTGTGGGTTATTCGTACTCTGTCCATTTCCTGCAGCCGCATTTTGCGTGTCGGAAGGAGAAGGATCCTGTACGTCATTGACCTGTGCAGGGGGCGCCTGTGGATTCGCGGCTTGTGGATTCGCACTTTGAGGATTCGCCGCGTTGGTCTGTGTCCCCGGGATCGGCGCATTGGAAGTTGGTGCAGGCCCGCTGCCGGCGCCTACGACTTCGCCTCCAACTTTCTCAGTGTCTGCTCCGCCAGTTGCCGGCGCGCTCTTGGTGTTTGCCGCATCGGTTTTCGCTACCACCGGAACGCCCCGAAGCGTCTCATCCAGGTGCTTGATGATGGCGGGAGCGCTTTCAACGACTGGCTCGTCCATAGTGGGATCGCCGATGGTTGTAGCTTTGGCCATGTCCGGCTGTTTACGAAAGGTCATCACGAGCTGCCGTACTCTGCTGGATTCGCTGCGGCTGTCTTCCTCCGCCTGGTTTTGTGCAATAGCTTCAGGCGTAGGCGTTGGAACTGTGGCCTTCAGTGCCGCTAGTCGTCTTCTGGCATCGTCTGCGCGGTTCATTACCGGATACCTTGTAACGATGCGCGAGTATGCATCGATCGCATCCTTCTCGAACTCGGCAGTCAATTTTTCCCTTGTGGCGGCGGGCACCTTCTGCATCTGTTGCATGCGCTGGGCCTGCCTTTCATTGATCCCGCCAAGGGTGTACAGAACCTCGTCAATCGAGCTGTACAAGGGATAAGACTGCACCAGCGATTTCAAGCGGGCTTCGGAAGCGGCCATGTTGTCGCGCAGGTAATAGAACTTGGCAATACCGAACTGGCGTTCGGCCAGTACTTCCTGGACGTCGCGCAGGTGCTGCTTGGCTTGCGGAATCAGTTTGCTGTCGGGGAATTGCTGAATCAGGCTCTTGTACTCTTCTTCCGCCCGCGCAGTCTGAAGATAGTCGCGATCGGGCTTCTCCATCTGCTTGTAATGGATGTCTGCGACTTTCAGCTGGGCCTCCGCGGCCTCCGGCAAATTGGGGAAGAAGGTGATGAAATCTTTATATTGCTGTTCGGCTTCCTGCATGGCGGCTGTGCCGCCCTCCGCATACCAGGCATCGCCGATCGATAGTTTGGCGCGGGCGACATACTCCGAATCCGGGTAGGTGTTGATCATCGTATCCAACAGGCTGCGCGCCACCTGGAACTTGGCGTTCTTCAACGCCTCCATCGCGCGATCAAACAGCACTTTGTCGGGTTGCTTGGAGTCGATATTGGCAATCGGATTCTGGACCTTGGTATGGCGGCATCCGGTCGCCACAAAGAGCAAGCCGGCAAGCACGAGGGCTAAGACGGTTTTCCGTAACATTTCCTACCTCAAACGTTTCAGACTTTTTGCAGGGTGGCTTCTGCCGCAAGCTTCAATAAATGCTGCGCGTTCTCCCTGGGGTTTCCTGCGCCGAAGACGGCACTTCCGGCAACGAGCACCTCGACTCCGGACCGGACAGCGTCGGCGATTGTATCCGTTCCAATACCGCCGTCCATCTCAATCCTGAATCCATCGCCGCGGGTGGTGCGCTTTGCCACCAGTTTGCGCACCTTTTCAAGAGACGAAGGAATGAACTTTTGTCCGCCGAACCCGGGATTCACCGACATGACCAGGACGTGGTCAACCATGTCCAGGACTTCATCGAGTGCATGCACCGGAGTCGCTGGGTTAATCACCACCCCGGCGTTGATTCCACGGCTGCGAATGTGCTGGAGAGTGCGGTGCAGGTGTACGCAGGCCTCCAGATGCACAGAAATCCAGTCGGCTCCTGCATCCGCAAATGCCGGAATATACAGGTCTGGATTCTCAATCATGAGATGAACATCCAGGGGCAAAGTGGTTGCCTTCCTTAATGACGCAACCACCGGCGGGCCGATGGTGATGTTCGGAACGAAATGACCGTCCATTACATCAACGTGCAAAAGGGTCGCCCCGCCCTCAGCCACCGCGTGGACGTTATCGGCGAGGTGTGCGAAATCCGCGGACAAAATGGAAGGCGCGAGCTCTATCAAAACGACCGTCTCTTCGTTCCAGGGTTCCTAAAAGTTACGAAAATTCTAACACGTTGGGCAGCTTGCCTTTCGCGTGAATTCGCTGGCGATTCCTACATTTTTCCTCGGCGCGCAGGGCTTGTTCTAAGGCTTTGCCTGCGATCCTGTATTAAGGTAGAACGATCCGGCGGTCAAATCTTGCGGAGAAAAACTCTTCAATGATTCAGAGTTAATGTCGCAACGTAGTTCTGATTTCCTCTCGGCCGCCAACCGCTCGACTCCATGTTGGTCCCCGTATCGGTTTGGTTGGTTTTGGTTTGAGGCGCAGGTTTTTGGTTTGATACACAGGAAGATGCGGACTTCAGATCGACTTTCCCCTTTTGACTCTTGCTCCCTACTAAGGATCGCCGTATCGCCGCATTGTCGTTTTAAAGCTCGTCTCTAACGAAGCGGTGTCCCCGCCTATCTCCCCAGCGGCTTCAAGGTTTCATTCTTGATAGCAGCTGCCGCCTGTTGGCTGTTCTCCTCTGTGTCCTCCAAAGCATCTCCTCTGTGACCTCGGTGGTAAAGGTTTTGATTTACGGATGCTTTGCGTTCGACCATGGGCGAAGCGCACTGCCATTGAACAATGAAAGATGAACAATGAAAGATGAACAATGAAAGATGAGCTATAGTCAGATTCGTGCCTTCCCCTCTCCTGGAGATTCGCGATCTGGTCAAGGTCTATAAAACTGCCAATTCGGTTTTTGGCGGTGCCGTCAGCGAGCTGCGGGCAGTGAACCGAGTCTCACTGGACATCTATCCGGGCGAGACCCTCGGGCTGGTGGGAGAATCCGGGTGTGGCAAGAGCACCCTGGGACGCATGATCCTTCGCCTGATCGAAGCTACATCTGGCATCGTTCATTTCGAAGGCAAGAATGTTCTGACGTGTTCGTCCGCGGAACTGCGCCGGTTGCGCCGGGATATGCAAATCGTCTTCCAGGACCCATTTGCGTCGCTCAATCCACGCATGAGGATTGAGGAAATCGTCACCGAGCCTTTGGTGATCCACGCAGATGATCAAAATGACGGCAGTTCTGCCAAGCGTTCTCCGCGTGACCAGGCAGTTGCGATGATGCGTGCAGTGGGACTTGATGAAACGGCTCTGCGCCGATACCCGCATGAATTTTCTGGCGGTCAGCGGCAGCGGATCGGGATTGCCCGCGCCTTGATGCTTCGGCCGAAATTCGTGGTATGCGACGAACCGATTTCCGCGCTCGATGTAAGCGTGGGCGCGCAGATTGTGAATCTTCTGAAGAAGCTGCAGCGGGAATTTGGACTGACCTATCTTTTCATTTCTCACTCAATGCCGGTGGTGCGCTATTTGAGTGATCGCATTGCCGTAATGCGCAAAGGTGAGATCGTGGAGCTTGGGGAAGCGGAGCAGGTCACCTCCGCTCCCAAGCATGAATATACTCGTACCCTCATGGCCGCCACCGGATAATATCGCCGCCAAGCCGCCGCTCGTCATCGCAAACTCCGAGCGCAACCCCTATTCGGGCTGCGGCTGCGATTGAGGCGTGGACTCCACGATAATCGGCTGGCTCTTCCGCAAGTCGTGTTTCGCCGCGTCCGGCCTTGCATCCACGCGCTCCGGTGGACGCGAACGTTCGTCGAACTTGCCGAAGATCATCTTTCCTGCGGTGGTCTGCAATACCGAAGTTACGGCAATGTCCACGTTCTTGCCGATCAGCTTGCGGGCATTGTCCACCACCACCATCGTTCCATCGTCGAGATACGCCACGCCCTGGTTGTACTCCTTGCCTTCCTTCAGGATAAAGACGCGCATGGTTTCGCCGGGTAGAACGATCGGTTTGAGAGCATTGGCCAGCTCGTTAATGTTCAAAACTTCCACGCCTTGAAGCTGGGCAACTTTATTGAGGTTGAAGTCGTTGGTGATGATCTTGGCCTCGTACATCTTCGCCAGTTCGATCAGCTTCAGGTCGACTTCGCGGATGGTCGGAAAATCGTCCTCCACGATCTGAACGTTGACCGTCACGATCTTCTGCACGCGCTGGAGAATATCAAGTCCCCGCCGTCCCCGGTTCCGTTTGAGGGAGTCTGCGGAATCGGCTACCAGTTGAAGTTCGCGCAGCACAAACTGGGGAATCACCAGAATGCCGTCGAGAAAACCGGTGTCGGCAATATCGGCGATACGGCCGTCGATGATCACGCTGGTGTCCAGAATCTTGAAGCTCTTGCGCCCCTGCTTCTCCGATCCAAAAATTCCTCCCAGAGCGGCCAGGTTGAGCAGGTCGCCCTTATTGGCGCCGATGATGAGGCCCACATACGACATGAGCAACATCACCATGAGCTGCAGGAATTTTTGGGTGCCTCCCGGATCGATGGTGTTCTTGATGACCAGGCTGAAAAGATAAGCGCCCAGAATGCCGAGGATGCTGCCGATCACCGCGCCGATCAGGCGCTTCAGGCTTACAATCCGCAGGCGGATCTCGAACGCTACGACTGCCATGCCCGTAATCACTCCCGCCGCGAGCGCCCAGGTTCGTGTGAGCCCCATAGGTTGGAGGAAGTAACTTGCGATTGCGACTACTGCTACAAAGACGATACGAATAATTAACAGGTCCATTAGGACCTCCCACCCGGATGCTCTTTCCAGGAGCCCAATCGAACTCCCGATCCGGGCCTAAGTTCTATCAGGTTTATGATGAAGCGAATCTCTCTTAACTGTCTTTCCCGGAAAACAGGGTTGCTTCGCCCGCTTGTCATGCTTGTTATTTCGATGCGCTTACGACAGTGAACCGTGCAAATTCCGAACTGGCGGACGCAACCCCCATTAATTCCGCGCCAGTATACATCACGGCGCGCGGCTGCTCCCGCTCCGTTGTTGCAAATCTGGACAACAATCGCAAATGACGATGCGGCGAAATGTCTTGGATGCTGGACCCGTCTTCGCAATGAATCCAGCGTGGGATCTTGCCCCGAGTGCTCAAGTTAGTTAGCGACTAAGTAAGTACCGGGATCGCCTTTGCTGTTGACCGAACCGGCGGCCACACTGCATCTTGCTTGCAGTGAAGTTTTCGCAAGCTGTTTTCAGCGAACAAGCTTGGCCGATGTAGATGAGCGGCCTCGTTCTCCTTGATCTTTAACGGAGGACATTAAAACCGGCGCCGAAAATCTCGGGGGAGAATAGGCGCCGGTTTTATTCTTTGATGGCGATCCCGGTCGATGGCGATCTCCTTGATAAGACGACAAGGCGATAAGGTGATAAGGCGCTAAGGCGCTAAGGCGACGACGATGATGACGACGGCCCTGGTTTGATCGTCATGGGCGTTTGCAAAAGCTGCCTTTTTGGGCGGGCCTCTGAGCCGATTGCCGCTGCCCGCCATGGGTGCTATTGCGCGATTCATCGAAATTATGCGACAGTAGCCGTTCATCCTATTGAAAAATATGGGAGCGGCGGGGGAATCGGCCCGGCGATTCGAATTGAAAACAGGTGAGTTATGGCAAAGAAACTGAAACAGCGTACCTATGACGAAGCAGTCGCTTGGCTTCGCGAACACGGGTTCGAAATTCTCGATGCTCCAGGAACCAGCGGTCGGGTGTTTCTCAAGAAATTGAATTGTTCTGCGGCGATTGAGAAAGCGAACGATGATACGCCTCGCGTCTTTGCCCGTCCCGGATATCTAATCAGTGGCGAGATCTCGCGTCTGGTCGATAAGGGTTACCAGAAATTTCTGAAAACCAGCAAAGCCGAAGTCCCGGCGACCGCCGATCACCTCCGTGCCATCCACGAATTTTCTGAAGAGCTTCAGGAAGCGCTGGGTGGAGTGAGCCTCTACAACCAGTCGCTGGGTACGGTTAGCGATCGTTATGTTTATGACCGTGTAAAAGATCGCGACGAGCCCGAATCGCAGCGCCCCAAACGCGCATGGGAAGGCAAGAAGGCTACCAGCCGCAAGCCTGCCTGAATCGGCCCCGTAGATTTACCGCTTGATTTTCCGCGTGGCGGTCCGAAAATAATCTTAGTAGCACACTTCGTCGAAAGGAGATCTCCTATGATCCGTAAAAGTATGAGTGTGTTGGCTGTATTTGTCTGCGCCCTGCTGTTCATGACCACTTCGGCCACGGCCCAAGCGGCCGGTGCCGCGCCGGCTGCGGGTTCCGACTCAAAGCCCTCCGCCAGCAAGAGTCAGAAATCGGGAAGCGCGAAGGCGGATGCCTCTGCCCAAAGCAAGGCTGCCGCCGGACCGCAAATCGACATCAATTCGGCAAGCGCCGACGAGTTGAGCAAGCTGCCGGGCATCGGTGATGCCTATTCCAAGAAGATTGTCGATGGGCGTCCCTATAACACCAAGCGTGATCTGGTAACCCGGAAAATCATTCCGCAGGCTACCTACGACAAGATCAAAGACCAGATCATTGCGCATCGCGCTTCAACTGGAAAGCCAAGCGGCAAGAGCGGCGCAACTCCTCCCAAGTCCAAGTAAGGTATCGCGGTCAGCGTGAGCTTTCGCCGGAAGGTTTCTTAACGTCCGTGGAAGATTCAGCCCAGTTCAGGTCGAAAACCTGAACTGGTTCCGACCGGCCTTTCACAGTCAGGGGAGGCAGCGTTTTCAGATTTAATTTCCCGCCCGCCTCCCTGGCTGTTGAATGAGAAATTAGGATCTGCCCTCCCGCTGCGCTCGCCATGAGTCTCGAAGCGATATTCACTGTGTCGCCAATCACCGTGTAATCGAGCCGTCGTGGCGACCCTATGTTTCCCGCGGTCACGATTCCGGTATTGATGCCGATTCCCACGCGCAATTCCGGCCAGCCTCTCACCGTGGCGTCGCGGTTCAGCTCTACCAGCAGCCGCTGAATCTGGATCGCTGCCTGAACGCAATTGGCTGCGTCCTCGCCCTTGGAGATGGGTGCGCCGAACAGGGCCATCACGGCGTCGCCAATAAATTTATCCAGAGTGCCGCCGAAGTCGAAAATCACGTCGGTCACGCGTGTGAAGTATTCGTTCAGAATCTCCACCACCTTCTCCGGCTCCATGGTTTCGCTCATGGCCGTAAAGCCGCGAATGTCGGCAAACAGAATCGATACCTTCTGATTGACCCCGCCCAGCCGGATGTCGGGATTTTCCACCACCATCTCCACGACCTCGGGAGAAAGAAAGCGTTCCAGTGCGGAGCGCTGCAGCGCTTCGCGTGCGATTTGTTGATGAGCCACGGCGTTGTCGATGGCAGCTCCCGCCTGCGCGGCCACCAGGGAGAACACATTGAGTTCTTCCTGGGCAAAGGCCGAGGCGCGCTGCAGGTTATCGGCATAGAGAATTCCAAACAGGCGGTTGGCGCCGAGCAGTGGAGCGCACATGGCGGAGCGCAGCCCTGAGATTCGTATGCTATCGCTCCCGGAAAACCGTTGATCCACGCTCACGTCGTCGATCAGGATCGGCTGCCGCTCTTTGCGAATCGTATCCATCACGCTGGTGCTGAGAATAATGGGCTGGTTGGCGCTGTCCTGCGGATTGCGGTAGCGAACCTCGGTTTGTCGTGAGACTTTGCCCGATTCATCGAAGAACATGATGAATCCCCGCTCCACTCCTTCAATGCGGAAGATCAAGGAAATCACCTGCTCGCTGATGTCGTCCATGGATAGCTTTGAGTTGAGCGCCTTGCCGGCATCGTACAGCACCGTGAGCAGGTAGTTCTCGCGTTCCAGCTTTTTGATTCGCGCGGCAAGGTCCGCAGACGGACCATCGGTAGCTTTTGCAGGTTTGATTTCGGAAGGGGCGGGCCGCTCTCCTCCGCGCAGAATCTGGTTGACCGAAGAAGGTATGTCGGCCTTGCGCACCATCAGAGCCTTTTCATCGACGTGCTCAAGGCGCAGTTCATAGCGGCCGAGAAGGGCGATGTCGCCGTTCTTCATTTCGGTTTCTTGGCTGATGGGCCGTCCGTTGAGGAGGACGCCGTTCGTACTGCCCCGATCGGCGATAACCACCGCTTTTTCTCGCAGCTTGATGACGGCGTGAAAGCGGCTCACGCTGCCGTCGTTCAGGACAAGATCGTTGGCATTGCCGCGGCCTATCGTGATGACAGGCTTGTTCAGCTCAAGGACGCCCTTCTTGCCGTCTGGGGAGGAGATAATCAACCGCGACATATATGGAGGTCATTGTTTTTCCAGAATTTCGTCCAAATTCCTGACCTTGCCCTCCAGAACCTGCACTTTCCGATGGACGGCCTTGTAACCATCCTTCTGCAGCAGTATGTCATAGGAGCCGGGAGCCAGCACCCAATGAACGTCGGTTTTTCTGGGAGCGCTCCGGCCATTCACTACAACGGTTGCGCCGTCCGGCACCGTCCGGATGTGCAACAGGCCCTTGCCTTCAGGAATGGAGTCTGCGCCGAACATGCGCCGTAACATGCTGCCTTGCTTACCCGAATCTTCCACTTGGAGCGGCGGAGCGGTTTGAAGAGCGGGAGAAAAATCCAACGTCTGGCCTTCCACCACATCCGCCGTTGTCGCCGCATCCTTGAATCCTTCTTTGCGCACTACCACGGTATGCGCGCCCTTCTCCACCAGGATCTGAGACGGTGTAGTCTTGCCGGTGTCCTTTCCGTCGATCCAAATGCTTGCTCCAGTGGGAGTGCTGCTGACTGCAACCGACGACGGCGCAGGGCTTAGAATTGCCGAAAGCTGTGCTTCCTTGCCCGACACAAGATTCAGTTTGCGGGTCTCACGCACGTAGCCATCTTTGGAGAAAACCACATTGTGAGCGCCTGCGGCAAGATTCGTTGCCTTGAAAGGTGTAATCCAGCTTGGCTCGCTCCAGCCATCCACTTCCACCTTGGCGCCTTTCGGTTCCGAGGCAAAGCTTACCTCGGTCTTGTGAATTGGGGTAACGATCTGCGCTGGTTTTGGCTTGGGCGCGCTGTCGCTTGCGTTCTGGCTTTTCGGCGCTGCGGCAGCCGTACCTTGGCCGGTTGTTGAACCCGCGGCTTTCTCTTGAGTTACCGAGGCCCTTGACTGTTGTGCCGCCTCTTCCGCTTTGACGGTTTGCTCCAGTTTCAACGCCGCATGGTAACGACGGTAACCATATCCGCCAACGGCGGCAGCCGCCAGCAGCACGGCCAAAATCACCGCTACCAGCAGGTTGCGCGTCTTAGGCTCCAGTACCGTGGTTGCAGGTGGGCGATCCGGAGTCGCAGTCGCTTTTGCGGGCGCCGCGGCTGCTGCCGTTGCTGCTCGCAGCGGCACGGTCGCTGTCGCTGCAAATTCTGGAATGGCTTGGGTATGGTTGGTTCGGCCTCCCACCGCCACACCAGCAGGCGAAGCGGTCATGGATGTCGAAGCGGCTCCGGCACTCTTATAATTCTCGAGATCTTGCATCAACTCGGCGCCCGATTGGTAGCGTTCGTCGGGAGACTTCGCCAGCGCCTTGTTAATGACCGCGCTCAGGCCGGGATGAATCGTGACATCCAGATCGCGCGCCGTAATCGGAATCTCGTTCACAATCTTGTAAATGATGGTGGTGACGTTCTGGCCGACAAAGGGTTTCTCTCCGGTCACCATTTCATACAGAACCACGCCCAGGCTGAAGAGGTCGGATCGGCCATCAAGGGCCTTGCCCTTGACCTGCTCCGGAGACATGTAGTTCGGAGTTCCCAGCACTTGGCCGGTGTTAGTGACGCTGCCGCCCGATTTGGCGATTCCAAAATCCATGATCTTGGCCGTGCCGCTTGCCGTGATCATGATGTTGGCGGGCTTAATATCGCGGTGAACAATGCCGATCCGGTGCGCATAATCCAGGCCGCTGGCAATCTGCCGCGTCACATGGATCACCTCTTCCGGCGCAAGAACGCGGGTCTCCGACAACACCTGATGCAGCGTGGTGCCCTCCACCATCTCCATGGCGATATAGAAGATCCCATCGTGCTCGCCTGCGTCGTAAATGGTGACGATGTTGGGATGGTTCAGCAGCCCGGCGGCCCGCGCCTCGTTGCGAAAACGGCGCAGCATCTCCCCGGTGTCAAGGCCGTGGACATCGAGCCGCATGGTTTTCAGCGCGACAACGCGCCCGATGGTAGGATCTTGCGCCCGGTAAACCACGCCCATGGCGCCCCGCCCAAGCTCATTCAGGAGCTCGTATCTACCGATTCTTTCGACACTTTGGAGAGACATGAGGGTAACTCTTGAGACTCGGTGGCCCCTGCTTGCGCAGGGTCTTGGGGGAGACGTTTCTGCGTCTACTTCGGTTTCGGCTTGAAAAAAACCGCTTGAAGCGAAAAATACAGTAATTTGGCCCTAAGGTCAACGATTTGGCTGGGTACTCTCGTGTTTCCATCCTATACCCAAGCACTTGAAAAATTGCTTGTGGATCTTGTTAATACCGGCCATACAATGGCGGCCATGCTCAAGAGCTTTCTAACGTTGCTTCTCCTGTCTTGCCCTATTGCATTCACCCTTCAATCCAGCCCCTCCGGCAGTGCCCAAAATCAGGCGGCTCAACCGCAAGCGCAGCCTTCACCGGCGGAAGGCCAGAACGCTGCCGGCGAGCAGCGCGGAGAGGTGATCGAGCAAGTGAAAACCGAGGTGGAAGAGGGAATCAAGCACATGTTGGTTGACCAGATTGAGGCGTGGAACCACGGCAATCTCCAAGGTTTCATGAACGGATACTGGCACTCGCCTGATCTCACCTTCTTTTCCGGCACGAGCGTCACCAAGGGATGGGTGCCCACGCTGGAGCGGTATCAGAAGAAATACAAGAGCGAGGGCGCGGAGATGGGCAAACTCGAATTTCAAGACCTCAATATCGATGTGCTCAACCGCAGAGCGGCGGTGGTTACGGGCAAGTGGGGCCTCACCATGTCCGATGGCAAGAAGCCCGGCGGCTTGTTCACCTTGATTGTCAAAAGAATGCAGGGCGGCTGGCGGATCGTTCACGATCACACCTCAGGCGGATAATTTCCGCTGCCTGTCGCGACCACAACAAAGTTACCCAGTGGCCAAGACGGTCAAAACCTGCAACACGAGAAATCTAGTTTTCACGGAGAAGTGGGTGCCCCATCCTTCGTGGAGAGCGCGTTCTTGGTTTGCGCTCGGAGCGAAGGGTGGGTTTCGATGAAGCTGGCGCAACTGTGGAAGAGGAGCCCTATCCAACCTGGTTTGAAAACGGTGGTTGCAAACGAGATGATCCGTTTCTTCATCTGCGCGTCTGGGTGCGCTGCAACTCACGGTAGAGTTCGCTCTTTGAGAGGCCGGATTCTTTGGCCAGGATCTTGAGCGCCGCCTTCTCATCCAGATTTCCTTGCCGCATGATCTCTTCGAATCGGGATTTCAGGTTCGTTGCTGGAACTCCGGCAGAGCCCTCCGATTTCCCGATCAGAAGTGTGATCTCTCCTCTTAGTTCACGGCCTTGAATGTCCCTCAAAATTTCTTCTACGGTTCCCCGCAAGAATTCCTCATGGACCTTAGTCAGCTCTCGGGCCACTACCACCCTTCTGCTGGGTCCGAGAATCGTCAAAAGTTCCTGCAGGGACTCCGCGATCCGGTGGGGCGCCTCGTAAAAAATCACCGTGTGCTGAATGTCCCGGACGGCTTCCAGGGCTGTCCGGCGCTGGCCTGCCTTGGCTGGTAAAAAGCCTAGAAACTCAAATGAGTCGGTGCCCAGGCCGCTGGCTGCCAAGGCCGTTACCACAGCGGAAGGGCCTGGAATCGGGATCACTGGAATCCCATGCTCGATGGCAAGCCGGACAACGCGATACCCTGGATCGGATATTCCCGGCGTTCCCGCGTCGGAGACTAAGGCGATGGTGGTTCCGTTCTCCAGGCGCTCGATCAACTCGGCCGCGCGTCCGGACTCGTTGTGCTCGTGATAGCTCACCGTGGGTTTCTGGATTCCGTAGTGGTCCAGCAGCTTGCGCGTCTGCCGGGTGTCCTCGCAGGCGATCAAGTCGGCTTCTTGCAGCACTCGGACGGCGCGGTAGGTAATGTCCTCCAGGTTTCCGATGGGAGTGGCCACCACATAAAGAGAGCCTTTCTGATGTGTCTCGGAGGGAGGCATGGAAAATCCAGAGTGACTCTCTCAGCATAGCATCAAGGCCGAAATCGGCTGCATCTAGGCAAAAGAGCAAGCAAAGCCAAGAATTAGCAGGAAGAAGCCCAACGTGCGGAGCCACGAAGGCCGATGCCAAGAGGGCTGATGCCAAGAGTCCGGTGCCAAGAGTCCGGTGCCAAGCCGCCGGAGAATCGCGCAACGACTGTGAAGGAAAAATTGGAAGACTGGGAAGACCGAGAAGAAAGGAGAAGCCCTTATGAAGCTCGAATCGCTACGTGATTTATTTGTTGAGGAACTGCAAGACCTCTATTCTGCCGAACACTTGCTGCTCAAAGCCCTGCCCAAAATGGCGCACGAGGCTGCATCCCCTGATTTGCGAAACGCGATCAACGAGCACTTGGCGCAGACGCGCAGGCATATCCAGAGGCTCGACCGGATTTTCGACCAGTTGCCCCATGTGGACCGCAACGCCCGCAAGTGCAAGGGAATCGAAGGGATCGTCAAGGAGAGCGAAAACCTGATGGACAAAGATGGCGATTCTCACGTGCTTGATGCTGCCATGACTGCTGGAGTGCAGAAGGCCGAGCATTACGAGATTGCAGCCTACGGGGCGGTCGCCAACTATGCGAGCCTGCTGGGTAGGAATGATTGGGCGCAGTTGCTGCAGCAAACCCTGGTGGAAGAAAAGCAGACCGATGCCAAGCTCACCCAGATCGGAAGGCGCGCCAATCTCGAACTAAGAGCGGCTTAAAGTCCAGGCCGCAATAAACGGGGTGCCCCATCCTTTGTGGAGAGCGCGCTCTTTGTTCTTTGCGCTCGGAGCAAAGGGTGGGTCTTCAGCATGCGTGTTGTCTCAGGAATCGAGATTGCGGGGCGGCTTTCCGTCCCGGTTTTTCAATTACCGGCCTTCGATAATTGGTTTTCATGACTGGTCAATCCAGACGACTGATCAATCCAAATGACTGATCAATGAAAAGAAAAGCCGCCTTTCCGGCACATCCTGCTGGATGTTGAAGCGCTGAAACGCGATGGTAGGCCCCATTGATTGACGGACTTTCGGCGCAGCCCATACAATCGTTGGTGAAACCTCACGTTGTAAAGGTCTAAGTGTGCCGATCTACGAATATCAATGCAAGAAGTGTGGACATCGTTTTGAAAAATTGCAGAAGCTCTCGGACGCGCCGGTAAAGAAATGTCCGGAGTGCGGTGGAGCGGTCGAGAAACTGCTTTCTGCCCCTGCTGTGCAGTTCAAAGGGAGCGGCTGGTACGTTACCGATTACGCGCGCAAGGGCGCATCTGGCGGCTCGGGCGATTCAGGTTCCGGATCGTCTTCCGGCTCTAGCGACGTCTCCAAATCGGGCGACGGCGCCAAGTCCTCCGAAAAATCTGAGAAATCTGAATCGAAAAAAACCGAAAAGGCCGCATCAAAAGCAAAGTCCGATTAGACTCTTTATCCCCTGATAATTTTGAATTTTGAGTCGTCAAAACCTGATGAATTAGGACGGGCAGATGAAGGAGTCAACTTCCCAAAATCTGTATAAGTATTCCGAAAGTAACATTCATTCAAATTAAAGAAAATAAAGCCTTTATATCAAAGGCGACAAAAATGTCTCAAATTTATGGAGACTTTGCCCTTGCAATTGGAATCTGACCAGGGGTAGACTTTTCGTCGTTGTGTTAAAATTTGGTTACAAGAAACCAAAAGCAAGAGAGAAAGAATCATGATTTCAGACACTTCCCATGATGAAGCGCACCCTTCCACTTCTCTGTTAGATTCTGCGGACTTCCCTCGTTTTGGTGGCGTGTTTCTCGGTCCTGTTCCACAAATCGAACAATCATTTTATGACGAAATTGTGGAAGAGCTTCGTCTTAATGAGCCTGCCGTAGCCCACTGAATTTTTCTCTATTCAAACGATCTTCTCCCTTCTTTTTGCAAGAATTTCGCTTGCTTCGACGAAAGGAACTTTTGTAACCTCTTTTACGATTCTTCAAAAATGTGCTTTGAACGATTCTAACAAGAAATCAAACTTGAAATCCCCGCAAGCGTTCTTGAGTTACACCCATTTCGACGATAAGAATGATCGCCGACGAATCACCAAGCTTCGTGAGGCTCTAAGCAACGAGATTCAGGCTCAAACGGGCAAAGAATTCAAAATTTTTCAAGATGTTGATATCCAGATTGGGGATAACTGGAAGGCGCGCATCGACGAATCGGTCACCTCTGCAACGTTTCTGATTCCCGTGCTTACGCCCAGCTATTTCAAGAGTAACTACTGCCTCGATGAATTGGAACAATTCTTAGAGACTGAGAAGAAGCGTAACCGTGGCGATTTAATTCTTCCCATTCACTATATCGATTGCTTGAAATCGAATATGGAGCAAGATCAAGCAAGGTCGATGAAGCTTCACAAAATAATCTTCGAGAGGGAGTATTTTGACTGGACGGGATTTCGAACACGATTGGTTGCTCCCGCAAAAGAGATCCGGCTACTCAGTTCTAAAATCATCGAGGCATTGGGTCGTGTAAATCCACTTGATTTTCCCCATAAGGGCGATACAGCGAAACCCAATCTCCAGAAGCGCTCTAAATCCTACTCAAAGCGTCTACGTAGCGACATGATGGTCAAGCATATCGACATGCGAGTAACACTCAATCAATACGGCGACGGACGCTATGTCTTTCGATATGCTGGAGTTTCCTGCAAGCCTGGAAAATCAATCAAGGAAGCTATTTTGACGCGACACACGTCATGGGGGCAGTTTGGGCGCTTCTCAATTTTACCAACCGGCGTTGACGTCTATGTTGAGAAGAAATTGGTTAATCCTGACGAGTCCGTCGAGGCAATCGCTAAAGTCAAGTTTGATAAGCCTCTAACTGCTGAAACTCAATTTGATCTAGAGCTTAAGATGACATTGTTTGGAGCTTTTGCTTCGGACACTCAAGAGCAGAAGCAAAGAAGGATTCCAGAAAGGGAGGGCATTGAATGGATCAGCTTCACTGTAGACAATCCCACCGAGAAATTATGGATTGCATTGCAGCAAGACTTTCCTGGAGTCAAATTCACCCCCACAACAGTGGACATAGCGATCATTGATCGCTTCGAAAATAGAAAGCAAGATCTTGAAATGGAGGTTGCCAAGCCCTTAATTAACGAAAACTTCTTGCGCTGGCAGATCGACAAGCCACAAACAGGTTTTCGCTATGAACTCCGGTGGAAGCTGCCCGACGTTTCGCCCTATCTGCGAAGAAGTGAGACGGGTCTTTCTCCTGAGGATGTGAGAAAGATCATAATCGACGCTTCAAATTCGGCTCCAGATAGGCGGCTATTTTCAGACTGGGTTAACAAATCTCACGGTAGTTATGTCGCAAAATTCGGTGATCGGAAAAAAGGTGGCGAGATCAATCTCGAAGATATCGACATCAGCATGCATGTGCTCAATGACGAAGAATATCGCCTAAAGCTAGTGGCAGGCGAGATACCCTTAGAACATGCTGTATGGCGTTGGGCAGGATTCAAGCCCGGTACCGGTCTCGTTGGTCGATCATACAAATGCAATCGGGTTGCTTTCTACAGCTCAACAAGGACTGGAAGGGAAGACGAAGTGTACATTGATCCGAAGGATCCGATTTACACCCAGATTGAACTGGAGCCATATGAAGCCTTACTTTGCTGCCCAATTTACTGGCATACCGGCCGTTCCAGAAGGGACATTATTGCTTTAATAAATATAGGCAGTCGGTCTATGACTTCTAAATTGCATAATTACCTCCCAAAGCAAGAGTTTGATGAATGGCTCAAAGACATCTCCAAGTCGGCGTTGAAAAACGTAGTAAAGCTTATCAGCGGACACAAAGAAAAATCGGTAGCAAGCCATTCGTAGATTTGGTTCTTCGCGCCCGGTCTAACCCCACCGCCTTTGAGGCGGTGGGTCGCTCAGACTCCCGCAACTAAATTAAATAAGGTTAAGCCACGCGCCCCGCGTTCTCCTCTTCCACCCTGTGCGTCTTGCGGTCTACCGTAAAGCGCATCTGGCGTTTCGCAATATCGGCATCCACGAGGACACGGTCGCCGTGCAAAACCTCGCCTTCCAGGATTTTCAGGGCCAGCGGATCTTGCACCAGCTTCTGAATCGCCCTCTTAAGTGGACGCGCTCCGTAAGCTCGATCGTATCCTTCGAGGAACAGCAACTCCTTGGCTGGGGCCGTTAGCTCAATCGCGATCTTGCGGTCCGCCAGCAGCTTGCGCAGATCGTTCAGCCTCAGTTCGATGATGCCCGTAAGTTGTGCTTCACCCAGTGGGCTGAAGACGACGATATCGTCCACGCGGTTGAGAAACTCCGGACGGAAGTCCTGCCGCATCGCCTCCATCACATGCTCCGTGGCTTCGGCGAAACTTTCTGGCGTACTCACGGCTTCCGCTTGCAAGTAAGTCGCTCCGATGTTCGAGGTCATGATGATGACCGCGTTCTTAAAGTCCACCGTGCGCCCTTTGGAGTCGGTCAACCGCCCGTCGTCGAGAATTTGCAGGAGAACGTTGAAAACATCCGGATGCGCCTTCTCGATCTCGTCAAAGAGAATCACGCAATAGGGGCGGCGGCGTACCGCCTCGGTCAATTGTCCACCTTCGTCGTAGCCCACGTAACCCGGAGGCGCGCCAATTAGGCGGGCCACCGCGTGTTTCTCCATGTACTCGGACATGTCGATTCTCACCATCGCGTGCTCGTCGTCAAAGAGAAACTCGGCCAGTGCCCGCGCCAACTCGGTTTTGCCCACGCCCGTTGGTCCAAGAAAGATGAAGGATCCAATCGGCTTCTTGGGATCGCTCAGCCCGGCGCGCGAACGGCGAATTGCATTGGCAATCCGCGAAAGCGCCGGGTCCTGTCCAATCACCCGCTGGCGTAGCCGGTCTTCCATCTTGACCAGTTTGTGAACCTCTCCTTCCAGCATCTTCGACACCGGAATACCGGTCCACTTGGAGACGATCTTTGCGATGTCTTCCTCATCCACCTCTTCTTTCAACATGCGCGGCTGGTCGCGGTTGCCATCCATCTCGGCATTGAGATGCGCAAGTTCTGACTCTGCCTGGCGAAGGTCGCCATAGCGAATGGCCGCCACCCGTCCCAGATCGCCGGATCTCTCAGCCTGTTGCTCGTCATTTTTGAGCTGTTCGATCTTTTCTTTGGTCTGCCGTATTTGCGCGATTTTTTCCTTTTCCTGCTTCCAGTGCGCCTTCAACACATTGGACTGCTCTTTGATCTGCGCAAGTTCGCGTTCCACCGCCGTCAGGCGCTCGCGTGAATTGGAATCTTTCTCTTTCTTGAGTGCCTGCTTCTCGATTCAAGTTGCGTTGCCTTGCGCTCCAACTGATCGATCTCCGTGGGCATGGAGTCGATCTGAATCCGCAGCGAAGCTGCCGCCTCGTCAATCAAATCGATGGCCTTGTCCGGCAAGAACCGATCGGAAATATACCGATGGGAAAGCGTTGCCGCCGACACAATGGCCGAGTCCTTGATGCGCACTCCATGGTGCACCTCGTACCGCTCCTTGAGCCCGCGCAGGATCGAGATGGTGTCCTCCACATTGGGCTCGCCCACAAACACGATCTGGAAGCGCCTTTCAAGCGCCGCGTCCTTCTCAATGTACTTGCGATATTCGTTGAGCGTGGTCGCGCCGATGGCTCGCAATTCACCGCGTGCCAGGGCGGGCTTCAGCATGTTGCTCGCGTCGATCGCTCCCTCTGCTGCCCCTGCGCCTACAAGCGTATGCAGTTCGTCGATAAACAGGACGATCTGGCCGTTGGAGTCTTCGATCTCCTTGAGAACGGCCTTGAGGCGGTCTTCGAACTCTCCCCGGTATTTTGCGCCCGCGAGCATAGAGCCAAGATCAAGGGCCACCACCCGCTTGTTGTTCAAAATCTCCGGCACGTCGCCGGAGATGATCCGCCGTGCCAATCCTTCCACAATGGCGGTCTTGCCCACTCCCGGCTCGCCGATCAGCACCGGGTTGTTCTTGGTTCTGCGGGAGAGCACCTGGACCACGCGCCGTATCTCTTCATCGCGGCCTATCACCGGATCGAGCTTTCCCCGCCGGGCCAGCTCGGTAAGATCTTTGGCATAGCGCTCCAGGGCCTGATATTTGCCCTCGGGATTCTGGTCGGTGACGCGCTGCGACCCGCGTATGGAAGTCAGGGCCTTGAGAACGGCGTCATGGCTTGCGCCCGCTCCTACCAAAATTTGATGGGCCTCGTTGTGCTTGTCCTTCTCCTGCGCGATTGCCAATAGCAAATGCTCGGTCGAAACGTATTCATCCTTGAACTTGTCGGCTTCCTTGAAAGAATGGTCGAGCACTTTCTGCATGGAGGCGGAAAGATGGGCCTGGGACGAACTCCCGGAGACCTTTGGCAGCCGGCTGATGCGCTCGGCCGCCTGCGCCTGGATATTGCCCGGATTCACTCCCAGTTTGGTGAGCACCGGCACAACGATGCCTTCTTTGTCATCGAGGAGCGCCGCGAGCGCGTGCACCGGTAATAACTCCGGATTGCCATGCTGCGAGGCAATGTCGTTTGCCTTCTGGATGGCCTCCTGAGATTTCACCGTAAATTTGTCCCAACGAATCGCCATATTGCCGCCTCCTGCCAAAATTGCGGATTGAAGATGAAATTAAAAGATTGCTTCAAAGAAAACGGGAGACTCACCATCTCCCGTTTATTCATTAATAGATGACTTTTGCGCCGTTTCCGGCATGCTTACTGCGCCACAGCAGCCCCAGATCTAACGGCACCAACGCCGCCAACCTTGATCTGCTTCGGCTTGGCTTCAGCCTTCTTGCCGACGCTGATCCTGAGGATGCCTCTGTCATAGCTGGCCTCAATTTTGTCGCTATCGACGGTATTGGGCAAGCGGAAGCTCCGCACAAACGTTCCGAAGCGGCGCTCAATGCGATGGAAGTGCTCTTCCTTTTCTTCGTTCTCGAATTTGCGCTCGCCGCGCACGGTCAAGGCATTGTTCTCCACCTGCACGTCGATGTTCTCTTCGTTTACGCCGGGAATTTCGAGTTTCAGCACCAACTTGTGCTCATCCTCGTAAACGTCCACCGGCGGAACGAAAGAACCGGCCTGTAGCTGGTCTTTTCCATTCCTCTCGGAGAAGTTCTCAAACAGAGATGCCAGCTCGCGGAAAGGGTCGATTCTTGTAATGGTCGTCATTTTCGTATTGCTCCTCCAAATGAACTTGGTAAGAAAATCTGAACTTTGTCGTTCTACGGATTCGATGAATTTCTCACTGCAAAAGAAGCATAAAATCTTAGTTTATTATTGTCAATATAAGAGTTTATGATTATATTTTGTTTATTTTCAATGGTTTAATAGGTATGTATCGCCATCAATTACTTGATAGCATCGTTGTCAGATTAAATCAGTTCATATTTGGGGGGGTAGGAGGCAGGGCGGCCTGGGAAACCTTGACATTCAATCTTGGCAATCAAGCTGGCGCAACTGTGGCTCGTGACCGCAGGTCAAAGCCTGCACGAATCTAGTCCTCACGGGAAAGTGGGTGCCCCATCCTTTGTGGAGAGCGCGCTCTTGGTCTTTGCGCTCGGAACAAAGGGTGGGTGTTGATCATGCCGGCGGGTACAACCGCGTCAGTCCGAAATTTCCAATAAGGAAAACGTGGATCATCCACGCGGCCCGGACGTTGACATGCGAGCTGGCGATGAAGCTGGCACAACTTGTGGAAGAGTGGCCCTTCAGGGCCACGTCAAGTGTGCGTAAATAAATTTCATGCCTTGGAGCATAGGTGAGAACAGAGTTCCTCACCTATGTTCCAAGGCATCTCTTCCGCCCGTAAAGAAAATCAATCCACCGCGCAGATGATGCACTTCAAATAGAAGGTTTCGGGGACACCTAGAAGGATGGGATGGTCTTTCGCCTGGGTGCGTTTCTCAAGGACCCGCACAAATCGGTAGGTATCGCGGGCAGCCGAAGCCAGGACTTCCAGAAAATCGCCCTCGCTCACGTGAAAAGAGCAGGAGCACGATACCAGGATGCCCCCTGGGCGCAGCATCTTCATCGCCCTCAAGTTGAGCTCTTTGTACCCTCGGATGGCGGACTCCAGGTTCTTTTTGGTGCGGGCGAACGCGGGAGGATCAAGAATAATTGTGTCGTACTGCCTGCCTGCCGCCGCGTAATCTTTGAGCAGATCGAAGGCGTTCGCCTCCATCCACTCAATTTCCGTCCGATTGGAGTTGCGATTGAGCTTTTCGTTCTGCTCCGCGACCTCTAGGGCTTCGCGGGAGATGTCGATGGCAGTGATGGTGTTGCATACCTTCGCCAGGTGGAGGGCGAATCCGCCTTGATAGGTGCAAACGTCCAGGGCGTCCCCATGGGCGTAGCCCATCGCCGCCGCATAGTTCTCGCGCTGGTCCAGGAATGCGCCGGTCTTTTGCCCGCCCAGGGCGTCATAGTGAAAACGGACCCCGTTCATGGTAAACACGGTCGCGCTCTTGCTGCCGTAAAGCAGGCCGGGAAAGAGGGTTGGTAGCTGCTCCAGGCCTCGAATGCGTTCATCCACGCGCTCTACGATATGTGCCGCTCTAGTGAGTTCACGCAGTGACTGCGCCACCAGGTTCTTTCGCTCGGGCTTGTCCCAGGCTTGGGTGAGCACCTGCAGGGTATAGACATCGTTGAAGCGGTCGACGATCAACCCCGGCAGCCGGTCGGCCTCGCTGAAGATCAAGCGGTAGGCATCGGATTTGCCGACCTTGCGATAGGCAATCGCCTCGGCGATCCGGCGGGAGAGAAGCTGGTGCAGTTCTTCTTCGGAGTTGAGTAGCTCTGGCGTAAGCAGCCGCAGGGCAATCTGGGAGCTGTTGCTGTAGAACGCCGTTCCCAGCGCCTTCTCGCGTTGGTCGACGATGTGTACCAGCGAGCCGGGCTGCGCCTGTTCTTTACCAACGATGTCGGATTCATAAACCCATACATGTCCGGCCCGAAGACGCCCTACAGCGCGCGAGTTGACGCCGACGCGGGTCAGCGTAGGAGAACTGATGCCTGCCACAGGTTAAGCATATAAGAAACCAACCCGTAAACGCTGGATGGCGAACGCGCACCCGTTGTCAGATCGGATTACTGTACTGGAGCGGCTTCTGCTTCCGGTGGTGGCGCCGGTTGTGCTTTGGACTTCTTTTTAGGGGGTGGCGGCGGTTCAGGCGGGGGCTCGTTGGCTGGATCGTAAAACAAAATTCGAGCGCAGGAACTGCATGTAATGATGTGCTCGTTGGTGCGCAAGTCTTCCCAAATCTGGGGCCGCAGCATCACGAAGCAGGCAATACATTTTTGCCCCCTGGCTTCGGCAACTGCTGATTTCCGCTGTCGCAGGACGCGATCGTAATGAGCCAGTGTGCTGTCTGTAACTCCGCCCCGCAACTCCGTGCGCTTGGCTCCCAATTCAGTCAGCAGCTTTTGATCGTCTGCGGTGCGGGTACGCGCCTCGGCTTTCTCTTTTTCTACTTCGGCCGCCTCCACTTTCATGGCGGCTTCGGCCTGTTTGACGGCCTTTTCTTGGCCTTCCAGCGCAATCATGAGCTCCAGAATCTTGTCTTCGCAGCCGCTGATCTGCTCTTCAGAGAACTTCACCTCGTTCATCAGGGCTTTATATTCATCGTTGGTTTTTACGCTGGAAGATTGGCTCTTGTATTTGACGATCTTTTGCTGGAAGGTCTGGATCTCCGCCTCTTGGGTGCGGCGGCTCGTTTCGTTATCCTTGATGTTTGCTTTGGCTTTCTCCACGGCGGCCTTGGAGATGGCCAGCTTCGCTTCAATTGCCGCGACGCGCACCGGCAGCGCCGCAATTTCATCGTTCAGGCGGCCGATTTCCCGGTCCACTTTCTCCAGTTCAATCAGCTTTTGCAGGTCGGCATTCATGACTATGGTCGCCAATACTGAGTTTAGCATGCGCCGTCACCCTGGAGCCCCTTGGTGAAAATTAAGTTTCGGCGTGTTGCTCCCATCTGTTGAAATGCTCAAGACGCCTGAAACGCCGCAAAAACGTCGGTATTAAGAAGCTCTAGTGGCGATCAGGCTAACTCGCCAATAAACTCAGCTGAATCGGCGGCTGTGTCCTCGTTTTTTCCTAACCCGAGGAGTAAGCGGCCTTTGGGGCATGGCAATCGCGTGAAGCATTTTTTAAGGTCGTGGTTTTATTTTTGATCGGGCAGACGCAGTAGCGGATGATGGAATGACCGCACAAAACGCATTAGCCAAGAATGTGCGATACGCCTAGGAAGGCTACTTCCGATAGGAACAAATCACCTGTTAATGCTGCAAGGATCAGAAGATCAGAAGTTGGGGTGAATGTCTCCCTGTGAGCGCCTAAAAGCGCCAGCGGCGCGACAAGAGGATTAGACCACGGCAAAGCGCAGCGAAGCCGTGGATTCAGTAGAGCAAAGGAACGAGTGCCAGAGGCACGGAAGAGCTACCTTATGTCGTCCA
Source organism: Candidatus Angelobacter sp. (assembly GCA_035295685.1). GTDB lineage: Bacteria > Acidobacteriota > Terriglobia > Terriglobales > Acidobacteriaceae > Angelobacter. The sequence continues at coordinate 101,833 of DATGIO010000082.1, forward strand.
GATCCCAACGGCTGGTCGTAGGGGAGAATCCGTCCACGCAAAATCACTTGTCCAAAGTCCGCAATTCTGATGAGGAAGAAGCAGCAAAGCAGAGTATCCAGCATTTTGCCAAAATCTCAAGCAGACCAGGAGCCAGGCGGCCCAATCAACTGCTCCTCCCCTTGCCAAAAAATCGACCGGACAAAAACAATGCTGGATAAGTCAAATCCCTAGGGGACTGCTGAAAAGCAGGCTACCGAAAGAATCGGCTTCCCCGATCCGTCTAAAAGCTGGCAGTCAATCAAAGCACGAGGAAGTGGGGAGTCCAGGCCTGCGTTTTAGCCTTTGGGCTGATCTGCCACGCGTTTACAATCTGCCTGTCCGGCTTGCTGCCCATACTTAAAAAAGGGAGAGATTCATGAAGACCATCCTCAAAACGAAGCCGATCTGGCTTGCTCTGGTGCTCGTCTGCGCGGCGTTCGGAACCGCCGAGACTGCGCCCCTCGCGGCGCCGGATTCGCTGACTCCGCCCGTTGCCAAGAAGGTGCACACTGAAAACCACATCAACGGCGGCAATCTGGTGGACGATTATCGCTGGCTTCGCGAGAAGACCAACCCTGATGTAGTGCACTACCTTGAGGCCGAGAACTCGTATGCCGACGCGGTCATGAAGCCCACAGAAGCCCTGCAAAAGAAGCTCTACGACGAGATCGTAAGCCACATCAAGGAAACGGACATCAACGTCCCTTACAAAGAGGGCAATTACTACTATTACTCGCGGGTCGAGGCTGGGAAACAATATCCGATCCTGGCGCGCAAGAAGGGCAGCGTTGACGCGCCCGAAGAAATCTGGCTCGATGTGAATCAGCTCGCCAAGGGCGAAAAGTTCATGGCCTTGGGCACAACCGAGATTAGCGACGACGGCAATCTGGCCCTGTATTCCACCGATAACAACGGCTTTCGCCAATATCGTTTGCATGTTCGCGACCTGCGTACCGGAAAGGATTTTCCCGACACGGCCGAAAAAACCGGCTCGATCGTATGGGCGAACGACAACCAGACGATTTTTTATACCGTCGAAGATTCTGCCAAGCGTCAATATCGCCTCTACCGGCATAAGCTCGGCTCCGCTGCCAAAGACGACACTCTTGTGTTCGAAGAAAAGGACGAGCGCTTTGATCTTGGAGTTGGCAAATCGCGCAGCGGCAAATATCTCTTCATGGTCTCCGGAAGCCACACCACCTCCGAAGTTCGCTACCTCGATGCCGGCCATCCCACCGGGGAGTGGAAGATCATGGCGACTCGCGAGCAGGATGTTGAGTATTATGCCGATCATCTCGGTGACAAGTTCTTCATCCGTACGAACGACAAGGGCCGCACCTTCCGCCTTGTCTCCGCGCCCGTGAATGATCCTTCCAAAAAAAACTGGAAAGAAGTGGTCCCTGTGCGCGAGAACGTCATGCTCTCCGGCTTTGAGCCCTTTCAGGATTTCTATGTTTTGGAAGAGCGGGAAAATGGACTGCCCCAGCTTACAGTTGTTGATTTGGCCGGCGCCAAGCGGCGCATTCCATTTCCTGAGCCTGTTTACAACGCTTACTCGCTGGTGAATCGTGAATTCAAGACCAAGGTGTTCCGGTACGGCTATCAGTCGATGGTTACGCCCAACTCGGTCTTTGATTATGACGTAACGCAGAATACCTCCAAGCTGCTGAAGCAGAATGAGGTGCCCGGTGGCTACGACGCCTCAAAATACAAATCGGAGAGAGTCTGGGCCACCGCCGCCGACGGAACCAAGGTTCCGGTTGGCCTGATCTACCGCGCTGATCTGAAGAAGGAAGACGGATCGAATCCCCTTTATGTTTATGGCTACGGTTCATACGGCATCACCCTCGATGCCGGATTCAGCCCGCAGCGCCTGAGCCTGCTGGATCGTGGCTTCGTCATGGCCTACGCGCAAATCCGTGGTGGCGGCGATCTGGGCAAGCCCTGGCACGATGCCGGACGAATGATGAACAAGATCAACACCTTCACCGATTTCATCGCCTGCACCGAATATCTTGTGAACAACAAATATGGGGCGCGCGACAAGATCGTGATCGAAGGCGGATCGGCAGGTGGTCTGTTGATGGGTGCGGTGACCAATTTGCGTCCCGATCTGTTTAAGGTTGTGCTGAATCACGTTCCTTTCGTGGATGTGATGAACACCATGCTCGATGCCTCCTTGCCTCTTACCGTGGGTGAGTATGAAGAATGGGGAAACCCCAACGAGAAGGCCGCCTACGATTACATGGTGAAATATTCACCCTACGACAACCTGAAGAGGGGCTCCTATCCGGCCATCCTGGTCAAGACCTCCCTCGACGATAGCCAGGTCATGTATTGGGAGCCGGCGAAATATGTTGCCAAGCTTAGGACGCTCAAGACCGATAATAACGTCCTCTTGCTCAAGACCAACATGGCGGGTGGCCACGGCGGTTCGTCGGGCCGCTATGACCGCTATAAGGAAGTAGCGTTTGATTATGCCTTCACATTGACACAGCTAGGAATGGAGAAATAGCCGGTGTGCGCTGCGTGAATCGCCGCGATTTCTGAGGGAAGATTGCCCTGTTTTGCTATGAAAATCACGCACCAAAGCTCAGATTTGTACGTGAAAGGTTGACCTTTTTACGCAGCTTTGGTGCGTGGAAATCCGCATAGAAGCGCGGGTTTCCACACTCCCACAGCAACGTCTGCTGCTATCTTTGGCTGAGGAACAAAATCGACAAAATCGAGCCGCTTCCACAATGCCTGCGCAGAAATCACAAAGGTCTTCAGAATGGTGGGATCTTCGGGCGGGATTCAGGGCAATCGCATGAAAGAGGGTGCTGACTGTTGGTGTGCCGTCTCGAAACTTGTCTCACGGCTTGCGTGCTCCAAGGCATCTCACGCGGCGCTTTCCACCCATGCTTACCTCCAACTAACCTTCCCCCTCCCATAAAGAGGCCATCAAAAATTTTCCATGCGATTGCCCTGGGCAGGGATTACTCCTGACGCAGTACCTCAATTGGCTTGAGCCGAGATGCGCGCCACGATGGAACCCATGAGCCGGCAACAGCAACGCAGAACATAAGGAGCGCAACAAACCCGAGAGTCGGTATGTCATGCATGCCGACGCCATATAATGCCCCCGAAAAGATGTTTGGGCATACAGCCTCGGCAATGAGACCGACAATCACACCAACCAGTGCTGGAACCACGCCGCGTTTCAGCATCAGCAGCAACACGCTTGTTCTGGGCGCTCCAAATGCCAACCGTACGCCCAGGTCTCGTGTTTGTGCACTGGCGATATAGGCCAACAGTCCATAAAGCCCAACAACCGTCAGCGTCACCGCGATCGTTGCGAGAGCAATATGAACCAGCGCTGTCAATCTCAGGACTCTAGTGTTCTCGGCAAGATCATCGGCAACTGTTAACATCTTCGATATCACAACATTCGTATTGATCTCCGTTGCGGCTGTTCGTATAGCGGGCAAGCTCAGTGAGCCGCGATCAGCTCGAATAATAGGGAATGTTCTCGCCAGGGTATGAGTGGAATCTGCCTCGTTCAACGGCAGGTACAAAATAGGATTCTCTGGTTCGCCAACTCCTTCCTTCCGAGTGTCCGCCGCGATTCCCACGATTTCAACTGTGCTGTCGTGCCATCGACTATGTTCTAACCGCTTACCAATGGGATTTTCGTTGGGCCAAAACCGCCGTGCCATTTGCTGGTTGACGATTCCCACCTGGAGGTCTCCGTTGCTATCCAGATTCGTAAAATTGCGCCCGAGTACTATGGGAGCATTCACGACTGCGAAGTAATCGGGGGTAATCGCAATCGAGTCATACCAGTCTGGCGGTCCATCGAAACGTGCGCTGAGCCGGCAAGGGCTGCACAAGGCTGCAGCCTGTATTCCCGGAACATTCTTCAGTCTCTCGACAAATGCATTCTGAAAACTCGTTTCAGGGTCAGAGCCTTTCGGGACATCCGATAATTTCCAATAGATTGCCGACACGCGCTGCGCATCATAAGTAAATTCCACTCTCGATCTATTCCAGGCAGACCGAAGGAGTAATAAAGTAAACGCAAGTAACACAACCGATGCTGCCGTCTGCAATATTGCCAATAGGTTCCTGAAGGTCGTGGAAGTGCGGCCACTCGTGCCGCTAGATGCATTCATCTGCATTGCCAGCTTCGGATCGGTGGATCCTATCCTCACCATTGGCGCCAAACTGAATCCGCCCGCCACGAGAGCAGCAATACCGAATCCGAAAGCCAGCACGCGGCCCTCAAACACACCGGTCGCGATCGTTTCGTGCCACCGCGTATCTTCGGAGGTAAGTCCCACCATCAGCCTGAGAAACAAAAACGCAAATATTAGTCCCACAACCGTGCCAAGCACGGAAACCATGAAACTCTCCATCAAAATCCCGCGAACAATTCGCCACCTGGATGCCCCCAGGGCGATGCGTATGGCGAATTCTCGGCACTGTCTTTCGGCCCGTGCCAGCAGAATTGTCGTTACGTTTCCAGCTACCAAAATCAGTATGCTCCCAACGATTCCAAACACCACCAGTGAGAACCGATGAGCTTCTTCCTGCCTGTGGCCATCAATGAGTTGGATATCGGGCCAGGGTTTTTCCCAATAGTTGGGGACCGTGCGTTTCCCGATGTTGCGCCATCCCATAAATTCGGATTTTCCCGACCCAAGTTGCCCCGCAACTATTTTCATTTGTTCGCGCGCTTGAGTTACAGAAGCGCCTTGGCTCAGTCTGCCAAACACTCGGAAAGGAGTGCTGACCACATCCGGCGCCAAGGTGCGAAGCAACGGGTTAGCGAGGAGGGCGCGCGACAACGGAATCCAAATGTCGGGTGAGGTTTCCGGATCAATACCGGTGAATGTTGGCGGTGCAACCCCAATGATTGTGTACGCCGTCCCACTGACGCGGAGTTCAGTGCCCAATGCCTCATCTCTTCCGCCAAACAAGTCCCGCCAACAGCGATGACTCAATACCACCACATCCCCGCCATTAGGGCCATCGTCCTGCTCATTGATGACCCGGCCGCGAAACGCATGCACCTGCAATTGGTCGAAGTAGTTTCCAGTAACTGATGTAACCGTCGCGGATACAGTTTTATTGTCGTGGCCAATCTCGGCGACCATAAGCGGATAGGAGGCGGCAAGCTCCGGTAAAATGCTTGGTCGCGCGTGCAGATATTCGAGGTACATTGGCCATGACAAACCTCTCCCGGATTGCTGCGTTGACGTTGATCCTCGGTCTATTTCCACGAGTTCAAAAGAGCGCGGAACCGGAAGTTTAGGAAGGAGCATCCATCCGAAAACATGGAACACTCCTACATTCACGCCAATGCCGAGCCCGAGTGTCAGGATGGCAAAGGCCGAATATCCCCGGTGCTTGATCAATGCTCGGGCAGCGTGCGATACATCCTGCCAAAAGTGTTCCATTGATGACATTGGAAGGGATTTTATCCGTGAGCGCTATCGGAACGCACCTTTACGGAGTAGGAAGGAGCAAGGACGGGATCGGAGTTTCTTTTTCTACGCCTCGCAGATCCTGCCGCGTTTCCTACTGCCGTGCTGCAAAACGTGGTTCACCAGAGTTTTTAGGTTGCACATCGTGGCAGAAAATGACTCTTGACATTCCCACCTATAGAACCCACGATAGACCCGTTTTTAAAGCAAGGGAAACGCGGCCATTGGCCCATTTCCTGCTGTCCCGCAAATCAAAAACAGGAGGATCTTTTCAAAATGCAAAGCCTCGGCAAGCTGTTGAAAGCCAGTGCTCTACTATGGGTCATGATCGTCGCTTTGAGCGCCCAGGGACAACCTGACCAGAGTTCGTCTCTCTCGCCCGCTCCTTCGCCCGGCAACCCCGCGATTCTCTGCAAGCCCGGATTGGTTTTTAGGTGCTCTAACCTCGGATGTTTCTGCGTGAAGCCCTAAAACGTAGCAGTATGTCTTTTAGCCCGCACAACAAGATGAAAACAAGCGTGGCCGCTAATGGAAGATGTTTGGGCGAGAAGTAGAAGAGCAGCCCTTTTAGAGTTTGCGTGAGAAACCCGAGATCACTTGTCGCGGCCACAATAAGTTGCGCTCCCGGGTTTGCGCTCAATGACTGCGGTGGTCAACAACCTGCGACACGAAAATCGATTCTCACGGGAAGCGAGGGTGCCCCATCCTTTGCGGAGAGCGCGCTCTTGGTCTTTGCGCTCGTAGCAAAGGGTGGGTTTCGATCATGCCCAATGCCCAAAGATACTTTTTGCGAAAGCCAAGCCATTGCTCTGAAGAATGCGTGCGCAACCGTGGAAGAGCGCGGCTTCAGCCGCGCGTAAAGCGTAAATAGAACAATTAGTCTTTAGAGGTTGTGTGAGAGAACGGATGTTCTCGTACAACCTCTAAAGCTCTGAACTCTGGATCAAACCGTTCTTTCACGTTAAACCCACCGCCGTGCAGGCGGTGGTCCTTTAAACCTTACCTTTTTCCCGTTTCTCGATCTTCGACCACGTATCTTTCAATGCAACCGTGCGGTTGAAAACCGGCTTCCCAGGCTTGCTGTCCGGGTCCACGCTGAAGTACCCGAGCCTCTCAAACTGGTAGCGGTTTCCGGCAACCGCATTGCCTAGAGATGGCTCCAATTTGCAATCCGAAACAATTTCCAGCGAGTTCGAGTTTAGATTCGCAAGAAATGTCTGGCCCTCGTCCACTTCATTTGGATTCTCTTTCGTAAACAGATTTTCGTAAAGCCGAACCTCGGTATCCACGGCGTGCGCCGCCGAAACCCAGTGAATCGTGGATTTCACCTTGCGTCCATCGGGAGCGTTGCCGCCTCTGGTTGCGGGATCGTAGGTGCAATGAACCTCGACGATCTCTCCAGTCTTCTCGTCCTTCACCACGCTCGTGCAGGTGATGAAATAGCCATAGCGCAGCCGCACCTCCCGGCCCGGCGAGAGCCGGAAGTACCCTTTGGGCGGATCTTCGCGGAAGTCGTCCTGCTCGATGTAAAGTACGCGGGAGAACGGAACCTTACGGCTTCCCGCGCCTTCGTCCTCTGGATTATTGATGGCGTCCATCTCTTCCACTTGCCCTTCGGGGTAGTTGTCGATCACCACCTTGAGCGGACGGAGCACCGCCATCACCCGTAGAGCGCGCTTGTTCAGCTCTTCACGAACGAAATGCTCCAGCATCGCCAGTTCGATAATGCCGTTGGTCTTGGAGACGCCAATGGCCGCACAAAAATTGCGAATCGCCTCTGGAGGATACCCGCGCCGCCGTATGCCGGAGATGGTTGGCATGCGAGGATCGTCCCAGCCGCGCACATGCCGGTTCTGCACCAGCTCCAGCAGCTTCCTCTTGCTCAACAGGGTGTAGGTCAGGTTGAGCCGGTCAAATTCAATTTGCTGCGGATGAAAGATGCCCAACTGCTCCACCAGCCAGTTATACAAAGGCCGGTGGTCTTCAAATTCCAGAGTGCAAATCGAGTGGGTAATTTTCTCGATGGAATCCGATTGACCGTGGGCGAAATCGTACATCGGATAGATGCACCACTTGTTGCCCGTCCGATGGTGCTCGGCATGGACGATGCGATACAGCACCGGGTCCCGCATATTTAGATTAGGCGAAGCCATGTCGATCTTGGCCCGCAAGGTGCGAGCTCCATCCGGAAATTCGCCCGCCCGCATCCGCTCCATCAGGTTTAGGTTCTCTTCTACCGTGCGATTGCGATAGGGGCTCTCCTTACCCGGTTCCGTCAGGGTGCCGCGATACTTGCGGATCTCTTCTGCGTTCAAATCGCAAACGTAGGCTTTGCCCGCCCGAATCAGTTGTACGGCCCACTCGTAAAGTTGATCGAAGTAGTCGGAGGCGTAAAAGAGCCGGCCTTCCCAATCGAATCCCAGCCAGCGAACGTCGGCAATGATCGACTCTACATACTCAACTTCCTCTTTCGAAGGATTGGTGTCGTCAAAGCGCAGATTGGTCTTTCCGCCGAACTCCGCTGCCAGCCCGAAGTTCAGGCAGATGGACTTGGCATGGCCAATGTGCAGATATCCATTCGGCTCGGGTGGAAAGCGGGTGTGGACCCTTGCGTCATACTTATTGGTCTTGAGATCGCCGAGGATAATATCTCGAATAAAGTTTGAGGCGCTCACCAGCGGCCTCGGTTCCGGCGCTGCACCTTCTATTTCGGTATTGGTAGGAGTCATAAGTTCTTTTTGCTCTGGCTTCAAAGCAGGCTCAAAGGGATGTACTTTGATGTTACCAAAACAGCCCTGAGAAAAAGGTTGGAACCAATATCGGCAGGGCAACCGCATGAAAGAAATTGACCGTTTGTGGCTGTCTCGAAATTTGTCTCACAGCTCGAGTGCTCCTTGGGCTTCTCGATAAATCAGGCCCGCGATGAAGCTGGCACAACTGTGGAAGAAGGGCCCGTGCCTCGTTTTCGACGCATGGCATCCAGCAATTGAATTTTGACGCGGCTTTTCCGTCGAAGAAAAGCCGCACAACATAGAGATATATGACGGAGAGAGATCGTCGGAAAACGAGGGTTAGGGCCCTGTTAAGCACGCCCAATAAATTCCATGCCTTGGAGCACATGTGAGAACTTTGTTCTCATTTGTGCTCCAAGGCATGTCACTCGGCGTGTTCCACCAGGCTTGCCTCTAACCTTCCCCCACACATAAAGAGGGCTATCAAAATTTTTAATGCGATTGCGCCGCCAATATCGGCCACTTTCAGATGGCGCCGAATGGCGAACCTGATTTTGCTGATAGCGGAGTGCTGTTACTGACTGCTGCCTACCCGCCCGGCTGCGGCAACGAAAGACTCGAACAGCTTCCTCGAAGGCGCATCTTCGGAGAAAGTTCTTTCAGGATGCCACTGGACTGCCAGAACAAAGTGTCCGGCGCGCGTGCCCTCGATAGCCTCAATCACACCGTCATCCGGACAATGTGCCACCGCCCGCAGTCCGTCTCCCAGTACCTGTGCCGCTTGATGATGGCTGGAGTTTACCTGCAAGGAGGGTCTTTGGCGATTTTCTCCTGCGTTAACCTCGGGTCCGCTAAGCCCCGCCTCGCGCCCCAGAAGCGAATCGGGCTCAACCACCACCGGGTGGGCAAATACTCCGGAGAGCGGCCGCAAATGACCGATTGGAGATTCAATGTGCTGCACCAGTGTGCCGGAGCGCCATACATTGAGTGATTGGAGCCCATAGCAAATGCCGAAAATCGGCTTCCGCATATTGAAAGCGTCTTGCAAGAGCAGTTCGTCAGCCGTATCGCGCAAAGGGTCGGCATCCGCCGTCTTTACGTGCCGCTGCTCTCCGTATTTTTGGGGATCTACGTCGGCCTTGCTGCCCGGAAGCAGCACCGCGGCGCAGTTGGCGATTTGTCGCGCGATCTCCTCAGGAGAAAGCTTCAGCGATAGTACAACCGGCTCTCCCCCGCAGCTTTCAATCGCCGCGAGGTACGGCGGCAGCGACTTTTGGCTGTAGGCCGTGTCGTACGAGCAGGGTTCGGGCACAGCAATTCGTGGTTTCGCAGGCATTGAATGTCCTGCAAGCTAGTGTCAAGGTCTCAACTTGGAATTGTCAACCTGCTTGGCTCGCGCATCCGGCCAAACGGAAAAAGTGCCCCTCGAATGCCGCTTAAAACCATCCGTAAGCACTCATTCCACTTGATTAATTCGCATATTTTCAGACGACCCCAAAAATCGATAAAAATGAAGAATTTAGGTCGCGCGTGACGCCTCTCCCCGTCCCAAAGCCGCATTCAGAGCATAGCTGAGCTCCAATATCCTCTAAAAACGGGCCTGAAATAAACGGTGAATATTGAAAAGCGAAATCCCAAGAATCGCCTTCTTTTTTAAAATAGCCGTATTCTGGAAAAAATGAAGAAAACTGGGGTTCTCGACAACTGGAGTCTTGCGGACACAAATTCGCTCTCAGTGTGTGAATTACTTTACGCCGCTTGCTAATTGCTCGATCGCTTTTCTCGTCGTGGCACTGAGTGCGTCCATCTCGCGAGCATTCATACCGGCGGTGGAGATTGGTTCTCCCACAATCAGCCGCACCGGATGAGGCATGATGTGGAAGGTATTCATCGGAAGCATGTCAAATGTGCCGATCAAGGCCATGGGAATTACCTCGGCTTCCGCTTTGATGGCAACGTAAAACGCGCCTCCCAGGAACTCCTGCAACTGGCCGGTTCTTGAGCGCCCGCCTTCGGGAAAAACCACAATCGGCATGTTGTTCTTGAGGCTCTGGACTGCTCGATTCAAGCTGCGGAGCGAACTGCGGGCATTTTCCCGCTCGACAGGTATCTGTCCTGAGCGGCTCAGATGCCAGCCTAGAAACGGATAACGGAAAAGCTCTTTCTTCGCGAGAATGCGGAATTGAAAAGGCAGGTTCGCGTAGAGCACCGGAATATCGAGTGCGGAAAGATGGTTGACAGCGTAGAGATGCGCCTTGCTGGTGTCGATCTTTTCCAGGCCTTCTATCTTTACCGGCACGCCGATGGTGCCGACAATCATCTTGGCCCACAGCCGCGCAAACCCATGCTGAATGTTGCCGTCTCGATCGAAAAAAGACGACAACAGGGACAAGCTGCCAAGAACGATCGTGTACAGCCAGATCAGCGGATCCCAAATGAAATACGATCGCAGCCGCGAGAGTAAATGGAGAAACCCTGCCTTGTGCCTCTCCGGAGATTCCGTCTGCATGTCGGTCGTGTCCGCCATGGGCTTATGCATCATGCATCCTGATGACTCATGCTTGGCCGAAGGATTTTCAGTGCCTCACCCACAATGTAGATCGATCCGGTAATTACCACCACGCCGCCGCTTCCCGCCCTGGCTTTCGCGAGTTGAAGAGCCATGGGCACGTTTTCCGCTTCGAGTGTCTCCGTCCCGGTCGGTTCGGCTGCCTCTGCAATCTGTGATGCGGTAGCAGCGCGAGGGCTGTCCGCCCGCGTCGCAATAACCAGATCAGCCATGGGAAAAAGAATCTCGGCAATCTCCCCAATCGCTTTGTCGCGCATCGCGCCGAAAACAACGATGAGTGGCCGGTCGGAAAAATACGTGGAAAGGGCCGACCGCAGCGCCCACGCGCCTGCCGGGTTATGCGCCACGTCCAACACGGTCTCCGGAAATTCTCCGGTTGCGGGCAGTACCTGAAACCTTCCCCGCCAGGAGGTGTTGCGAATCCCTTCTTCCACATGCTCGGGTGAGATCTTGAACCCAAAATGATTCAACTGCTCTGCCGCCGCCACCGAAAGCGCCAGATTGCGCAATTGATGGCGTCCAAGCAGCGGAGATTCAACTTGAATCGTCTTGCCCATGAAGGCCAGAGGATACCGCGTATGCCTCGCATGGCCTACGGAAGAATCGTGAGAATCGTATGAAACATATGAATCGGCTCCCGGGGTTACAGGAGGCATGTACGGAACCGCGCTTACTGCTTTGGCGTTGCGTTCCAGAATGGCCGCGCCCAGAGCGTCGTTTACCTGCGGATGCTGCGGGAGTAGCACGACGAGGCCGTTTGGGCGAATGATTCCGGCCTTCTCCCCGGCAATCTCCGTCAGCGTGTTGCCCAGATACTGCTGGTGATCGAAATCGATATCGGTAATCACCGAGATGCACGGATCGCAGATGTTGGTGGCGTCGAGCCTTCCTCCCATGCCTACTTCCAGCACTGCCAGATCCACCCCCACACTGGCAAAATACTCGAACATCATGGCGGTGAGCATCTCGAAAAAGCTCGGATGCCACGGCAGCAGATTTTTTGCCAGCAGATCCTGGGCGGCACTTTCGACGCGGTCGTAGATCTCGGCAAATTCGGCGTCGCTGATCGGCTCGCGATCAATCTGGATGCGCTCATTCGGGCGCAAAAGATGAGGAGAGGTATAGAGTCCCGTCCGATACTTGGCTGCCTGTGCGATTCCCGCCAGCACCGCCGAGGTCGATCCTTTGCCATTGGTTCCCGCCACCAGCACACATTGCAATTTGCGCTGCGGATTTCCCAACGCCTCGGCCAGCTTGTGGATGTGGGCAAGGTCGAACTTGCGATGGATGGCAAGCTCAGGGCCAAGGGAAAACAGGTTAGAGACAGCGGTTTCGTAGGAAACAGGCACAGATCAGGCGGCCTTTGGAGTCATAAAGTCGAGCGCGCGGGAGATGTAGCCCTTCAATTCCTTCCGATGCACGACCGCATCGAGCATTCCGTGCTTTAAGAGAAATTCGCTCGTCTGGAATCCTTCAGGAAGCTTCTGTCGGATCGTCTGCTCAATCACGCGGGGACCTGCAAAACCAATCAGCGCGCCGGGCTCGGCTACGTTGATATCGCCTAGCATGGCGTAGCTGGCGGTAACACCGCCCGTCGTTGGATCGGTCAACACGGAAATATAGGGCACGCCCGCGTCATCTAGCCGTGCGAGGGCAGCCGAGATCTTCGCCATCTGCATCAGGCTCACAACGCCTTCCATCATGCGCGCGCCTCCCGAAGCGGAAACCACAATAATCGGCTTGCGCTGATCGCACGCCCGTTCGATGGCCCGCGTAATCGACTCTCCCACCACCGCTCCCATGCTGCCGCCGATGAAGGAGTACTCCATGGCGCATACAAAGACCGGGCGGCCATTCAACGTGCCTTCGGCGTTGATAATTGCATCTTTCAGCCCGGTAAGGGCCCGCCCTTTTTTCAAGCGGTCCACATACGGACGTACATCGGAAAAATTGAGCGGATCGTTCGAAGCTAGCTTGTCGTCGTAGGTGTGGTGATTGCCTTCATCGAGAAGTTGCGCCAGTCTTGTCGGAGCGTCGATGCGAAAGTGGTAGTTGCACTTGGGGCATACGTGAAAGTGCTCCGCCAGCTCTTTTTTCCAGATAATCTGGCCGCAGCCTTCGCACTTCACCCATAGCCCTTCGGTGCGGACTCGCTTTTCGTCGGAAGCTTGAATTTCTGTCGACTCGCGCTTAAACCAGGACACAACTACACTCCATTCCGGTTGCTTGCTCTTCTTCGAACCAGCGGGCGGATCAGTATTCGATTCCTCGCTGGGCCATCACGCCTTTTTCGTAGGCGTGTTTCACCTGTTTCATCTCGGTCACCGTATCCGCGACCTCTACAATTGTCGGATGGGCGTTTCGGCCAGTCAAGATCACGTGGACCTGCTCTGGTTTCGTCTTGAGAGTCTCAACCACCTTTGCCGGGTCGAGCATTCCGTAGCTGATGGCGTAGTTGATCTCATCCAGGACCACCAGGTCCCACTGTCCGGAGAGGATCGCCTGCCGCGCCTCCTCCCAGGCTTCCTCCACCATGCGAATGTCCTCGGGATCGGTTTCCGCGCCGCCTACTTTCACAAAGCCGCGGCCCATTTGCTTCATCACAAACTTGTCGCCGAAAGACTTCACGGCATCCAGTTCGCCGTAGTGCCAGGAGCCCTTTAGGAATTGGAGCATCAGCACCTTCATGCCGTTGCCGACCGCGCGCAACGCTGTGCCCATGGCTGCTGTGGTCTTTCCTTTGCCTGGGCCGGTATTCACGATGATTAAGCCGCGATGAACGTCGCTCATGGATTAGGGTTCGCTTAGTGTCCTGTGTGGTATGGGTGACCCTTCAAGATTGTAAATGCCCGGTAGATCTGTTCGAGCAGAACCACTCGGGCAAGCTCATGCGCCAGCGTCATCTTGCCGAACGAAAGAATTAAATCTGCGGAAGCCCGTGCCTGGTCGCTGAATCCATCGGCGGGACCGATGGCGAAGTAGAGGTTTTGCGTCCCTCGATCTTGCTGATCGCGCAGTAGTTCGGCAAACTCTTCGGAGGTAAACTGGCGTCCGCGGCCATCCAACAGTACCAGGACGGGGGTGGTGCGCCCTCCTGCATGGTCTGTAAGCTTGAGCATCGCCGATTCCGACGATAGCTCCCGCGACTCCGTCGGCACAAATCGCGAGATGCGCTGCAGATACTCCGAGGTCAGCGCCTCAATAGCAGGTTCTTTGGTTTTGCCGATCCATGTAATCTGCAGCTTCACGCCAAGGATTGTAATTCAACCATACGAGAGAGGGCACGAGAGTAAAGGGTCGAGAGACTGAGGTTGACCCATCCTTTGTGGAGAGCGCGCTCTTGGTCTTTACGCTCGGAGTAAAGGGTGGGTCTGATCTGAACCTACCTGCGAGGCTTGCTCTTGGCGCCCTTCTTTACGCTCGGCTTGCGTTTCGCCGTTGAAGAAGATGCCGGCGCGGAGGCCCGCTTTGCGGCCGGTCGCTTCGCCGCAATCTTCTTAACCGCTTTCTTGGCGGCTGGCTTCTTCGCCAGATCGGCGGGCGTAAGCCGCTCCGCCGACTTCCAAAGCCGCTCCAGGCCGTAAAACTCACGCGCCCGCGTGGAGAAGATGTGCACCACAAAATCTACATAGTCGACGAGCACCCATTCCGCTTGGTTGTAGCCCTCAATGCTGTTGGGCCGAACGCCAAGCTGGCTAAGCTGCCTCTCAACTTCGTCGGAAATCGATTGGATCTGGCGAGGATTCGTGCCGGTGCACACGACGAAATAGTCGGTGAATGCTCCTGAAGACCGGTCCATTTCCAGTACCACCAGGTCTTCGCCCTTCTTCTCCTCCACCGCATTAACTGCCGCGGCAACTTGCTGCCTGATTTCTTTGCTCATCCGCCTCCGCTAGTCGCTTGGACGCTCACGCCGAAAAGATAGCACTTTGGGCCGCTTTTCGTCCTCATTTTCCGATTCCGAAGAAGGCATGCCCGATCCGTAGAGATGTTCTTTCTTGATGTACTCTGCCACTAGCCTGGGAACGAAGCGGCTAAGCTGCTTTACCGATTTTCGGGCCGCCTGTCGCACCTGCGTCGAAGAAATTTCTTCCTCCACTTTGTCGAGCAAATAAATCGTCTTCGAAGGCAGAGGCACCATTCTTGAGGCGTGCCAGGGACTTAGTGACTTGAGTAGCTCGTCCGACGGGCGTACAGCCTCCGGCAGCGCCTCAATCACGTTCGTCAAGGAGTATCCCGGACGGCTGACTACGATAAAGTTGCACTCCGAGAGCAGCTCTACCGGATGTTTCCACTTGGCAATGTCCATGAACGCGTCAATGCCGATCAGAAAATACAGTTTATCGGATTCCTGCAGAGCGCTCTTCAATCGGCGCACCGTATGAATCGAGTAGTTTGGTTTTCTCGCACTCGCATTCCCTGCTTCCAGCAGAGAAGGGACAAAACGGTCCTCCGCGATCGTAGCCAATGCCAGCATGGCGAAACGATGGCAATAATCTGCCATCTCGACTCCTTGTTTGTGCGGCGGAAGGTCGGCTGGTACAAAGTACACGCGGTCAAGAGCAAACCTCTTGACGGCAGCTCTTGCCACTGCCAGATGGCCCTCGTGAACCGGATCGAAGGTGCCGCCGAATAGGGCTATTTTCATGAGCGGGCGGTCCGGGTCATCTGCTCTTTCTCTTTTTGAAGGCCGCGCGTTTGGGAATGCGCCGTGCAGAGGCCGGCTTCTTGGATTTGGCCGCGGCCGTAGTCCTTGCTGGCGCTGTCCTGGCTGCAGTGGTTCTAGTCCCCGTCGTCTTAGTCCCTGAGGTTCTAGTTCCTGCGGTCCTTCTCAAAGCCGACGCCCTCTTTTTGGGTGCGGGCGGCTGATAGGTGCCCGTGCGAATCTCCTCAACCAGCCTTCCGATTGCATACTTCAATTCCGGAATGCCCTTGCCCGTGACGGCAGAGATTTCATACAGGTCGAGGTGTAGCTTGCGGCAATGCTTCTTAAGGGCTGCCAGTTTTTCAGGATTCGCCACATCCATCTTGGAAGCCACAACGATCATCGGCTTCTTCTCCAGGTCTGCACCAAAGCTGGCGAGTTCCCCCATGATCACGGTGAAATCTTTTGCCGGATCGGGCCTCCCGCTTGCGTCGGAAACATCGATCACATGCGTGAGCAGGCGTGTGCGCTCAATGTGGCGAAGAAACTGGATGCCTAATCCCGTTCCCTCGTGCGCTCCTTCAATCAATCCAGGAATGTCGGCTACTACAAAACTCTGTTCATGAGGCGCATCGCCCACGGTCACAACGCCCAGGTTTGGTTGCAGCGTGGTAAACGGGTAATCGGCGATCTTGGGTCGGGCGGAGGAAATGCGTGAAATCAGCGTGGATTTGCCCACGTTGGGATAGCCCACAATGCCCACATCGGCTAGTAGCTTGAGCTCCAGCCGCAAAACCCTCTCTTCCCCTGGCTTACCCGGCTCATGCTCGCGCGGAGCCTGATGGGTGCTGGTGGCAAAGTGCTGATTGCCCCGGCCGCCGCGCCCGCCATGCGCCACGATCAGCCGCTCATCGGCGTGCGAGAAATCATGAACGCGCTCGCCGGTGGTCTGATCGTAAAGAATTGTCCCAACGGGAACTTTCAGGACGATGCTTTCGCCGTCCCGGCCCGTGCAGTTCGAGCCTTCGCCGTGCCGCCCGCGCTGCGCGGTGTGTTCGGGATTAAACCGGAAGTGGACGAGCGTATTGTGCCGCTCGCTCGATTCCATAATGATGTCGCCGCCGCGGCCGCCGTCGCCGCCGGAAGGGCCGCCTCGCGGGACATACTTCTCCCTGCGGAACGCCATGCAGCCGTTGCCGCCGCCGCCCGCCTTGATTCGAATGATGGCTTCGTCAATAAACATGCGCGATTGTGGCCTGAGAACCGGGCCACACTATTCTCTTCTATTCTTTTGATTTTATCGTTGAGTGTGCGGATGCAACATTGCAATCAAAAGCCCCGTCCCAAAAGAGAAAAGACGGGGCCAGATTCCTATATGCGTGGAAGGACGGACTGTTATGCTTTTGCCGCAGCCAGGGGCGCTGGTTCAATCACTACAAACCGCCCGTGGTTGCCGCGATCCACAAACTTGAGAACGCCCGAAACCTTAGCGAAAAGCGTGTCATCTTTGCCCCGGCCGACGTTCGCTCCCGGCTTGATCGGTGTTCCGCGTTGGCGGACGATAATCGTCCCGCCGGGCACGAGTTGACCCGCAAATGCCTTCACTCCCAGCCGCTGGGCATTGGAGTCGCGACCGTTTCTGGAACTGCCTAATCCTTTTTTGTGTGCCATGAAAAAATCCTCTTCAAGTGCGAACCGGCTTCTGGACCGACTCTGATCTTCACAATCTGATAACCGACTACCCGCCTACTGCCGCACAGCGATCACGACTCCTACGCCTGCTTCCGCTTGCCCGCTGGCAGCTCTGGAGCGGCGAAACGCTGGCCGTCCACCGCGATTTCGGTGATGCGGACTGCGGTAAATGGCTGGCGATGGCCATAGATCTTCTTGTACTGCTTTTTCCGCTTGAAATGGAAAACAAGGATCTTGTTGGCGCGGCCCTCTTCCACCACCTGGCCGCTGACCTGTGCCGAGCCGCCGGAGGTTACCTTGCCATCCTCGGCTGATACAGCCACAACGTCCTTAAAATCAACTGTTTCGCCCGCATTGGCGGCTAGTTTCTCAATCTTTACGATGTCACCGGGAGCAACACGATACTGTTTCCCCCCGGAGCGAATGACCGCGTACATATCTCTCTCCGTTTGCCGCTTTCAATTGCCTGAAAAGAAAGGGCGATGAAAATAAACTGAATTAGGATGCGAAATGCTTCGGTTTGCTTAACAGCCTTGCGCAAAACAGGCAGGAACTGAAAGAACTGGCAAACCCTGTGATTTTAGCTTCTGCAGGCCCTGCCGGTCAAATTGAAAGCCGGTCAAACCAAACTCGGCAGGCAATGCCCGTATCCAGGTAGGCTCCTGTTTTTATACCACCTCAGCCCGCTGCAATGTGGAAATTTCCTCGGTTGAGTACCCAATCTCCAGAAGGATCTCCTTAGTATGCTCGCCCACCGTAGGAGCCCTTCGTTGAATGCCTCCTGGCGTGGCGGAAAGGCGCACAGCTGTGTCGGCCAAAGGCACTGCTTTGGGAGTACCAGGGTAGTCAACATAACGAAACAGCTCCCGTGCCTTCACCTGCGGATCGTCGAGCACCTGGTCCACATCCAGTACCGGGCCCGCTGGAATCCGGGCGGCTTCAAGCTCCTTGAGGGCGGCCGCCGTCGTGCGGGTCGCCAGCCATTCGTTCATTGCCTGCGTAATGGCGTCTCGATTGTCGGCCCGCAGAAGGTCGCTGACGAACCGTGGATCGCCGATAAACTCCGGGTGGCCTACCAGCCGCGCCCACCGCTCAAACATATCGTCGCCTATCGCAAAGATCACGATCCATCCGTCCTGAGTGCGGTAGGCGTCGGCAGGGGCGGAATAAAATCCTGAATTGCCTCTCTGTTCGCGCTTGATACCCAACACATGATGCTCCGCCAGGAACGCCTGCATAAACGTTGCACCCGTGGCTAGCAGCGAGCCATCCACAATCTGTCCCTGCCCGGTCTGTGAGCGATGATAAAGCGCTACCATCACGCCAAAGGCCGTGTGCAGCGCCGTGCCGAAATCTTCGAACGCGGCCATGGAGCGCACGGGATGTCCCCCGAATCCGGTAAGGGCCATCGCACCGGACATCGCCTGCACCACAGCATCGAACCCCAGGCGGTTGGCATAAGGCCCATCGGGTCCAAAGGCGGAGATACGGGCCAAAATGATGTCCGGCTTCACGGCCCGAAGTGAATCGTAGTCAAGACCCATCTTTTTCATCACGCCCACTGGCAGGTTTACCACTACAACGTCAGCCCGCGCAGTCAGGCGGCGAATCACGTCTCCCGATTCTGCCTTGGAACTGTCGAGAGTGAGGCTGCGTTTGTTGCGATTCAGGGAAAGAAAGCTTCCGCCTTCGCCTTCTTCAGTGACCGGACCAATAAAGCGATCTTCGCTTCCGTGCCGCCGGTCGATCCGGATTACATCCGCCCCCATGTCCGCCAGCAACATGCCGCAATATGGGCCGGCAATGAACCGCCCAAAATCGAGAACGCGGATTCCCGCAAGGGGACCTTTCGTGAGCATCGCAGGATTCTACACGGAGAAATGGCCATACAAGGGGCGTATTGCGATCACCACGCCTTGGGTTCTTCGCCTCGATTGTGTAATCTCGTGTGGCGAAACCCGTGTGGTGAAATCCCGTGTGGTGAAATCCCGTGTGGTGAAATCAATGGAGAAGTCGAAAGCTCAGACGAACTGACAAACCAATGACAGCCAATAAATTCGGAGATGTGTCCGTAGCCATTCAAGCGCACGTTGCCACCGTGGAGATCCATCGCCCACCGCACAACTACTTTGACGATCGTCTTGTCCGCGACTTGGCCGATGCTTTTGAAGCTCTCGACCGCGACTCCGAGTGCAGAGCTTTGCTGTTGGCTTCCGAAGGTCGATCGTTTTGCGCTGGGGCGAACCTTCAGGAGATTGCCGGCAGGGAAGACCTCTCCGCCGCGGATATCTACAAGCACGCGGTGCGCCTCTTTGCCTGCGAAAAACCTGTGGTGGCCGCCATACAGGGCGCTGCGGTCGGGGGCGGTCTCGGTCTTGCTCTGGTGGCCGACTTCCGCGTTGTTGCGCCCGAAGCATGGTTTGGGGCCAACTTTGTGAAGCTGGGTATCCATCCCGGATTTGGTTTGACCCATACCTTGCCGCGGTTGATCGGCGTTCAGCGTGCCAGCCTCATGTTCTATACCGGAAGGCGCATTGGGGCCCAGGAAGCCCTGGCGTGGGGCCTTGCCGACGTGCTAGCCGCGCCCCCCGATCTTCACTCAGGCGTCCTTCACTCAGGCGCCCTTCGAAAGGCTGCGCACGACCTGGCATCGGAGATTGCCGCCTGCGCTCCCCTCGCGGTGCGTTCCACGCGGGCCACTCTACGTCGCGGTCTTGCCGAAGCCGTCCATGCGCAGACGGACCATGAGCTAGCCGAGCAGACGCGCCTCTTCCAGACACAGGATCACAAAGAGGGCGTTCTCTCCGTACGCGAGCGCCGCCAGGGAAGATTCACCGGAAGTTAGAACTCTTAGCCAGAACTAAGCAACCAACCGCAAAAAATCTTCCACGATTTGAAATCCGCATGCGTTCGGAGCGTCTGGAACATAGAGAGATCCAAATGCTTCGGAGAAGGTTTGCCTGCCTGTGGGTGTAGTCCCATCGTCCATCGCCCGGTTCGTCGGCGCCGTGAATCTCCCCAATGCGTGGCCTAAAGCAGAACAATAAGAAAGTAAGCACGATAAGAACAACAAGGAAAACAAAGAAAGCCAAGAAGAACAAGCTCGCTAATTTTCCAGCCCGGGGTATGGATGAAAATCGTTGTTGCGCTCTTGCTTGCGCTTGGCTGCTCCGTAAATTTCTTTGGTTATACCTACGGTGAGCATAAGGAAATTGGGGATAGAGCTTTTCTTAAGTTTGCGCTCGCCCTGGGAGACCAGGAATTTGCCAAGGTCTTCCTCGCTTTCACAGAAGCCCTGCGGGACGATGGCGGAAACTATTACTTCGCGGACCTTTCCGTAGAAGGCGGGAACCGTGTTTCTTATGGCGTTCTGAACGCGCTCAGCGGAGACCATCAAAGCACGCCCCTGGAGCTTGAGGCCCAGCTTCGAACCAAGGACTCGTTGATTCAGCGCATCGTCCTGTTGCATGAGCGCTACATCGCCATGGGGTATACAGCCGCGCCCGACGCCAAACTGGCGCGTATGGACTTTGGCTACGTCCTGCAGGCGGCCGTTAATCTTTCCCACTTCTATGAATACAAGCATTCGTTTCAGCAGCAGTTTCGGCCTTTCGAGAAGTCCCGCATACGGGAATGCGAAGACCCATCGCTTGCCGGAGCCGCATTCGGCAAGCTTGGCCAGACTAACGCCATCGACATGTATGTAACCATTCACGCCGCGGCCATCGATTTGGCCGAGCGGAGCGCCCGTCTCCTGAAAGCCGGAAATAATGGCGGAGAGAAGGTTGCGAGTAACGAAAAGCAGGCCCGGCAGTTGCTGCACTACGCCCTGCTCTACAACGCCTATGCCGACCATTTTCTCGAAGACGCCTTTTCATCTGGGCACCTGGTTGTAAATCGAACCGTTCTCGCTTCTGTCACCAACAATAAGGCCCTGCACGATTTCTACAGCGAGAACGGCACAACCGTGCTCAACCGCAATGGAGAAATCTGGAAGGCCTACGGCGATGGGCAACTGAACAACACCCACGAAAGTTGGCGCGGCGCGCACAAGTTGGAAGACATCGCCTACACCGGCCGTAACCAAGACCTGGATCGGATTGTTGAAGCCGTTCGTCTTTCGTTGCAAGACGTATGGAATGCTTTCCAGCGCGCCGGTTCGGATTCCAACTATGTGCCGGTGCTGCAAGGCATACCGGATGAGAGAGACCGCCAGGCGGATTTCCTCATGAACGCCTTTGCCGGTCTGCGCCTCGTTCCCATCCCCTACAACTCAAATTTGCCCACGTTGTTCCCGCAAGGCGAGGTCACCGATGCCATGCGCCAGGCCAACCAGCGGCTTGGCGACCGTGAGTTCGTTCGCAGCCGTATTGGCAACTCCTTTGTGCTCGGAGTAAATAGTCGGCTGGTGTCGGCCAACGATCTGCAGGGCTTTGAGTTTCGCGTCAACGCCGGAGATATCGGAAGAAAGTATCCGCACAATGCCGAGGGCGGCAAGCAAGGTACATCGGATTACTGGCTTGGTTATACGGCGAGTTACTCATTTGGTGATGTTGGAGTCAAGGAGAATGGAGCATCTCAGCTTCGGCATTACTGGCAGTTGAAAGGCGGCATCCGCAGCAACCTCGACCGCTGGATCACCAACAAGAGGTTCGTCGGCTTCTATAGCTATAACGAGGTCGGCGTGCAGTATCTGGACAATAGGGCCGAAGTGATCTTTGTGCCCTCGCTTGGCTTGCAACTCGGATCGCTCTTCAAAATCAACTACTACAACATGCCCGGGTGGCTCCGGCTTCCCGCCGAATATATTTTGCCGCTCAAGATCCGGATTGGAACGGTCATCTCGCAGCACGAGCCGCCGAAACCCTTTTCCGGCATCGACGTGGATTTTGTCTTTTGATATTGCTTGTGATTGACGCGGCGAGTTCAGGCTTTCAACGTCTGCCAGAAGAAATACACGGTCGCGCTTATACCGATCCCAATCACCATGGCGCGCACTGCCTTCGCGGGAAGCTTCTGTGCGAAATAAGCCCCCGCGTATCCACCCAGGATGGCCCCGGCCATCATGAGAATCGCCTGCGGCCAAACGATGGCATGCGCGAAAATGAAGATGACCACCGCCACCCCGTTGCTGCATGCCGCCAGAAGCGTCTTAACGCCGTTCATCGCATGGATGTCATCCATGCCCATGAGCGCCAGCAGCGCCAGGATCACGAATCCGCCGCCGGCCCCGAAATATCCAAAGTAGATGGCCACGCACAATTGAACCGCCGTGATCGCAACCATCGTCCATGCGGACGGCCCCGATCGTGGACGACGGTTGACCCACGCGGTGATCTTCCCGCCTAGGGCAAACAGGATGGTGGCCGATAGCAGGAGCCATGGAATAAGCTTCAAGAAGGTCTGCTGCGGAGTCTTAAGCAGAAGCGCCGCCCCGAGAATGCTTCCAAAAAAGCTGATGACGATGAGCGGCATCAGAGGTTTGAGAATCTTCCAGGTAAGCGCCTTGCGATAAGCTCCCGTCGCCGCGATCACGCCCGGCCATATCGCCATGGTGTTGGTGGCGTTCGCGCTGATCGGAGGCATGCCGGTAAAGAGCAGGCAGGGAAACGAGATGAAGCTGCCGCCGCCCGCGACCGAGTTGATCGCCCCAGCTAGCACGGTGGCCGAAAAGAGAAGAAGAATCTCAGAGGCTCTCACATATTAGTGTAGCAACAACGTCGATGGAGAACCCACAAAGATGAGGGATGCCAGGGCAATCGCATGAAAGAAATGTTGACCGTTTGGTGCGTCTCGAGATTTGTCTCACGGCTCGCGTGCTCCTTCAGTCCCCGATACTCAGGCTGGCGATGAAGCTGGCGCAACTGTGGAAGAGGGGCCATTTATGGCCCCGTCAAGCACGCCCAATAAATTTCATGCCTTGGAGCACATGTGAGAACTTCTGTTCTCATTTGTGCTCCAAGGCATCTCACTCGGCGTTTCCACCGAGGCTTGCCTCTAATCTTCCCCAAACATAAAGAGGCTATCCAAAAGTTTTCATGCGATTGCCCTGTGAGGGGTGCCCCATCCTTTGTGGAGAGAGCGCTCTTGGTCTTTTGCGCTCGGAGCAAAGGGTGGGTTAAGCCCCGCTTGCCGAACCCTACAGGCTTCGCTGTTTCGCCTTCATCACCACAATGGCAATGAGAAGAACCAGGGTCGCCGCATTGGCCGCGATGATAGGTGCCTCATGGAGCACCAGGCCGTAGATCAGCCATAAAAGAACGCCGAGCGAAAAAATGAGCAGCATGCCCCAGGAAAGATCGTCACTGCGGCCTGTGCGCCAGGTCTTGTGGACCTGCGGCAAAAAGGAAATCGTAGTCAGCGTACCGGCAAGAAAACCAAGAATCGAGATCATTTGCATTCGTCAGCGGCGTGTGCGGTTCAAACTGTGGTTCGGCGGTTGGTGCTTGCTACTTGCCTGGTACCACTAGCCAAAGACACAAGACAAGCCGCAAGCTTGTTGAGCATCTCTTCCGGCGTCTCGGCTTCCAATATCATTCGGCGATCGTTCGGATGGATAAATTCGTCTTGAACGGCCCGGTCGAACATGGTCAACAGGCCATTCCAGTAGTTGTCAATATTCAGCAAGCCGCACGGCTTGCGCTGAAATCCCAGCTTTGACCAGGTAACGATCTCGCAAAATTCTTCCAGCGTTCCAAAGCCGCCGGGCAAAGCGATCACCGCGTCGGAGAGATCGGCCATCATGGCCTTGCGCTGATGCATGGTTTCTACTACGTGAAGCTGCGTCAATCCGCGATGAGCAATCTCCCGTTTCACCAGCGATTCGGGAATCACTCCAACGGCTTCTCCACCGCCCGCCAAGACCGCATCTGCCAGCGTGCCCATCAAACCCACATGAGCGCCACCATAGACAAGCCCGATTCCTCGCTGGGCCAGGAGTTCGCCCAGGCGCCGGGCAGCCGTTGTGTAAACGGGCCGGGCGCCTGGCGAAGAACCGCAGAAAACACAGATACGCATTCGGTCTTGCCGCCTTCTTAGACCAGGCCTTCTTAGACGAGGACGACGTCCGCCGTCTCGATCTTCGTAGCCTGATTGCGCAGGTCTTCAAACAACATGGTGCTGAGGTAGCGCTCGCCAAAATCGGGGATGATCACGACAATCAGCTTGCCGGCGTTTTCCTCGCGCTGTGCCACCCGCACCGCCGCCGCGACCGCCGCTCCTCCGGAAATGCCGAGCAGTAGTCCTTCCTCTTTCGCACAGCGGCGAGCCATCGCCAGAGATTCATCGACCGTGGCAGTCTCTACCGAATCAATATGGCCCGTGTTGAGGATCGACGGCACAAACCCCGCTCCCAGCCCTTGAATCTTGTTCGGGCCAGGCTTGCCGCCGGAGAGTACCGGGCTGTCCGCAGGCTCAACCGCCACCACTTTGAACGATGATTTCTTTGGCTTGATGTAGTCAGCCACGCCCGTGAGTGTGCCGCCCGTGCCCACGCCCGAAATCAAGATGTCAACCTTGCCCTCGGTGTCGTTCCAGATTTCCGGCCCGGTGGTCTCGCGGTGAATCTTCGGGTTGGCGGGATTGTCGAACTGCTGCGGCATAAAGCCGTTGGGAGTCTGTTCCAGGATCTCTTTGGCTTTCGCGATCGCGCCCTTGATGCCTTTGGGTCCCGGTGTCAGAACCAGTTCTGCGCCAAAGGCCAACAGCACAATGCGCCGTTCAAGGCTCATCGTCTCCGGCATTACCAGGATCAGCCGGTAGCCCTTGGCGGCTGCGGCAAACGCCAATCCGATTCCGGTGTTGCCGCTGGTCGGCTCGATCAGGATTGTCTTGCCGGGCGTAATCTTTCCCGCCTTCTCCGCCTCCTGAATCATGCTCACGCCAATGCGGTCTTTAACGCTGTTACATGGATTGCGGCCCTCCAATTTGGCCACGACAGTACCCTTGCAGCCTTCGGTAACTTTGTTTAATTGCACCAGGGGCGTGCGCCCAATCAGCTCTGTCACATCTTTCGCGATGTTCATCTCGTGCCCTCTCAGAAGGAAGATAGGTTGGTTAAAGACTCTTTAATAGGATTATGGCTTTGACCGGAAAGACCCAGAAATTCTAGCACCCGCCGGAGAATCCGGTAGGACGAGGCGGGCATTTTGTAGCGGGCAAGGTTGCGTTTTACGCTGTGGGATTGGCTTGTCCTGGTTGGCGTGCCAAGGGCGATGTGTCAGGAGCGACGTGTCAGGCGATGCTTCCCCTGTGGATCAGACATCGGGGCCACGAGTCGCAATGCTTTCTCGTGGCCCCGATGTCTGAGTGGGTTATCGGTAATTGGTCATCTGTAAACAAGAAACATAGTCATCACAGCGAACGCAGGAAATTCAAAACGTCTTGTTGCTGGCTGGCCGAAAGATTACCGTCAAAGTTGCCCTCCGCGGTCGTGGCTTCTCCACCGTTGCTTTCGTGGGCCTCAATCGCGCAGAGGAGGTCGCTGCACCTTCCGTCGTGCAGGAAGAAAATGCGCTGTCCCAAGCCCCACAACGGAGCCGTGCGGAACTGGTCTCCACCCGCGCCGCCTTGAGAAACGTTGTCTGCCAGCACTGTGCCCATGTGATGGATTTCAAGGTCGGAGAACAAGTTGGCGGTGGCGTTACTCAGGCCGCTGGTGAAATTAGAAGGTCCGGTCTTGAGCGATGGCGTGTGGCAGGTTGCGCAGCCGATTGCGTTAAAAAGGCTGCGGCCATTGGCAATGGAACTTGCTCCTCCCGGAGAGGTTGTCGAAGGCGTCGGAGGTGCCAAGCTCCGCATGAAAATTGTAAACAGTTCAATGTCGCTCGAAACACTGGATGCATCTGTGCCGTTGGCGTGGGTGACGTCCTCGGGCGTAGGGTTGAGTTGGCAATTGCTCGGCAACCCCGTTGTTGTGTCTTCTCCTGGGAGCGGACGCTCCTGCTGGAATAGCTCGTTGGTAACGCCCATCTCCACGTTGTAGGCCTCGCCAGCGAACAGCAGCAGCGACTTGTTTTGGGCTTTCCAGCCGAAGCGGGCGATCGTCCCGTCATTGCCGTTGTGGTTAAACGTGCCGCCGATTCCAAAGCCATTGTTGGCCTGCGCGCCTTGATTAGCGAGTAGGGTCGAATCGTCGATATTCTCGATCAGGCCCGCGCCGAAGACCGGAGTTGGGATTCGGAAGATGATGTTGTTATTTGCCAAAGCTGTTGCAAAGGCAGGTTGAGAAATGTTGCAGGAGCCCGCATCGGCGCGTCCTGAAACGGTAAATAAGGTCTCGACGCCCCCATTCGGAGCGGCGGTGTTGGGCGTGCCATTCGCGTTGAAGAAGAACGGAAAGCGGGCTTCGCGGACAGGACCGTTAGCCGTAACAAACGAAGGCATTGTGTTGGTTGAGCCGCTAACCAAGCCGGTGGTGATCGCCTGGCTCTGTGGGTTCGGCCCCACTTTGGGAAAGATGTTGGACGAAGGGCTTGAACCTCCTATATTTGGCTGCGAGTGGCATCCGCCGCAGCCGTCGAGGTTAAACCGTGGCCCCAGGCCGTTATTGTCACCACCGGTTACAACCTGGTGTTCAGCGAACTGAGCTAGTCCGTTGGTGAAGAACGTCGATAGATTGGCATCTGCCGTCACCGAGGCCAGCGCCTGCCCCGCATTGATTCCGGTGGTGCTGCGCACTCCCGGGTCGGACTGGGCCGACGCCATATTGGTGAACAAAGCAACTGCAAAAACCAAAGCTGCAACGGATACGAGCTTCCCTTTCATGGATTGCCTCCTGATTTTGTATTGGTGGATCGATATTGAGCCCGATACCCGCCGCCATGGCCCTCATGGTGTAACGTTTCCGAGGGCTCCCTGCGACGTACTGTCAGTACCGCTTCAAGAGGAGCGGATTAAAGAGGAGGCACGCGTTGTGCGTGCAAGCGAGGAAAGATTCTTTTGTTTTGGAAACCAGCCTGCACCCTGATTTCAATCGCAGTGGCCACATTTACGCTGATCGTTGAAGAGGTGCTGGCCCAGGTCAGAGGAAACAGCTTGGCAAAGCTTCTTAGCTTCCATCAAGCGCCGTGCATCGTAGCACTCGCAAATGGAAAGTCAATACTAATAATTGATAAATATTCTCTAATAGTTGCATGGCAAAGCCAGTGAATCAGTGGGTCAAAAAGGGACGGGTTCTCTACGACTCCGTATACCTCGCCGTTTCCCTTTCTCAAATCCAATCGGTTGCTCAATGAATAAGTAGTGAGTGGATATCCGGGCGGTGATTGGCGCGGGCGCTTCGAGCGTGAGAGCCGGGAAATTGGTTGCTTGCCTCTGCAGCATCTTTTGAAAGAAGCTTCGGCCTCCTTTCTGCCTGAAAAGGCTTCCAATCACGTACGAGCACGGTTGAGGGGCAGATCAAGTGGCATATCGGTCCACAATGCGTGGATTATGGCTTCTCCTGCTAGCGAAACTAGTTGTCGCCCAGGGGATGGGTCCCGTTCCCGACCTCAAGACCATCGTCGACGGCATGGTCAACGCCCGCCAGGAAAATAGAGCGCACATACGTCCCTACACGGTAAAAAGGGACTATCAGTTGCTCGATGTTCAACTTCAACCCAAGGCCCGTATCGTGGCCGATATTACCTACCTGCCGCCCGGGCAGAAGTGGTACAGCGTCGAGAGCAGCAGCGGCGGCCTCGGCGAAAAGATCCTGAGAGATATTCTGGCGAAGCAGGAAAGCCCCAGCAAGGAGCCGCTCAAAGAGGTGTCTCCCGAATACTACGATTTCCAGTATGTGGGCCAGGAAGTTCAGGACGGCCGCCTCTGCTACGTGCTGGCCATCACGCCCCGTCGCGATGATAAAGACTTGATACGAGGCAAAGTCTGGATCGACGCCGAGGACTACAAGACGCACATGATTGAAGGCGAGCCCGTCAAGAGTCCGTCATGGTGGGTTCACGACCTGCACATCGTAATGAGCTTTGCTTCTGTGGATGGCATGTGGCTCCATACCTTTACCCGCGCCGTGGCGAACGTGCGCTTCAAGGGTAAGTATGTGATGATGTCCCGCGATCTGGAGTACCGCACCGCCGAGCAGGTAGCGACTCGGCCGATTTCGCAAAACTATGGCCAGCCAGGGAGAAGAAACCAATTGGACGGCAAGTCGCGCCCTAACGCCTCCACGCCCGGTGCATACACGTCCGATACCTACGCCCCAAACACGTACGCCCCAAACATTTTCTCCCCTCGCACCCAATAAGCCCTACAGTTACGCGCCTTACATTTACTAGCAGGCTGTCTCGGTCATTTCGTTAGTACCGTTTCGATAGTACCGTTCTTTTTCGGAATGCGGTGATATCCCACAATATCTGAGTAATCCGACGTCTAACGTTATCGGCGGGACGCCTCACTAGGAGACACACAACTCCACTGACCGGAAAATACGACGGCTACTCTCGCTGGAACGATGATGGCCCTCCCAGCCCTGCTCCATCCGATCCGTAAATCAAGTCGTCGTTTACCGTCCACTTTCCTTTTCCTCTTCCTTTCTTGTTTAACCCCGTGACCATCAAATTGAACAAGAAAATGACTCTCTAACTGAAACCGATCTTCTCTGTGACCTCGGTTTTCCTCCTCTGCGACCTCCGTGGTAAAGATTTTGGTTTTATTGAATATTCCCTAACAACGAGCGTGAAATGACCTCTAACGGTTTTCTCTGTGACCTCGGTTTTCCTCCTCTGTGACCTCTGCGGTAAAGATTTTGGTTTTATTGAATTTTCCCTAACAACGAATGCTATATTCTGCCCATGCATCGAGGCATTGTGAGGTTTTCTGCGTGGTCTTTCCTTGTCGGAGGAATTCTCTGGCTCAATAGCCTCCAGGCATTCGCCCAGCCGGACACGGCTTCCTCGGCAACCTGGAATTTCGCGGTCTCTGGCGACTCCCGCAACTGCGGCGATGTGGTCATGCCCTCGATCGCCGCGGACGCCCAGCGCAACCAGGCCGCCTTCTATCTTCATCTTGGCGATCTTCGCGCCATTTATAAGGTGGATGAAGATCTCCAGCACTCGCCCGAATGGCGAGGCCAGACGCTGCCGCTCGACCGGTACCAGAAAATCGCCTGGGACGACTTTGTCCAAAGCCAGCTTGCGCCCTTCGGTAACATGCCGGTCTACGTGGGCATTGGCAATCACGAGACCATTGCTCCCATGTCCCGTGCCGGGTTTGTGGCCGCTTTTGCCGACTGGCTCAATGCGCCCGTGCTGCGGCAGCAGCGCCTTGCCGACGACCCAAAGGACTACCGCGTCCGGCCGTATTACCACTGGATTCAGGGTGGTGTGGACTTTATCTATCTCGACAACGCCAGCCGCGACCAGTTCGATGCCGGCCAGATCAACTGGATCGAGGGCGTGCTCAAGCGCGCCGCCGAAAATCCGCAGGTGCGGTCGCTGGTCGTGGGGATGCACGCCGCCCTTCCGTATAGCCTTTCAGCGGGACATAGCATGAATGAGTCTGAAGAAGGCATTCAGGGCGGAGGCCGCGTCTACCTCGACCTGCTGAACTTTCGCGAAAAAACCGGCAAGCGCGTCTATGTCCTCGCCAGCCACTCCCATTTTTATATGACCGATATCTACAACACCGCCTACTGGCGCGCCCACGGCGGTGTGCTGCCAGGATGGATCATCGGAACCGGCGGGGCCGTCCGCTACGCCCTGCCCGAAGACGCCCTCCGCGCCGAAGGCCGTCTCCCCGCCGCCAAGGGCAACGCCCCTTCCAATCACGCTCCGGGCGGAAAAGCCATCCAAGACCCTGCTCACACCTCTGAAGCTGCTAATCAAGACACACAGTCCGCGCAAGATGCCCCGCCCACTCAGGAAGCCCTGCAAAAGACCTACGGATACCTCCTGGCCACCGTGCATCCCGACGGCGCCATCGACTTCCGCTTCCATGAGTTTCAGCGGAGCGATGTCCCGGACGCCGTCGTCCAGCGCTATACCTCCGAACTCGTCGACTTCTGCTTCAACGAAAATACCGACTTTCCCAAGCCCAAACGTCGCCCCGAAAGCGCAAATGCCCTGTCACCGTCTTCAAAACCAGGGGAAACGCCAGAAGCCAAGGGACGGGAATCAAAGGCCGGAACGCCGAAATAACGAACCGCCGAAATAAGGCAAACGCCCAAATTAACGTCAAGAGCCCCAATTTGGAAGCCCATCGGAAGCTAAAACGTTGAGGAGCGATCAGTGGCCAGTCTGCTATACTGACACCAGTTCGGGGAGTGGCTCAGCCTGGTAGAGCACCTGGTTCGGGACCAGGGGGTCGGAGGTTCAAATCCTCTCTCCCCGACCAATATTTTCAATAATTTGCACCTAATTTCTGGTCTGCCGCCCTCAGGCGGTGTAGGCGAAATTGAGGCTGCGACAGCCTCAGAAATCAATAAGCAAAGAAGCCCGAAGCGGATAGCACGCACGAACGCCCCTCTGATCTCGAATTCCGGGTATGGGACGTTGTGAAATTCACGGAATCGACCTTTCAATTGCGAATTTATGAAAGACGTAATGGGCGCCTTTCTGCTTGCTCGCCCAGCCGATAGCCCACAACTCCGGCGATGCCGATGACAACAACAAAGAAAACTATGACACCAAGTATTGGGACACCCTTTGCGCCCCCGAAAGCTGCAATACCAATGCTGCCCATTTAACTGCCCTCCTCTGCAAATTTACTGAAACTTCGATGCACCAAAAATTCAATCGCGTATAAACATTTCAGAAGCCACGTCCTCTACTAACTTCTTTAATTCTCTTATTCCAATCTAATAGTTGCCCCGCTGCAATACCCGTGACGATCTGCTCCGCGTTCTTATCATCTGAGCTAATTTGCGGATTCTTCATCAGTCTTCTGTTTGAAATATCTCTTCAGCGCCGTTTGTTCCCTCGCTCTGCCCGCTTCAATTCTACTTTCAGGCCAGGCAGCCGCAGGTCGAACTTTGTTCCGAGAAATCCAGTAGTGTGATCGACACGCAAAATTCCAATTCCCGATTGATGGCTCAAGAGAGACTGTATCGCCATCAAAAATGAGAGACCATCCCACAGGACTCAAAGATGTAACTACTTCATTGCCGCAACCGCAGCAGCATTTATGAATGGCACTTGCGTATTTGGTCGAGATATACAAAACACCTTCATTCAAATTCTCTGGGACATTTTCCACGAATTCGAATGCTAGCTCTTTATGCCTTAAGTTTTGTTTCATCAGATATCAAGTCAGGTGTTTCTATGACTTCCTCGCTGGTCAACAAATTACAATCGATCGAATATGTACTGTTGTGCTCATTTTCAAGATCGTGATAAAAGCCGAGCAGTTTCTTCCATTTAATAACTGCTTGGGCGGCATTGAATGCATTGAGTTCCGCAATTTGGATATTCTGGTTATAAACTCCCTCGGGATCATCGTCGGCAAAATAGACTCTCTTTTGCACATGCCTCCGGTATTGAGGTGTGCTGGTAGTGGTTCTTAAGATTCCGGTTAGACCTGTCCCGACGTTTTCAATGCCCATGCCAACATCAATGAACGATATACCCCACAATTCCAGTTTCTCGATAATCAGTTTCTTGGCAGAGCCTCTATCGACACAGATAAATACAAAATCCATCTCTTTGAGTTGGTCCACATTCGAAGCGTCAACATGGTCGGGATGCGCAAAGATGTTGCGCCGCATTTTTGAATATATATTCTTGAAATATTTAACCTTCGATAACTGCTGTTCCAACTCTTCACCCGATGGTGCTCCTGGAGACCTGAACGCGTTGTGTTGGAGATACTTGTCTCCATCGAAAAGGTGAATTTCCTTCACAGGTGTCTTCGCGACAAAATCAAGCACGTAAGACCCAGTACCGCCGAGACCGATGATTGCAAGCCTTCGAATTTTAAGCTTCTCCGTAACTTGATCGATTTTAGCTCGGCTGGAGGCACTATCCAGATATTTGAAAACTGACTCTTCCTCCGAAGTCTCTATTACACGAAACGTCTTTGCGGTAACATTAGGATTAATGGATTGTGCAGGGCTTGAGATGACTCTGACATAGGTGTCGATCTTGTCGTAATAATCGATATATCCGTCTGGCCATGGCTTATTCGAGAAGGAGTGATGCACCTCAATCCCGCCAAGATTCTGGGTGGCACTCTGGTGCACTATCTGAGCGATTTTGGTGCCATCCTTGTGGCATGGATGTTCGCCTGAAAAGAAAATGACGTGCGTCGTTGGCTTGGTCGTCACATCATTTGCCAAGCTCAACTCAGAGACGAGAATGCCGAGCTTTACTTCGCGGCTGGAATTCACATAAGGAACATCTCTGACCACGAGATAGGCGGCTTGGGCTACCTCAATGGCAAAACCTTCATCTCTGAGACGCTTTAGATCGGGACTACGATTGACCAGTTCTTGTGACATTGAAGATCGTTCCATTCTTGATCTTTACCGATTCGCCCAACACCAATGTGCCGGATGACGGTTTTTGATCTGAGTTTTTGAACGAGACTGTAAAGATCGGGTTGGTAATCCCATCCGGCGTCGGAAACGCAAGCTTTGCGATCTCATCAAATGTCAGAACCTCTTGAGTGACATCCTTCGGTCGCGTGTTGACGACGATGTGAAAAACCTCTGTCTTCGTGTGCTGATTGTGCTCCTCTTGCAAGTTGCTCATTTTTTCCTCCTGATTCGGTTGTCTTCTTCTCGGCGCGACCTTTAGCTTGACAGCCCCCAAGAAGGTCATTACTGTCTAACATATGAAACACTCTATGGATCCTTGTTTCTTTTGTCAAGCATTTGTCTTATGAAAGAAACGGTCAAGAAAAATATTGAGATTTTTGGTCGGAAACTGGAGCAGGCCCGTGGCACGAGAGGCATTCGGGAGGTTGCTGCTGAAATAGGCGTGAGTGCCGCCACCTTGTCTAGGGTGGAACGCGGCTATATGCCCGACCTGGAAACTTTCGGAAAAATCTGCAGGTGGCTGAAGGTCGATCCAGCGGAAATATTGGGAATCAAAGACGTCGTTTCAAAACGGCCAGCAGTCGCTGTTCACTTTCGTAAAGACCAGACACTTCAGCCCTCTACAGCTGAAGCATTGGCAAAGATGATCCTGGCAGCACAACGAGCTCTGATGGTGGCCGAGGCGGAGGAGACGCTTTAAGTGTGTTCAAGAGAGGTTTTAAATCATGGTGCGAGCGAGTTGCGTTGGAGAAGCGAACTGAGTTTGGGCTCAGGCCAATTGACCCGCTACCTCCTGTCAAATTGGCCGAAACGATTGGTGTAAGAATTTGGACGCCGTCGGAAATTCCCGATGTGCCAAGTGATTGTTTAAAAACTTTGCTCCAGGATGATCCCGACAGTTGGTCAGCGGTCACGCTCCGCTTGCCCGGCATCGATCTCATTATCGTTAATTCCGCTCACTCAAAGGCGCGGCAGGTAAGCAATCTTATGCACGAACTGGCGCATATATTGCTTGGCCATAATCCATCGAGAGTAGATGTGAGCGAAGAAGGTCATCTCTTGTTACGAACGCACGATCAATCACAGGAAGAAGAAGCCAATTGGCTCTCGGGCTGCCTATTGCTTCCTCGACCGTCTCTCCTCTCGATTTTGCGGAACGGCGGGGCGACAAAAGAATCTGCAGAACGTTTTGGGGTGAGTTTGGACATGCTGACTTACCGTCTGAGGGTGACCGGTGTTGAAATCCAGTCCCGAAGAGCTGGTCGGACTTGATGAAATCATGAGTACGGCTTCGCGCCTCACTTCCCATATTGAAAGTCTCAGTTCTAAGAAATGAGGCGAAACGAGGAACTTAGTAATGACAACATACGTCTTGGGAGCAGGTGCATCGCACAACGCTGGATATCCGTTGGCCAATACAATGGCGGCAGAGTTGCTGGCATGGATGAAAAGCCCAAAACATGATCCGGACTCCTATGCCGCGCGGTATCCGGCAACGGCCAGTTTTATCGAGGAGTCATTTGGGCCGATCGGAAATATCGAAGACCTGATTTCTGCGATTCAGAAATTAATCGAGGACTATGAACATGGAACGGTAGAACAACGTAGCAAACGTACCATTGTGGCGAATGAATATGGTGTCTTTCAAACCGCGGTGCGCGCTTGGTTTGCCGAGATTCAACATGGACCTGCTTTGCAGTCATCAACTTATCGTAACTTCGCAAGAACTATCGTTTCTCGCGGGGATTTCATCATCACCTTTAATTATGATGTTTCTCTGGACCGAGAGCTCAAGCTAGCCGAGAAGTTTGAAATCGGTGATGGCTATGGATTTCCGATTGAGAGTCTGCCGATAGGGTCAGCTACGAAATTACTTAAATTACATGGAAGTACTAACTGGCTGGCACTGCTCTTTGGAGGCATCACTTCTGGCCCCGTTGTATTCACCCCTGGCAATACGTTGGGTTCTCGACCTGTGATTCCTAAAAACGAGCTTTCGTTCCTGGGCTATACAGACATGAGCGATTCTAAGTTCGGCAGAGGCGGAGCGGCATTGCCGGTTATGATCTTTCCCGCACGATCAAAAGACTTTTATTTTTCAGCAAATACGGGCGTGGAATATGCTCAGTTTTGGAATGATCTCTGGAGACAGGCGTACACGGCTCTACAATCCTCCAACCGTATTGTGATCTGTGGCTACAGTCTTCTTGCCATCGACGAACGCGCCCGCTCGTTATTGCTTAACAGTCCTAAGAAGAACGCCGAAATTGTCATCGCAAGCGGCGGGGACACAGACCGCATCATCGCTGAATATCAAAATGCAGGTCATGGAAAGGTGTACGCGGCAGAAGATGTTTGGTTTGAGACTTGGGTGACGAGATTTAGAGAAAGCGTTGCTGATGCTCGATAAAACGGAACGCCTATGACTTGGTGGTCTATCCTGCAAATGATTGTCAGTGGAATACTGGGTGGAGTTGGCGCATCGGCCATTGTCTTTGGACTATCCAAACATCTTGGTGATAGATGGCTTGAAGGGCTTAAAGCCCGATATAGTAAGGAACTGGCAGAGTTATCACATGAGCGGGCTGTCCTCTTAAACAATAAGCAGAATATTTTCTCGGTGGGTGTCACCTCTCATATGGCCGCCACCGCTTTCGATAAGCATATCATCTTTTGTGAGGAATATTTGGAGGCAACAGCCAAGGCTTTGGAGCGGATGAACCAAGCAGGCTCATATCAACAAGGAACATTGGATTTAACCGGATTTTTTGTCACCCGACAAAAATGGGCGCTATGGCTGACGGACGAGATCGAAGGAAGGTTGGATACATTTGAATCCACGATCAAGGCAATCGCGCAGGGTATTCCGCTCGTGGACGACAGTGGTGACGCCCTATCAAATGAGCGCAGCGTGAAGATACTCATCGCTAGTCTGCGTCAGCTTCTTGCCACAGAAGAACTCACTGCACTTAGAAGCGAATTGGTGACACGCTCAATCCAAAGGAATGAAACTGCTCGTAATTGAACAGTCTGCCTGCGAGCTTCCTGCTTTCTTTCTTAATCGATTCAGCTTTCAAACATCCGCGATTTCGGAATATTGTTCCTCAATGCCCAATGACTCTCGACATAACTATTAACTACTATGTTCCTGCATGGTATCAGAAGCGGTTTCTACCGCCAGCCCTGAAGAATCGCGAGTTGTATTACCTCGATCTTCAACCTGGAACATTTGTCGATGGCCGGGATGGTAATTCACCAAAAAAAATCTCTATCATTGCGATGAAGGGCGAAAGTGCCTAGCGGGTCCCAATTCTATGAATATTCTGCGTCGTAATCGGTTGCATCCAGATTCCACTATTAAAAAGCTTTTCAAGGATAGGAACGCATTCTATTAACCGCTTTCTCATGGTCTCGATATCCGGAACCCCGAATGTCTTCACGAGTTCATCCGCGATACGCTTCCGTTCGGCGCTCACGAGAAACGCCGGTGCCCTGCCGAGATACAGCGTGCTCCAGGGACGCCAGGCTAGGAAGGGGCGGGAGTCGTCGTTGGAGCTGAGCTGTCCAAGCAGATACAGGAAGTAATCCGCGGCGACAAAATCCTCGAACGGCATTATTTCCGCAAGTCCGCCTTTGGTATGCCGCTCATGGAGCATATCCGCATGGAGCGACATCCTCTGGCGCTTATTGCTTTCCTGGAGGAGTAACGCAAGATGTTGCGAGGCATAGTCCCAGGACCCATTGCCGGGGCCGTGTTCACGCCGAACATAGCGCATTGTGATCGGTTCGCCCAAAACGTGGCGCAGGAGTTCCCATCGTTGTTCACGGAGCAGGAAGGCAATGAGCGTCACGAACAATTCATGCCCGACGAATCGAAAATAATCAAAATCACCTTCAAAATAATGGCCGCTGAAATTCTCAGGCAGGGCGTATTCCTCGAAGATCTTTCCGAACCAGCGATAGATTTCGGAAGCGGCTTCGGTATCGTTCATAAGCGCAATTGATTCCGCGATTTTCGAGAAGTCAGCAACGGGTTCCTGAGTCCGATTAATCGCGGCGATGAGATCATCAGCCGTACCGCCGTCTCTATGTCGTCGTGGCTGAAGCTCTTGAAGTCGCTGGAACACGTCCGCAAGACTCCTGCGCAATATGATGATACGATTCGGCGTTCCATTTTCGATGGCAGTCACTGCCGGGAGCGTTGGTGTCGTCTCATTTGGCTCGGGAACTTGCTCGACGGCGCTTCGGATGGCGGCCTCGAGAATCTTTTCGAGCTTGCGGCGCTCCGGCGCCCGTTCTCCTGCCTCGGCGGGCATGTCGTATGGCACGACACGTCGCGTGCGAAGGTCGAAAGGGAGTTCTTCTATTTTTCCGA
Organism: Candidatus Angelobacter sp.; assembly: GCA_035295685.1. Lineage (GTDB taxonomy): Bacteria > Acidobacteriota > Terriglobia > Terriglobales > Acidobacteriaceae > Angelobacter. The sequence continues at coordinate 138,804 of DATGIO010000082.1, forward strand.
ACGCTCGATTGAAGACGAGAATCACGCGTTCATGGCCGAGGGCTCTGAAGGCATAACCAAGCTCGATGAGGACGTTAGGATTTGGCGTGGGACGATAGCCGTCCGCCCTGCCTGTTATCGATATGTCCGCAACAAAAACATCTGATGCGGTGATCTTTGCAAAAATCGTCGAGGCGATATCGGGTGATCCCGACACCCCCTGAGTGTCCCGATCGATGACCGGCTCGACCGTAACGGATTCGTCGGCCGCGATGGCACCCACAGCGTTTTCGAGAGCATCTTGAATGAATCCGCGATTACACGCATTCGAAAGATCTGATTGCCAGGAATAAAAGACGATTCTCTTCATCTCAATAGAAACAGACTCTCGGCTTTCAAATCGTACCCTGCTCGTTCGCACCGGGTCAAAAGGAAGGCCATAATTGTTTTTCTTAGATTGCCTTCTCTCGCAACAGCTCCCGTCTCTAATCTCTCCTATATGTAATTCACAACCGCGCCTGTGACTGCATGAAATGCCCCTCACCAAGATTATTTAGAAAGCTCTAATCTGATAGTAGCCAGTGCAAGTTGCAGATGTGGTGTGCCTCGTATTCTGAGTGAAGATTTTGCCGCTTCCCTTCAAGCAGCTCCTTTTGATTTCTGCAGCCTCACCCGCTTTGGCGTTCGGTAAATCCTCAGGAAACACTGTGCACGTCCAAGAGGCAAGCCCCGCATGGCAAGCAAGCGCCCGCACCCGCACAGTAGGCGCCATAGCACCGCATTACATTTGCTGCGAACCTATGTCGACATCCTCACAATCAGCCAGTGGCCTGGGCACGCCAGTGTCACCGCAACAAACCGCTATGCCACCATAGATATTGAGATGAAGCGAAACGCCAGAGGAGACCGACCCAAAAGGCTTGCGCCAAGCACGTTGCCAAGGGTGGAATGTCTTTGTGCTTCATCTGGATCGATCAGCCTCATGATTGCCTGTGCAGTTGGAAACCCTTGGAACTACAGGATTCTCTGAGGCTTTGATAGCAACAAAATCATCTACAATCAGCGCAGTCGCGGGAAGTACAATCAGTTCCCGAAATCGAAAGCAATTGCATTTATCCAGCAGTAAGAGCGGCTGGCGAAGGAATATAGGAACCAAGATGAAATCAGAACATCTAAAGGTCTTGCAATCGGGGGTCGATCACTGGAATCAATGGCGACAAACGAACGAAGTCACTCCTGATCTACGCGGTGCAGATCTTCGTCGTCTAGATCTTCGGCACTGCAATTTTGAGCAGGCAGACTTACGAGACGCCGATTTTCGCGAATCCGACCTAAGTGGAGCAACCTCAAAAGTAGCGATCTCTGGCATGCCCAACTTGACGACTGTGATCTTTCTGGCAGTGACATACAAAAAGCGCGTCTGTCGGGAGCCAGTCTCTCTCGAGCTGATCTGCGCAAGACGTTGCTCTCACAAGCCGACTTTACAGACGCCGTTCTCGCAGGAGCAAGACTGTGCGAATCGGATTTAACAGGCACCCTGTTCAGACGCACTACCCTTTCTCGTGTAGACGTCACCTCAGCTATCATGGGCCAAACTGTTTTCATAGAGGTGGATCTTTCTGAACTGGAGGGAATCGAGGAGGTAAGACATGCGGCGGCGTCGATTGTCGGATTCGATATCCTTCTGCAGGGTTCGGTGCCCGAACTGTTTCTTCGAGGTATTGGCGTTCCCGACAACCTACTCCTATATCTCGGGAGCGTTACTAAAGGCCTCCAATATTATTCATGCTTGATCAGTTATTCCAGCCGTGATCAACAATTTGCAGATCGTCTCTACGCCGATTTGCAAGCGCGCGGCATACGCTGCTGGTTCGCCCCCCACGATGTGCGGGCTGGGAAGAAACTCCACGAACAGATCGACGAGGCAATCAGAACATTTGAACGTCTTCTGCTTATCCTTTCTGAACACAGCATGTCTAGCCATTGGGTGCAGATAGAGGTAAAGAAGGCGCTACAACGCGAACACCGTGAAAGGCGCCAGGTCTTATTTCCTATCACTCTAGTACCGTGGGAGCAAGTCCAGGACTGGAAATGCTTCGATGCAGATTCTGGCTTGGACTCGGCTCGCGAGCTTCGGCAATATTTCATTCCGGACTTGCCCACACAGATTCTGCGATTGCAGGCACTCTGCTTGTTACGGCCGACCTCACCGCCATGCCCGAGGCCAAAAGAATCTCAGCGGAACCAGGGCACAGTATGGAGACTGCTAGGAAAGTTAAATTCCAAGTTCAGTCAGCAAACTTTTTCCGTCTGCAGTTATGACATATTTGTGTTTGCTGCTAGCTTCTTGGGGGTTTGTGGGTGTAATTAGACCTTCTGCTGCAAGTTGCTTCAAAATTCTGCCAGCATTGCCATCCTCATTCGGAAATTCTGTGACAGGAAGAATTCTTGCAACTTGGTACCAACTGATGATGCCATGCCCGTCCCGCACCATTCGGAGTGCGAATTGTTCGAGCGGCTTAAGATCAGAGGCTTCATAACAGCCTCGGGTCAGCAGAGGGGTGATAGAGCGTGCTGCTTTTGGCACCCGTTAACGGGACGCTGCAAGATGAACTTGTTATGCGTTTTCACTTCCGGGCAATTCTTAAGCATCCTCAAATTCGTCTACACCACTGTAGACGAAGAGGCAGAAATCGTTGGAAGCAATTGAAAACATGGTCGGCCCTAGCGGACGATTTTAGAACTTTTGAACTTTTGATTTTGCCCAGCTCTTTAGAACGCCCAGCCATTTTTCCCTGGAACTGCCGCTTGACCGCTGGCGCAACGCCAGTTTCTCTGTGTTTTTATTCCATGGGTTGTTAGGAGGGTCTATATAATGCCGCTGTTTGTTGGCTCTCGTGGGCTTGTCCTGGCCCATCAATTCATGGGGAGAAAAAATGCTGAACTTATCTCATGCTGTGGCTGTGATCTTTGTAATCGCAATGCCCATTGCCAACATTTCATTTGCGCAAAACCAGCAGCCGTGCAGGAGCAAGGGCACAATCACAGACTTCGCCTGGTTCGCCGGGCATTGGACCGCAGAAGAGAATGGATCTCATATCGACGAATATTGGTCGATACCCATGGGAGGCGTTCTCCCAGGTATGATCCGAGCTGGCAGCCCCGAAAAGACCACCTTCCTCGAGTTCTTTACCGTTCGGGAGACGCCCGATGGAATAGATCTCAGCGTGCGTCACTTTTCTGCCGACCTGACTCCAACAGAGAAGGATAAGGCGCTCGTCTTCCGCCTCAAGTGCTTCTCTAGGGAGGCAATTACATTCGAAAATACTGGCGAGGGTCAGCCCCGGACTCTTCTGATGGAGCGCCCCGGACCGGACACCTTTCGTGCCCGAAACGAAATCGTCATGAAAGACGGTACAGTTCGAAAGGTTGACATTACGTTTACAAGGATCAGCCATTAAGACCTATACCTTTACGTTCAAGTTCTAAAGTGACCTATGGGCCTGTGTGTAACTTGGTGAATGACAAGGGCCAGCTTGATCAGTCGGCCCTAGCGGAAGATTTTAGAACTTTTGATTAACGGCGTTTTAAGAAATCCCCTTGATGTTTTTCGAGGCTCTTAAACCCCATTACCGGGAAGCCCGGTGTTCTTACCTCCTTGCAGTTCTATTCATGATTAATTTTTTTTAAGAATAGTTATGGTTCCAGTTTCCACCGCTGCCTTAGAAGGAATTGGACGTTCGTGGATGGACGCCAACACCCTGCAATCTGCTGTTGTGACACGAGCATCTCTATGCTACATTTGAAGCCTCTCAGCTTGTTGAGAAGAAGGTACGAATGCGATGGAATGTTCTCGCCTTTGCCCTGTTCTTGGCATCCGCTTATGCCCAGGGCCAGAATGCAACCCTTAACCCGATTCAATCCAAAATCCAAATCAAACAAGCCGCAGATCCAGCCGAACAAGAACGCCGTTTTCAGGCTCGCCGCCAGAATTTCGACAGCGGTCGCCAAGTCTTGCTCAACAAGGGCGTGCCCTTCGACCCAGACGAACTTCTACGGGATCGCTGGACTCCAGAAGTAAAAAACGCTATCGAGTCGATGCCTGAAATGCGTGAGTCGCGCTACGAACGAGCGCCGTTGCAAGGTGCTTACGTGGCGGATACCCTATATCTGCCTGAGCATGTCCAACTCTCCGGACACACCGTGATTCTCGCGCATTACGTGGTGTTTGAGGGAAAGAATCCTGTCATCAAAGGCAATTTTGACGTTCACTTCTTCCCGATGAAGCCCGTGGCAGTGCTGGAAACTACCTTGGCGGACGTTCTACACCGCAATGGGCGAAAACTTAACGTATCGCTGGGGAGGAAGATCATGCTGCCTGGATTTCCCATGATTCAGGTTCCCGGAATGACCGCCAGACATTCAATCACTATTGATGTTAGCGGTCCTCCCGACCAAGTGAAGTGGGAGACGCACCCTGTGCCACGGTCTGCGTCCAAACTTAAGAGCCAGCTGCAAAACATTGCTTGGAGTGGTTTTGAATCTTTGCCTTTGACCCAGCAAACGATTCCATGCACGACCAGTTGCAACAATGACGGAGGACCCGGAAACTCTGGTCGTGATGGCGCAAACGGATCGACAGGTCCTGTAGGAAATCCAAATGGAGGACTGCAAGCCCCCAATGGCTCCTGCGGATCAGGTCAAAGTCCAAACGGTTTCTTCGGAACCGAGGGAGGCAAAGGCGGAACCGGGCTAAACGGCCAAGCTGGAGGCACCGCATCGGCAGGGTTTAATGCTGGCACGATCAACGCCACAATCGCAGATAACGACGTTAATCAGTACACTTTCTTTGCTCGCGGCGGTAGTGGTGGAGCTGGCGGAAGCGGCGGCAATGGCGGAGTCGGCGGCACCGGCGGCGCTGGCGCCGCTGGCGGAAATGGAACTGCGTGCGGATGCACTGTGGGCATTGGTGGAGCTGGCGGAAAAGGTGGCGACGCGGGACCAGGAGGTAATGGAGGAAACGGCGGTCAAGGCGGAAACGGCGGCAATGGCGGCACAATCAATTGGTCGATCCCGTTTAATGGCAGCGATCCCATAACCGATGTTTCGGCAGGCAGGCCAGGCCAAGGCGGTGCCGGGGGACTCGCCGGGGGTGTGGGCATTCCCGGACCAGCGGGCGCGCCGGGAAAAGGAGCTGAAGCCTGTGGCCAAACGGCATCCGACGGCCAATCTCAAGGCGGCGGTGGCGTCACGGCTAGCCCTGGAAACCCCGGCAACCCAGGTGCAAACGGTGCGTCATCTGGTGTTGCAGGCACCGTAAATCCTACCGTCAGGCCCGATCCCAACAGTGGCGGCGACGGAGGCGGCACTGGCGACCCCCAGTGTGAATTCCGGTTCGGAGGTGGAGGCGATAACCAGACGCCATGCAGTCCCATCATCATTGACACGGAACGTGAGGGATTTCACCTTACCTCTGCTTTTGCGGGCGTGAGCTTTGATATCCGGGGCGATGGTCATCCCGTTGCAATCGCCTGGACCGATCCTCATTTTCACAACGCCTTCCTTGCCCTTCCAGGCTCGGATGGCTTGGTTCACACCGGCAAAGAGCTGTTCGGTAACTTTACCTCACAGCCTGTCTCTGCCAATCCCAACGGATTCCTCGCTCTGGCTCAATACGACAAGAAAGAGAACGGCGGGAATGGCGATGGCATCATTGACGAGCGCGACGAGGTCTATTCCCGGCTGCGCTTGTGGATTGATGAGAACCATGACGGCGTTTGCCAGCCGGAGGAACTGCATCGTTTGCCGGAGTTCGGCGTCTATTCGCTGGCACTGAACTATGTTTCATCCAAGCGGCAAGACGAGTTTGGGAATCAATTCCGGTTCAAGGCACGAGTCAATCCTGGGGAGCGTCGCGACCCACGGGACGAGACACCCAACGGGGCGCCCGGACGCTGGACCTATGATGTATTTTTTGTGGTAAAGTAAGCGCCGCGTTGACTTAATTAGGCAATCCCCAGAGGACATCCGGAAACAAGTCCTCTTGGGATTTTATTTTTTTATCCTTATTCAAAAGCGGCTCAGGCGCCCGCAGCAGGGCGGATTTTCATTTTTGCGTAGTAGCTTTTTCTTCTGCTTTCAGGTTTCGCATTAGTCGATCAAATGCTTTCTTGTAAGCATCGTGATCTTTCCATTGGCAGAAGTCACCGATGTGCCGCGTTCGTCTGATGTCTGCGGCCCATGCTTGGCTAGTTTCGATTACAGCATCATCAATGCGAATCGGCAAAAGCACAGTTCTGTCTTGCTTGCGCTCTTTTTCAAAGGCAGTTTCAACTTCCTTTTCAACCCAAGAGCTGTTGACAGAGTCCTCTGAAAGAATAACCATCAATTTATCATGCTCTCGGATCGCTTCATCGATTGACCGTCGCAAGCGCTGGCCAATTTTCAAATCTTCAGGTGCAAACCAACAACGCACTCCTTTGGTTTGCAAATCGGCGTGCAGACGCTTTGCAAACCCCTGATCTTTACTGGAGTAGCTGATGAAGCATGAGTCGTACTCTGTTGAGTTCTGCAGCAACGCTGGTAGGGATTGAATGAAGTTCTCAGGAAGGCCACACCCGCGCAAAAATGCTAATGGCAATGGAAATGATCTTAGGAGGGTAAAGTAGTCGACCAAGCTAGCTTCATGATGATCACCAAAATCCAAGCCTTTTGCTGTAGCAAGAGTGACATCCAAGAATCGTGTGCGAGCAAAAATTGCATCCGTAAAATCTGTTCTGTCAAGGATGGTATCCTCAAAAGTCGTATTGTCTAAGATGGCTCGATTCAAGCGTGCATCTGCCAAATTGGCTCCAGGCAGTTCAATCATCACCCTGTCCGCAGAACTCCATCGCCTCCCAAAATCCACGGCTGCCAAAATTGTGTCTTCCAAATTGGCGTTACGCAAATCCGCAAAATGGAGTTCCGCACCGGAAAGATTAAGTCCCTTGAGATCAGCCCCTTTCAAATCCACCGCGAACCTATGCAGGTCGCCTACTCTTCCGGGGTCGTAAGATTTAAGTTGGGACTGACGCCAGAGATTCCAATCAGGAATGCCGCTCATTAACATCTCTTGATGCTTTGGATTGGCCATAAAATCAATATTACGTGATATGCAATAGGGTGAGACCGTACAGCTAGCAGGAAAGACTGCTTGATTCTTTCTAGTTTGTTTTGTAGGCGTAGACGACAAGCAGCGCATCTTCAATTCCTTTGAATTTGCGCCGATAGTGGCTTTTGCAAGCCCTTGATTCCAAACCTTTTCCCAGCTCCCATCCCCAAATCCCCAAACTGTTCTTCAAGAAATCCGGTTCGGGACCAGGTGGTCGGCCACCTGGCGCGGAATGCTGACATTTTCCGCTTTTGGGGAAAAGAGAGAGGGGGCGAGGAAATCTGCCAAATTTGGGATGCTGCATTAGAATTGCATGCTAGCCCCTTGGGGGCTATCGCAGATAGTTATTTAATGTGGGACATTTTCATCAGTCACGCTTGGGAAGATAAGGAGACGGTTGCCCGACCTCTCGCCCAAATGTTAACGCAAGCAGGTCTAAGCGTTTGGTACGACGAGTTTACTTTGACTCTCGGTGACAGCTTGCGGCGCTCCATAGATAATGGACTTGCTCAATCCCGTTACGGCATTGTGATTTTAAGCCATAATTTTTTTTCTAAAGAATGGCCACAACGCGAATTAGATGGTCTTGCAGCGAGAGAAATCAATTCACGCAAAGTAATCCTTCCAGTGTGGCATGGTGTAAACCGCTATGACATCGTGGGTTATTCGCCGATGCTTGCTGATAGGTTGGCCATATCAACGTCGAGGGGGGCTCGCTGTAATTCTAGAAGAAATCCTACGTGTAACGGGTTCGCGGATTTCGACAGCAGAAGACATAGCGGTTGACGCTGCGAAGTCAGAAGGAAGCGAACTGATTGCTGATTCTCAGGGGGAACCACCGCGACAAACTACCGCAATAATCACAAATCAAGTCGAGCAGGAGAATAAACCAACCCGGAATGCGAGTCGTTGGAAAATTGTTGCAGCGGCCACAATCGTCGTTGTTTTGGTGGTCTTGTACTTTGCATTTTCTGGGAGCTCCCACCAATCTTCTAAATCTGATCGCCTGCACGATGAAGTTGTACGGCAGTTTCGCAACACTTCTCTCGATTCTATACGCAGGAGTGATATCCAGGTTTCGAGCAGCGGAAATACTGTCATTTTGAATGGAACCCTGCGCAGTGATGCTGATAAGGAAGCAGCGACAAAATTTGCGCGCTCAATTCCTGGCGTCGTAACCGTCGTCAACAATATCGTCGTATCGCCATCAACTTCGAGCCTTAACACAATCGATCACTCTTCTCAAGGATCGAAGCCACAACTCCCCACACAAGAGGCCAAGTCGGTAAACGTGCTGACCCTCATCAGTAACGAAGTCATCAAGACTGATGGAGTGTGGTTAGACGCATTGTCTGATGATGGTAAGAACGTTGATCTCATCGGTTTCGCACAGACTCCCCACGCTGTGGCGGACTTGATGGCGAATCTCCAAAGGACTGGGGCATTCCAATTGATCGAAATTAGGGAAACAAAGCAAGACAAGCTTATAAAGGAATTGCAGGTATTCAAGTTTGAGTTGCTCTGCAGCAAAGCACCAAATGTGGCATACACCAATGTGCAAGAATTGATAGACTCGGAAAGGCGGAACACGAAAAAGCAAAAATAAAGAAGCCGTTACGTGCGGAGGAGTAGGCGCCATATTGTGCATATTCAATTTTTCTTGAATCTGCGTCGATAAAGGCTTTTGCAAGGCTTTGAAAACAGAAACCTTCCCCCTCCCCCTCCCCCTCTCTCTTTCTCCCTGAAATTCAAAAAAGCCTAAAACCTGGTTCGGGATCAGGTGGTCGGAGACCGCCTGGGTCACTCCGAACCTGCATTTTGAAAGTGCTTTGGGGATGGGGAAGCGGCCCCTCGGTCGGCTGCGGATGAGTTGATTTCTGGTAGCCGACCTCACCGTTGTCTGTTGCTAAGTTTAAAGATGAAATGTTTTAGATGGCGACACGGCTGTACAACCACCAGCAAGCTTTTTTCCGATGCGCCGTTTCAGAACTTCATGAGAACAAGTCAGTAACTTTCTTTGCTTGGAGCAGTTTCTGGAGTGTCGTATAACGAGAACTCTGCATTAAACCCTTAGGAGCATCTGCGAAGGGAATAGGTCCGATTGGCTTGGCTGATTCGGAAAAAATCAACTGATATTTTCCTTCTTCTCCGTACGGCTCAATTCGTTGCACGGGAGCATAGTGAGTGACCGCTGAGACGGGCGCCGTCTGATACGCTGCAATATATCTGATCTGCTGAATCATACCTCCCGAAATCCTTATTGATCTCCATCGATTCTCCCTGAGAAATACCTTCTGGAAGCCTTCCTCCTGGGCAGGCACGACGACAGTGTCAATGGATACTCTAGTGCCTTGCGGATTTGGAGTTGCACCGGCCGTTTGTGGCAGAGCTACAGGTTTGGGTTCCTCAAAAACGCGCAATCCAGCGAGCGGAAGAATCTGCGAAATTTCGGTTAAGAATGCTTGGCCATCCGCACGCTCTGCTTCGCTAAGCGGTGGCTCCTGAGGATCGGTTCCATTGTCAAGGACGCTGCGATTGGCCTGGCTGGCCTTCTGAATTAGGGAGTATTCAAGCCAGCGAACATACGCTTTATTTAGGCTGTTATTCGACGATACAAAAACATAGGCATCAGTCCAAAAGTCTTTCTTCTGCCAGTGGCTATCAAGGCGATCTCGTACAACATCTCCTTCGCCTATGTATATGGTGGGCAGGTCATCATCACGATCGCTGTATCCAACAAGGATGTAAACACCGGTACGTGAAAACTCTGATCTGTGTTTAACAGATGACCACTTTGCTCGCGGAAAAACTAGGCCGGTTCCTGTCCAGTTCATGCGGTCTATCACTCGCAAATTCTCGGGATCTCCATCCGGAATGAAGATGCGAATTGTGAAAGGGGTATTCGCCATTGGTGTGATAAGAATTTTATATTATCGAGTGATAGAGCTACTGATTCAGGTTAACCTGCCGAAAATCCCTCGGCCCGACTACAGGGAGTTGATTCTGACATCCGCCCTAAACTACCGTGCCCGAGCCAATTCAGACGATCCACTTGGACGCGATCATTTTGTAGACTTGCCCACCTTGCTATTCAATTGTGCGCCAATTCTCTCCAGATCATGGAAGATCCTCGTTGCCATTTTGCATTTGTCGCCCAAATTTGTTTTGAATGTCAGCTTCAGCTCTTTGAACTTCTCCTCGAAGCGATCGACTAAACGATACATCTCATGAATTCGAGAGAATTTCTCGTCGCTGACGGCTTCTACCACCTCTGTGTATTTTACTTGCCAGTAGGGGCGTGCGGCCGTGAATTCTTCACGCTCTCCGAGATAACGAAGGACGCCATCAACTTCTAAGATTCTTTCAGAATCCGCCTCGCCCAATTCATCTGGATGAATTCTTCTGCGAAGCCAATCGAGTTTTTCTTGTATATCGCTGTTTACTTCTCGCAGTTCCCGAGCGAGTGCGGCTGAAATGCGCCGCCCGCGCCGTTGGCGATCGACAAATTGGACAACTTGAGAAAGGGCGGACCCTAGAAATCCACCGAGTCCCGCTGAAAGAAGACTGGCTACGGAAGCACTAATTGGCATCGCACAAGGCCTCACGCTGCATGAAATTTGATTGAATGTTTATTGTGATCTTGAAGGGCCTTCGTGATTCAGAATTTTTGTTACTTTCTCCAGCCTCGCCTGGAGGCGGTGAACACCGCATCTTCAGATTCCTGAATCTGCGCAAAAGATCCCCAGATCCCAAGCCTTTGATTCCAAACCTCTTCCGAAGCCCAGAAACTCATATTTCAAAAGAGAACTCCGGCAGTAGGCTGCAGACCAGCACATCGTCAGCTTCACTGAATCTGCGCCAAGCCCCTTGTTTCCAAATCGGTTAGTTTAGAGCTCAGCAATTCTTGAATTTGAATTGGCTCTCATGCATAGTAGTACAGAATGCGCACGACCGAAATCGTACAAAATCTTCAGGACCGCAAATTGCGGGTCTTTTTGTGCCATTCCTCCAGAGATAAGGACTTCGTGCGCCAGCTCCATAGTCGATTAACGGCCAGTGGTTTCGCCCCTTGGCTGGATGAAATTGACCTTATTCCCGGACAGGACTGGAAAGAGGCAATTTGTGCAGCCGTAAGAGCGTGCGATGCGGTAGTTGTGTGTCTTTCTAGAACGTCCCTCACAGAAGAGGGCTTCTTTCATAAAGAGATTGGCATTGCGCTCGATGCGGCGGATGAAAAGCCGGAGGGGACGATTTTCATCATTCCGGCGCGGCTAGAAGATGGATTTGAAACTCCCTTGCGTTTGGCTCGACGGCAATGGGTGGACTTGTTCAAAAAAGAGGGCTACAAGAAGTTATACCTAGCATTGCAACAGCGTGCTCAAAGCATTAATCTTTCCGTTACCCCACCGAGCCGTATTCCAACATGGTGGCGTAGCACGCAATCCTGGTTTCTCAGCATCAGCGCAGTATTTCTAATAATAAGTGTAGTGTTCATAGCGACAATCGAGGAGATCAACGCAAATCGATTCTCACTGGGAAAACCGAATGAACAGTCTTCTCGGCCGCTTTCAACGAGCAAACTACCTAAGTTTGAAACAGATCCTCGGGCAACAGGAGGAGTAAAACGAGCAGATTCAGTTTCATCGGCATCTGAGCTCACTCATGTCATAACTCGATCCTTTGAGGTTTCTGGCCAAACGGATGATATAGCGGAATTGTGTCCCGGTCCGCCCCACCCCGGCCAGAAGGTGATACCCAACTCTGTTAGGTTTGACATCGAACGCAGTCAAGGCAGACAGGGTTATGATTGGAGTGTGCAGTTAGCAAGTCTTGAGCCACTCGTTGTATACGAAGTGAAGGTTGTCCACCATGGCATCGGTGTGAGCGGACAAATTGTGTTCCACTTTGAATATGACTTGATGAAGGATTGATTGGCACCCTCCGGATTTAACGAGTTCATTGGGTAAATTGGACAATTTTCCTCGTTTTCGTAGGCTGCAAGCGGCGCATCTTCAGTTTCACTGAATCTGCGCCCGGTGGAGAATTCCCAAATCCTTGATTCCAAACCTCTTCTCACCCCCATCCCAAAACCCCAAGCTGTTTCTTCAAAAAAGCTGGTTCGGGATCAGGTGGTCGGAGACCACCTGGGTCAATCTGAACCGCATTTTGAGCTTTGGGAAGGGGAGAAAAGTGGTTTGGTTTCGAGATCAGGAAGCCAGCCCCTCGGTCGGCTTGTGGTTTGTGATTTTGACAAGCCGACCTTCACCGCCATACCCGGAGCCATCCACAAATTAGGCGTTTCTCATGAGAAAGTGCCTTTGGAACCGGAAACGAAAAAGCATTGTCATGGCAAAGACCGTCTCACGCCGTTAACTTACGGCTTTCAGCAGGCAACTATTTTGAATGCACAAGGCGATAGACTTGGTGTACTATCTCGCTTTCCATTTTCTGTCGTGAGGTTAAGGAGAGATGGGCACTTCCACAAGCGCTTCCCTCGCCGATCTAGCGGCCGCCTTTTGGCAGGCCCCGGAGCCAACGTGCACTTTGAGCTTCAGATTATTGCATACAATTTTGAGCTAGCCCAAAAGAGCAAGCAAGGGTGATGATATTTCGCTATGCACCTTGCTACTATCCCTTGGGACAAAGCTCCTGCGTGGCTTTCTCCTGCGATTGCCTTTCTTTCCTTTGTTCTCGCTTTCGTGAGTGCGATACGGGCCTCGCGCGAGGCCAATGCAAAGGCCGCTGAGGCCAAAGCCCATGCGGAGGACGTAAAGAAGTATGCCGACGCGTTGGAAACAGTGATTAAGTATGGTCGTTATGTTCAGCACTTGCAGGGAGTCGACGAGAAGGTAGGTAGCGTCGCGGAGAGGTTGAGTTCGATTGTTAACAAGACATCCGAAGTTACCGAAATCGCGAGCTCTCAGATAGCCAAATCGGTCGAATCACTCAGCAAGGCGGCGGTAGCCGCTGAGGAAATTGCTAACCAACTCCGCCAAATTAGCCAAGTTACGCTGCGTGCCCAAAGGGACAGTTTGCGGGCGCATCGGGATCAAATGCGGAATATTGAGGACCCGGTAGAACAACCACCCAGTCCTGAGAGCGGTAAGTCAAAATGACAACGTAAGAATGACAACTCGTGGGCGGCAAGCGGCGCATCTTCAGTTTCGCTGAATCTGCGCCGATGAAGACTTCGGCAAACCCTTGATTCCAAACACTTCCCCCCCACCCCTTTTCTCAAAAACTTCCAGAAGCCCCAAGAGCCGGTCCGGGATCAGGTGGTCGGAGACCACGTGGGCCACTCCGAACCCCGATTCTTGAATGCTTTGGGGTCGGGGAGGAGAGGTGGTTTGGCCTTGCGATCAGGAAAACTTCCCTCGGTCAGCTGCCCGGTCACCGCGGTGCCCGGAGCCCATTGTTTCTTTGTCGGATTCCTCTTGCATTCCGATCTTACCCTTCGCGGGTTCCATCCTTAGTTTCGTCGCTGAAGCTGAATGTCCGCGTCGGTCTTTTAAAATTTCGGCGAGATTGCAGTCCCGTGATGCCGCGAAAGACCTCTTCCACAAGCTCATTGGGGACAAACCTTTCTCCATTCTCGTGTACCGCCACGGCGGTGCCATTGTCACTTGCTTGCAATGTGAACTTTTGGCTCCGGTTGGGAATGGTAATCTCGATTAGGGTAAAGTGGAATCTAGCGACACACCGGCCAGCCGTCCAGTCGGACCCTTGTATTCGATGGAGCAGACATTGTTGTTGTTCTGATTCACTACAAGGGCTATGAACATTTCCTTCCCGACTAGGCGATTTACGGCGGTACAGTTTGCTCTAAATGCATCAACAGTATGCCGCCAGAACTCGGTCACGGCTTCTCTGTGCTTTCGCTTGCGTTCCACCGCCATTTCCTAAACTGGAAACAGAATATTGAGGCTTTTGCGGTTACATTCTTCCGTCTTGCCTCGGCACACGATCTGCCTGTCGAACATAAGCTAATCAATCTAAAAGATATACATGCACAGTGCATGGCAAATCTCCTGCTGTTGCATCAGTGATCTGGCGATAGGGGTAGTCGCGCCTCTTGCTGGGCGCGGATAAGAAAACCTCAAGAAAACTCTTACCAGAATTCTTTGTTTAAAAATGAAACGTTTGATGCGACAACGTCACTATCTCCATAGAGGCGGAATTCATACTCAATTCCGTGTTATCGGGGAACCACAGTTTTGGCAGTGACTTATCACAAGCCCCTGTTTCCATGGTTCTCCTGGTAGTGATTGTGATGGGTGATGGCGTCAAGCTGAATAGGGTTGTTCGCGGGAATACTAGTGCAAGCGGGCGGCGCTGGGCGAGCGACTCTTTCATTCGTGTGGAATTGGCACGTAATTCATATTCTGAATGTCCCGTCCTGTTTCCCTGAGACGTCCCTTTTCGCGCCGCTTGACCGGCTAAGTCTGAGTACGATATTGTCGGCTCTAATGTGAGGTTTGTTAGGTACACACTGTGCTGAAGCAAGTGGCCGAATGAGAGGAAAACGCCTATGGCACCAAGTCAAACGACATTCTTCGGCGGAGGGTCTATAGCCGCGAACACAACAGTTACGTGGGGTTTGTTGCCAGTCTGGAAACCTGAAGTTGATACGTTGGTGGCATACCCCGTTTCTGGAGCTTCCAACGTCCTGTTGAGTGTGAGTAATATCCGTTACCAACTGATTGAGTTTCAAAACGTCCAAGCATGGGAACTCGTGTTTGACATAACGAATGAAGGCTCCCACGGTGTGGACTTCGAGCTTTACGGCACTCGGTTTTTTTGAGGGATTCCATGAAAGCAACTTTTTTAAAGCGAGGCGGGAAGGTCATAGCGATAGGCATGCTCAACCCGGACCTTAAGCCAATAACGCCACCGGGTATAGGTGATGGGGAGATGCGGATTTCGCTGAGGCTTATGGGAGGCAAAGGTGCGCGAGCCAGCGAAGTTGAGTTTGCAGATTTGACGTTCACCGATACCAAAGACTTTTCGAAAAAGATGGGTGAACTGCGTGCCACGTTAGAGAAAACCAACACTCGAAAGCGGAGGCCGGAGGAGCGCAAAAAGGGGCGAGTGAAATAGGGGACACCCAGAATATCCCTCTTCGAACGTCCGGCAATGATGTTGGACATCATTTGAGGCTCATTTTGCTATCCCGGAGGTTTGAGACCCACTTGGGGCTTTTCCTTGCCACGGAAACACCGAATCGAAACAGCCGAATCGATCTTGAATCGACGAAATTGAATCTGCAGTACTATTTTCAGCTATAGAGTATGTGTTTGGGTCATAAGATCAATCTCAAGTCCCATTCCCGGAGAGCCGCGACTTTACCACGTTGTAGTATTTTTCGGAGGCTATTTGACAGTATCAGCTATGCTTTACTGGTTCGCTCACATAAGCGAACCGCACTGCATCAAAGCCCTGCAACCAACGGCGTTTATCAGTGGTTTCACTGCTTCATTCTCCTCTCAGTAGTGCTGGGCCTTGATGGCTGCAACGGTTGTCAACAACAGATACCGAAGCCCTTCAACATTCATAACATTTCACACGGAGTCGGCGCCGAGACGACTGTTGCTGTAGTCCCGACCGGTCAGCAGGCCCGCAATTATGTGATTGCATTCATGGGTGGTGCATCTTGGGCAGTGTCGCCGGACCAGGGAAAGACCTGGGCTCCGCACAAGGACTCGGACGTCGGCTTCGCCTGGGGAGCCCCCGCGGAAATGCCAGGTGCGTGGTCGTACGGCGTCGACCCGACGTTGGTTACGACAGGTCGTCCCAATCAAGTCGCATTTGTCTCGGCAGCCAGTGGGCGCGAGGTGGCGATCGCGCTGTCGACGGATGGCGGGGTGCATTTTGGGAATGTGCATTTGGTCAGTACACCCACAACCGGGAGTATTGATCCGCAGCCAACGGCGGGCGTCAATGCGGCCACTGGAGAAATCTGGGTTGCCTGGACGCAAAAACCCACTTATCGCCTGATGGTTCGCGCTTTGCATTACGATGCGAACGGTACACTGTTTTTTGATACCGCTCCGACGGAGGTTAATCGTCTGCCCGGCTTAAGTCCGATCAGCCCGGGCACGGAAGTCAACCTGACGGTCGCAGCGGGTACTTACAAGGGTCTCTCGCACGTCGCTCTCGCGTATGCGGACAAATACGAGGATGCAAGCTGTCCCGGGCCTCTTAATCTGACTTACTACATCGCCGATTCGACCGACAACGGACAAACCTGGCAGACGCAGAAAATCGTTCACGACGCGAGTTGGCCCCAGTGCGTAACCACGGGGAATCCGAAGCCGGAACTGGGCTATAACCGCGATCGGCCCGCCATCGCCTTTGCGGGCGGTGTCGCCATCAACTATTACGTGGCGCTCACGCAGAGCAGTCCCACTGGATCGTTGGTCCACCTTTATCGCGTATCCTGGCCGTTCCAGGAGAATTCGGTTCGCGACTTTGGCACCACTCCACCAGACGACCATCTGCGCCACGATCAATTCGCCCCCGCCATCGCGGTTGGCTATAGTTCGGCCGACGTCAATGCGAGCGGCAGAACTGCCATGAATGTGATGGTCACATGGCATGACACACGAGCGGACGCGAATGGCGGAAATCTCAGGCAGCTAATCTATGGGTCGGTCACGGGACTAGGAAACTGGACGGGCGTTGTTTCTCCGGCGACAGGCGCGGCCAACGAACATGTCCCGTGGGTTATTCGAGGTTGGTGGGGCGACTATGAAGGTCTGGCGGCCGACGACGTAAGTCACCGATTCGTCGCGGTTTGGTGCGATAATCGATTCGATGGACCGCCAGCGGTTTGGTCTTCCGTGCTGACGCCGCTGCAAAACTAGATGGAACTGGGGTTCGGGGGCAGATCCTCAGGTGGCGTGAACCCCAAAAGTGAGACACAGCTGTAGATGAAAACGAGGCTGTCAAATCCTCCAGAAAGCAGGAGGATTCAATAGCTCTCAAAAGGCGGCTTGCAACAGGTTCAATATCAATCAGTTAGAAGCAATCAGAATCCGGAACTTTCTATAGTGAACGGAACCTGGTCAGAGGGACAGACGATGAACACAGCGACAAGCCTGGGGCACTCGACATAAACAGTCGGCTATAATTCTGGAACAACACTGGTTCGACTATGTCGCTATTGATATCAGGCTTGTTCTCGCTCCTTTGCGCAGAGCTTCTGGTAATAATACTGCGTTCACAGGACTTCATCGTCTTACTGAAAACAAAACAACAACGAACACCAGCTGAACAGCGAGAAGTAGAGCGAGGATTGCTACGTTCGATTGTACTCGAGATGTTTCTGTTCGTTCCAGCGAGCGTGACACTCTTTGTGGTAATTTGTCGTCCTTACTTATTACACCTTAGTCGCATAAGATCACTAGCATCGATCTCTGATCATGCGTTCGATGGACTCTTGGGAGCTATCAGCTATGTGTTTCCATTTGCCGCTTTCCGGCGGATGGTGAGGGAATTGAGTCTGCGCACATTGCGAAACTTCGCACAGATTGTCTTAGAGGACAGCTCAAAGGTCGCAGGGACAGGGGAATGACAGTCACCGTAAAACGACCTTCCGCGATTGAAAAACTGGCAGTACGCGTTGCTGACTGGGCCGGATGGCTGACTTTCGTGGATGGCAACATCATACATAGATTCTCCCAGTTTGCGGCTTCTTTACATGAGAGGTCAGTAGGAAAGCCGTTTGCTGAGCGAAGTGACCGATTGAGTGGGGCCTCCTCTGACATTGATTTCGGTACGATAAGCACGAGTTTTCCCATACAACAGAAAACCCAGCCATCGCCGATCGAGGCTGCCCTCTCGGAGGCTGCCTCAGATGCTGCCAATCAGGTCCTAAAGAGTGAAAGGAGAATGAACCTGTATGTCGTGCTTGGAATTGCAATAGGCTTTGCCGGCTTAGCAGTTTTCTACTTGAGTGTAGGGTCTCTGCTTCGATTTACAAATTTGCTTTTCCTTGAGGCAATGGCTTGGTTTTTTCTCCGCCAATATCGGCTGGAAGCGAAAGAATACAAGCATTTCCTCAGTGACAAACATAGGATCGACCTCCAAATGATTGCCTACCTCATCTTAAAGGAAGACACCAACAAAGAGTCACTAGTAGGGTTTGCGAAAAATGTTTTAGCATTCGATATACTGCCGGCACGACAAACCGCAACACGTTTTGAAACAGATAAACCTGATGCGGCTACAATTGCGGCTGAGCCGTTCAAAGAGAAATCCGGCGAGAACCAGTAGGGACTTGTGTCACGAAGAATGGAACAGTCTACAGACCCGCTACTGCTAAGGTCAACGCTTTCAATTAGAACGGAGTTTTCGATAGGCACAACAAGGTCACGCAGCTAAGGTCAATCGTTTCACGAACGAAATTTCCAATAGGCACGAGTGTTCCGAAACGGGAAACGGCTCTGGCTATTCTCCGGATACTTCGCGTCCTCGAAGGCAGCTGCTACGAAAATTTTGGAATCCGCTTGCCCGAAGCCAAGCCCCTGAGTACACTTACATCCCTCACCCATCGGCATCGGTTTCCTTAATTTGCCTTGGAAATGCGCTATCAAGAGAATTTGCTTCTGAGTCGTGCGCCTTACGGGTGTGCTGGACATTTGTTGGAAAAATGCGTGGTTCCCGAAGAGATCGCAACAAAGTTTGAAGTTTTTGCCAGCTACAAAATCGACTACATTAGCCGTTTGATCCGCCGACTGGCCTGGGAATTCATTTGAATAACGAGGCGCAACATCCAACACCTCGGGGTTCGAATCGGTGTTTTCTCTGTAGCGTTTCTTTTGGCTTTAGTCAGCAATTACGAAGCTTTCTGTTACATGGACATTTCCCATGAAAAGAGAGATTGATCCCGCGGCATCTCAATGGGCTGCGGGGGAGAGCTCAGTAAATGCGTTGTGGGAGGAGACTTATGAGGAGATTTATGCGCTCCAATTGGATATGGGCCGGTTTCTTGATCGCTCTGCCAAGCTTTACAGCAAGTCCGAGCCATGGGCAAGAGCCAACCAAACACCGAGTCACTGTGACATATAAGCCAGTTCGTGATCCCGCCATCGGGGACAAGATAATTCTTTCCTGGAGAACGGATTTCCCGTCAACCAGTGCATCAGTGACAGTAACCGGCGATTCC
The DNA here is from genome assembly GCA_035295685.1 of Candidatus Angelobacter sp. Classification (GTDB taxonomy): domain Bacteria; phylum Acidobacteriota; class Terriglobia; order Terriglobales; family Acidobacteriaceae; genus Angelobacter. Next base: position 158,099 of record DATGIO010000082.1, read on the forward strand.
GGCGCCGTGCATCAGCAGGTGAGTCACCCTCGCAAGGGAGAAAAGCCATTAGAGCCAAAACAAATTACAAAAGGAACGGAAGTCGTTGCATCAGAGTTCACAGATCAATTCACTTACGGACAGGGAAAAGAGCTCTTCTCTCAGATGGGGACAGTACACATTGACATCTCGGTGGCTGACAATCTCCAAATACCTGTCGCGGTTGCGTCAGTGGACATCGACCTCTCGGGCATTGAGGACTATTTCTCGTGCCGCGATCAAGCGGCAGACTTGGAGCGGATTGTTGTCGACCTGAGAAATAAAGCCGGTCAAGGCGGGACACCTCCGGACATCGGTTCGGAACAGGTTACGGCGCTCGACGAAAGTATCAGCTTGGTGGTGTCATCGGATCAGGATATAAGGGTGCACGCTTCAGCCTATTCGGGTGATTTGAAAAATTTACCAACTGCAGAAGGGACGGATGCTAAGAAGAGTGACTCAATAGTAATTGGTCCAAAAAACTCGCAGACTCTAGTGATTCGAAACCTTGCTAAAGCCACACCATACATAGTCACGATTCGAGATGAAAAAGGCAGAATGGTGGGCAAGCCCATAGTGACAGATCATACCGGCTCCCCTTTGAAAACCTTGGATTCCATCAATCATGCCCACGTAGAAATTGTTGAGGAAATAGTTAAGCCGAAAGAGGTAACCTTCAATCTCAAAATTCGAGACGTCGCCAAGTTGAGGATCTCAATACAAAAGATAACCCCGACACTTCCTGAAGAGGTTAAATCAATAATAGAAGATGTGCGCCTGCAATCTGCTAAACCGGGACGCGACTTAGAGTACAGTGTTACAGTACCGGTAAGTTTGGATTCTGACGCCGAATATATAGCTGTCGTAACTGGGATGACTGGTTACGACGAACCAGACAAGAATGATATGTCTACCAGCAAGAAGCCATTTCGGGGGCGCAGTGGCACGTTGTTCAAAACAGTGGCAATGAAAATTAATTCTGACGGTATCGAGTTTTCAACTTCGAGCCAAGATAATGTGACAATGAAATGTAGTGCCACCCTCCCAGGGATCACTAAGACAGTTGACAGCCCTAAGACAGGAACCACCACGCCGAGTTGCAAGTTCATGAATGCCGATTTATTTCCTCAAGTAAACACCGGAGGGGCGAAGACCGGGAAAACATCAAAACCCGCCTCTGGAGGAGCCAGCGGAAAAGCCGCCGTTCAGTCAGAGCCAATTAATTTTACGTTCGACGTTTCCGCCGATGACAAGAGTGGACGAACGCAAACTCAAACTCTGACGTTGAGTGCTTCCTTCACCACTGTTGACAGTAAGGGTAAACCGATCGACTACAGTAAGGTCGCGAGTTCGGTGGAGGGCTCGACCAAGAAAGCGGGCCCATTCCGGACGATCTTGAAATTGTTTATGGCTGTGGCTCCCATCCTCGGAGCGTTCTAAACATACTGTGGTGGGTTAATGATTAAAATAATTGTTGATAGGCAAAAGCGTGGAAGACCGTTCTCAGTACGACTGGCTAGTGGCGACAGCTGTTGGTGACGAACGGCTCTCCTTGTGCTCGGCTGAAAGATCCATATCCGCCAGATGATTAACTCCTGCCAGCAAAAGCCATGCAAGGATCGTCGTTTAAGCGATTTTCTTCGCTGTCTTTTCTGTCACTCAACAGCGTAAAGCGGTTTCGTAGGGCAGCAAATCGCTGTTTGGGGAAGTCAATTAGCGAAGTGTGGAACGCCCATTTGGAAGCGAAAAGGAAGGGCAATAGCAATTTGGATAACATATCAGTGGTTTCCAGGTCCTGCTGCTCATTTTCGCCGTGTTATGGTCGTTTTTTGCGTCGAATTTCATTTTCAGGTGCCCGCGCGGAGGTAAATTTATGACATTGAAAAGCCTCCGAAACGCCAGCTTTCGAGGTCGGGCTATGCAATGGAGTGGCTAAAAGCGGCTGCGGTTCCGGCCGCTATACTGGGTGCTGCAATTACGCTCTACATCGGACTGGGCGAGATTCGCCAAGCGGAGCAGAATCGCGATGCTGATCGGTTTGACAAGGCGCTTTCGAGGTTGGCGAGCGGGGAGAATTCCCATCGTGTCACCGGCGTGGCCGGCTTACAACTATTTGCTGATGACTCGAAGTCACCGTTGCAGGCCCAGGCGCTCGTTTACCTGGTGAAGGCTCTGCCCTACCAATCGGACGAGTCGGTACAAGGTGCGATTCTCGACGTGTTCAAGCATTTGAAGAGAGGGCAGGTCAGTCAGCAAGCTCTCAATGCAGCGCTGGAATCGGCACTTGAGGAAAACCGACGTCTCACCGCGTCGATTCTTACCGGGTATGATGCTCGCGTGAACACAGCGCAGTCCAAAATTCTGATGAAACACGTACAGGCAATGGGAACCCCGAACTCAACTCCCACGCTCTTGCCGCCCTTCCCAAAAGAGTTAGTCGATCAACTCAGCCCTCTTGAATACGTCGACTATGCGGCACCCTCCTGGGATGGATTCGAGAGATTAGAACCTAAGTTTAATTTGCCGCTGAAAGCTCTTGCACAATCTGTTGTCCTTTTCAGCAAGCTAGGCGGAATGAATTCCGATTTCAGTGGGATCTACTGCCGGGATTGCGATTTCTCAGGCACTGAAGATCTCAGCGGCACGAAATTTGACGCTTCCTTTCTGTCTGGGGCACAATTCACACGCGTTCGGTTGCAAAAGGCGTCTTTCGTCAATGCTGAACTAGGTCAAACAGTTTTTTTCTCAGCAGATCTATCGGGAGCAGACTTACATCGGGATTTTGACTCAATGACCTTTCAGGATCTTGACATACTCACCTTTTCGACTCGGGGACTGGATTCGCCCGTTCTTGAATGTTCGGACTTGCGAGGCGCCAATCTAACTGGTCTAACCCTTCTCTCCGTGTGGCGCGACTTCTATGATTCCGGCAAAAAGCGTACTGATATCTACGCTCCCGCACTCCTGGCCGCGCATATTGATGAGACGACTCATCTGCGGTCGCTCACAGTCTCCTACTTCACAGATATTTCGGATACATACTTCCTCAATCATCAAAGCGAAGCTGTCACCCTTCCGCTCCGAAAACGTAGCGGGCCGTCTTCAGGTTTTGATGCCCCACTACGGTTCAACGAATCGTCCGCGGTTTATCTCTCGAGAGACCCTGGGAACAGCGCCGCAGAACACCCAGGATCCACTCGCGTAGCCCAGATAGAGCAGATTGCCTTGCCACTTGAGAGCTTTGGATTTATTAAACAAGAACTCGCGGAATTAGGAGGGTATCTCGACCAGCCTGAGTTGATGCGGCTTCCCTTGATAATGCGTTTCAATACGCTTATCCAAGATTCGCGAACTGGTGAAACAGTCCAACTGCAGCCTCTCTGGAAAACTAACCGGGGCTATTCCTGCTCAGATAAGGACGCGCCATCGATCAATAGACTGTATGTGCATGGGAAAAAGTAAGATTCGCTATCGCCTGACACGCTATGCTGATTGTGACTGCAGGTCGGACTGTAGGCGATTTTGTGTCGGCAAGAGCCTCTGATTTCAACAAATCGCAACAGCTTTCAACGAACGACATGCAACAGGTTCAACATCAATCAGTTAAGAACAACAGAATTCAACGGCGTTCAACAAGGTTTTGAATCTGGTTCGGGACCAGGGGGTCGGAGGTTCAAATCCTCTCTCCCCGACCAATATTTTCAATAACTTGCACCTGATTTCTGGTCTGCCGCCCTCAGCGGCGTAGGCGCTTTTGAGGCTGCGAAAGCCTAAGAGTTCAATATGGCAATTTTGCCAATACTAAAATCTTTGCAACGAAAATCCATTTTTCGTCACTAACCTTACGAGAGGGATTTGGAATCTGCATTCCAGGAACTGGTGAACAAGGCCCTTTCCTTAGAATAACAACGGACTTCGGCGTACAGCCACAAGGTATCGGAATTCTGCATTCTGTCGGTTTAGAGATTGCTCCAGATGCTCATCGACTGATGTATGGGGCTATCCTCTTTCGATACCACATCCGCGAACACGTGAAACGACTCGATACCTGAAAATCGGAAGTCATGTTTGTATATGCGATCCAGGAGTCGGTTTCACAAGGAAAGTCCTAATCATCTGGGTATCGTGGTGATTATCTCGCCGGCCCTGACATCCTCCACAAGAGCGTCTGGATGCTCTTATCTAGTCAGCTTGTGTGGTATTGAAACAACGCGGTTTTTGGATACAATGCGAGACCAAATTAACCTGGTTTAGTCGCGCATTTAGAGGAATCAAGGTCAGGAAAAGCTCAGCATGGTGGAAACTATCGTAAAGATTGATCTAGTCGGCAGCAAGTCAATCTCGGGAGCAAATCAACTCAAGAATCCGAGCATCAGAAAACAACTGCTTGAAAGATTGCTGGAAATCTCGATAAACACATTTCCCTATTCTGACGAGAAGTATCCCAAAGGCAGCTACTACCAGGCCAAGGGTGACGCCGTTTATTTCATTCTCAGTAAACCCACAGTGGCCCTTAGGTCTGCAATAGAGTTCATGCAGAGCTGGTTCAACGTCTTCCACAAACACCGGTTCCAAAATTTCCCATTGGGCATCACTGAGATCCATGCTTGAGTTACGGAGAAATATCGCTCTGAGCCTCTCTACTTTCGCTCGACATCCCTCGCTCAATCGATCATTTTCACCCACACCCCATTTTATGAGATAGATTCTAGCAACTAACTGTCATCGGCAGGCATATTAACACGCAGTCCGGCGGCTACCATCTGTTGGGGTTCCAATTTTCGAGTTGGGGCTATTCAGAAACTAACGAATGGATTTAGTCACTGATAGGCCCACTGGGCCCAAGCCTGGCGGTCGAGGCAGTCGCCAAACAAACCTGTCCACTTTTACCGTTCGCGGGGCGATGTGCAAAAGGACACACGCCGAGCCATAATCTGGTCCATCTTGGACCAGCCGAGAAGGGCTACAGAGAAGCCTGCAATTTCAACATCGAAACAGTAAGACTTGCAGATCTAAACTCTTTTGAGCATCTAGGTTTTCAACCTGTCGGTATTGCTGACCGCACAAATAAAGCCTCAGCTGATCGTCAACTACCGATTACTTCCTTATGATTGTTTGACGGTGAAATTGTGTCCTGATAAGATTGCATCCACTCAATCGCAAGAATCTTCTTTATTGCGTATATAAGCAAAATCCTCATCTCAGTATGCGTCTCGGGGCGGTGAGATATCTATTTTCATACTCCTCCCGTTCCTTTTTTGGGCGCGGCCTTTGTCCCCAGGGGGTCGACGTTGGTCTACACCGGCACTGTTATTTCACGGATGTAATATTTCTCATTGAAAGAAAAACTGCTGATCATGACCGCCAATTGGGGTCGGTATAAATATTTTATTTTCTATGTAATTTTCCGATATTGATACGGCACTATTAGAACACTGCAGCCTAAGATCCTTGGGAACAAGAGTTGAAGCCGGGATGTCTGTAAAGATTACCGCTTAAAAAACGGAAATCTTCAGTGACTCGCGGCGTCGCTGAGCAAAACCTTGCGTGACTGTAAAAGAATAGCCGCCGAATGGCGGCGACGCAGGGACAGGAATAGCTTTGTCTCAAAACCAGACCTAACGGTCGGAGAGAGCTATGGATGCAAGAATCTTGATATATGGCATCATGTTAAGTAGCACAATAATTTGCGCAAAACATCGACCTCTGTTGCGATCTATGGTATCAAAGTAGATTAGATAGTATTTCGGTGGATTTTGAATAGATTCAATGCAGCTTCAACGCCGCCGCGAAGTTGTGCGTAATTTGGAATAGATGTCTTAGCAGGTTAAGCGGCACAACCGCATAACTGGAGAACGAACCCCGTGAATTTGTCGCAGCGAAGGACCTTACGCTTTTTTGCTTGCATACCATTGTTTATTGCATTTTCACCATTTTTATTTGCGACCCCGAGCATTACGAGCCTTTCTCCATCCTCGGCAGCCGTGGGTGCATCGGTCACTATTGCGGGTTCGGGTTTTGGATCTAGCCAAGGTAGCAGCACCGTCAAGTTCAACGGCACGAGTACAACACCCACAAGTTGGAGTGCAACGAGCATCGTTGTACCCGTGCCTACGGGTGCAACAACTGGCAACGTCGTTGTGACAGTAGCCGGGGTGGCGAGCAATGGCAAGAGTTTCACCGTCTTGCTAACGCCGAGCATCACAGGTCTTACTCCGTCTTCGGGAGCTACCGGCACGGCAGTGACCATCGCCGGTACCAATTTTGGATCGACTCAGGGGACAAGCACTGTCAAATTCAATGGAACATCTGCATCTCCCTCAAGTTGGAGCGCTACCAGCATTACGGCTCCGGTTCCATCTGGGGCCACGACGGGCAATGTAGTCGTAACGGTCTCAGGGGTAGCAAGCAATGGGAGCAGTTTCACGGTTTTGCCGACTCCTAGTATCACAAGCCTTTCCTCATCCTCGGGGTCTGTCGGCGCTTCAGTTACGATCACTGGGACAAATTTCGGCTCGACGCAAGGGACCAGTACGGTCAAGTTCAACGGAACATCCGCATCTCCCTCAAGCTGGAGCGCAACCAGCATTATTGCTCCGGTTCCCTCTGGGGCCACGACGGGCAATATAGTCGTGACTGTCTCGGGCGTAGCAAGCAATGGGAAGAGCTTTACCGTGTTGCCCACGCCTGCGATCTCCGGCTTGTCTCCTACCTTTGGCTTGGTCGGTGCTTCGGTTACGATCACTGGAACCAATTTTGGATCGACTCAAGGCAGTAGCACAGTAAAGTTCAACGGAACCACCGCAACGCCCACCAATTGGAGCGCGACCAGCATCACTGCACCGGTTCCTGCCGGAGCTACTAGCGGAAATGTGGTTGTGACCGTTTCAGGCGTAGCCAGCGCCGGAGTGAATTTCAATGTAGGGACATCGGCGCTTGCAATTAGTGCAAGTGCATTGCCAAGGGGAGCCATCAACGGTTCCTATAGCGCAAGTCTGATTGCATCTGGCGGGACGGCTCCCTATTCCTGGTCAATCATGCAAGGGGCATTGCCAAGTGGGTTGTCTCTGAACGCAAGCACGGGGGCAATTACTGGAACCCCAACCGGTTCGGCGAGCCTCGCAAGCTTTACAGTCCAAGTGACGGATGCCAACGCATCATCGGCCACGCGGCAGCTCAGCCTAAGAACGGTCCCGATCCTGATTGCGACGACGTCGTTGCCGAACGGCTCGCCTAATGTGGCTTACAGCGCCAGCTTGCAAGCACTGGGTGGCGTCACGCCCTATACTTGGTCAGTTGCCCAGGGCTCTTTGCCCGCTGGCCTCTCATTGAACTCGGCGACCGGAGCGGTCAGCGGAACTCCTTCCGCGGTTGGGACCAACACGTTCACCGTCCAAGTTACTGACGCCAACTCAAATACTGCTTTGCAGGCCTACACGGTAACCATTTTTGTTCCTGTGCAGAAGGTGGCCAGTTCTCCAGCGTGTGCCAACAGTACCTCCGCCGGCTCGTTTTCTTGCCCGATCTCTCAAGTGGCAGGGAATATCGTTGCCTGCGCGGTCTCCATCTCGGCCAACTCTGCGGTTCAGTCTGTAGCGGATGATGCCAGCCCCTCCAATACCTACTCAGCTGCTTTTGGGACCACCTTTAGCTCTGGGCCGCGAGTGGAACTTTGGGTGAGCCAGCCTGGGGCCGTGAGCGCTACAAATGTAACGGTCACTCTCGCAAGTGGTTCTCCGGCGGTAGTCTCTTGCGAGACCTTCTCGGCCGTACAGGGAATCGGAAATTCCAACAGTAATTTCGGATCTTCCACAAGCGCGAGCGTCGCAGTAACTCCATCAAGTGGAAATAGCTATATTGCTGCAGCATTCGCCGCACGAGGTTCGGCTGCCTTTTCGGGAGTTGATAGCGGGGCTGCGTCTACAGGGACTAGTACCGTTGGCGGGGCCATCGCCGCCATTTCCTCGGCAGGCGCACCCGGAGCCGTGGCGGTTCCAGCTACCTTGGCAAGTTCAGAGACGTGGCTTTCTGCAGGCGTTGAACTTGCGGGGCAGCCCGCTCCTCCCACACCAGTGCTAGCAGTTAGTACCGCGACCTTGCCAGCGGGGAATCAGAATGTACCGTACAACACGACCCTTCAGGCAGGAGGCGGCACCAGCCCCTACGCATGGGCAATCATTCAGGGAACGCTTCCTGCTGGACTATCTCTGAATGCAAATACTGGAGCGCTAACCGGCGAACCAACGAACACCGGATCGAGCAGCTTTACCGTTCAAGTGGCAGATGTCAATTTCAATACCGCAACGCAGCCGTTGGCGCTTTCGGTCGCAGTTCCGGCAGTGCAGCGAATCGCAGCTTCTGCCGCTTGCAGCAACGCAAATTCCGGACTCAGCACGCTTTCCTGCGGCATCGCCAATACTTTCAGGAACACGCTAGCGTGCGCCGTTTCTATCGCGGGAAGCGCGCAGGTCAGCTCAGTTACCGACAACGCGTCAGACACCTATTCCAGCGCCGGTTCCTTTGGTTTTATCGGCGGACCACGACTGGAGCTGTGGATCAGCCAGTTCAATGCGGGCGTAGCCACCAGCCTGACCGTCACGTTGAACTCGCCTTCTCAGTTTGCTGTCTCTTGCGACACAATCAGCGGTATCGCAGGTTTTGGGGCTGCATCCAATACAGCCTTTGGTTCCGCGACTCCTCCGAATCCAAGCCTCACGGTGACAACGGCACAGAATAACGACCTGGTTTTTGCAGGCCTCGTGGCGCAAGGACCGGCGGCATTTTCCGGTGTGGATGCCGGAGCTATCACTCCCATCGTTGGTGGCGCAGCCATTATCGCTACGGGAGCGACCGCTGGCCCAGTCACTCTTAATGCCAGCCTCGCAAGCTCCGAGGCATGGGCAGCATTTGGCATCGAACTTGGAACCGTGCCACTGCCGACAGGTTTGCCCTCGATCTCAAGCTTGTCACCGTCCTCGGGTCAACCCGGTACTGCCGTCACGATCACCGGGACTAATTTTGGGGCGGGCCAGGGCACCAATATTGTCCAATTCAACGGGACCACCGCTACCGTGACCAGCTGGAGCGCAACTATCATCGTTGCGACGGTGCCTAATGGAGCCACAACCGGCAATGTTGCGGTGATTGTGTCCGGGTTCTCCAGTAACGGGGTAAACTTTGTAGTTCCGCTTGTGACCTCCATAACGGTTAGTCCCCAGACTCTTACGCTGCCACTGAACAGCCAACAGCAGATGAGGGCCACGGCCAACTACTCCGACGGAAGCCATAGCGACGTTACGCTTCAAGCGACCTGGAATTCTTCTAGTGCTTCGACAGCCACGATTGCAGCAAGTGGTGTCCTCACGACCAACGCCCAGGGACAAGTCACGATCCAGGGATCGCTCGGATCGTTCACTGGCTCGGCCACTGTGACCGTGAACGGGCCGAGCTTTACCCCGGTTGGCAGTCTCAACACGGCGCGTTCGCAGCATACTGCGACGCTGCTACCCAACGGCAAAGTCCTGATTGCTGGCGGGTTGTCGGTACAGTCAGCACTATCGAGCGCAGAGATTTATGATCCGTCCACCAAGAACTTTTCAGGGACCGGAAGTTTAGCCACGCCCCGGTTTGGCCATACCGCGATCCTCTTGCCCAGTGGCAAAGTTCTCATCACCGGCGGCATAACGTTGGATTCGCAGGGCAACCCGGCTAGAATCCTGACTTCCGAGCTTTTTGATCCGACGTCGGGAACTTTCAGCGCCACAGGAACCTCGCCAAGCATTGATGCCGACAATGCGACCCTGCTGCAAACCGGAAAGGTATTGGTGGTTGGGCCCGTCAGTTCGGGCCAGCCTCAGGAGTTGTATGATCCCGCTAGCGGCACATTCAGCAACACCGGCAGCAGTTTGGCTATTCGGAGCGGAGAGATCGCTGTTCTGCTGAATGACGGAACCGTTCTGCGCTCTGGAGGCAGTGCGGGGAGCGGCGTCGGTGGTGTCCTCGCTACCGCCGAACTTTACGATCCCACAGCCGCGACCTTCTCCAATACCGGCAGCCTGAATACGGCTCGTTTTCAGCATACCGGAACCATATTGAGCAGCGGAAAGGTCCTGGTAGCGGGCGGCCTTGGTCTTCTTAACGGCAATTCCACCTGGTTGGCTCAGTCGGAGCTGTACGATCCGGTAGCCAAGACCTTTACCAATAGCGCCAGTCTGGCAATCGCTCGTAGCGTCCATACCGCCACATTGTTGAATAGTGGCACGGTGCTCGTTGCTGGAGGAATCGTTCCCGGCGCCACGAACAGCGTCCCTATCGGATCGGCTGAGCTATTCGACCCTACAAGCCAGACTTTTACCGGCGCTGGCTCCTTGGGCGTGGCGAGAGAGAGCCATACCGCCACCCTACTCAACGACGGCACGGTGCTGTTTGTCGGCGGCATCGGCAACAACAATGGGGAGGCCCAGACCAGCGCCGAGCTTTATGCGACACCGCCTCCGCCGCCAACGTCCCTGCAAATCTCTCCCGCGACCACCAGCATGGCGATTGGAGATACAAAGAAATTCATTGCCCTGGACCAAAGCGGAAATCAGAGGTTTGACGTTACTTGGACGGTAGACAATACTAGTGTTGCCAGCATTACCTCGGATAGCGCTCCAGTCCTCACTGCTCTTTCGGCCGGTAGCTTTACCTTGACTGCCAACGTTCAGGGCGTTACGGCGCAGTTGAGCATTACCGTTGCTCCGCACTTCCTGCGCATCACGCCGGGAACGGTCAATATGCAGGTAGGCCAGACGCAGCAATTCAGCGCCGTGGACGACCTCGGCCGCCCCAGCCTCATCGCCACCTGGACCGTTAGCGACACGACTCTCGCGACGATTGATTCCGCCAGTTCTCCGACTTTGACTGCTAACGCCGTTGGCACGGTGACTATTACAGCGACGGAGGAGGGGGTTTCGACCCAGGCGCAGGTTACGATCGTAGCCGCCGGAACGATTGCGCCGGGAACAGCTCTGTGGTCTGCGCCGTCAGCGTCCGGCTTTTCAATGCTTCAATCCATTCAAGCGGCCCCGACTGGTGTTGGCCCAGATCTTTACGCCACCCAAATAAGCGCCGATGGCACACAAACAATCATCCAGGCTCTCACGGTCGATGGACAGCAAATGTGGCAGACCTCATTGCCTGCGTTGAATAACAACAGCGTCCCAGATGGCAACGGGGGATTGATTGTCACCGAGAACCAGACTTGTAAGCCGAACCAATCGACTCCCATGTCCATCGTAGACCTCGATCCCGGCACCGGCCAAGCCTTGTGGCAGATCACCGCACAATCGGTAAATGGCGTTTCTGGACCAATTTTCTGTTATCCCGTAGCGCCGCAGATGGCCAATAGGGCCGATGGCACCATCGTTATCGCCGCCGATGGCAATACCTCCGGCTTGCCGGAGCTAATGATCGTCAATAATGGTTCTGTGAGCAATATTCCGATTCCTGCTTCGTCTTATACCCAATCCGATGGCACGGTTCTCAGCGGTTACTCCCCGATTGGCCCGCCCTTGGTGAACGCGGACGGAAATGCGTATGTGGAATACGAGGTGCGAACCGATGCTTTTCCTCCGAAGATCACTTCGGCTGCCGTGTACCTGTTGACGATCGCGCCCGACAATACGACGACCACCCTACAGTTGAGCTCGGTCACGACTGACACGAATCTGTTTCCCGGACGGATCATTCCGGATGGCTCTGGAGGCGTCATTGCCACCTGGACAGTTGCCCCCTCTAATCCTCCGAGTCCGCCGCCCAATCCGCTGCCACAGCCTTATCAGGCTGCCCACGTGGTTAGTGGAGCAATCGCGGCCACTTATGGCCTGCCGTTCACGCCCAGCGCACCGGTTTTCGGAAACAATCCGACGCTGGTTCTGGGAGAGAACAATACGGCCTTTGCCACCGACAATGTTAATGCCAATGAAGGTCCAAAAATTGCTTCATTCGATTTAACGTCTGGGGCGGTTAACTGGAGTTTTCAGGCTTCAGTAACAACCTCTATCGCTTTGGCAGGAGCGTTAAGCAGCCAAAGCTTGGCGGCAAGGCTGGCCTCTTCCGCAGGTGAGCAATTTACGACATTCGACTCCCTTGGAAATTCGAGCGCATCCTCTCTCGGTAATCAGGCCCAAATTTCATGGACTGGCGACCTATTTGGTGTGCAGTCAGGAAACTTTGGCGCAATCGCCGCCCCTAATTTTGACTGGGCTGCGAGCCTGTGGGCCGCTCCCGGAGGAAGTCCATCTCCATCGAATTCTTCTGTCGAGATGTCTTGGTTCCCCTCGTTACCGCGCTGCCAGAGCGGAACTCCTTCCTGCGTCATGCAACATGAGGCAATTTACAACGCGCTTGACGATTTGATCGTAAGACTTAGTGATCCGACAGTTGGGGCCTTGGCGCAGACGAATATATTCGACCCTCTTAAAAAAGACGCAAATGGGATTAAACTTACAACCCAGAGTTTTCTCTCCTACCTCACCAAGAAACGTCCAGGTATTTATGACGGCCTTCGTTCTACCTACTGCTATTTTGTGCTGACAGGAGCCAATAGCGAAATATCATGTTTTAAGTTTAAGTATCTCAATGCAGCAATAAATTCTCTCGTTAAAGATAATTTCCATTCCGATATATCGGCGCTATCAAAAGCCCCAAGTTTTCCGTTGCTTATATTTTTTAGGCCAAGCTCGATAGGCCTGAGCAGCCTTGGTAAAAATCTTGGCAATGAAAGTACGATTTTTCACGAAGCTCTTCATGGAATAACAGGACGTGACGATGACGGCGTTAGGAGCGCTCTAGGCTTCACCGCGGCAGATCCGAGCTGCATGATTACAGTAAAAATTCAGACCACTGTTCTTAGTCATTCGAATGGCCTGGATCAAACTATTACATCAACGTGTCCATGATGAGTCTATTTTCTTGTTCCATTCGTCATTACGTCTTTGAATAAAGGAATCGCCTATGATCTTCGGTATCGATCTGCGCTATGCCACGGCAGCGCCGCACGTCCGCTTATTCTATTTGTTTTTGCTAGTCACAAGCTGCTTTGTGGCTGCGCGTTCGTTAGCGCTTCTCCGGCGCCTCATTGTTGCACATGGGGGCAAGAAGATAATCTCTTCCGACGCCACACGTAAGGAAAACGTCAATGCTGACTCGATTGCAAACTTGGCTATGGCGGGAAAGATTCGTTGCGGTCTCGCTGGAGAAATACTCATCGGTAACTCGCAGTTGAATCTTGAGGAAAATAGCTTGCTTCAGCTCTTGTGCGAAACAGAAATCAAATTCTTATATCTCTGGGAAGGCTGCCATATTGATGTTATATCCATCAAGTCTTTGGCTCTGTTAACCCTATTACTTTCATTACTCCTGGTTCCATATGGTGGTTTCCAGACATTTAAGCAGATATTTAGCGAGAGAACCATTTCCGGCCAATGGGCTCTTATTCAGACAACCAGTGTGCTTTTTGATCGGGTTGCCCTTGGAATGATCACCTGTGCAATCTTTTACGCCATCGCAATCTTTTTTGAACGACTTATTATGCGTCGAAGGGCCCAATGGCAGTATTGCTATGTGTCATTTGTTACCAAGAATTCGACGGAGGTATAAATTCAACGCCAGGAAGCGTTTCATCAGGCAAGCGACGGGCCTTGTTGCTCCCCATTGGGTGAAATCGTATCGTCTGTCCGTTCCAAGGGCGGACTAGGCCTAGCCATATTACTGATTTGAGGTCGCCGTTTGAGTATCGCGACTTGAACCTTCCACGAGTTTAAAAACGATCCCGTTGCCCAAAATCCATACCCCTCCTTCCGTAGCGCGTATTCTTTTCAAGTTAGGTAAGCGGCCGAGTTCATCACGGAGCAAAGAAAGATTCCAATGGCCACCAAGATCACTGCTTTGAAGTAGTGTGCCTTTGCTGCCAACAATCCAGAGAACCTTACGGTACGAATCGTACTCTATTGAATGGAGATTTTCTCGCGTCGGCGACCTAATACCATTCCAGGTCCAACTGTCGGTCGCATCCTTAGACCCGCGCAAAATGGCGCCGTTCTCTCCAACAGCAACCCCTGTCTTCGTATCAAGGAGTTTAATGTCATTGAGCCCCTGCCCCGGTTCCAACTCGATTCCGTTTGCGGTTAGTCGATCCCACACGTTTCCGGGTTGTCTGAGGTGATAAATTAGCCCATAAGGCTGGCCTGGGAGGGGGAGGTTCGCAACGGCCCAGAGATCAAGATATGAACCGGAACCGTATACCGAAATTGCTGAGATGCTATAACTGTAGGTTGGAAGTTGCAGCTCCCACCGGTTGGAGGAAGCGGACCAGTGACTGATTCCTTGCCAGCCCGCGGCATAGACGTCCTTGAAATCCCCAATTTGTAGCAGATTACCGAAGTGGGCGTACACTTCTCGTTCTTTCGGATTGTCTGGGCGCGGGGTCCGTCGCTGCCACGTTTTGCCATTATCTCCACTGACATATACACCACTGGTAGCTGCAAACCAAACATCCGTTACACGTGTTCCGCTCCGTCCATCCAGCAACTTGGAGACGGCCTTAATCGAGTGAATGGGGCCTACATCATGCCAGCTGTACCGATAACTTCCCCAGGGGAACGTGCCTGCTCCGCTGTTGAACGATCTGTTATCGATTTCTGTCCATGAAGCTCCGCGATCAGTGCTGTGCAGCAAAACGCCCGTTCCGATGTCACCTCCGCCACCTTGTTCCACGATAGCACCGCATAGCCATCCCTCTCCATGAGCCCAAACAATGTCGTTCCAGTCGTATTTCCAGATTTCGATCTTACCCATTCCTCCATTTTGAATGGATTGCTGCTGCCAATGGAAAGTCGCGCTTTGGGAGTCAGCCATATTTCGAATTGCGACATACAACGCCAGAGCTAGTGCCAGCAATAGGGCAACACCTATGGCGATGGACAACGTTCTTGCAAACAGTTTTCGAGGCAGAACTGGCACGTCATCTTGCAGTGCCTGCGCAACTTGAGTGGCGCTAACAAATCGTTGGGAGGGATCGCGTTCAAGGCACCTAAGAATCGTCCTTTCCCATCGGACGCTGAGACCGGGCACCAGAGTTCGTGGTGGCGAAGGTTTTTGGCTAAGACGCCTCAGGGCACAAGATAACGGAGTATCTGCTTGAAAAGGATGAACTCCCGTAATCATGCAGTAAATCACAAGAGCAAGCGAATAAATGTCCGAGGCGGTTGTAACCTCGCGGCCTTCGATTTGCTCCGGGGACATCCACTCGAGAGTTCCAATCACCCGACCGGGCGGTGTCAAGTCAGTACTGAACTCGTCACTCGACCGAAACGCCATACCAAAATCGGTGACTACCGCTCGAATCGACTTGGACTCGTCGGACGGCACCAGCACTACGTTTCCGGGCTTGAAATCGCGGTGTACGATGCCTACGCTGTGGGCTGCTGCCAGGGCCGATGTCAGTTGAAGAATCATGGGAAGCGCTTGCACCGTGCTCATGGCCCCTGCTCGCCGTAGCCGATCGCCGAGCGTCTCGCCTTGCAATAGCTCCATGCTGATGAAAATGATTGCCTCGCTCTCCGGGGAGCTTTGATGGCGAAAGAGATCGAAAATCCGGCAGATGTTGGGATGAGTAACAGCTTTTGCCAGACATACCTCGCGTCTGAAGCGGGCCAGGATGTGAGGTTGCTCAAGAACGTCGGGGCGGATAGTCTTGAGCGCACCTGTTGGCCGAGTTCCATGTCCTCCGCTTCGTAGACTTCTCCGATTCCTCCTCGCGCGATAAAACGAGCAATATGAAAGCGGCCGGCAAGAATCGTTCCAGGCACAAAGCTCTCTACCCAAAAAAGATTACTGCGGGCGCCAAAAGAAGATCGGGATAGGAAGCTTCCAGCTTCGTCGTAAGAGAGCAAGAGATCTTCGACGATGCGGCGCATGCTGTCTTGCGAACAGGAATGATCTAGGAAGGAAGACCGTGCCACCGGATCTAGTTGCAGAGCAGCGTCAAAAAGCTCTTTAACTCTTTCTCGTTGATCTAGAGGTATCTCCATTGTCGGTTTTCAATTCGTGGTGAAGCCAGGCCTTGGCGAAATTCCATTCTTTTTCGACGGCTTCAGGCGTCATCCTCAGCGATTCCGCGATCTCCCTCGTTGTCAAACCACCGAAGAAGCGCAACTCGACAATCGACGCCTGCAGCGGATCAGCCTTTTCCAGCTCTGTCAGCGCCTCATCGACAGCAAGAATTTCTTGCGGCTTGCCTCCCAAAAGAAGCGCGGCTTCCTCCAGCAATACTCTCTCATATCCGGCGCCCCTTTTTTTTGCGCCGTGGTTACGCGCATATTCTACGAGAACACGACGCATGACTTTTGAGGCTACCCCAAAGAAGGCTGAGCGATCTCTCAATGCAATCCGGCGCTGTTTCACAAGGCGGAGATAAAACTCATTGACCAGCGCGGTCGGCTGGAGCATGTGATCACCCCCCTCATTACGCATCTGGGCGGCAGCAATCCGACGGAGGTCGTTGCTTACGAGGGAGAATAATTCTTCCAGGGCATTTTGATCGCCTTCCGCTAGGCGGTCCAGAAGTCGGGTTATTTCTCCTATTGGGCTATTCATTCGAGGATCGTGCTTTAAGAAGCGGTGTTCATCATAACAAAGGGCTTAAGGTGGATCTTGAGTTTGTAAGCCGAGCTTGCCTCGATTTTTTTTTGCTCAATTCCGGAATTTCTGCTCGCGTTTTGCGCGGTATTAAGCAAGGGGGCGGGAAGCTGAGTTTCACGCCTGCTTCTGGCTGAGTTGTGTAGGCCACAAGTGTCGGGTAACGGGAGGAGCGCTAAGAAACAGACTGCGATTCCACGGTGGTGTACCGCTGTTGGCTTTTACGTCTGAAACGAAACACGATTCGGTCCGGATTCCAAATCTTCACAAATGGGGAGCATCTAACGATCCCCGTGAAATCGGAGGTACTTGTGAATTACAGTTGCTGGAATAAATGCACTGTTGTCAGTTTGGTTCTCGTCCTCTTGGGTTTATGGGGCGATGCATTCGCACAAGGAACTTGGACCAATAAAACACCAATGCCGACTGGGCTTCAGGGACCCTCCGTCGGAGTCATTGACGGCAAACTCTATGTGGCAAGCGGTTGCTGCCCCGAATTCTCCTCTCCTCCGTTCCCGCGGTTTAACACACTACAGGTTTACGATCCAGCCGCAGATAGTTGGACGGAGAAGGCTCCCATTCCCGTCGCGTTATTTGCTGCCCCGTCAGGAGTAACGAGCATTGGCGAAAAACTCTACGTTGCAGGCGGACAGGCTGACCAAGCACATGGAAACAACATTTCCACTCTGCAGATTTACGACGCAACGACTGATGCATGGACTACCGGAGCATCTTTGCCTGCCGCCGGTGGTGGTGCATTCGGAGGAGTAATCAACGGGAAGCTCTATGTCGCAGGCGGTCAGGATCCTGCCAACATCTCCGAAGTCAGTAGCGCCCAGGTATATGATCCAAGCACCGACACATGGACTTCCTTGGCACCACTGCCGTCACCTCGGTCCGGCGGGGGCTCGGCGGTGATAAACGGGATCTTATACGCAGTTGGGGGGCCGTGAGCATTAACTTCACTGCAACGGCTGTCAACACGCTTGAATCGTATAACCCTGTCACTAACATCTGGACCGAGCTGTTACCAATGCCGACGGCTAGGTTCGCTTTGGGTGTCGGCGCGATTGGCGGGACACTGTACGCCGTAGGGGGCTTTGATGGAAAAAATGCCCTTGACGTTGTTGAGGCTTACGATCCCACCACCAACAAATGGACCCAGTTGCCTCCAATGCCTTCGCCTACCTTCGATCCAGGTGTTGGTGTTCTTGAGGGCATTTTATATGTGGTTGGCGGATCTAATGCGCCTTCTCATCCAATCAATACTGTTCAGGCATTCATGCCTTCGACAACAAAATCAAATACCGCCCTCAATTCAATTCCGAATCCTTCTGTATTTGGGCAGTCCGTGATCATGACTGCGACGGTGACCGGACTGGGAAGCACGCCCTCTGGAGCGGTTACTTTCAGGGATGGAGCCATCCCCTTGAACATTGCAAGTTTAAATGGGGCCGGCATTGCTTCATTCGATACGTCTTTCCTCGCAGTCGGCAATCACTCACTTACAGCCATTTATGCAGGAGATGCAACATTCAGTACCAGCACTTCTGCGGTTGTTGTACAGAGAGTCGATAAAGCCAATACATCGGCGGTTCTACGGTCAGATCCAAGCCGCTCATTTTTCGGAGAGTTGGTAACAATCACTGCAGCGGTGACGAGCACAGCTGGGACTCCATCGGGAACAATCACTTTCATCGATGGGAAGAATGTCATAGGAACAAGCGCTTTGAATGGTTTTGGCAAGGCGTCGTTCAGTGCTTCATTCACTGTGGGAAACCACGTCCTCACTGCTATCTATGGCGGAGACTCAAATTATAACGGTAGTACATCAGCAGCTATCACACAGGAGGTCAAACGAGCAAACACTTCGATCATCGTATCGTCGAGCAATAGCTCTTCGATCGTTGGGCAGAGCCTAACGTTTTCAGCGGAAGTGGTCCCTCGGATTGCAACGGGAACCGTATTCTTTTTTGATGGGGCAAAAACTCTCGGTGAAGTGACGTTGCACAATGGCAAAGCTTCCTTTAGTACATCCTTGTTGAAGGTTGGAAGTCACACCATCAGGGCAGCATACGGGGGAGACAAGAATTTCAACGGGAGTTCCTCGCCGATTTTCATCCAGGATGTTCTAAAAGTACCCACTTCCACCACTATACGTTCTGGCAGAAGTCCTCTCAAGTTAAGCAACTGGTACTGTTCGTTGTACATGTCTCACCGTCCCTCGCATCTGGTGCGGTGAGATTTGTTGATGAAGAGGGCAAGCAACTGGGGGTTAGGACCCTGCACAGTGGGCTGGCATCGATTCAAATCAAGTTTCTTGGCAGCGGATCGCACGCTATTGAAGCAATTTATGAAGGAGATAGGACCTTCGCGAGCAGTACATCGCCAGTGCTCGTTCAACAGGTGAGATAGCAGACTTGGTTCATTTTTTCTGAGAGAGGGCTAGCTCGATGACTCGTATGCGTGTGCACCGGCGTCGGGCCGCCCCCTGGTGTTGCACCAGACGTTCTTCACTCGGGAGGGGGGTTATGAAGTCAGTAGCCGGCGGGGAGGCCTGCTTGGCTAGCATGCCCGGTAAGGAGAGAAGGCTGGTAGCCCTCATTTCGACGGTTTGGCGATCTTTCGTTCAAGGGAACCGCCTTTTGAGAACGACCGCGCCTCCCTTCACTTACAAATACATCGTGGCTAAGGGTCCAACAGTCTCGTGCAGTTCCACGCTAGCTTTGATATTCCGCAACTGCCGCCTTCGCCTCGGGCGATCCTATTTCAAGGAGGGCCCAAGCAGCGGCATTGCGGACCGAACCGCTGGGATCCTTCAGCGCCTTGCGCAGTGCCGGTATGGCAGGTATCGCCACGTTTCCCAGAGACCCAATGGCTCGCGCAGCTTTTTCCCGATTCCCAGAATAGGACGCGTAGAGATCCTTGATCAGATCCTCAAGTGTTGGCCCAGCATGGACAATTTTTTTTCCTCTACCGGTTTGAAAGTTCCGGATGTTGGAGATAACCTTCCGCGGTGATAGCGGCTTCTTCCCTAATATGCAGTCGTCAAGCGTCGGCCCCAGCTTGCTGTCCGGAACATCCAAATCGACATTCCCGTGAAGGAAAAGAGCCGTCATGCCTGAGCAGTCGGCGAGGAAGTCGGGAACGGTACTTATCTCGTTGTCGCTCAAATCGAGATGTTCCAAGTGCGTCAGCTCTATCAGCCATTCGGGGATGACCGTGATCCGGTTCTTGAAAAATTTTAGCGCCTCGAGGAGCGATAGCTGCCGAACTGCCTCTGGAACGGCACTCAAGCAATTGTCGTAAAGAGCAAGCACGCGAAGCTGAGCCAGATGGCTGAGTGCATCGGGAACGTCAGCGATTTGATTGCCGCCCAGTTCAAGATCCCGCAACTTGTGCAGTTCGCCTAACGACTCGGGTATTAGCGCGATGCCATTGGCGTACAGATGAAGAGCTCGTAGATTCTCCAGGTCGGCGATCGAATCCGGAATTACACCCATTGGATTTCCGCTTAGCCACAGGCTCTGGAGGTTTCGCAGGCTCCCCATCGAGGCAGGAAACTCGTTGATCTGGTTGTCCTCCAGAAATAAGCGGCGCAGTTTGGGAAGTTCGAAGACGCAGTCGGGGATCGCGCTAAGCCTATTACGGCTAAGGATTAACGTATGGACCTGAGGAGCCTCCGCAACCAAATCAGGAACGTTCGTGAGATTGAGATTCTCTAGCGAGAGCAATCTGTCTCCGGACCGAATCGCCTCCTTTATCTTTTCTTCCGCCGCATCATTGATTTCGCCGACAGTGGGCGGTGCCTCCCGCTTTCCGAGCAGCGTCCGGAACACCGCTTTATCACAATGTAAAGGGAACTTTAAAATTACGCGATATTTTCGTCTATCCCAATATCTCAGTTAGGCCTGCGGGCCACAAGACAACTCGCCGAAATATTTATGGAAGTGAGCTTTCTTCGTATTTGGCAAAAGCTTCTCGCATAATTTTTCGAGGCGGAGACTTAGCAGGCAAGACCAGTTTGGCAAAAATTATTTTTGCCGATTCTCTCCGCCAAGGAGTTAATATTCCTATTTTCTTACAAGGAGAGCATCTGAATATCTTAGCTGAGGATAAGATATTCAATCAGATTTGGAAAGATTTCCGCGATCAATACAACCCCGAGATGCTCGATGAATTTCGTCAGTTAGCGGTTGGCGAGAGAACGGTTATCATCGATGATTGGCATAAATGCCCATTGAATGCTGCAGGGCGCAAGGAGTATCTAGGCCACCTAAAAAAATATTTTGGACAAATATTCTTGTTCGCGAATGAATTATTTCAGATTCACGAAATAATTGACAGCGTTCCGGTCACCATACTCGATTTTGATTCGGCAGTTATCTTAGAATTTGGGCACAAACTTAGAGGGCAGCTGATAGACCGATGGGTGGCGCTTGGCCGTGAATATACTGCGGATGATCGGCTGGTTGCTCAAGAGATCGAGGAAAAAGAACGTTTAATTCAAGACCTCATTGGCAAGAATACTTTGCCCAGATTGCCTTTCATTGTCTTATTCTTACTGCAAGCGGACCAAGAAAATAAAGCAGAAGCGGCAGAAGCAGGGTCATTTGGTTATTTATATGAAGTACTTGTGACAGTTACCCTGAGCCACAGTGAGGGCCCAAATGCTCAGCTAGAAAAGAAATATACTTTTCTATCTCGATTAGCGTACAAAATGTTCAAAAGTGAAACAGAATCTTTGCCGTTAGCGAAAATTAAGCAAATAGCGCAAGAATATGAGCAGGCATACCTTATTACTGTCAATGTCGAATCTATCTTAGCAGATTTGGAAGAAGCTCGTGTTTTGGCCAATGCTGATGGGAACTATTCATTCACTTATCCTCATCTTTTTTATTATTTCATAGCACGATACTACAGAGATAATCTTGATAGAGAAGCCGAGTTACATTCGGAAATCGAATACATGGCAAACTATGTATCTTCGGGATTTAATGATTCCATCTTAATATTTATTATCTACTTTGCTCGTGACTCTTCCGACATCATAAAACGTTTGGTTGCTAATGCAAATGCGATTTACAAAGACGAAAGGCTGGCGGATCTGGATACCGATGTTGAATTTCTCAATAAGATTTGTGAGCATCCTGCGGTTGAACTTCCCGATGAAATCGACATTGAAGAAAACCGAAAAAAAAGGCGGGCATTTGCGGATCGGATGGAGCAGAATGCAGCAAATATCAATGAGAGGGATAAACCGGATATCGTATATTCTGATACTTTAAGTGATACTGACAAGTTCGACTTTGCCCACAAATATATTGGTCTACTGGGTCAAGTGATTCGAAATTTTCCGGGATCACTTCCTGGGCCAGAGAAATTATTAATCTTGCAGGCTGCCTATTCACTTGGTCTAAGGATGCTTCGGGCGGTGCTAGGTTTATTAGAGAATGCAGTAAGTCGCTTTCGAGCAGCTCTAACTGACGCGATAGTTGAACAGGATAAGAATTTTGACTCTGACGAGATAAATAATAGGGTTGCAACTCTGATATTGTTGATTAGCAGAATTTGTGCCCTTAGTATTATCATGAAAATATCAAATGATGTCGGAGTCCAGGACCTCGAAAATGCATATAAGCGGACGCTAGAGTTAGTTGGTGATAGCAACGCTTCTCAGTTAGTTAATCTTTCGATTACCCTTAGCCATCTCCGTGAATTTCCCTTTGCAGAGATAAAAGAACTCCACAAAAAATTCACTAAGCATCCTTTTTCCGACACGGTGCTGGCCGACCTGGTGGTATCTCGAATGTCGGTGATTCCAATGGACAGACGCATTCGGCAGAGCGTCGCATCTCTCTTTAGAATCTCTTCGAGCCAAACATTATTGGTTGAGGAGAATATATTGGATTCATGATGCTCGTCGATCTGACATCCTGTAACCGATTGTGCAGGATCTCTCCAAGCGGGCATTTGAGCTTGTCGCTGTGTGGACGCTCCCGGCTTGGAGTCATCTTGAAATGAGGGCGCCCCCGTATAGAACTTTGTCCCACAGTGCCTCTTTCCAACCCCTGGATAAGATTGCACCATCAAATGCCGGGACTAAACCACCTAGATTGGATATTGGCGTGTAGGAATGGCCCAAGGTTCCCGGTGCATTTCTAGCATCGTGCCGCTTAAGTGATTGCCGAAATCAGCTGCCACCGAACTCTTCGGTGCGCCTATGAGTGCGAGCCGTCTGGCAAAAGAGTTGTCAAAGAGCACTCGAATATCCTACAAATCGAGTGCCATAGTAAGTGGACACGGAGGCCGCTAATAAGGCTAGGCAGGTAGGTCGAGGCGCACCCGGAGACCTCCCATGGGCGAGTCTTCCAATCGAATCTTGCCGTCGTAGAGTTCGACAAGATCGCGGACGATTGCCAATCCAAGTCCTGACCCCGAGGCGGCTTCGTCGGCGCGTACTCCGCGCTGCAGGACTCGGTGGCGCATGGAAGGAGCCAGGCCGGGGCCGTCGTCGTCCACTGTCAGAACCACCGCTCCGCTTTCCTCCACCGACTGTATTTTGATCCTTGACTTTGCCCACTTGCATGCGTTATCCAGCAGGTTCCCCAGCATTTCTTCTAGGTCCTCGCGCTGGCCGCGAATGAAATGTTCGGGCGAGACATCGACCTCAATCGCAAGGTGGCGATCGGCATAGATTCTCGACAAGGTTCGCGCCAGCCCTTCCACCGAAGCCAGCACCGCGCATCGGACACCGGGCAGGTTACCGGGACTAGCCGCGCGGGCCTGGACCAGATGATAGTCGATCTGCCTGCGCATCCGTTCGACCTGCAGGCGAATCGTGGCTGCCATTTCGTCTTGGTCCCCAGCTTCTAACCGCTCGCCTTCCTGGGCCAGCACCGCCAGCGGTGTCTTCAATCCGTGTGCGAGGTCGCCGGCTGTGGCTAGCGCGCGCTGAACCACACGCTCGCGGTTTTCCAGCAGCGAATTAAGATCGTTCACCAGAGGCTGTATTTCTGTCGGATAGCTTCCTTTGATTCTGCGAATGGAGCCATCGCGCAGGGCCAATAACTCCCGGCGCAGGCGGCCCAAAGGCAAGATTGCGCCTCGGAACTGCAGAATGCCTCCCAGAATGCACAAAAATGAGAAGTCCAGAAATATCCGTATGCTGCCGGGAGATATAAGACCCATCTGGTTGTGGATGGCGAGAAACAATAGGTGTAAGAGCGGAATTAATCCCGACGTCCAAAGCACAGTCCCCAGGAGGATGCGCCATCGGAAAGAGTGCAGCCACTTCATGAGCCGGTCCTCATACCGCGTCTTTCATTCGGTAGCCCAGGCCCCGCACTGTTTCGATGGTGGCAGCGCCCACCTTGCGCCGCAAGCGTGCGATAAATACCTCAACTGTGTTCGAATCCCGGTCAAAGCCTTGGGAATAGATGTGCTCGATAAGCTCGCTTTGGGAGACCAAGCGCTCTTGATGGTGCATAAGATAAGAAAGCACGCGGAATTCATGGCTGGTCAGCTTCACCTCCAAGCCTTCCAGGGTTACTTTGCCGGTTCTGGGATCAAGCACGAGAGAACCACAGCGAAGTTCAGGCCGGATATGTCCGCTCGACCGTCGAATGAGTGCGCGCAACCGAGCCAGTAACTCTTCCATGCGAAACGGTTTGGAGAGATAATCGTCCGCGCCGCTGTCGATTCCCTGGACCTTCTCATGCCAGCTTCCTCTCGCCGTCAACACCAGCACCGGCATGGTTTCCCCTGCTTCACGCCAGCGACGCAGCAGCGTTAGCCCATCGATTTTAGGGAGTCCTAAATCCAGGACCACGGCATCGTAGCGTTCATCATGGGCGAGCACGTCTGCTCGTTCGCCATCGGCGGCGTGATCCACGGCATAGGCGGCCTGGCGCAGCGCCGCGATGAGTTGCTTCGCCAGAGACGCCTCGTCTTCCACCACCAGCACTCGCACGTTTTCCTCCGGCTGCTGCAAAAGTAAAAAGAGTAAGAGAGCAAAAGACTAAGAAGATCAAAACCAGGCTGAACGCCGCCTGAACGCCGCATTCAGTGCTCATTCAGGCGGAGCGGTGCAGACTGTGTGAGCGTGATCGATCATCGTTCATTGATCAATGATCAATGTCACGGACAGACCTACTATACGCCGGGCCGGGAACGGTGCTCCGCCTGGTCTTCAGTAGATAGGCTTTCACGAGCTGGTTTTCGCCAGATGGGTTTCACCAGCTCGGTTTCACCAATCTTCGATCTTCAGTCTTCAATTCTTCAGTCTTTGGCAAGCAAGGAAACGACAACGGAGGAAATCAAATGAGAGAGATCAGTTGGGCGATAGCACTTCTTTTTGTGTTGGGCCTTACCGCAGTGGCGCAGCACCCATCAGCCGGTCAGGAGCAGTCAGCCGCAGGACACATGATGTCGCACCCATCCCACATGCCTGGGGCGCCCATCACCTACACGGAACTAAAGAACACCGCAGCCGATTTAGAGCGCGCCAAACAAGCAACAGCAAAGTATCAGGATGTACATGTGGCTGAAGCGGATGGATATCAGCCGGTCGGGCCTGATATTCCAGGAATGGGCGTGCACTATGTTCTCACCATGGAGCCGAACGGCTTCGAACTGGAGAAGCCTCCCATTTTGCTCTATGAGAAAAGTCCGGGCGCGCCAGGAGGGTACTCTCTGGTTGGCGTCAGCTATCTTTGGAATGCTCCCGAAGGGCCGGACGGTCAGCCATTGAACCCGCCTTTTCCAAAATCGTTAGCAAGCTGGCACCGCCATGAAAACGTCTGCGTGTTAGCACATCTGGCCAATCCTCACGGATTGAGTGAGAAGCAATGCCGCGACCAAGGTGGCCGCTTTATCGCCAAGACTCAATGGTTGGTCCATGCCTGGATTTGGAAAGATAACCCCTCCGGCGTATTCAGCCCGGAAAATCCCGCTCTGCGCTGATCCGTCATTCCGTATAAAGCCTACAAAAGATCAGGGCGGCATCACGGATGCCGCCCTTTGAGTGGAACACTTGCATTTTATTTAGTGGTGAGCGACCGGGCCGTCGGAGCTATCGCTGTCGATATTGAACGTAACTCCTCCCCAGGTTTCGTTATGGCCGCCCTCAAATTGGTGGATGCGTTGATGGTTGGTCCAGAGGCTATCCGACAGCCCGCTCAACCCGAACACGCTGGTGCTGCCATTCCAAGATGCGATCCAAACTGCATCCGGTGGATTCGCGATCGTCGCCCAGTCGGCTGCGGCATTAGCTGCGGAGCCGTAGACACCGGCGCGATTTCCCAATTGGTGCAAGCGCGTCACCCAGCCCTCGACAAATGCGGCTGCGGCTGCATTACTAGTGGGATCGTAGCGCTCCAGGTCGAAATAGATCACCGTTGGCGGAGTCAGCCCCAGGCTATTGGCTGCGCTGGTCGCCGCATTCGCTTCGTTGATGCCTTGCTGCTTGGCAGTTGTGGTATTGCTGCTCATCTGGCTGCAGCCTGTGCAGGAGCTTCCCGGGGCTTGCAGCCCCACCCAAGTCGGAACCAGGTCCCAGCCTTGGGCGAAGATCGAGTTGACCCAGCTGGAGGTAAGGTTGGCTTGTGAACATGCCCGGTTGCTGCCGCCCATATAGATGTTGGCAAAGCTCCAGGGCGTATTGGTGAACCAGTGCTGCATCTGGCTAACCGTACCGGCGGCGCATTGGTCGAAGCCCTTGGCCGTAAGGTTGACCACCGCGGTGTTGTGAATGGTTGGGGCGCCCGCATCGATCAACGTACTCTTGTTGGCGAGCGTGAGCGTTCCATTCGAGGCCATCGGCGGCGTGATTGCGTTCAATGTGCTGCCGCCGTCGTTGGTTGAGAACAATCTGCTGTCTTGGTGGCATTGCGACTTGACGGCATCGCAGTGCCCGCTGGTCACGAGCACCCAACCATGGTGATCGTCATTGAAGTCGAGGCCGGTAATTGCCTCGTCTGCCGAGAACTGGGCAAAGAAGCCTTGATTTCTTGGCGAACCCTGCGTGACTGCCGTGAACTGATCGCGGCTTCGGGGCGCTACAAACAAGGTGTTGGCGTCAATCACGGAGGTCACAGCGCCGCCGGCTTGAAGTGCGTCTTCACTTAGGGGGACTGACGTCTTGGCGCCCCAGGTTGTGCCGCCGTCGTGGGTTTCAAACACTGCAACCCGCGGCTTTCCGGGTTCTCCGACGAAAACCGTCAAAGCGCCATCGCGCTCGTTGCGAAACTCCGGCAGTTGATACGAGGAAACAGCCACATTGTGTGCTGCGTCAGAGGCCAACACCGATTGCACTTGCCAGTGATGCCCTCCATCGCGCGTCACATACAACTCGTTGTGAGCTGCCCCGCCTGCCAGCCATCCGGTCGTGGGTGAGGTGAAACGGACTGCATCGCCGATAGGTGGCTCCGGCAACAGTCTCCAGTTGATGCCGCCGTTGTCGGTTGCCAACAATGCGCCTCGGCTGAAATTGGAGCTGGAAGGCTTGCGCACCATGATCCAGCCGTGGTCGGCATCCACAAAGCTCAGGGCGATGGAACTGCCGCTTTCTTCCTCTGGCAATACCAGCTTGCGGTCTGCCCAGGTCGCTCCGCCATCTACAGTGCTGGAGATGATAAAAGCAGCCGCTTCTTCTCCTTGCTCGCCCGCGGCCGCGCTGACCACCCAGCCTTGAAGTTC
Source organism: Candidatus Angelobacter sp. (assembly GCA_035295685.1). Taxonomy (GTDB): domain Bacteria; phylum Acidobacteriota; class Terriglobia; order Terriglobales; family Acidobacteriaceae; genus Angelobacter. Next base: position 185,495 of record DATGIO010000082.1, read on the forward strand.
ATCCAGAAAAAAAACGCTCTCAATAGCGCCTGTGTCCGGGCCGAGCGGAGCGGACTCGCTCCAGTGCAACCCGCCGTCGTGGGTGATCATAAGACTGCTTCGTCCCGCCACCCAGCCTGTGTTCGAGTTCAGCAAGTGCATCGACTGGATTTGCTGAGCTTCGGTTGAGGGAATCACGAGTTGGTCGCTGGCCCATGCCGCTCCTCCGGACAGGATCGAAAACATCGCGCCGGCCAGGAACAGGCCAATCAGCCTGACTGCGGCACCCCGGGCGCCTCTCGAGCTGGCCGCAATAGTTCTCCGAGCGTCTTTCATTTCTTGCATCTTCATTTCAGAGGTTCTCCAAAATTTGAAAATTTAAAGATTAGATTTGTCTCATCTGTGTTGGTGTGTACATCGCTGAAAAGCACTTGCACTCGATCTCCATCGGAATCGTCCTGACGATGGTTAAATTGCAAAACTCGCAAACTACTCCTCTATTCCTCATAGTTGCGATTCTTAATGCACTCGTCATACTGCTGGAGATGGAGAATGGAGAATGAAGAAAGAAAAGTCTAGTTCCATCTTTTGGAAAGTATGGAAGTAAATGGAAGGAAACCCTAGGTGAGAAAAACAAAAGCCGCCGCGCCTTTCGGCGCAGCGGCTCTTGGTCTGCACTGCTCGTGTTATTGGACGTTCAAGGTCACGTCGTCAATTACGAACGATGTCTGCAGGCTGGCGTCTTCGGTTCCCTTGAACCGGATCTGCACAGTCTGGCCTTTGAACGAGATCATGTTGAACGAATGTTGCAGGTAGCCGTTCGCATGATTGAGGTTGGAGAAGGTGCCCAGGGTGCCGATTACGGTGCCCGAGGTGTTGAGTACTTGAATCGTCAGGACGTCGAACGCCGTTGTGGTCGTAGTCTCGGCGGTATCGATGTGCAAGAAGAAGCTCAGGGTAGCAGTCGTAATGTTCGACGGGATGGTGACGGTCTGGGTAGCGGTATCGGTGTGCGTCGTTCCGAAACCATCCAGCCAGGCATCAAACGCGCCGCTGTGTGGAGGCTCCTGACTGGAGTTGTTCAGTACGCCGGCCGTCAGTGTCCAGGGCGTCGAACCGTTTTCGAAACCGCCGTTAACGATCAACTGCTTCGCCGTACCGCCTGTGGCATTGACCGTCAGTGAGATCGTCGTCGTGTGCGAAAGCGATCCCGAGGTTCCGGTGATGGTCACAGTCGCGGTTCCTGTGGTCGCAGTGGAGCTAGCCGCGAACGTGACTGTGCTGGATCCGGTGGTGGGATTGGTGCCGAACGAAGCGGTTACGCCGGAAGGCAGTCCTGAAGCCGAGAGCGATACCGATCCGGTAAATCCGCCGGAGTCCGAAACCGTAACAGTGCTGCTCGCGCTGCTGCCCTGCGTCACTGAGACGCTAGCGGGCGAAGCCGAAAGCGAGAAGTTTGGCGTCGCCACAGCGGTCACCGTGAGCGAGATCGAGGTGGAGTGGCTCAGCGAACCCGAAGTTCCGGTAATCGTTACTGTAGAAGTTCCAGTCGTCGCCGTTGCGCTGGCGCTGAAGCTCACAGTGCTGGATCCGGTGGTGGGATTGGTGCCAAACGTGGCGGTTACGCCGGAAGGCAGGCCCGAAGCGGAAAGCGATACCGATCCGGTAAATCCGCCCGAGGGCGTAATTGTAACGGTGCTGCTGCCGCTGCCACCTTGCGCAACTGAAACGCTGGTGGGTGATGCCGCAATGGAGAAGTTCGCCGCTGCCGCTGCCGGAGGCAGGATGCAATTGTTGGCCCTGTTCGAGAATTCGAGCTGGACCGTGTAAGTCGTGCCATTGACGGTGAAGGAACCTTGCTGGGCGTTACAAATGTCGCCGATTTCACCGTTATTCATGTCCATCCACGCCAGCGGAGCGGCAAACGTCGTCGCAATGCCCACGTCCGCATCGGTTACAGCTTCCGAAAATTCGTGGCTGGAAACCGACGTGTTATTGCCGAATATAGTGGAGTTACCGCAACCCTGGTCGCAACCGCTGCCCGCCTGCATGTCGGGGAGAACGCCGTAAAGAACGTTTTTCGAGTTGAGTGTGTTCGACGTGGTGCCGTGATACGCGCAGAAACCGCCGCCCACGCAGCTTTGAGATCCGCCCTGCGTGATCGTGATTCCTGAAGGAAAGTAGATCATGTACAGGGTGTTGACATTGCCCGCCGCATCAAGGATCGGAGATGGCAGATGGCCCGCATTGATCTGCGCCAGGAGTTCCGCCTGGATCTGCGTATCGTCAATCGTGCTGCCGCTGTTGGCAGCCGAGGGAACGATGGTGAATTGCCCGTCAAACGTGCCATGGCCAATGGTCTGACCAGTGCCGCCGGAAACAGGCGTGTTGTACTCGCTCAGCATGTCCATAAAGGTGCTGTTCGTAATGTCTGTGAAAAAGCTTGCCATGCTGGGCGTGGCGGTGGAGGTGATGTGCGAATCAAAAGATCCGGATCCGTACAAAACCTGTACCACGTGGACATTCGAAATCACCGGACCGCCGAAGTAGCTAAGGTGTGCGCCAGCGGGCGCGGCAAATCCGACAACGGCTGTGCCCGGGCTGCGAAATGGAACGGTATGATGCCGGGGCGACAAAACTTGTGGCGTTTGCGGCGGATTGGCTGGTTCCGGAGATTGTAAAACCTGCGCCAGTGTCGGCAGGGCTGAAATCAACAACAAAAGCAACAACACTTTACAGCGAGACAAATGGGACATTCTCTGCTCCTCACATATTCAACAACTTGGTTTTTTTCTTGCGCCCTTGGGGGAATCCTTGCGCCTGGGAAAAATGAAAACCCTGACCCGTTTTTCGCCCCAGGTTGTATCCGGGAATTGAACCGCGCCTCGGCTTTTCCATCGAAGAAAAGCCGCACGTACACGCGCGCTCCAGGATACGGCAGGCCGAGAAACGGGGTAAAAACTTGAAGCGGGAGCATACTACACGGCAATTGCGTAACTCACAATAGCTTTCCGGTGCCGAAAAGGAAAACAACAAAGAAAATACTAGCGATAGTACATAAATCCTATGGGATTTTATGGTTAAGTGAACAAGCGTTCAGTTTCAATGCACTCCATTTAGGCGCTTCTAACTGGTGCACGTCGGTTGCCCGACCTTGCCGATCATGGCGATGAAATGGCCAAACATGTTGGTACAAGTTTTGTTAGATCAAAGAAATTCTGAATTGCAAATTGGACGGTATTTCGACAAAGGCGCATCTCAATCGTGCCGGTCTTCGATCCTTGATCATCGATCATCGCGGCGTGGCATTGCACGTTCCATCGTTTCGCCACATGTAGATCTGCCTCTCTATGACAGCCAGATCCAGAGAAGCTGAATTCAGAGGAAAAAAGAAGATCGGCGATCCTTCCTTGGTTGAATCCGTAGGCATTTACCACAAAGGCTTGCCATTCGACCTCTCCAACGGAGGGATAGAGTAAAGGACAAGATATAGGCAGTATCTAAAATCTAGAGCATATTCAAATCATAACTACCAAAACAAATCAAACATAACTTCACGTTGTTGACCAAACTAAGATATAAGAAAATTGGCTTGGAATTGGCTAGTTGGATCTTTCTGCAAAACGTGGAGAGATCCCCAATGGTGTCACCCATTCATCGCCAACTCCAATACGTTGTGGCTACGTTTGCGCTCAGAAAGCGGGGACGTAAAAGGCGGCCTGTTTATGCAACATCTTTTCATCACCCCGCATCTTCCGCCAGTAAGAAAGGTATTGCGTGACGCATGGAATCCGAGGCCTACCATCTTTCCCGCGTGCTGATTGAGCTGGGCCTCGTAGTCATCGGCCTTGCTACGCTTGCCCGTCTTGCCAGCCGCTGGGGCTTCTCCGCAATCCCGCTCTATCTTCTGGGCGGACTTGCCTTTGGCAAAGGAGGCTTGGCTCCCTTGAACCTAAGTGCCGACTTCACTCATCTGGGAGGGGAGATCGGTGTTTTGTTGCTGCTCTTCATGCTGGGCCTCGAGTACACGGGGCATGAACTGATGGAGAACCTCCGCTCCTCCTTGCCCGCCGCCTTGATGGACTTTGTGCTCAACTTTACGCCCGGCGTGGCGGCCGGTCTGGTTCTGCAGTGGAAGCCGATTGCGGCCGTCCTGCTTGGAGGAGTTACCTATGTCTCTTCCTCTGGAATCATCGCCAAAGTGATCGGCGAATTGAGCCAGTTCAATAATCTCGTCACCTCCGCGCTGCTATCCGTCTTGGTGCTTGAAGATCTGGCAATGGCCGTCTATCTGCCTTTGGTGGGGGCGCTTCTCGCGGGTGGCGGTCCCGCAAAAATGGCTGTCTCTGTTTCCGTGGCCTTGGCCGCGGTTCTCCTGGTCCTTATGGTTGCAGTGCGCTTCGGGCCGTTTCTCAGCCACGCGGTTGCTCATGAGTCGGATGAGATCCTGATTTTGACGGTCTTTGGCGCTGTGCTTCTCGTGGCGGGCCTGGCGCAGCGTCTCCAGGTTTCGTCCGCCATCGGCGCATTTCTTGTCGGCATTGCTGTTTCCGGCTCGGTGGCGGAGCGAAGCCGCCTTTTACTTTCGCCGCTGCGCGACCTCTTTTCTGCAACGTTCTTCTTCTTTTTCGGGCTACAGATCGATCCGGCAAGCCTTCCCTCGGCGATGGTCCCAGCCGTGATTCTTGGGGTTGTAACCGCTCTAACCAAGATCCTGACAGGTTTTCTGGCGACCCGGCACCGAGGATTGACAACGCGGCAGCGCTTGAGCGGAGGGGTGGCCTTGGTGGCGCGCGGAGAGTTTTCCATCGTGATCGCGGGTCTTGGAGTTGCGATTGAGCCTCGCCTTGGACCTCTTTCTGCCGCTTACGTCCTTCTTTTGGCGGTTCTTGGCCCTATCCTGGTGCGGGTTGTTCTCTAGGCCGCCCATCCGGAAACAGAATTGCTAAGGTGCCCGAAACAAAATCCTTCTGAGAATTTTTTCTGAGAATCTAGGGAAAGATTCTCTCACTACGTTAGTGACAGTAAATACCAAAGGGGAAAGGGGCCGGCCCGTAAGTGCACCAGGCATCTGATGCAGAAGAATCCTTTTTGGGAAGCAAAAGAGCTTGATCCATTCATAGAAGAGAAAGCTACCGCCTAAATCATGAGGAATGCGGATTGGTCTCTATTTGGGGTGCTTCAACCCCTTATCATCTAGATCCTTCCTCGCCCTCGGTTCAAATGATTCCAGTTCTTTCACCCCGCTGGAGATACTCTATGCTGAATCGCGGGCGCTGAGTTTCCCTGCAATTTTCTTCACCGTGTGCCATGCGAATAATTGAAGTGGGGATCCCGCAAAAGCATGAATGATAGCGAGCACGTCAATAGGGGAGAAGCGCGCTTTGTTAACGACTGCGTAAACGGGTTCGGAGTAGTGAGGATGAAACTTATACTTGAAGTGCTCAAGACCCTTGAAGTTGTAGAGGGGGTTGGCGGTCATCTTCACAAATCGAAAGAGAAGATTAAGCCATAGAGGGCCTGGAGAGCCGGGAACAAGCCCTTCGCTCGAAAGCGGCACCAGTCCCATCGTCACCTCCTGGTAGCGCTCGGCTCCAAAGGTGGTCATGACCTCATGGATTAGGAGTTCGCTTGTTCCCAGAGGGGCTGCGTCGGCGGAGGCCCATTGCTCCAGCAGCCACCCGTTGCGGTTGGGCATCGGTGAGCACATCAGGTATCCCAACGCTCTCGAATTCTCCTTCGCCACAAACAGGCGGCGGTCGGCGAGTTGATCGAAAATTTCCGGCTCGATCAGGAAATGAAGCGGGGGAAGGTGTTTCCGGCGAAGCCATTGTTGCCGGATCTCCCGTAATTCGTCGCTCTGCCGCGCAGCTTCTGCCGGAACCTCGGTCACCCGAAGACCTTTGTTATAGGCGCGCCTGACCTGGTACCGGAGCGATGCATCGGAACTCAGGACCGTTTGCCAGTCCGATGGATTCCAGTAGGGAAGGGAACCGATTCTTGCGATCGAGTGCTTGCGCGACCCGCCAAGTACGCTTGCGAAGCGCGGCCCTGCATGGAAATAGCACACTCGCTCCCCGTGCCTCTTTGTGTCGCGCTCAAACTTTTCGGTGGTCTCTTGCAGAAGAGAAGGCGGGCAGATGGGAGCACCGGCCACCACTCGGATTCCCCGGCAGACCACGTAGCCAACAACCGCATCGTCTCGCTCGCTGAACCAATGCAAGATCCCCGGATTGAGTATCTGGTATCCAATGGGATTCCAGCTATACGCCAGGACCAGGCGCAGAGCCTTGGGAAGCGCGAAATTGGCGACGCTTTCGGTCACGTGCGTTCGAGAACAGCCAGGGCCTTTGGATTGGCCTCAAAGCCCGTAATATCCCTGCACAGGGCGAACGATCGCAGGTTCTGCTTTTTATTGTAAATTCCGAGGCTCGCAAACATATCACATTCGTCTTCGTGTTGCACCGCTTGCCGCTCCATGAAGAGCTCTTTCTTGCGCGATCGAACCCCGGCGCTACCCTCACAAAGAAAACCCCTGCCTTTCGGCAGGGGCGTATTTCTGAACGGCCTTTCGATACTAGAAAAACTATCTAAAAACTAAGCTTCAATCCAAATTGAATCTGGCGTGCATCGAAGGCTTGCGTGATCTTGCCGAACGCCGCGCCGCTCGAGAAATTGCTGTTGGGCGGCAGGAAGTTCGTGTGATTCAGAAGGTTGAAGAATTCGGCCCGGAACTGGAGCCTGGTGCTTTCAAAGGGCAGTTGGAAGCTCTTGTTTGCGGCAAAGTCCAATTGATTGAAGTTGGGTGCGCGGGCAATATTGCGGCTGGCGTCCCCAAACGGAGTCCCATTGGGTAGCTGGAAGGCAGCGGCGTTCAGGAAAGGCAACCCGTTCTTGGGGCCTCCTCCTGCAAGAATTGGATTGCCGATTACATTAGGACGGTAATTATTGGCCCCGCGGAAATCTTGTTGAATGCCGGAAACCAACAGGCTGGCGGCCGGGGAGTAAGTGATGGTAACCGGCTGGCCGCTGGAAGCCTGGTTGATCGTGCTGATCTCCCATCCACCGAGTGCCTGTTCGGCGCCGACTGGCAATGAGTTCAGGAACCTGCGATTTCTGCCAAACGGAAGCTGATAGACGAGGCTCGTGGTGTTGGTGAAGGGCTGATCGTAGGCGGAAGTCGCTCTTTCGGCTTTCTGGTTATAGAAATCCTGGGGTGCGGGGAAATTGCCGTTGGGATCTTCCAGCGAGCCGGAACCGTTGTCGATGGCGTGGGAGTAGGTAAAGGAGTTCAGGAACGTGAGCCCGCCGCTCATGCGCCGCTCGAAGCGCACCTGCAGGCTGTGGTAGTTGGCATCGCCGCCGTTAAACGCATACGTGATGTCGCCAAAACTTGGGATCGGCCGGTTGCTCGCCAGGGTTCCGGTTGTAAAAGGATGCGCCTGATTAAAGTTCGCGAACAACAGCAGCTTGGATGCGTGGTTACCCACATAGGCCACGTCCAGAAGAGTATTCTTGGCCAGCTCTCGTTGAATCGAGAAGAACCAGCTTTGCACGTAGCTTGTGTGGTAGTCCTTCGGCACGTAAGTAATATTGGCGGTCAGCGGGTTGAAGTTGACCGGCGAGGTAAGCCCGGCCGGATACCCTTGGTCGCTGGTCAGGAAGGATGACAGGCGCGGTGCAGTCTGGTTGACGACAGCGTTGATGACCTGCGGCCCGTTGATCGGCAACAAATTACCGGCGCCTGCGCGGTTGTAGTGGATATAGCTGATCCCATATCCGCCGCGGACGACCGTGGACTTGAGGGGCGTATAGGCGAAGCCCAGACGCGGCGCGAAATCATTGCGCTCGGGATTCACCAGGGCGCGTCCGGCAATGCCGTTGTCGGTCGCCGAGATGATCGTATCGGTAGTCGGGTCGAAATTGGTCAGGTGATTGTCCTTCTCGTAGTAGGGTGTGGCGTACTCATACCGGAGTCCTAGATTCAAGGTGAGCCGGTTATTCACCTTCCAATCATCCTGAATGTAAGCGTAGTGTTGCTGTTGGCGCAGATGGGTGATAAAGAACGTGCTCAACGCGAACTGGGAACGTGCGCCCCAAAGAAAATCGACGAGATCGTAGATCGGTGTGCAGGTGGCGGTAGTGAAAGGCGCGGGGCAATTGGCCTGTGCCGATCCTTTTACGCCGGTCTGAAAACGGCTGAAAGCTCCGGCGTATGCGTCGCGCCCGTACAAAGGATTCACGTCCTCCACCGTGGTGCCGATCCATTGATATTCATAGCCTGTTTTGATCGAGTGGTTTCCACGAAGTAGCGAATAGTTCAGCTTGGGGTTGATCACCAGCGGGTATTGCCACTGTGGATTGGTCGCCTGCCGCCCGAGGTCGGAAAAGCCCGAGATCAGTTCGGTGGGAAGTCCTCCTGTAATCTGCGGGTCTGTCGGCAGGCCGGGAATGCCGAACAGAGTCTGAGCGCTGCTCGAGCCCAGAGCCAATGGGAACTTTTCGCCCTTTGTATATGAAATGCCCAGGCGGGCCTCAATCAACTGGTTTGCCGTTCGGGTCCAGGTCCAGCCGCTTGCCAGCTGCTGGTTGAGTACTCGCGTATTTCCGTTACCTGCTCCGCCGGAAGGCAGCGGAATCGGCGGATTGTCCACTAGGTTTGCCTTGCGCTGGCTCAGCCGCAAAAACGAACTCATATCCTGGTTCAGTTGGTAGTCGAACTTGGCGTCGTATTTATCGGTGTTGTTGGTGAAACGCTCGGTAATTACGTAGTTGTTAGCCAAGCCTGTATTGGTGGGCAGGGGCAATCCCGCAAGCACTTTCTGGGCAAAGGGCGACATCGCCGAAGTTGGAATTTGAGTTCCCGCTTTGTAGAGAGTGCCGGTAAAAGGATTGAAGACATCAATTGGGAAGATGCCGGAACGCTCGGCTGGAGTGGCGATCGTGGAGGGTGTCACGATGCCCCGAATCTGCCGGAAGCCCTCATAGTCAAGGAAGAAGAATGCTTTTTGCTTCACGATCGCGCCGCCCAGCGTTGCTCCGAACTGGTTGCGGTTGAACTGTGGCGTGCGTCCATCTGGAGATTTAAAGAAGCCGGCTCCATTCAAATCGGTGTTGCGCAGGAACTCATAGGCCGTGCCATGAAGTTTGTTGGTTCCGCTGGCATAGGCCACGTTGATAGTCGCGCCCCCGGCCCGCCCGTATTCTGCGCTCTCGTTGTTGGTCACCACCTGAAATTCGGCCAGCGCATCTGGAGAGGGCTGAATAACCTGATTGGAAAAGCCCTGGTTGCTTGTGCCGTAGGCGTTATTGTCCAATCCGTCGAGCAGGTAATTGTTGAACGTGCTCCGCAGTCCGTTCACGTTAAAGGAGCCTTCTCGATTGGTGGAAATGCTCCCCGTGCCCACGGCCGATTGGCGGACGCCGGTAGTCAGCAGCACAAGCTGCGAGTACTCGCGACCGTTGAGGGGAAGCTCTACCGCCTGGGTTTTGGAAATGATCTGCCCGCGCTGGCTTGAATCTGTTTCCACCAGCGGAGGTGCCGCGGAAATCTCCACAGATTCGGTCGTTCTGGCTATGTTGAGTGTCAGATCGACTCGCTGCCTTGCATTGACCGTAACGACAACATCGCCAGCCATCGCCTCTGCAAATCCGGCCTTTTCGGCAGCCACCTTGTAGTGGCCTGCATGAACCGCCAGAAATTCGTACTCGCCGGTCTCGTTGCTGTTGCGGGTGACGGTAATTCCTGTGTCCAGGTTAGTGAGCGTGACGGTTGCTCCCGGCACCAGTGCGCCGGATTTGTCCCGAATGCTTCCCAGCACGCTGCCCGTATCAAACTGGGCGAAAGACGAAGAAATAAAGAAAGCCGCGAAGGCCATTCGCAAAAAGAGATTTTTCAAAGATGCACCCCTGCTGAAAGAACCAGCCATGTTACAAAGGGGTTTTAAAAGATATTGTTAAGTGGAAGTGAATACTCCGTGAAAATCCCATGGACGCATTGGGCGAATCGGATCCGTTTTTCCGGCGTTCTTAAGCCGGACTCGCCTAAGCTCGCTGCCTATGCCTTCAAATCAGTCTTCTCTCTGACCTGCTCCGAGGTCATGCCGTAAAGCGGAGGAGAAGGAACACTGAGGAGACTTAGATAAAGATAAATTTGTCCACGATGGTGGACCTCGTGTTCAACCATGGCGCGCAGCCACTTCCAGACTGTGATATTGGCGCCGGAGGGCGTCACGCATTTCTTTTGCAGATCTTGTGCGGTGAGCGTCCGCAGAATTGAAATGGTCTCTTGATGCTTCTGGTCCATGAACGCTAGGACATTCTCGTAGCCGTCTGCAAGCTCTTTTCCGTGGCCAGGATATCGGCTTGGCTTGAATTGCACATTTTCAGCGTACATATAGCGCTCGATGGCCGCGATATGGCGAATGAGATCGGCGAAGGTAAATTTTCCTTCTTGGTAGGTCCAATCGAACTTCTCCGGTGGAATGCAACGAATCGCCTTAAGCGTGCGCTGGCGAATGTTCTCGTAATAATCGATGAAAGACCCAATCTCGGTGATTTCCATGGCGATATCCGCAGTATAGCGAAGCTGTCCGATTTTTGTTTTCTTTGGATGCTCGCCGCGCCGGAGTAAACTGCCCCGATTGAGGAGAACATCCATGCGCAAGGTTCAATGGACATACGATGTGCATCCTGGTGTGGCGATGGTCCAATCTGCGATTGCCGCCATGAAGAAAAAAACGGGCCGGTCTTTCGACGAATGGATGAAGCTCATCAAGCAAGAAGCACCATCCACAGAAAAGGAACGGCGGGAATGGCTGAAGGCAAAGCACGGCATGGGTACAAATGATGCGGCGTGGATTGCAGCGTGCTCCGTTGGTAAGGGCGAGGATGGCGATCCTGAAAGGTATCTCCGGGAAGCATACGAAAATGTCGACAAGATGTTTTCAGGCCCCAAGGAGGAGCTTCGTCCGATCTACGACGAGTTGCTGAAGATGGGCAAGGCGCTTGGAGAGGATGTTAAGGTATGCCCCTGTCAGACCATTGTGCCGCTCTACCGTAATCATGTGTTCGCCCAGGTGAAGCCAAGCACTCGAACCCGCATTGACTTTGGATTGGCCCTGAAGGATACAAAGACTCCCAAGCGTCTGATCGATACCGGGGGATTCGCCAAAAAAGATCGTATCACGCATCGGTTTGAGATCTTCTCCGTCGATGAAATCGACGATGAGGTAAGGCGATGGACCCGGAAAGCCTACGAAATGGATGCAGCGAAACAACAGCCCGCAAAATAACGAGGCCGCCCGGCAACTTGGGGCGGCCTCTTTTCAAGGGAGAATAGTTCTAACGGCGGTTCGATTAACCATCAGAACTTTCTGGCGAAATCTTATGGGCGCATGAAAGTCAGTGTCAAGGAATTTTCTGGAGAATAAATCTATTGATTTCAGTAGTTTAGACAGGTTAGTAACATTTTGCGCAAAATGACACTATTTGTCACTCTATTTCTCGCATTTTTGTCTATCTCTTTTATTTTCAATCGATTAATCGCTATTTTAAATTCAGTCGAATAATCTCAACGTCTTCAGAGCGGTCGAATACCCGATCCGGAAAAATTTTCTTGACAAGAACCCGAATTCCCCCAAATGCGACGCCCATAACAAGCGCAACCACCAAAATAATGGCGATCAGGGCAAAAACGGCGACGATTAGGTTCCCGATATTGTCTTTTGCGTTGGGTTTGGTGCGTTGGTTCCAAGTGACCTCGGCGTCATAGTTCACCGACGCCAGCAGAGATTGGGCCTCGCCTTCAGGAATATTGCCGTTCATCGCCGCAACCAGGGGACCGGACCGCTTGAAGTAGAACGGGCCGCCGGGCAGAGCCGCGGCTTGCATGGTGCGCAGGCGCTCGGCCGCAATCTGCGGTGTTGGATACTCAATCAGGATTAGATTTGCTTCACCCCAGGAACTGCGATATTTCCCGGAAACAAGCTCAGGGCCCTTGGTGAAATCCACGAGATTGGCTGGTAAAGGGAGGCCCAGCCGTCCCAGCGCCACTGGTCCCATGACATAGCGTCCGGTGTTCGCCAAAAAAGATTGCTTTGGCAAGTTTGAAGCCAGCGCCGGCAGTGCGGAGCTACTGCCATGAGGATGCGGCAGCGCGTCCGAGAGCGCTCGCAGGTCGGTGGCTGACATCGCGGTTACGCGATCCAACAGAACGTCAATGAGGATGTTGCCGCGATAAAAAAGCACACGAGAGTTGTTGGAAACCGCCTTATCCGGAATCTGCTCCGTCTGCATCTGCGGCTGCACGTAGTACGTGAAAGCGCCTAACGCGCCGCTGGCATCTTCAAAGCGGGCTGCTTTAACCTGCATCTTGCGGTCGTCTCGAACGTAAGTCGCCCGCTCCATGTCCGAGAACCCATATTCTTTCAGGACCTCTGCATCGGCCTGGTCCGCCACGGTGGCGTCTTTGCTGGCCTTTGCAGTCGTGGTGTTCTTTTGCCAGCCATTGAAGGAGGAAGGAAGCAGGTTCGTGCTCGGCTGAGAGGCCAGGGCCGAAGAACCTAGTGCCGAAGAGCCAAGTGCGACGACGATCGTCGATGCCAGGACAAAAATTCGATTCTTCATAACGCTCAATCTGCGAAATCCCCCCTAGCTTAGACACCAGCGGTGCCTATTAGGATTCTATAGCGATTGGCTATCGGTTTGCTGGCCAATGGGTTGCTGATCGATGGGTTGCTGGTCGAAGATTGGGTCTGCTTGGCGACGATCAAATAGAAGTGGCTGAAATGAGCTTGAAACGAGAGGGCCCGCTCTTTTTCTTTTTCAGCGGTGCCTTTCAACCTGAAGCTCGCTATTTCTACAAACTGAAGCTTTCCGGCAATAGGTTGGCAATCGTACTTTCCTGGATCTGCTTGCGTCCTTGATACCAGATAATGGCCTCCGGCCCAAATTCGGCGATTACCTGGCGGCAGGCTCCACAGGGTGAGCAGGGGGCATCATGGTCATTGACGACCGCAACGGCGCGTATCTTCACCGCCTCCGGCCCACGTGTAGAAATGGCTGTAAAGATGGCCGACCGCTCCGCGCAGTTGGTCAGTCCGTACGAGGCATTTTCCACATTGCAGCCCGAGTAGATTTCATCGTTTTCGAGGAGGATGGCGGCCCCCACCATGAATTTCGAGTAGGGGGCGTAGGCATGTTTCTGGGCTTCGCGCGCTGCTTGCAAAAGACGATCTTTATGCTCTGCGATGGACATGAATCGATTTCTTGCCGTGGAAAATTGAATGCGCCAGATGGGCCAGCGCAATCGCTTGATCGGCGGCCGGCGGCCAGCGTCAGATCCTATCACTCTCCAGGCTTCGCGTGGGCGATTTTGGTGGCGACTTTCACGCCGCTCAAGCCGTTCACATACTTCGCAATGCCTTTATAGAGGGAATCTGCGATGCGTTGGCGATATTCGGTGGTCTTAAGCTTCTTTTCGTCCCCGGGATTGCTGACGAACGAGATCTCCGCCAGAATCGAAGGCATATTGGCGCCAATCAACACGATGAACGGCGCTTTCTTCACGCCCCGGTTACGCAGCCCCGGGCTTTTTACCACGAGTCCGCCGTAGAGAGATTGCTGCACGTCCGAAGCAAACTCATGGGACTCGTCGATCTTTTCTTTCAGGGCGATCTTTTTCACCAGGTCTTGTAGCTCGTGGATCGATTTTTCGGACACGGCGTTTTCGCGCGCGGCAACCTCAAGCGCGTCCTCCGAAGAGGTGAAATTCAAGTAATACGTCTCCACTCCCCGCGCCGCGGGATCGCTACTGGAATTGGCGTGGACGGAAACGAAAAGGTCAGCCTGCTCTTTATTGGCGATGGCGGTGCGCGTTTCCAGCGGGATAAACGTATCGTCGTCGCGCGTATAGACAACTTCGGCTCCGAGCTTCTGTTCCAGCAGCTTGCCCAGCTTCAGCGCCACCTCGAGTACCAGGTCTTTTTCCAGTAGTCCGTTGGGGCCGATGGTGCCGGTATCGTGGCCGCCATGGCCGGCGTCGATGACAATTCGTCCAATCTTCAAGCCTAGGGCACGGATAAGGGATCTCTCGCCCGACGATCTGGGTTCGGCTACGTGAGCCGCCGGTTCCAGCGATTTTGTCCCGCCCTTTGCGTGCGAAGGCTCCGAATGATGTGCCTCGGCCGCCACAGATTGAACAATGGGCCCGGAAGTAGGCTTGCGAGTGGCTTTTTCCGTCTCTTCAATCTTGCGGTCTTCGCTCTTTCGATCCTCGGTCATCCCCGCTTCTTCTGTCCGCTCTTCGGTCTTGGAGGATGTTTTGGCCGCTTCAGAAGATTTCTCTGCAGCTGGCTTGCCGGCGACCGTGCTCGAAGCCGTTCCAGTCAACGCGCCGGAGGAGCCTGGGGCAACGTGTGGTGTTGTAGTGCCGGAGGCCGTAGACTTTTCCGAGTAGGAGACAGTTGCATCGGGTTGTGCCCGTCCCGCCGAACTGGCTGCGGTTGAATTGCCTGCAGTTGAATTGACTGGTGCTGAATTGTTTGGTGTCGAATTGGTTAACGACTCCGGCTGGTTCTCGGCCTTGGAATCAATCTTTGCGTCGTTCTTCGCATCAGCCTTCGCTTCCGTCTTCCCTTCAACCTTGGAAGTCCCCTCATTCTGGGTGGAATTGGTGGAACCAGTCGAGATCGAAGGCACTGGTTTGCCCGCTGCGGCACTGGCGTTCGCAACCTGACGCACTGGCTGCTTTCCGTGGATATCGATAATCAGCCGGTATGGATTCGGAAGGAGGAATGCCGAATACTCCGTCACGTCGTCCACATCGAGCACCACGCGAGCCAGATTGGCTTTGAATTGGGCAATGCGGATTTTGTGCAGAAATCCGTCGTCAACGTCGAAGGATTTCCCCACCAGGTCCGCCGCCAGCTTGGTATCGTGCAAGTCGAAGAAGATGCGATCGGGATGGGGAACCCGTCCAGCTTCGTATTGGACCTCTTGCTCCAGGTCGATGGCCACACGCGTATAGTCCGGAGTGGACCAATGGCGGATATTGGTCACCAGCGGCAGCTTGTGTTTTTCCACATGCGCCTCTTGCGGCGCGTCTTTCTCTTCTTGAGGCTTCTTGTGGTCCTGCTTTGCCGATTTTGCTTTGGATCCCGTTGCACTCTTGTCTTTAGCGGCATCGGAGGCGTCCGCGGCAATTTCGTTGAGCCCCTGATGCGCCTGGGGAGCCATGGTGCTGTGCGGATAGTGCTTCAGGAATTCTTCAAACGTGGCCTTGGCCTGGGCGCTATCGTCCAGGTCGTCGCGATAAATCTGTGCAATGGTAAAGAGAGCTTCCGCACGATGCTTGCTGCCGGGATATTCGCGGCGAAGGAATTCGAGCTGCCCGATAGCGTCTTTAAAGCTCTTGGGTTCGTCGAGGGCTCGTCCTTCCTCGTCCAATAACTCGGCGACCGCGAGAACGGCTGCGTCGGCTTTGTTAGAGTTTGGCGCTGTGTAATAGACCTTGCGGAAGGCATCCATTACCTTCTGGTAGTCGTGCTTGGAGCGGTCCTGCTCCGGCTTGCCGTTCAGCGCTTCGCGCATCCGTTCGGCTGTTTCGAACTGCGTGCGGGCAGCAAGCTTCTTCTGCTTCACGCTCCGCGCCTGGGCGGACATCAGCAGCAAACAAGCCAGGGAGACGGTAGTCAGGGTCCGGGTCAGAATTCGAGTTGCAGATTCCATTCAAAAAAGCCCAAGGGCCAAACGCTACAGCCGGCTTCTGACCTTTACAGTTGTGTTACTGGTTGCTGAACACAACATGACCATCCGCGTCGTGGCTCACGCGAATCCGGGAAGTCAGCGAAGTGGCCAGCGGCGCGCTTCCCTGGTACAGGTCAGTAATCTTCTTCACATAGTTACGTGTTTCGCGGTACGGAGGCACACCCTTGTGCTTTTCCACCGCGCCGCTGCCGGCATTGTAAGCGGCCAGGGAAAGCTCCAGGTTACCGTTATAGTTTTCCAAAAGAGACTTGAGGTGGCGCACGCCCGCATCCACATTTTGGCGCGGATCGAAGGCGTTCTTCACGTTCATAGATTTCGCCGTGCCTGGCATGAGTTGCATCAGGCCCATCGCGCCTTTGCGCGACACCGCGCGTGGGTTGAAGTTGGATTCCACTTTAATGACGGCCCGTACCAGATTTGCGTCTACGCCGTGCCTAGCCGCAGCCGCTTCCACCGCGGAGTCCACCGATTCCTGGCTGATTTCTCGTCCGCGAGTCAATTCATCGGTGTCCGGTGAGTAAGGCTCGGGGCTCAGGAGGGGCTTTGTCGCTTTCGGAGCCGAGGCTACGAAACTCGAAACTTCCAGCGCTGCTTGCTGGGCAGCATTCATGATGGAAGGCGTCGGGGGCAACACCGGCTTCCACCGTCCCTCTGTGCGGCTCCAATACACCAGCTTCGTCGCCTTCGTCACCTTGTTTTGCGAGATGACGCCTTGCGAGACGGCGCTTTGCGAGCCGACGTTTTGCGAAACCACACGAGAACTCGACGGTGCTCCGGAAGGCGTCGCAGATGCGGAGGGCTGAATCTTGGCCTTTGGCTCTTCGTTGTTCACCCAGACGGTATGACCCTGTTCATCGTGAACGGCTACGATGTCCTGGCACCGGCCTTGCTTGCTGGCAACCATGATGAAGGCGCACGACAGAATGGTTAAAAGGTGTATTTTCATTGCATTGTCAGGCTTTAAGTACCACGTTTCCCTCAGTGAAAGCTACTCACCGAAGGCCAACACCTTTCCTTAACCACCCTAAAGTTAAAAAGAAACCACCAGAGTAGATGGATTATATGCCCACGGTTTACCAGGAGCAATCAGCGAAAACAAGACGTATCCAATAGGTGAACACCCATAAAACAGGGAATAAACTGGGAGTAGTTCAGGTAAGAACCTGAGTGAAGAAAATTTGGTGTCGATTCGAATTTAGCGTCCCCCTGCGCTGTCTTATCTTCCCCGAAGAACTTGATTCTAAAACACTCCGCTCTTCGGTTTTTACAAGTGGGACAGTAGAGATCAGGGGCTGCGCGGACGAGATCAGAAATGTGCTATCCGCGCAGAATTGACTCGACGACCGCGTAGACTTCAGACAGTGCTCCATCCAGGGCTGCGGGGTCCTTGCCGCCGGCCTCCGCCAGATCGGGGCGGCCTCCGCCGGAGCCGCCTACTTTTTCCGCTACCTGCTTGATGACCTTGCCTGCCTGCAAGCGTCCCGTCAGGTCTTTCGTGACTCCTACCGTCAGTGCGACTTTGTCGTCTTGCACAGAGCCAAGCACTACCACGCCGGAGCCGAGTTTGTTGCGGAGATTGTCCACCAGGGTTCGCATCTGCTCCCGCTCCAGGTTGTCTGCCCGATGAGCCAGTACCTTCACGCCTTGAACGTCGCGCACTTTCTGGTCGGCTGCCGCCATGCCGGAAGCTGCCGATTTCATCCGCATCTGCTCCAGGTCCCGCTGCAGCTTCTTGATCTCCGCCTCTTTGCGTTCTAACTCCTGGCGCAGGGCCTCTGCGGGCGATCCCGATTTTTGACTGTTGGGCACCAGGCTTGCAACCACATGTTCAAGCTGATGGCCCTGGCGAAAACGCAGCAGCGAGCCCTCGCCGCTAACGGCTTCGACTCTGCGCACTCCCGAGGAGACGCTGCCTTCGTTCAGAATTTTGATAAGGCCGATCTCGCCTGTGGCCAACGTGTGGGTGCCTCCGCACAGCTCGGTTGAGAATTCGCCGATCCTCACCACGCGGACCCGCTCGCCGTACTTCTCGCCAAACAAGGCCATTGCCTTGTATTCGTTCACGGCCACGTCGATGGGAACGTCTTCGACAGTCTCTACTTTTGTGTTTTTCAAGACATGGCTGTTTACCAGGTCTTCGATGTCCTGAAGTTCCTCGTCAGCCACACCGGTAAAGTGTGAAAAATCAAAGCGCAGATGGCCGGGCGCAACCAGGGATCCCGCTTGCTTTACGTGCTTGCCCAGCACCTCGCGCAGTCCAGCATGGAGCAGATGGGTGGCAGTGTGGTTTCGCCTGGTCGCCTGCCGGACATCAGCGTGGACCACCGCGTCCACCTTCATGCCAACCGTGATCGGCTGTCGCGCAATCACTTTGTGGGCGCGCACGCCTTGCACGGGCATGGTGCATCCATTCACATCGGCGACAATCACATTACGGCGATCGTCATAGAAAACTCCGATATCGCCGAGTTGTCCGCCTGAATCTGCGTAGAAGGGTGTATGGTCGAGAACCACCTCACCCTCCTCACCCGGCTGAAGCGCCGCCGCTCCTTGTCCGTCCTTAATGATTGCCAATACCTCACAGCCGGCAGACTCGGTTTGGCGATATCCGTCGAAAACCGTCTTCTGCAGGTCGCGATAAGCTGGTGACGCGCTTTGCTTGGACCCGCCTTTCCATGACGCCCGTGCCCGTTCCCGCTGCTCTTGCATGGCTCGTTCAAAGCCTTCTACGTCAAGCATGATGCCGCGATCGCGGCAGGCGTCCATGATGAAGTCGAAGGGCAGGCCAAACGTGTCGTAGAGCTTGAAGGCGTTCGCGCCATCGTACTTTGCCATGCTCTGATCCGGAGCTTTTTCCAGGGCCTCGGTAAGCTCGTCTTCCATCTTTTTCAATCCAAGATCGAGGGTATTGGCAAACCGGCGCTCTTCTTCTTGCACGATCTTTGCAACCCGCTCCGCCGATTGGATCAGCTCCGGGTAAGCTTCTTTCATCAGGTCGCGGACGGCATAGACCATCTCGTACATGAAGGGCTTCGTTGCGCCCAGGAGCCTGCCGTGCCGGATACCGCGCCGAAGAATCTTGCGAAGGACGTATCCCCGGCCCTCGTTGGAGGGCAACACTCCGTCGGAAATCAGAAACGCCGTCGCGCGGGCGTGGTCGGCAATCACACGCAAAGAGGCCGCCGAGCGTGGGTTCTCCTCGGCAGTCAACTCTTTTCGCAGATCGACGCTGGTCAATTGGGCTGCCCGCGTTAGTAGAGGAGTAAAGAGGTCCGTGTCGTAATTTGAGATCTTCCCCTGCAACACCGATGCAAGGCGTTCTAGGCCCATGCCCGTATCCACAGCCGGCTTTGGCAACGGATTCAATGTGCCGCTTGCGTCGCGGTCAAACTGCATGAACACCAAGTTCCAGATCTCGACATAGCGGCCGCAATCGCAGGGAAACTGGCAGTCTTGATGGTCCGCATCGGAAGCTTCCGCACCCATGTCGTAGTGGATCTCGCTGCATGGCCCGCAGGGGCCGGTATCGCCCATCGCCCAAAAATTGTCTTTCATTCCCAGAGGATGAATGCGTTCCTTTGCAACACCTGCCTCAATCCAGTATTTCTCAGCATCGTCGTCGCGAGGAACATTCTGCTCGCCTTTGAAAATGGTGCAGTAGAGCTTATCTCTGGAAATGTTGAACCACTTTGGCGATGTCACCAACTCCCACGCGTATGCAATGGCCTCGCGCTTGAAGTAATCGCCAAAGCTGAAGTTTCCCAGCATCTCAAAAAAGGTGTGGTGGCGTTTGGTGAAGCCGACATTTTCGAGATCGTTATGTTTGCCCCCGGCCCGAACGACCTTCTGGGACGTGGTCGCCCGTCGATAATCGCGTTTTTCCAGGCCAAGAAACACGTCTTTGAACTGGTTCATCCCGGCATTGGTAAAAAGCAAAGTTGGATCGTTGCTTGGGACCAGGGAGGAAGAGTGAACGCGGCGATGCTCCTTGCTTTCGAAGAAGCGCAAAAATGTTTCCCGAATTTCAGTTCCGGTGAGCATAGATCAATCCTCGATTTTAACAGCCTGAGAACTCTAAGGTTCTCGGAAGGCGCTGGCTGCCGCACCTTACAGTTTGGTTACAAATGGCCGCTGCGGTTCTGAAAGGCTGCTCGGAAAAAAGGGCGGGCGGCACTGTTGCCGCCCGCCAGGAGGGATTGAATGAAAGGAACTTGCGTAAACTTCGAGAGCTTCGAACTTGCTTTGCGCCGCGCGGACGACGCATCGGATTTGTGCGATGGCGAAACCGCACCGAACAGCCTATTCGGCTATACCCCGGAAAAGCATGTGCCGGACAGTCGCCTTAGTTTCCCGCCGTGAGTGTCAATGCAGAAGCAGTCATCGCGATTACTGCCATAGCTGCCATAAGCGCCATGACAATCGTGCTAATAATGAGGGACTGTTTCTTCACTCCACACACTCCTGATGCGGTTAACTTCCTCTTGCACTCCAGTGTTGCGCGGAAATACTAAAATGAAGGTTAGGAGTTGTTAACGAGCCAATTAGGCCCTTCACATTTCTTAACTCGAAGCCGATGGCTGCTGATTTATGTTGGAGGATTATGACTTCCGTCCTGCTGATTGATGACGACAGCGAGTTAAGCAAGCTGCTCGAGGAATACCTTGAAGAAGAGCAGTTTCAACTCGAAGCCGCCTATGATGGTGTAAGTGGTTTGGCAAAAGCGATGGAAGGCCCCTATGCAGTGGTAATTTTGGATGTGATGCTGCCTGGCATGAGTGGTTTAGACGTGCTGAAACAGCTCCGCCAGAAGAGCGCGGTTCCGGTTCTGATGCTGACAGCACGCGGCAGTGAGCTGGATCGCATCTTGGGCCTTGAACTCGGCGCCGACGATTATCTCCCCAAGCCTTTCAACCCACGCGAACTGGTGGCCCGCCTTCGCGCTATCTTGCGGCGCACGGCCACCACGCCTTCTACCGCTGCATCGAGTCAACCCGTGAGGCTGGCGGATATCGAGCTTCATCCCGAATCGCGGAGCGTGAACCGCGGCGGCAAAGTTGTGAGCCTCACGGGCGCGGAATTCGATCTGCTCTTTACGTTTCTGCGCGGCGCCGGCAAGATCATCAGCCGCGAAGATCTCACGCAGGCTGCGTTGGGACGGCCCATGTCTCCCATGGACCGTAGTATCGACGTCCATGTGAGTAACCTGCGCCGCAAGCTGGGGCCCTACGACGGCAATCAGGAGCGAATTAAGGCCATCCGCGGAAGCGGCTACGTCTATCTCTTGCCAGGAGACCAGGTGTGATTCCCCGCAGTCTCTTTCTCAAGATTTTTCTCTGGTTTTGGTTGGCGGCGGCGCTCATCATCGGCGTGTTTGTGCTGATGTTTCACCTTACGTACGATCGATCTCTTCCGGAACGGTTTAGGGGATCCTATAGCGAAGCTCTCAACCTATACGCCGAGGCGGCCGTGCGCGTCTATGATCACGATGGCACGCAGGCATTTGAGGAGTTTGTCAGCCGTTCACAAAGAGAGGCTGGAACGGAGGTCTACCTTTTTGATGGATCGGGTAAATCTCTTCTTGCCCAGCCAACGGATGAGATCGTTTTGGCGGTCCTTCAAGACATTTTGAAGCAGCGGCCTCAAGAACAGGACCACGCCTATCGTTTGGTGCTGGGCAAGGCGACCTGGGGAACGCCGGTAACCGCGGCTGCCGGTGGCCGTTACATATTTATTGCGCGTTTACGCCAGGCATCCCTGGGGCCTCCGTTGGTTTGGTCGCCATTGCGTCTCACCGTAAGCATTCTCATTGCCGGGCTCGTTTGCTATCTGCTGGCCCGGTATCTCACATCGCCTTTGAAAAAACTGCAAGGTACCGTGCAGACGTTTGCTGAAGGAAATCTTGATGTTCGGGTTGGTCCGGAACTGGGCGGCCGCAAGGATGAAGTTGCCGACCTTGGCCGTGAATTCGATCACATGGCCGAGCGCATCGGCGCCCTGATCTCCTCGCAGAAGCGCCTCCTGGCGGATATCTCCCATGAATTGCGTTCGCCTTTGGCGCGCCTGAGCGTGGCTCTGGAACTCGCTCGCAAGAACAGCAACGAGAAATCCGTCGCCGCCCTGAATCGAATCGAGCAGGAATCGGAGCGTCTCAATGGCCTCGTCGGTCAGTTGCTGGCTTTGACGCGCCTGGAAAGCGGCGCCGAGAAGGTGCCCCCGGAAACGGTGATGCTGGAAGAGTTGGTGCAAGAGATCGTCGACGATGCCGATTTCGAAGCCCAGTCTCTAAAAAGATCCGTCAACGTGCTTGAGTTGGAGGCCTGCCGGGTAAAAGGCTCCACGGAGCTTTTGCGCAGCGCGATTGAAAATGTGGTGCGGAATGCGGTTCGCTACACCTCGGAAGGCACATCCGTGGAAGTCGCTCTCCAATGGCGGCTGGATACCGCGGTGCTCCTGGTCCACGATCACGGTCCGGGAGTTCCGGAAGGTGAGTTGAAGCACATTTTCGAGCCGTTCTATCGCGTGAGCGAGGCCCGCGAGCGCTGGAGCGGCGGTACCGGCCTGGGCCTCTCGATTGCCGAGCGCACCGTGAAACTCCATGAAGGAAGCATCGTCGCCCAAAATTCCTCAACAGGGCTGCTCGTTACCATCCGTCTCCCGCTGGCACCCAACCAGAATGGAATCCAGCCTAGTCAAGGCCACACCTCGATTGCTGAAAAAGATCGGGTGATCGGATGACTAATGATCCGATGGACTCATGATCGGATCATCCAATGCCTGGATGATCGGATAGGCTGTTTTGTCGCCATCGTTCGGATCCAGTGCGCCAGATCCCTGCCTATATGGAATTGAGTCGGAAATCGCGAGCGGGTCGCCAGATCCCAGGCGACCCGCCATTTGGAGGAACCAACATCCCTATCTAGAGGAGAAACATCCTGCAACGCCTTTCCTGATTTCTTAGACGTCTCTGAAGGTATTTCGTTACAACAAAAAATCGGAAACTAAAATTTTCCTAACTCGTATTAATAACCATAAGACTTTGCGGCTCGTCATAAAAGCCCGCGAAGGACTACAAAAAACGAGTTAAGGAGATTGCTGTATGGATGCGAAATGGAACAAGGTAATAGACAACATGGCAATTCGCACGGCCATGGTAGCTGTTGGATTTGGTGCATGGCTGGCGCTCAGCTATGGGCTGCTGGCGCTGTAGCCTCTTCTCGCAGGGCCGCTCCGTAGCGGGAATGAACGTAGTCGTTCAGGATGTCTATAAATTCGGCGACGATGCGGTCGCCTTTCAGGGTAGTCATGAGCCGTCCATCGACAAAGACCGGTGCTTTGGGTTCTTCAAAGGTGCCCGGCAGCGAAATGCCGATGTTGGCGTGTTTTGATTCTCCCGGGCCGTTTACCACGCAGCCCATAACCGCCAGCTTCAACTCCTCCACGCCCGGGTAGCGCTCTTTCCAGGCAGGCATGTTGGCGCGAAGATAAGATTGAATTTGTTCGGCCATCTCTTGGAAGAACGTTGAGGTCGTTCGCCCGCACCCAGGGCAAGCCGTTACCTGTGGAGCGAAGCTGCGGATTCCTAACGACTGCAAAATCTGTTGGGCCACAATCACTTCTTCGGAACGATCGCCGTTAGGAGCGGGGGTGAGGGAAACCCGAATCGTATCGCCAATGCCCTCTTGCAGCAGGATGGCCAGTCCGGCGGCGCTTCCCACCACGCCTCTGGTCCCCATGCCGGCCTCCGTCAGTCCAAGGTGTAAGGGCCAGTGGCTGCGTGCCGCCAGGCTCCGATAGACATCGACCAGGTCCTGCACGCCGCTCACCTTGGCGCTCAGAATGATGAAATCGCGGGGCAATCCGAACTGTTCCGCCAGTTCGGCGGAACGGATGGCGCTGACCACCATGGCCTCCATGGTGACTTCGCGGGCGTCTTTGGGGCTGGCGCTGCGCGAGTTCTCGTCCATGAGCCGCGTCAGAAGCTGCTGGTCAAGCGAGCCCCAGTTTACGCCGATGCGCACTGGCTTGCGATTCTTGATGGCGACTTCGACCATCGCGCGAAAATTGTTATCGTCCTTGCGCCCCACGCTTACGTTGCCGGGATTAATGCGGTACTTTGCCAAAGCTTGGGCGCACTCCGGATAGCGGGTCAAAAGCAGGTGGCCGTTGTAGTGGAAGTCGCCGATGATCGGCACATGAACGTTTTGCTTGGCCAGTCCTTCTACAATTGCGGGCACAGCCTTGGCGGCATCGTCGTTGTTGACCGTGACGCGCACTAGCTCCGAGCCGGCTTTGGCGAGCTGTGCCACTTGGCGAATCGTAGCCGGAACGTCGGCGGTGTCCGTGTTGGTCATGGACTGAACGACAATAGGAGCGCCGCCGCCCACACGGACGTTCCCAATTTTCACGCCTACCGAATCTTTGCGATGAATCGAAGCCATTCACAATAGTTTAGCATCCTGGAAACATCGGATTGGCGGACAAGATCTCCCCCACATCAACCAATGGACCAGCAAATGACCAACCAATGAACCAACAAAAAGGGCCGCATCGAAGCGGCCCCAGGTTAAATTCTTCGTTCATTCGGCTTATGGCAGAGACCATCCCGGCAGGCTCTTAGCGATGTCGTTGTACATCACCACAGCGGCGATAAGGATCAGGAAGACGAAGGCGACTTGGTAAACCCGCTCTTTCACCTCTTGTTTGATGTCGCGCCGCATCGTTGCTTCAATCAACAGCATGAGCATCAACCCGCCGTCCAGGATTGGTATGGGAAAGAGATTGAAGATGGCCAACTGAAGGCTGATGAGAGCCATCAACATCACCAAGGGTAGCCAGCTATGCATTGCTACCACTTCGCTGGTAATCTTCACAATCCCTACCGGTCCGCTCACCACGCGCGGAGAAACTTTGCTCCGAAGGAGCTTGCCAACCAGCTGAAATACAAGCGTGGAGTCTGCCTTGCAGTGTCTCAAAGCTTTGTCGAGGGCCACAGCAAAGGGCAATCCCGAAGTACGGAAGGGAGAGCTTCCAATGCGGTAACTCTCGCCGGTGAATTGAGGGGTCACACTGAATTTGAGTTCTTTGTCCTGGCGGAGCACGGCAATTTGTGCCGGCTTGTCCTTGTTTTGTTGCAGCAGATCGATCATTTCTTTCATGGATGACACTGCGGTTCCGTTGATCGCAGTAATCACATCGCCTACTTGCAGGCCCGCTTTGGCCGCGGGCATATTGGGCTCAAGCACGGCCACCACCGTTTCCCGGGGTGACCATCCGGCATCTCCGACTCGATCGGGCTCCTGTGTTTTCGGCGTCAGATGAAGCGTAAGTTCCTGGCCGTCGCGCTGCACAACCACATCCATGGTTTGCTCAGGGCTGATCAGAACTTTCGGCAGAATGTCTTCCCAACTCGGGTTTTGCAGGTCTTGCAATCGTACGATCTTATCGCCCGGGAGGATGCCTGCTTTTTCCGCTGCGGAGCCATGCTCCACAATTCCGACCACCGCTGGGCCCTCCGAATATGCGGGGCGCTGATAATGGAAGGTATAAACGCCGGTGAGAATCGCCAGAGTTAGCAGGATGTTCATGGCTGGCCCTGCCGCTGCGATCAGGAACCTTTGCCAGCGGGGGTGGCTCATGAACTCGCCTGGATCGCCCGTGCGCTCTTCCATCGGGTTTTCGCCGGCCATTTTTACATAACCGCCTATAGGAAGCAGGCTGATACGGTAGTCCGTGCCGCCTCTCCTGAAGCCGAACAGGCGCTTTCCGAATCCGAGACTGAACGTCTCGACGCGGACTCCACAGAGCTTGGCCGCAGCGTAATGGCCGAACTCATGGATAAAGACAAGTATCCCTAATACTAGGGCTACGGCAACAGGCGAAATTAGGAATGACATACGTAAACGTTAAATATTTTAACTCAATTGGAGCCGCGACTGTTATCGCGTGAGCTGATGTGTCAGCTTCTGCTGGGCCAGGCTCCGGGCCTGGGCATCCATTGCCAGCACCTCTTCTATAGATTCCGGACGGCGGCACTCGGTTTCATCGAGAGTTTGTTGCAGAATTCGGGCAATATCGTTAAACCCGATAGCGCCGCTCAGGAATGCGGCTACTGCCACCTCGTCGGCTGCATTAAGTGCCACGGTGAGGGACCCGCCTGCTTCGGCGGCCTCATAGGCCAATCGGAGGCAGGGAAATTTTTCAAGATCGGGTGGAGAGAAATCCAGGCGCTTTAGATCGTGCACATTGAATCGAAGATCGGAGGGGATGCGTTCCGGCCACGTCAGGGCGTACAGAATTGGAAGCCGCATGTCCGTAACCGAGAGCTGCGCCAGAATGCTGCCGTCATTGAACTCAACCAGGGAATGGATCGTCGATTGCGGATGCACCACCACCCCGACCTGCTGAGGAGGAACGTCAAATAGGCGGCATGCCTCAATCACCTCAAAACCCTTGTTCATCATCGTTGCGGAGTCGATGGTAATCCGCCGCCCCATCTTCCATGTCGGATGATTGAGTGCCTGTTCTACCGTAATGCTTTCAAACTTGGCTTTCGGAGTGTTTAGGAAAGGTCCGCCGCTGGCAGTGAGCCAAATCCGCTCTATCTCTCTCCGCTCTCCTCCGCGCATGCACTGGTGGACCGCATTGTGCTCGCTGTCGATAGGCAGGAGTGCTTTGCCTTGTTTCCGGGCTTCTGTCGTAATAAGCTCACCCGCGGCAACCAGGCATTCCTTGTTCGCCAAGCCTACGGATTTCCCCGCGCGCACCGCCTCGTACGTGGCTTTCAAACCAGCAACTCCCACGATGGCGCTCACAACAAAATCCGCCTCCGGATGAGTGGCCACTTTTACGGTGCCCTCTTCACCATGGGTAATCTCAATGCCGGTCAACCCCTCGGCCTTGAGTTGAGCAGCCGCGGCGTTGGCAAGCTCAATCGAGGCCAGGGATAAGATTCGCGGCTTCCACCGGCGCGCTTGTTCCAGTGCGGCGTCAAGGTTGCTTCCCGCGGCTATTGCCACAAGCTGAAATCTTTCCGGATTGGACTCAATGACGCTGAGTGTGCTGCGGCCGATGGAGCCGGTGGAACCGAGGATGGCAACGCGCTTCAATTGATTCGGGCTGGGATTCAAAATGGCTTGAGGATTTCCGTCAAAGTCGCATAGTACCACACCACGGGAACCGCAAAGAGCAGCGCGTCGATGCGGTCGAGAAGGCCGCCGTGCCCTGGCAGAATCGATCCCGAGTCCTTCACCTGTGCTCCGCGCTTCATAGCCGATTCAAAGAGATCGCCGAATTGTGCAGCGAGATTGGTTGCCACGGCCAGCAGAATCACGTGGCCCCAGGATACCTCCACAGAAGGATGGGAGGCGCGATAAAGACTGCCTGGAACTAGAAAGTAGGCAGCTTTGGATCCGGTAAAGAGCTGCGCGATCTGGCGATGAAATTGAAATACCAGTACCGCGGTCACGAAGCTTGCAAGAAGAGAGGCGATGGCCCCCTCCCACGTCTTCCCTGGGCTGACCGTTGGCGCCAGCTTACGGCGTCCGAAAGCCCTGCCCGCATAGTAGGCTGCGATGTCCCCCGCCCATACTGCGAATAACACAAAGATGATCAGAACGTCCTGAAAAGGATCGGCGCGCAATGGAATCAGCAGTCCCAGGGGGACTGCAATATAAAGGATCCCAAATGCGGAAAATGCGGAATCGGAAAGCGCGCTCCGCAGACTCGCCTGAAAAAGACTTGCGCGAAAAATCACTGGCACGCCGAAAATGACCGGTAGCAGGACCAGGCATTGAAGCGGGTCGCGGAAAATGCGCCAAACGTCGTAGGAGGCGGCTCTTGAAATCCCTGCGCTCGCAAAAAAGGCGGCAATCACCAGGGCCGCGGCCCCATAAGCCGCAATCCGAAAGGGCTGGGATCCATAGCCCTCTGCGATCTTGAGATATTCGTGAAGTGTCAGCAGAACCAGGGCGGCAATCACCAGGCTGAACAGCCACAAGGGCGCAACGAATACTGCGGCGAGAACCAGAGGAATCAAAATGAGTGCAGTGAGAAGCCGTTTCACAGGAAGCAGAATAGCAGGCGGCCCATAAGTAGGGGGCTTGGTCCCAAACCTTGTTTCCAAAGTCTGGTTTCCAAACTCTTGTTTCCAAACGTTGGTTCCAGACTGATGACCAGCAGCTTGGTTCTGAAAAACGGTGGCTTGGCTCTGAGGCTAGTGGACGCTCGTATTTTTTATTGGGACCGGAGACGGCTAGAGGGCTTTTTTACAGATTCGGCCAGCCCGCCATAGCGGCGCTCACGCTGCTGATAGTCGGCAATGGCCTCCAGCAGGTCCGTTCCTGAAAAATCCGGCCAGAACTTTCGGGTCACATAAATCTCGGCATACGCCGCCTGCCAGAGAAGGAAATTGCTAAGGCGGAGTTCGCCGCTGGTGCGTATCACCAGATCGAGTTCGGGCAGATTGCAGGTGTAGAGATTGCGGCTGATGGTCTCTTCATCAATGGTCAGGTGATCGAGGCCGCCGTTTTTGGAAGCGGTTTCGAGAATCGACTTGAAGGCGTCCACGATCTCGGAGCGGGAGCCGTAATTCAGCGCCAAAGTCATGACCATTCCGGTGTTGCGGGCGGTTTCTTCCTGCGCCCAGGCCATGCAATCTTGAACTTCGGGCGAAAGAAGCTGGTAGCGCCCTATAAAGGAGAGGCGAACGTTGTTGTCCTGCATCAGCGGCAGGTCCGCCTTCAGATAGCGCCGCAACAATTTCATCAGGAATCGGATTTCTGTCGGAGGCCGGCGCTGAAAATTCTCGGCGGAAAAAGCGTAGAGCGTGAGTGCGGGCAATCCGATGCGTGACGCGGTGGTCACCACTTTACGCACCGCCTGGACGCCTTTGCTGTGGCCGGCAATGCGGGGAAGGTGCCGCCGGTTTGCCCACCGGCCATTGCCATCCATAATGATGGCCACATGCTTGGGGAGCAGGCTGGGATTCAATTGGCTAAACAGTTCAGCTTCCGCACGGTCCAGCCCTTCGGGAATGATAATGCGCAAAACTAGCCTCTCATCTGACAAAACGCTAGCACACAAGGAGCGGCCTTGCAATTTTAGCGGAGATTGGAGCGGTCGCAATTTTACTATGCGGGAACGTGCGAACGGGGTGCGCAGATTGCCTTAGTCCCAAGCGCCATTACGGCCCAAAGGCCGTCCTGAAAATTTGCTTTGAATAAGGTTTTATTACCCACGGGATTTGGTCCCTGAACTCGGCGGTATGGAAGGTCCTTTCCCTGCCACGTTTAAGAACCAGTCCATATTTTGAAGACGGAGCGTTTCGAGCGATAAGGCCCTCGTGGATCGTTCCGGACACAAGACGACGTGAGCGCAAGAGATCTCTCTTCGCTCACGTCCTCTTCTGTCCGTGACGAGGAATTGTCTACGGGCAAGCGGTGGTGACACAGGTCGGGGCCACGGAATGAGGCATATCTGAGCAGGTAAGGCATGCAGGCGGACCTTCCGTGCCCACAATCATTCCCGCTTTGCGTGTGAGATCTTGCGTAAGATTACCAAGTGTTTCCTGGCTGAGCGTAAGTCTTGCAGTTCTGAGTGTCATGTTGACCTCCTTGCTTTATTTTATTAAGCGATCCGTATGGAACGCTTTGACTCGCGCACATTATCACGATTTTATTTTTATAATTAGCAAATACTAAGAAAAATGGGAGGCCCCTTCGGTCGCAGGGGCGTAGATTGCAAGCTTTCATTGAGTTGTATATGACTGACTTAATGAGGATTTATCTAGATCCGCTTGAAAATTCTCCAGCCGTGGAAATATTTGATTTTATTAACAAAAAATCAATAGAAAATTCTTGACAGCCTGTTTGGAATAGCATTATTTCCAGCGCAAGCGTTGTAGGAGCTGCAATGGCAGACACGAAGACCCTGATTCAACAGGCGTACTCCGCATTCAATCAGAGGGACATCGATAGTGCACTGGCACGGAGGACGCAAGACGTGAGTTGGCCCAAGGCCTCGGAGGGCGGTAGGGCCGTTGGAAAAGAAGAGATTCGCGCCTATTGGACTCGGCAATGGGGCGAGTTCGATCCCCATGTCGAACCGCTAGCGATCACCGAGGGAGAGGGAGGCAAGGTCCGCGTTAGGGTCCGCCAAGTCGTGAAGAGCCTTCAAGGGATGTTCTATCGGACAGCGAAGTTCTTCACATATTTACCTTGAAAACCGGTCTGATCGCAGCCATGGATCTTGAGAGTGAATGGATCTTGAGAGTGAGGCTGATCCAACGGATGGTCCGTCTTCCTCATTCCTACATCGTCCTAGCTAGCTACTGCTACGGCGCGTGAGAGTAAGAACCGGACTCGAGAATCAAGAACAGGCAGCAAGCCGCATTCTTAGCGCAAACGCTTGCTCCCGATAAGAACGGAAAGAAGGATCGGCGAGTGGTCAAAGGTCTTAACGATCTGACGATCTAAAGATCTATATATCAAGATCAAGAAAGAAAAGGCGCCCGCACGAAGATCGGCTGGCGCCCTTTCTGCAGAGGTTAAGTTTCTCGACCACTGAATGGGCTAGTCCAGGCTTTTAGATAAAGCCAAGACCGAACATAAGATTTGAATAAAGAAAACGCTAGATAGATAGGCACGAGAAGGGAATGTGAATGCTCAAAACCTTCATTCGCAACCACATCCCCCGCGCACTGTTATGGCTGTTGGATTGGGGATGCGGAGCAGGTCGGACAGACCGGTACAGTTGTGTCGAATACTTTTCCTTGATTGGCGCGGCGCTCCGCGTCCTGGGTCAGATTGCTCAGTGTTTCCTGATAAAGTGCGAGCTTGCGTGGTTCGATTCCCATGGGGTCCCTTTCTTATTGCCTGAGTGATCGATCCACATAAATGAATCGATTACAGGCCCACCCCTTTTAGCACCTTAAGAGAAAATCAGAATATCGGTTCGTTTCTTTTCTTGTTTCTGGAAAATCCCTACGCCTGATTCTTGTATATCCCATTGAAATGAAATGATTTGTACTCGATGATCGTTTTGTTATTTTTATTGGGCCCCTGTAGGTGAATATTAGAAAAACACAACAAAATTGCCCCCCCAGCGGATTCTCTCTTGATTCGACTCTTCGCGCAGACGGAAAGCAAGACGCAATGTCCTATCGGGATGCCAGGCGTTTAGATGAGTGCATTGGGCTTATCCCGGTTCAGGATCTATGTTTCTTGGAATTTTTACCCATTCTAAAAATGAAATACTTCCAAAATCTGTCTATAGCTTTGTGAATTCCGATCAGGATCAGCTAAGAAAAGGCCTCATACGAGGAAATGCCTATAACAGTTCCGTAAATTTGGTGTTAATTTCCTAAAGAATTGTTATGATCAGCGCCGCATTCTGCTCGCCTTTCCCAAAGGTAAACCATTTGAACTGGAGGAAACATTGATGAAGAGCCTCGTAGGACGCCTTTTCTTGCTGCTGGCGCTACTGAGCTCGGTTGCTCAGTTGTCGATCGCTCAAGATGCTACGGGCCGTGTCGTTGGCACGGTTTTTGACCAAAGCGGAGCGGTAATTTCGGGTGTGCGCGTCGTCGTTACCAATGTCGCAACGCACGTAGCCAGGGAGACGACGACCGATTCCGCAGGCTCTTATCAAGTCCTGCTGCTCCCAATCGGTGAATACACCGTATCTGCGAGCCACAAAGGATTCAGCCCGATCAGTACCAAGGCCAACAACTTGGAGATCAACCAATCTCTTCGGATCGACCTGAAACTCGTGGTTGGCGCAGACACGGAGATGATTACCGTAGAAGGCAGCGTCAACACCGTAGAGACGATCAATCCAACCATGGGCTCGACCGTTTCCGAGCGTGAAATTGCCAATGCTCCATTGAATGGCCGCAACGCTCTCGATCTCGTCTTTCTGCAGCCCGGAGTTTTGCCTGCCGACAATCAGGGGAACGGTGGCGCTCGAAGCGCGACTGCCGGTTTCAGCATTTCAGGCGGCCGTAACGATTCCAACACCTTCTTATTGGATGGTGGTCTCAACAATGACTTGCTCAACAACGGAGTTGTCTATAACCCCAACCCCGATAGCATCCAGGAATTCAAGGTTTTAACGAGCAATTTCAGTGCTGAATATGGACGCAACGGCGGCGGCATTATTACGGTAGTGACCAAATCCGGAACAAACGCCTTCCATGGCAGCGCTTTCGAATACAACCGCAACGATGCTTACAACGCCAACACCTTCCTCAACAATTCCCAGGGTGTTGCGCGGCCTGTGCTCAAGCGCAATCAGTATGGTGCCACGTTCGGCGGACCCATCTTGAAAGACAAGCTCTTCTTCTTCTTTGCTTATCAAGGACAGCGGCAGACGGATGTTACCCCGAGCAGTATCGGGACTACATTTACGCCTGCGCAACTTCAGGGAAATTTTGCCGGCACTGCCAGTCAGGCTTCGGTGGCGAGTTTCTTGGCCGCCAATCCTTTCTTTCAGGCAAATCCTGCGTTGGCCGCACAGGGAATTATTGATCCCACCAAGATCGATCCGGTGGCTCAAGCCTATATCAAGGCTGGGTTGATTCCCAGCAGCGCCAACGGTGTGGCAACGTTTCAGAATCCTGGGCTGGACAATCGCGAAGAAATTACAGGAAAATTCGATTGGGACCTCTCGAGCAAAGATCACTTAAGCGCTACCTTGGGTCGCACCTCCAATCCAACCTTGGATCCCGGGGGAAATGCCCAACAGCCCGCCAGTTCTTTGTTTTCGACGAACTCCGCTCGTCACGTCCAATTCATTAACTTTAGCTATATCCGGACACTCTCACCGACGATGCTGAACGAGTTTCGTGTGAGCGCCCAGCGCAACGATTCTTTGCAGGCGAGTCCCGCGAAAAATCTTGGAACGCCGAACTCGTTGGGAATCAATATCACACCCGATCAAGCCACGGCGCCCACGCTCTTTACCTTTCCTGGATTGACGTCTGGTTTTAGCCCTCAAGGCCCCTCGACGCTCATTGACAACACATTCGCATACTCCGATACCTTCACTTGGACTCACGGCAAGCACACGATGAAGTTTGGTGGTGCCTTCTCCGCCTTCCAAGATAACCAGGTGTTTGACTTTTTTGTCGACGGTAACTTCGACTTCCTGCCCTCCAGTGCGAACGGAACGGGAGATGCCTTCGGCAATTTCCTGGTGGGAATACCGGACTCGTTCTTCCAGGCGCCGGCCGCTCCCTCCAACATTCGCACGAAAGCCACGTATGTCTTCGGACAGGACGAGTGGCATGTAGCGAACAACTTGGTGCTGACCATGGGCTTGCGCTATGAGTACAGCACTCCCAAGTCGGATACCCTCGGTCGAACCTTCAGCGTAGTCCCAGGACAGCAATCAACTGTGTTTCCTGGTGCGCCGCTGGGATTGCTCTTCCCTGGAGACAAAGGCGCGCCCACCGGTTCCAACTTTGCTGACAAAACTAATTTCGCCCCCCGTTTTGGGTTCGCCTGGCAGCCGTTTCATGACGGCAAGACCAGCATAAGGGGTGGTATTGGGGTCTTCTACGACATTCTGAAAGCGGAAGATAACTTCCAGTTTAACGGTCAGGTCCCCTTTGCCTCGTCAGCCTTTATCTCGCCCTTCGATCCCACCACGGTTGCGCCAGGCCAGCTCAACTTCTTGAGCAATCCATTTGGATCCACCGGCAACGTGAATCCATTCCCTTCGAAGCCGATTGACCATACCATCAATTTTGCCAATACCTTCGGCTCCTTCGGCGGTGGCGGCGTCTTTTTCGTCGATCCACATCTAAAGACTCCTTATACCTATCAGTACAATTTCAGCATTGAGCATGAACTCGCAAGAAAGCTGACTTTGGAAGCGGCCTATGTCGGGAGTTCCTCTCACGGGCTTACTGGTTTGAAGGACATCAACCCTTGTGACCCTGCGACCTCGACTGCTACCAATTGCAACCGTGTGCTCAATTTGAGTGCTGGTGCGGGTGCCTTCAGCTTTATGCCCGAGTTCATGAACGTCGCCAACGCCAACTACAGTGCCTTGCAGCTCTCGCTGATGCAGCGGGGTACGGCTGTTCCGGTATTGGGAAATGTGTACTACACTTTCAGCTACAGCTACGCCCATAGCATTGACGATGCTTCCGGGTTTAGGAATAACAGCAGTCAGGTGCCGGCCTTCCTGCCCCATCTCTTCCGCGGATCGTCCGATTTCGATCTGCGCCATGCGATCACCTTTTCAGGCGGATGGGACCTGCCCTTCAATCATGGGCCGCAGAAGCTTGTGAAGGGCTGGAGCGTATTTCCGATCTTGAGTTGGAGAACTGGATTCCCATACGTGGTAACGGATGGCTTGGCCACCCACGGCGGAGATCCTGGACCTTCAGGAGCGGGAGACGGAGCGCTGGTCAACGCCAATCTGGTCGCTCCGATTCAATACATCAATCCGCATAAATCGCAAACGATCGGACAAGGGACCGGATCCTTCTTCTTCAATCCCAACTCCTTCAGCGGCGCGGTGGCTTCTGGTTATGGAACGGATCCCCGCGATCTGTTGCGCGGACCGGGACGTACCAATTTGGATTTCTCCCTGGCTAAGGTGACGCCGCTCTATGGTGACAAAGTGACCTTGCGGCTGGGAGCGGATGCTTTCAACATCTTCAACCACACCGAGTTCAGCAGGCTCGGCCTGAACGCGGCCGATCCGACTACTTTAGGTCAGGCGATCGCTACATATCCCTCCCGCATCCTGCAATTGGAGGCGCACATTAACTTCTAAGCTGTAATCTCCAACTCACGTTCAACCGAAAGGCCGGACTGCAAAGGTCCGGCCTTTCTCTTGGTAAAGGAATCACTGATTCGATTGGGTGCTCAAAGGATTGGCTCTGCGAGCCGTCTGGAATTCTTGGGCTGGCGGCGATGCAGTCGCCTGCTATGACTAACAAAATCAACTAACGCGCCGCCGGATAGCTTTTATAAAGACTATTCGCCGTGGCAGCCGGGTTTGCCAATCGCGGAGCCGCTCCTTTAAGATGGCCCATTCCCGAATCAGGAATGGAGGATCGCCTGCCGGTCTCGCTGGCCAATTCGCAGATCATCTACAGCGCGCTTAAAAAAAACGGCGTTGGTTTGGTGTCGGCGTTGCCCGAGACGTGGTTGGTTCACATGATTCGCATGGCGGAAGAAGATCCCGCCATGATTCTGGTTCGCCTCGCAAAAGAGGAAGAGGCCGTAGGAATCTCTGCGGGAGCCCACTTCGCCGGTGTTAAATCCGCCATGCTCATGCAAAACCACGGCTTCCTTGCGGCCGTGAACGGCATCGTTTCGTTTGCCCAACTCTACCGCATACCTTTACTCATGTTGATTAGTTATCGCGGCCATTGGGGAGAACGTGATCCCTGGCAAACTCAGGGCGGGGCGGTTACAGAGCCGGTCTTGCAGGCGCTGGGCATTCGCTACGATTTTCTAGATACACCGTCAACGGTCGAGAAGAAGATTTCTGAGGCCCAGACTCTTGCCTATAGTAGCCTCCATCCGGTTGCGTTGCTTTTGACTCGCGATCTCATGTGGGAGGAGTAGACGCCATGCAGCGCTTGGAGTGCATGAAAGCGATCTATGGCAAGCTGGAAGACTGCCTTGTGGTAACGATCATGGGCGCAGTCGCTGCCGAGCTTCAATCGATCGGGCATCGCCCGAATTTCTTTTATTTGCAGCATGCGATGGGTTTGGCTTCCTCCACTGGCCTGGGTCTAGCGTTGTGCCTGCCGGACGCAAAGGTGGTCGTTTTTGATGGGGATGGCTCGATTCTGATGAACCTTGGCGGATTTACCACGTTGGCCCGCTATCGTCCAAGGAACCTGGTTCATATCATCTTCGACAATCAAAGCCTCCTGTCCGTGGGTGGTTTCCCCACCGCTACAGCCACTGGAAGCGACTTGGTCGGGATTGCAAAAGCCTCGGGGATGCCCCACGCGCATTCGGCAAAAACACTGGACGAATTCGTGACCGGCTTCGACGCGGCAATGCGGGCGAACGATCTTACCTGTCTGGTGGCCCATGTGGAAGCCGTGGGCCCTAAGGGATTCGTGACCGATCTCGCGTTGTTGGAAAATCGTTTTCAATTCGGCAGGCACATTGAACAGAAACGCGCCCGGCGCCAATCGTCTACAGTCAAGTGATCGGATTTGTGTCGGATCGGGTGTCTTGTGTTCGGTTTGCTTCGATGCCTGGCTCTCTGACGCAAGAGCGCAACAGCGGAAAAGTGGAAGACGGGGTGGAGGATGAGGAGACTTTATCTGTGACCAAGGTTCTTGAGGAACTGATCGCACAATTGAGCAGTGGCGCCCTCCGGGTGGTCGATCTCACCCAGCCGTTGTCGTCCAGTACGCCTTTGCTTCCACTCCCGCCGCAATTCAACAACACTCCTGCCTTCCGCATGTGGGAACTCTCTCGCTATGATGAGCGTGGGCCGGCATGGTACTGGAACGGCTTCGAGACCGGCGAGCACACCGGCACCCACTTTGACGCTCCGATCCACTGGGTAAGCGGGAAGGATCTGCCTGAAAATAGTGTGGATCGAATCAATCCGAGAAAATTTGTAGGGCCGGCCTGTGTGATCGATGTAACTGCCGAAGTTGAGAAGAACCCTGATTTCCTGTTGACCGTCGAGAGGGTGCGGGCTTGGGAAGCGCAACATGGCAGGATTCCCGTCAGCGCGTGGGTGTTATTACGGACTGCTTGGTCGAAGCGCTCCGATCCTGCCGCTTACATCAATCTTCAGCAGGATGGACCCCATACTCCCGGTTTTCTCCGCGAGTGCTCCGAATTTCTGGCACAGGAGCGTGATGTTTTGGGGGTGGGTGTCGAAACCGTAGGCACCGACGCCGGAAAAGCGGCTACCTTCGATCCGCCCTTCCCGAATCACTATGTCATGCACGGATCGGGAAAATTTGGTCTGGCCGGGCTCTGTAATCTCGATCGGCTTCCTCCCACCGGAGCGGTGGTCATCGCGGCCCCGTTAAAAATCGTCAACGGATCTGGAAGCCCCTTGAGGGTCATTGCCATTACGCCATAGGCTGCATGGCGATGATCCCCAAATGAGGGATTTTGTTTTTTCGCAAACAAAAAGAATCTTTAAGAAACTTAGAATGAAAGCGTTAAGTCATCAGAGAGCAAGCGACTCGAGGATCCCAGAGCACAGCAATTGTTCAAATTGGGAAAAAATCTACAAAAAATCATTTGACAATGCGATTAACGTTTTGTTATACCCTGTTTCGCAGCACGTTGAGTGAGCCCTGATTTTCGTTTCCGGTCTTAATAATATCGGTTAGACAGAAGATTTGGCTCAGAGGACACAAAGGGGTTCTCT
The DNA here is from genome assembly GCA_035295685.1 of Candidatus Angelobacter sp. Classification (GTDB taxonomy): domain Bacteria; phylum Acidobacteriota; class Terriglobia; order Terriglobales; family Acidobacteriaceae; genus Angelobacter. The sequence continues at coordinate 222,614 of DATGIO010000082.1, forward strand.
GAGCCATTTTTATTTTTAAGGGGTTAAAAACCCACCCAGGACTCACACCGGTTGTGATCCCAAAAGCTTGATGTCCCTCCGGCAACCTGCTGATCCACAAAGGCTAATTGCTTGTTCTTTGGTACCCCTGAAATGACACACAAACAAAACAGGAACAAGAAGATTCGAGGTGGTGATGAGGCGGAGGTCCCTGCAGTCAACTATTGAGGCCAGCTATTCCCTTCGCAGCGTAGAAACAGTGAAACACTCCCCCAATCGCAATGGGCGTTCCATTGCGGTAGGCGTTACTTTGCTCGTGGGATTGCTTTTATCTTTTGTATTGCCTGCGGTAGCAGCTGATCAATCAGAAGCTTCTAATATTTTCAAAAAGCGTTGTTCTGCTTGTCATACTTTTGGCAAGGGACCGAAGGTCGGTCCTGACCTGAAGGGGGTCACAGATCGGCGTAAACCCGATTGGTTACAAAAATTCATACACTCGTCGCAGAGCGTCATTCAATCTGGCGATCCGACCGCGGTTGCTCTTTTCCATCAATTCAAAGAGCAGCGGATGCCGGATTGGCTCGACCTGTCTCCGGAAACCATAACGGCGCTTCTTAAGTATTTCGCTGATAACGGTCCTGAGCAGAAGGAACCGGACGAGTATCCCGCTCAGCAAGCTACACCCCAGCAGATCGAAAGCGGGCGAAAGCTGTTTTATGGCGAATCGCGCCTTAAGTACGGCGGTCAGTCCTGCAGCAGTTGCCATCGCATCGGCGGGGGAATGGCCGGTGGCGGAACTTTGGGGCCTGATCTGACTCGGGCTTACGACCGCTATCGCGATACGGCGCTTACTCTGTTCTTCAAGCGGCCGTGCTTCTTGCGGGCTCCTGAAATCTCCAATGCTAAGTACCTCGATCCCCAGGAATCTTTTGACTTGAAAGCATTCCTTGCGCAGGCATCCGGGATTAAGTTCAGTCCGCCTGCAGCGGCTCCCAGCCCGGCTCCGTCCGGCGATAGCAAGCGAGGAACCCGATGAAACCTAGTTTTGCTTTTACCTCTTGGCCGTATGTGGCGTTTGCCCTGCTGGTCGGAATCGTCTTTCTCCGTTATTTGTTCATGCGCGGCAAGATCGATCAGATTGACGCACGAATCTCCAAAGCGTGGGAGATTTTCGGTGGTGGCATCTTTTGGCGCTTCAGCGTTTTTCTCTTGGTGGCTGCCCATCTGGTCGGATTTATCTTTGCGGAAAAAATCGCCGTGTTGAACAGCAACATTGGCGCGCTCTATTTGATTGAAGGCGTCGGTTTTGGGCTGGGAGTGATTGCCTTGCTGAGCGGCCTTCGTTTGGTTTGGAAGCAACTCGGACAAACGTCCGGCTCGTTCATGGGTGAAGCGATGGACACGATGCTGCTCGCGGTTCTGCTGGTCGGCGTCGTATCTGGTCTGTTAATGGCAGCGATCTACCGTTGGGGTTCGTCTTGGGGAGTGGCAATCTTAGTGCCCTATATATTTACTATTCTTCGCGGCAAGCCGAATTCCGTGTTTGTCGCAGAAATGCCCTTCCTCGTACAACTTCACGTCTTTTCATTCTTTGTAGCGCTCGCTGTTCTGCCGTTCACCCGTTTGGGCCCTGTGTTGGTACTTGCTTTTCATCGCTGCGTGAACCTTGTAGGCAAGCCCGTTCTTGCCGGGGCCAACGTGATGGAAGGCTGGCTGCGCCGGCACAACCCGGGAGCCTGGATTTGGCCGGAGGAGGACTAAGAGACCGGCTATGAGACTCCTGACGATTACCCTCGGCATTGTTGTGTTAGGCCTTGCGGCAGGTATTGGAACCTGGGGCCTTTCGCGCGTTGGAACCCACCAGGGTTACTCGCCCGAACAGCCTATTGCCTTCCCGCATAAAGTTCATGCGGGAGACAACCAGATTCCTTGCCTCTACTGCCACTTTGGTGCGCGCACCAGCAGGCACGCCGGCATTCCTCCGGCAAGCGTCTGCATGAACTGTCACAGCATGGTGGAAAAGCAGACTCCGGAAATTGAAAAGTTGAAAGAGGCGGTCCAGCAGCAAAGGCCCATTCGTTGGGTCAAGATCCACAACCTCCCGGACTTTGTCTATTTCAACCACAGCCAGCACGTTGTGTCGGACGTGAAATGCCAGACCTGCCATGGCCCGATTGAAACCATGGATCGGGTTGCGCAGCACGCGCCGCTCACGATGGGCTGGTGTCTCTCTTGCCATCGAGAACATGCGAAAGTGCCGTCCAACGACTTGCAGCGAGCGATGCTGAATCTCTCCAACAAGCCGAAACCGACGGCCGGGCAGGATTGCGCGAGCTGCCACTACTAGCGGCAAGGTTACAGAGCAACGGAGCGGAGCGCGCTCCATAAGTGATCGAACAAGATCACAAGATCAAAAAGATCTGAGGATTGACCATGAGCTACCACGTGACGCCTTCAAGGCTTGGCCTTGGCCTGAGCGCTTGGAGGACTCAATGAGCTGCAAGCCTTCAAAAGACCAATTGGTGCAGATAGGCCCGGCTCAACCCCCGGCCTACTGGCAAACCTTGAATGAGCTGCAAAATGGGGTGGCCAACCGCGGTGAATTTCCCGGTGGCCTGCCTTCAACTAAAAACGGCGCCGCCAGCAGCGGCAGTAACGACACATCCCGGCGCGACTTCCTCTCTCTCATGGGCTTTAGCCTCGCCGCCGCCGGTCTCGCGGGTTGCCGCGCGCCCGTGCAGAACGCGATTCCGCTGCTTGCCGCTTCCGATAGGCTGGTTCCCGGCGTATCGAGCTTCTATGCCACAACCTGCGGTGGTTGCGCTTCATCCTGCTCGCTATTGGTGAAGCAGCGCGATGGCCGCCCTATCAAAATTGAAGGAAATGCCGAATCGGCGATATTCGGCGGCGGTACCTGTGCCACCGGCCAAGCCACCGTTCTGTCGCTCTATGATGATGCGCGGTTCAAAGGCCCGTCCTGGAAAAAGCAGGCAGTCTCGTGGGACGAGGTTGACCAACGCGTCTCCGAAGGTCTGGCTGCGGCCCAAGCGGACAAGCGCAAGGTTGTCCTGCTTACTGGAACGGTCAACAGCCCCTCGACGCTGGAGATTATCGGCGAGTGGGGCAAGCGGTCGCCGAACTTCCGGCATGTAGCCTATGACGCGATTTCTTTTACCGCCCTTCGGACCGCGCAGCAGGAAAGTTTTGGCCGGGCCGTTGTGCCGCACTATCGCTTTGACAAGGCGAAAGTCATCGTTGGCCTCGAAGCCGATTTTCTGGGCACATGGCTCTCGCCGGTAGAGTTTGCCCGCCAGTACGCAGCCACTCGGAAGTCCGATGCAAATCGCTCCCTGCACGTCCAGTTTGAATCGGGCTTTTCTGTAACCGGCAGCAACGCCGATATCCGTGTTCCGGTTGCCCCTTCTGAAATCGGATTGGTCGCTGCGGCTCTCCTCCGTCGTGTGGCGCAAAAAGCGGGAGCCCAAGGCGCTCCTCCAAGTGACGATCCGATCAAGCCTCAGCAGCTGGATGCGGTTGTGGATGAGCTTTGGAAGCATCGCGGCGAATCGATTGTCGTAAGTGGAAGTCAGGATGTTTCGGTTCAAATTGCCGTCAATGCTCTGAACTCGCTCCTCGACAATATCGGAAAAACCGTGGATCTTGCCCGGCCGTCGTTGCAGCGTAGCGGTGATGATGCCGCTCTCGCGCAGCTTGTCCAGGATATGAATGCCGGAAATGTGCACACGCTGATCGTGTACGGTGTGAATCCGGTATATGACTATCCCGCTCCTGAGCAGTTCATCGGCGGGCTTAAGAAGGTGGCCCTCTCGGTTTCCTTTACCGATCGTCTCGATGAGACTAGCTCGGAAGTAGATGCAATCTGCCCGAACCACCACTTCCTTGAATCGTGGGGTGATGCCGAGCCCGTGGATTCGAGCTTCAGTCTGGCGCAGCCTTTGATTGCTCCACTGTTTTCGACCAGGGCGGCGCAGGATAGTTTGTTGAAATGGCTAGGCAAAGAGCCGAACTATTACGAGTATGTTCGCGACCATTGGAAGCGCAATCTGCTTTCCCGTCAGAAAGCCACCCAGGATTTTGATACGTTCTGGGATCGGTCGTTGCACGATGGTGTTGTCGAGCTTTCAGCGCAAGCGTCCGCTGCCCAGCCTTCGTTCCATGGCGATTGGAAGGCTGCGGTCGGAAAGATCGTAGACGCGGCGAAGAAGTCGGGTTCAACGAGCGATGGCTACGAGGTGCATCTCTACGAGAGCGTCTCCATGCGCGATGGCCGCCACGCCAACAACCCCTGGCTCCTGGAGTTGCCGGATCCCATCACCAAGGTCACCTGGGATAACTATGCCGCTGTCTCTCCAAAACTTGCGGCAAAATTGGGCATCGAAAGCGGCGATGTCGTCACGCTGAAATCCGGCAATGCGGTTGGAATGCAAATTCCCGCGATGATTCAGCCCGGTCAGCACGAGCGCACCATCTCTGTGGCGCTTGGGTATGGCAGGAAGCAGGTTGGCAAGGCCGGCAACAACGTCGGCGCAAATGCCTTCCCGCTGGCGGTCTTAGCCGACGGATTGCGCCGCTATTCTTCTGTCGGAGCCACCTTGGAAAAAACCGGACGGCACGTAAAACTTGCCGGCGGTCAGGGAGACTTCTCCTTCGATAACTTCCATTTCGAGGATACTCGCGAAAAAGACATCATCCAGGAAGTAAGTCTCGAAGAGTTGCAGCATGGCGAGAGTGAGAAGAAAGAGGAGTTGGAGACCCTGTGGCCCAACCGTCTGGAAGGCGATCACTCTTGGGGGCTTGCCATCGACATCAACGCCTGCACGGGTTGCTCGGCGTGTGTAGTTGCCTGCCAGTCGGAGAACAATATTCCGGTCGTAGGTAAGGATCAGGTGGAGCGCCGGCGTATCATGCACTGGATTCGCGTCGATCATTACTACAGCGGCTCCATGGATAATCCGCGTAGCTATCACCAGCCGATGATGTGCCAGCACTGCCAGAACGCGCCTTGTGAAACGGTCTGTCCGGTCTTGGCCACCACCACCAGTTCTGAGGGTTTGAACCAGCAGGTTTATAACCGCTGCATCGGAACCCGCTATTGCGCCAATAACTGCCCCTACAAGGTGCGCCGCTTCAACTGGTACAACTACACCGAAAAACCGATGTTCGAGTTCAACATCGGGTTCGACTACAACATGCAGAGCGATCTTGGGCGGCTTGTCCTCAATCCGGACGTCGTTGTTCGTTCACGTGGCGTAATGGAAAAGTGCAGCCTCTGTGTGCAGAGAATCCAGTTGGGGAAGAACATCGCGTTGCAAGGCAAACGGGAATTGGCCGATGGCGATATTCAAACGGCCTGCCAGCAGGCTTGCCCCTCGCAGGCAATTGTCTTCGGCGACCTGCAGGACCCCAATAGCCGGGTTTCGCAGCTCCACAATAGCCAGAGAAACTACCGCGTCCTTGACAGCGTAGGCACAAGGCCCAACGTCGGATACCTCAAGAAGATCCGCACCACCACGGAGGCGTAAGGAGTCGCTATGAGCACAACCGCTATCAACACTAGGCCGGTTTCAGCCGCGGGCTCTGCGGTCCAGGTTCTCCCGCCGCCTCGCTGGGTGGACGGCGATCCATCCCTTCGCAAGATTACCGACGACATCATGAACCCTATGGAAGGGAAGCCTGGAAGGGGCTGGTGGATCTGTTTCGGCCTTGCGCTTCTTGGCTTGGCCGATCTGGGTGCAATGGTCTTCTGGCTAGTAGCCAATGGCATCGGCGTCTGGGGTCTGAACAACAGCGTCGGATGGGCCTTTGACATCACGAACTTCGTCTTCTGGATCGGTATCGGTCACGCCGGAACGCTGATCTCGGCCATCTTGTTGTTGTTCCGTCAGCAATGGCGCACCTCGATTAACCGTTCCGCGGAAGCCATGACGATTTTCGCGGTCATGTGCGCCGGCCTGTTCCCGGCTATTCACATGGGCCGTCCCTGGGACGCCTTCTTTATCTTTCCTTATCCCAATCAACGCGGCCCGTTGTGGGTGAACTTCCGCTCCCCCCTTGTGTGGGACGTCGTGGCCATCAGCACTTATTTCACGATCTCGCTCTTCTTCTGGTACCTCGGAATGGTTCCCGATCTTGCCACACTGCGCGACCGGGCCAAGGGCAAAATCAAGAAATTCATCTTCCGTACTCTCAGTTTGGGCTGGAATGGTTCGCATCGAACCTGGGCGCGTTACGAGATTGTCAGCTTGGTCCTCGCGGGCTTGGCTACGCCTCTGGTGCTCTCGGTGCACTCGATCGTGAGTATGGACTTCGCAACCTCCGTACTGCCGGGCTGGCACACCACGATCTTTCCGCCATACTTTGTCGCGGGCGCCATCTACTCCGGTTTCGGCATGGTGCTCACGCTTCTCCTGATCACCCGCCAGACAATGAACCTGCAGCGCTTTATCACGATGCGCCATCTCGACATGATGGCCAAAGTAACCATGCTCACCGGAATGATCGTCAGCTATGCCTACGCAACCGAGTTCTTCAGCGCCTGGTATAGCGGCAATATTTACGAGCGCTATCACTTCATCAACCGCGCCACCGGCCCCTACTTCTGGTGTTTCGGCCTCATGGTGCTGTGTAACGTGGTCACTCCCCAGTTGCTGTGGTTCAAGGGTCTGCGCGCCAGCATCCCCGGCCTATTCATGATCTCCATCATGGTCAATATCGGCATGTGGTTTGAGCGCTTTGTGATCATCGTTGTCTCCCTCCATCGCGCCTTCTTGCCTTCCGGATGGGGAATGTTCGTTCCTACTCCGGTGGATATCGGCATTCTCGTTGGTTCCTTCGGATTGTTCTTCACGCTGTTCTTGCTCTTCATCCGTGTCCTGCCCATGATCGCCATGTGGGAGATTAAAAACGTGGTTGGAAACTCCGCGCATGAAGCGCCGGTTCATCATGAACACGTGCACGAGGAGGTTGCCCATGTCTAATCAAAGCTATATGGTCGCTACGTTTCGCGACGCCAACACCCTCATCAAGGCTGTCAAATCGGTTCGTGCGAAGCAGTTTCGCGTCTACGATATTTACTCGCCCTATCCGATCCATGGCATGGATGAGGTGATGGGTGTCCGTAGAACGCGCTTGCCGTGGGTAACTCTCATCGTCGGTGTCTCGGCTGGCCTTTCTGCCGTTCTCTTGCAGTTCTATACATCCGTGGCCGACTGGAACCTGAACGTTGGTGGTAAGCCCGATAATTCCGCCTTGGCGTTTGTGCCGATTACCTTTGAGTTGACAATTCTGTTGGGCGGTTTGTCCACGATCTTCGCTTTGCTGCTGCGCACCCGGATGTTCCCCGGTAAAAAAGAGCGGCTTCCTGCCGAAGGAGTTACCGACGACACCTTTGCGCTCGTGCTGCGTAAGCGGGACGCCAGCTTCAATGCGGCTCAGGCTCGCCAGGTACTGGAACAAAACGGCGCTGAGAGCGTCCAGGAAAAGGAAGGCGAGCTATGAAAATTTTGATCGGTGCCCTGCTGACTGGCGTGATCGGTTTAGCTGTGGTGGGTTGCGGAGCCACCCAACAGGAACGCGCCTTTGAATATATGCCCGATATGGCCCGCGATCCCGCCTATAAAGCGTTTGTTCCGAATCCCGCGACGCGGGACGGCCTCACCTTACAGCGTCCGGTGGCTGGAACCATACCCCGTGGCTTTCAACCATTTCACTATGGTACGGGCGATGACGAAGCGGCCCGTGCTGGCCGTGAACTCCAAAACCCCTACCAGCCTACAGCCCAAACGCTGGAAGAAGGTAAAGCCCTCTTTCAAAGCTACTGCCTGGTTTGCCACGGAGAGCAGGGCAAAGGTGACGGGCCGATTGCTGACAAAATTCCTCGTCCGCCCTCCTATGTCTCGCAGCGTCTGATGGAGTTTCCGGCTGGAAGGATTTTCCATGTCGCCACGGTTGGATATAACAAAATGCCTTCCTATGCCGGTCAGCTTAGCGCGTCGGAGCGTTGGAAGATCGTGACCTATATCAAGACGGTTCTTCAAAGTGGGGGTGCTACAGCCTCGCCCCAAACATCCGCCAAGGCGTCGTCAACGGGGGGTAAAAAATGATTGAGCGTATTTCTTTCCAGGTACCGGCTCGAGGCCGTGCGATATCTCTGGGCCTGATGGTTTTGGGCGCTGCGGCTGCCGCTTTTGGTTTGTATTCCGACCCCAAGCGTACTTGGCCAAGTCTTCTACTCAACGGCTTCTACTTCGCCGCCCTCGCGTTGATATCGGTTTTCTTTCTCGCGTCGCAGCGCTTGGCGGGCTCTCGCTGGTCGGCCAGCCTTCGCAGGATTCCTGAAGCGCTCATGAGCGCCATGCCTGCGGCCGCCATCCTGGTTCTTGTCCTTTTCTTTGGCCGTAATGATCTGTTCCCGTGGGCCGATCACGACAAAGTGTTTCATGACGCGCCGGCAATCGCGGGAAAAGTTCAGTACCTCCAGATGCCGTATGTATTCGCCCGCTTGGCGCTGGCTGTGGTGCTTTGGTGCATCTTTGCCTGGCTCTTCCGCAAACTTTCTCGGGAGCAGGATCAGAATCCTTCGGCGAATATGGAATACCACCGGCGGCTGAATATGTTCGCCCCGATCTTTGTGATCATCTTCGCGATTTCGTTTACGCTCTTCGTCTACGACTTCATTATTTCGCTCGATCCACGCTGGTTTAGCACCATGTTCGGGGTCTACCTGTTCGCCGGCACCTTCGTAAACGGAATTTGTGCGGTCACTTTTGCTGTTGTGCTGCTTCGTGAACAGGGCCTGTTGCGCAATTGGGTGAGCGAGGACCAGCTTCACGACCTGGGAAAAATGGTATTCGCCTTCAGTACATTTTGGGCCTATATCTGGACCTGCCAATACCTCTTGATCTGGTACAGCAATATTCCGGAAGAGGTGAGCCACTACACCACCCGAACCATTGGGCCGTGGCTGCCGCTCTTCGTCGTGAATTTCCTGGTGAACTGGATTCTGCCTTTCACGGTTCTGATGTCGGCTGCCAACAAGCGCAAGCCCAAGGTTTTATTGTTCGTCACCTCCGTGCTGTTCGTAGGACACTGGCTGGACCTCTATATGCAGATCATGCCCTCCTATTGGTCGAGTCCGAAATTCGGTCCTGTTGAACTGCTCGTGCCCCTTGGCTATGCCGGTTTGTTTTATTTCATGTTTGTCAACAGCCTCGCCCAGGCGCCTCTTGTGCCGGTCAACGATCCGATTCTGGCGGCGAACCTGTTGCAACAACACGCCCACTAGAGGCCTGTTCTTGAAAAACGTTTTCTTTTGTAAATGCAGTAGAGCGGAGCAATCATGAAGGTTTTTAAAGCAATAGTACTGGTCCTTACCGTGCTGGCACTGACCGCGCTGGTGCATCAGCCGGACGTGAATCTCAACGATATTCCGAATCGGCTCCCTGAAGCGGCTCCCTATAACTATGAAGAAGCGAAGGCGCTGCCGCCGCCTTATGAAGAGCACTGGGCCGCCGAGGACAACCCCGGACAATGCAAAACCTGCCACCAGAAGATTTTCGACGAGTGGAACGGTTCCATGATGTCGAACTCCTGGCGCGATCCCGCGTGGCGCGCGGCGTTCTTCCTCCTCTCCCGTGCGGTTTCCGCGCATGGTGAGTGCGATATTCTGCAGCCCCCCGATGGCACGGAAAAAGAGCCGCATAATCCGTTTGCCAATCAGGGAGAATGCTCGTCCACATTCGATATTGGCGCCGGCAAATACACGGTCTCCCGTCCGGGCTCGCTTCTGGATGGATTCTGCTCTCGCTGCCACATGCCGACCAATTATGCCGACAACTTCAATCTTCGCGATATCAAGATGGTGCCGGTAGCGGGCGGCAAGCTCTTGGAGCACGCCACTCTTAGCCCCAATTTCTTCCCCACCTCCGATAACGACACAGGCATCGCCTATGCCCAGCTCGATGCGCAGTTCCGCAATACCGATACCGGCAGAAGCGGAATCATCTGCGCCGTGTGCCATACCACCGCCGAAACCCGCGACACGCCGTACCATAACTACGAGCGTAGCGAAAGCTCGTACACGCCTGTGGCGGATGCGAAACTCCGCACCGACGCCCTGCCCGCGGACAAGCAAGACATTTTCAACCTTCCGGACAAGAGCAAGATGAACTTGGGCTACAGCATCGGCGCTGGCGCGTTCCGCATGTCGCCCAATGCAATCGTAATGGCCGAAAGGTTTGGCCCGCTGGTAGCGAATACGCCTCCCACTCCTAACGATCACTACACCGGAGAGGTGTTTAAGCAAGACTATCCGTACCAGCACATGGATACCTCGGATCCCTCGAAACACAAGGGCTTCCATCAAGTGATGTTTACCCGCGCCGAGATGTGCGCGGCCTGCCACGACGTAACCAACGCCCTCCCCATTAAGAACAAGTTTGGGCACTGGGTTGGCGGCTTCCCCATCGAGCGTACCTATACCGAATGGGCAAACAGCGCCTATGCGGATCGTCCGGGAAACACCAACTTCAAATCTGAATGGAAGCGTGACTGCCAGACCTGCCACATGCAGCAGGAATATGGACAGCCTGGTACTGCACAGACGCTCTATGACAGCACTGGCAAGCCGTTGCCGCCTCCGTCGGAAGCGGTTGCGAACGATGGCGCCAAGCATCCTTTCTACTCGCACCATTTCGTTGGCGGAAACTCTTACATCACTCGCCTGATCGGTAAAGACGTCGATCAGACCGGAAATCCGGAAGCGTGGCCGGAGTTGTCGGCATTCAGCTTCTCCTCTGCGGATCACAAGAGCGTCTACTCGCGTGGTTTCTGGACTCACACCGAGCGCAAAGGTGCGTATTCGCAACAGCAGAGAATGGCGTGGGACCGCATGCGTCACGTTCTGAGCATGGATCTTCGCGGCCCTGCCACCGTTCAACCGGGCGCCTCGGCTCCTCTCTCGATTGCCGTGCAGAATACCGGTAGCGGACATAAGTTCCCGACCGGATTCCCCGAGGGCCGGACCGCGTGGCTGGCTGTTCACGCCTATGACTTGGCTACCGGCAAAGAGCTGCAAATCCACGACAACGTCTGGAACCGCGATTCAGTCGGTATCGGAAATTTGACGACCGAAGAGTTGGAAGATCCGAACTTCCCCGGTTGCAAATGGATGATTCCGGCCGGTTCTGCCGATCCTTATTCTGTGCAGTTCAAGGCCGTAGCAACTCTTGGAGTGGATCGTCAAGGCAAGAGCTGTCCGACTCTGGACCTGCCTTACGCGCAGCCGCTCAATATCAAGACCAACAGCGATGAATTGCCTCTGGATGATCACGGAAACGTCATCAATGAAAAGAATCCTGGCATGGAGGTCTTCGTAGATAAGAATGGAAACGGCGACCACTACGATGATTCCTATCTGAGAGACTCCCGTATCTATCCTCGCGGCAACGACGGAAACGTCGCGAAGGTGGATCGCTATTCGATCGTTGTTCCTCCTGGTACCCAGGGTCCCATTGCAGTGACCTCGGCGGTCTACTATCAATCGTTTGAAGCCATTGTTGCCCTGAAGTTCCTCGGAAACATGGCCGATACCAACAACAACTTCATTCTGGAGCCTTGCGTCCTTGGTGGTCTTTGCGACGGAAGGAAACCCAACACCGAGCCGCCAGTGGTTGAAGGCGCGCCTCCGGTTCCGATGACGTTCCGCACGTTCGTGATCGACGTCGCCGGTGCCACACCTGACAAGACGGCTCCGAAAGTGGGAATGTACCCCCTGCCCGGCGCTGCTCAGGTCTACCAGGATGCCGTGGTGAAGGTCTTCTTCTCCAAGCCGGTGTCGGGAGTGGATCGCGGCAGCTTTACGCTCGTAGATTCACACGGCGCAACCGTTCCTGGCATGGTCGATCAGGTTGGTGAAGGCGCTTGGGGCTTCTTCCCTCAGCAGATCATCCTGAATGCGGGAGAAAAGTACACGGCGAAACTGAAAGCCGGTATTTGTGATCAGGCCCACAACTGCACAACCAAAGAGACGGTTTGGAGCTTTACCGTTGCGAAAGATGCCAATCATGGATCGGGTGATACCACGATTCCCATTGGCTTCCCTCGCGACTTTGCAACCAGCGCTCCTCCTTCTTCTGTGGCTCCTACCTCTGTCGCACACCGTCAGCGGCAGGAAAAGACGCCGCAGCGGATAGCAATGAAGTAGATTGTTAGCTGTTCTAAAAAATAGGGGCCGGTCTCAGTATGGGAGATCGGCCCTTAGTCTTTGCGGCGGCCTGAATTTCTCACCGGCAGCGAAGGGAGCGTGAATGGCGCAGACCTTTTCAAGTAGTCCCCATAAAGTCCATAACGAAGCTCCGTCACAACCTGCTGGCTGTGGACATCTGAGAACTGATCTCCATGCGCGTTCAAAAAACCGATGCAAAGCCATTTCTGGCGATCAGTTAGCCTGGGAGACTCGAATTCAAAAAAATGAAGCACGTGGCCGGCGTGTGGCGACTTGTACATCTCTTCATTACGAAGCAGAGTCAATAGGCGCTCTACGACCTCGTCTGGGATTTTTGGCCAGTCATTCTTTGTAGCGGCGGCCATAACCTGCAACACAAAAATCTAACCCTCACGGAAGAGCGGGTGCCCCATCCTTTGTGGAGAGCGCGCTCTTGGTTTTGCGCTCGGAACAAAGGGTGGGTTATCGAATCGCCGGAGGCACCTCGACCCGCGTGTCCGTAATTTCCGCCGTTTCCTCGTTGGTCGGAAATGAACAATGTTGGCGCAACTGTGGAAGAGTGGCGCTTGCCTCGTTTTCGACGGAGGGTATCCAGGAATTGAATTTTCGGCGCGGCTTTTCCGTTAAGAAAAGCCGCACGGCGAGGATGTTTGATAGGAAGAGATTGTCGAAAACGGGGGATTAGGGCCCCGTCAAGCGTGCAATAAAAATTCATGTCTTGGAGAATATGTGAGAACTTTTGTTCTTACATATTCTCCAAGGCATCTCATATGACGTTTCACCATTCAAGGCTGGATCTCAATCTTCGCTCCCACCGGCACCAGCGACCAGATCTCCTCAATCTCAGCGTTTGTTACCGCGATGCACCCGTCTGTCCAATCCGTCTGCCTATGGAGAGGTCCTAAATACGCAAAGGACGGTGCGAGCCCATGGATCATGATGGCTCCGCCGGGCTCCACGGCCTTAGTTCGTGCCCTTTCCCGGTCTTTTGTGTTGGGATAAGAGATATGGAGCGACAAATGAAATTGGCTGTGGGCATTGCGGGAATCGATGACGTAGGAGCCTTCTGGAGTCTTGTGATCACCCTGTTGCTGCTTGGCTCCCACCGGTTCGGTTCCCAGGGCGATCTTGTACTGCTTGATCAGCTTATCTCCCGCGTAGAGTTTCATCGTTCGGGCCGATTTAACCACCAGAATTCGATCGGCTAGCTGGCGGGTGCCCGAGCCTCCTGCATGCTCTGCAATAAGGGCCAGAAAAAGAACGGCTCCCCAAAGGTTCCATTTCATCAGCGCATCATAATCCGAAATCGCATGAGCCGGATATCGAATAACATTGCGCCTATCGGCACTTAGTTCCTTGCGAACGGTGCCCGGCTGCACGATAATGCCCCCGTGAATCCCGTATCCGCTCTCCACAGCCACGCGACTCATGAGGTACGCAATCAGGTTCCGCCTCTTACCGGCTACAACCTGTTTCTAACAGACAACACGCTGGTCAGCGCCCTGGACCGCGAGGGCGCGGGTTGGGCGAGCGAACAGCTTGCGGAACTCGGCGGGCTCTTGGGTACGGAAAAAGTCCAAAGATGGGGCTTCGAGGCCAACGAGACAGAGCCCGTGCTGCATACCCACGACCGTTATGGAAACCGTCGTGACGAGGTAGTGTTTCATCCCGCCTGGCATAACTTAATGCAAACCTCGGTGGCCCACGGTCTTCACAGCCTCCCCTGGGAAGAAAAGCGGCCAGGTGCCCACATGGCCCGGGCGGCCATGATGATGCTGACGGCCCAAAACGAAATGGGGCATACCTGCCCCATCTCCATGACCTTTTCCGGCATCGCCGCTCTACGCTCCGAGCCCGATTTGGCAAGCGAATGGCAGCCGCGAATTCTCTCCCGCGAATACGATCCGCGCTTTTCTCCGTCGGCCGAGAAGAAAGGTGTGCTCATGGGCATGGGCATGACCGAGAAGCAGGGAGGGTCCGATGTTCGGGCCAATACCACCCGCGCGGAGAGGATTGGCGCCTCCCGAGCATATCTGCTCACCGGGCACAAATGGTTTTGCTCCGCTCCCATGTGCGATGCGTTTCTCGTGCTGGCTCAAGCGGAAAAAGGTCTTTCCTGCTTCTTCCTTCCCCGCTGGACTCCTTCCGGCGAACGCAATCGGTTTCAGATCCAGCGGTTGAAAAATAAGCTTGGCAACCGCTCCAATGCTTCCAGTGAAGTCGAGTTTTCGGGCGCATGGGCGCGCCTCGTAGGAGAAGAGGGGCGGGGAGTCAGCACCATTATTGAAATGGTGCATCACACGCGGCTCGACTGCGCCATCGCCGGGGCCGGCCTGATGAGGCAGGCAACGGTCCAGGCCCTCCATCATGCCCGGCATCGCGAGGTTTTTGGCAAGCGGCTGATCGACCAGCCTTTGATGCGCAATGTCCTCGCAGACTTGGTTTTGGAATCGGAAGCGGCAACCCTCTTGATGATTCGGATTGCCCGCTCGTTTGATGCTCGCCAATCGAGTGCGCACGAACGGGCTTTTTCGCGCATCGTGACCGCCATCGGGAAGTATTGGTTATGTAAACGGTCGATTGCGCACGTGAGTGAAGCCCTTGAATGCCACGGCGGCAATGGCTATGTGGAAGAGTCGATCATGCCCCGTCTCTATCGGGAAGCCCCTCTCAACTCCATCTGGGAAGGCTCCGGCAACGTGATTTGCCTGGATATTCTGCGCGCTCTTGCCAAAGATCCAACCTCTGCGGAAGCCGTGGTTGCTGAGATGCAGCAGGCCAAGGGCCTCGACAAAGCCACGGACACCTATATCTCGCAGGTGGAATCCGATTTGACCCGGCAGCTTCACACTCCTGTCGACGATTCCGGTAACGCTGAAGCCATGGCACGCAGGCTGGCGGAGAAACTTGCGCTGGCCCTTCAGGCCTCGCTTGTAATCCGGCATAGCTCACCGGCGTTTGCGGAGGCTTTCTGCACCTCGCGTCTCCACCAGGACCATGGCGCTATGTTTGGCACTCTTCCGGCATCGGTAGATGTAAAAGCCATCCTCGGCATCTAGCGGATATCCAAGATCGTTGGCCACAGGACGTTGATAAAAACCCGGTCGGGTGATGCCGTCCAGCCTTCCGAGTCAAAGTTAGCGTGGTAGCACTCCTAAGAAACTTAGGTGCCAAGACGGATCTAAGATGAGATAAGGCAAATTGATTCCACTTCATTTTTCCGGTATTTTTTGGGAACCCAAAAATCAATAAGAAATCAATGAGAAATCAATTTTGAATCTACCTACGACGGCACAACATTGCCGTTTATAAGCGCTATTTGCGGGCTCTGGCTTTACCCGAGTCTCTCAGGTATCTTGAATGCCTCTTTCATATTTCATTTCGTGAATCCTGCAACCCGTAATCCGCAATTTTTCAAATCGACTCCCTGGAGCATCTTCATGAGGCCACACCTGCGCCGCATCGCGCTGCTGCCGTATCTCTTGTTAACGTTTGCTGTTGCCGCTGTTGCACAAAAAGTCCCCGGAAACCTGCTCGACGATATGCAAGAACTCGTCCAAACCCCCGCGGTTCCTGGGTATGAGCAGGAACTGGCTGCGAAAATTTCGGAGCGTCTCCACGCCTTCTCGCCCGCCTTCTCACCGAAGACTGATAGTCTCGGCGACGTAATCGTCACGTTGGGCTCCGGCTCTCCGCACCGGTTGCTGGTAGCACCCATGGACGAACCCGGCTTCGTTGTTAGTGCCATTACCAACGACGGCTATCTGCGTGTGCAGAGGCTGCCGCAGGCCACCAATCTGCCGCTGTTCAATGAACTGCATTCGGCGCAGCCCGTCAGGATCTGGACCACCCAGAACAAATGGATTCATGGCGTCGTTGCCGGAGTATCCGTCCACTTGCAGCCTGGCCGTCAAAATCCTCCCAGCCCCGCGGACCTCGACAACGTATTCATCGACATCGGGGCCTCCAGTGCCGAGCAAGCGCGAGCGGCGGGTGTGGATATTCTCAATCCTCTGGTTATCGATCGCACCCTCTATCAGATGGGTTATGGAAAGCTGACTTCTCCCGCCATCGGAGATCGTATTGGCGTCGTTGCCCTGATTGCGCTGTTGCGGAACCTCGATCCCCAAAAGCTTCATGGCACGCTCACGGTCGCCTTTGTCGGTCAGCAATGGACAGGCTCGCGTGGTCAAACACTGGTCTTGAACTCGGTAAAGCCTGATGAAATGATCCAGGTTGCTCGTTCCTTCCTGCGTCGGGCGCAACCGGCAGGCGAAAACCCCGCTGCCGCGTCATCCGGTGCCCCCTCCCCTAAAGTCGGTAGTGGTGTTCTTCTCTCAGCGGAATTGTCCGCCTCCGCGCCGGGCGATCTTGTCAGGGAGTTGCAGGCGCTTGCCGTCGAGAACAAGATACCGTCGGAAATAGATGTCTCGATTCCTCAGGTCCGCAACCGTGCTCAACTGCCTCCCACGCTCCCGGTGCGCCAGGCGCACATGGCGGTTGCTACGGAATGGCCGTCCACTCCTGGCGAGTTCCTCGACGCGAACGACATCGCCGATGTCGTCTCGCTCTTGCAGGTATATCTTCAGGGGCAAGCCACACCGCAGAAAGTAGAAACATCGTTAGGGAGGGCGGAGCGGCCTCAGCCCGCGAAGTCCACTTCAAACACCCCCCCGAAAAATGAAGATGTCCTTCGCCAGCTTGTCGAAGAATACGGAGTGAGCGGCGGCCACGAAAAGCCGGTTCGCGATCTGATCGAAAAGCTCCTTCCCCCCTGGGCCAAAACGGAGACCGACGATGCGGGAAATCTCATTCTGCGCTGGGGCTCAAACAGCAAAGCGCCGCATGTGCTCGTAGTCGCCCATCAGGATGAAATCGGCTACGAAGTCCGTTCGATCCTGCCGGATGGCCGCCTGGAATTGCAATCCAAGGGCGGAGGAGTTTTGGCTTACTTCTTAGGACACTCGGCTCTGGTGCACTCCAATGGAGTGGCGCATCCCGGCGTACTGGAGCTGCCAGAAGGTTGGGACAAGCCGGAATTCAAATGGCCGAGAGGCCAGGGGCAGGCATCGGTATTTCATCTGGATACCGGTGCTTCCAACCCTGCTCAGGTTGCGGAGTTAATGGGTGGAATCAAGGTTGGCGATTTCGTGACCGTACCCAAGGAGTACCACAAGCTGTTGGGCACGAGGGCAAGCGCCAGGGCCTTCGATGATCGCATCGGATGCGCAGCCTTGGTCTCGGCGGCTTGGTCCTTGGGGCGCGACCTCAAGGATCGCAATGTCACCTTCGTGTGGTCGACGAGCGAGGAACTCGGCCTGGATGGAGCCGCTGCCATTGCCAAGCGTCTGGCTGAGGCCGGGCAGGCCCCGGAATATGTATTTGCCGTGGATACCTTTGTCAGCTCCGACTCTCCCATCGAATCCAAGCGCTTTGCCGACGCGGAGCTTGGAAAGGGCTTCGTGGTTCGCGCCGTCGACAACTCCAATATCATTCCGCTGCCCCTGGTGAATAAAGTGGTTTCGCTGGCTCGTGCTGAAAATATTCCAGTTCAGTACGGCGTAACGGGTGGAGGGAATGATGGCTCGGCCTTTGTTCCTTACGGTTCCATCGATGTGGCGCTGGGCTGGCCGCTACGCTACTCCCATTCGCCCGGAGAGGTCATCGACACACACGATCTGGACGCTTTAGCCAGGATCCTTATAGCAATTGCTCGCAAGTGGTGAGCGCACAACGCTCAAAATGCGACACGGGAGGCAGAGGCTGTTGGTAAAGTCTCTGCCTCGTGGCATCTTGAGCTATGAGCAATAAAGGGGGTCATACAAAAAACGACCGCTGACTCTTACTTCTTTTCGCTTCCAGTGTCTCCGAAGGGCCAGATGCCGGCGGCTTTCAACATCCCATCCTGCTTTTGCTCCACGAGCGTTTTGGCTACTTGGTCGTTCGGCAAAGGGCTGGCAAGGCGGTCGGGACGGTCGGCTATCCAGAATGCGGTCAGCGCCATGACGGTGGTATCGCGGGTCAAGATATCGGGATCAACCTTGTCGAGTGTGTCCACGGCCGAGTGATGCGTGTAACGGTAGTCAGGCGAGTCCTGGTCCATGTTGATTCCCGGCAATCCAGCTAGAACAAAAGGTCCGCAATCCGTGCCAAAGCTGGCGCGGTCGTCGAGTTCCAGCTTTCCAAAAGACTTGAGTGTGCCGGTAAATTTCTCCATCGCCGGAATCAGATCCTTCCGCCCGCCGACGCTAAGTTTCACCACCGGCCCTTGGCCGGAATCGAGCACAATGGCCGCTACATGGTTCTGTAACTCGCTCTTATGCGTGTTCACATAGGCAAACGATCCAAGCAGGCCCTGCTCCTCGCCGGTAAAGAGAACAAACCGTATGGTTCTTTTTGGCTTATAGCCGCTGGCCACAATGGCTTCGGCGGCGCCGAGAGTGGTTGCCACACCTGTCCCATCGTCGGTAGTGCCTTGAGCCAGATCCCATGAATCAAGATGCCCACCGATCACCACGACCTGTTCTGGAAACTCCGTACCCCGAATCTCTCCCACCACATTGGCCGAATCGACTGGTCCGCTGGTAGCTTCATTTTGGACATTAATCTTCAAACGAACGGTCTTACCATGATCGACGAACCTCTGTAGCTGCCGTTGATCTTCGGCCACCATGCTCACCACGGGAATGTCGTAGTATGCGTTGTAGCCCATCGCTCCCGTGTGGGTAAGCCTCATTCCCGTGGCTTCTGATCCCCCCTGGCCGCCAATCACCGCGACTGCGTGAGCCGAGTAGGCTGCTTTCAGGAACTCGCCAAATGTCGCAAAGCTGTTTCTGCGATCGGCCTCGTTGGCTTCGCCCCGCTTCACCACCAAAAGAGCCTTGCCCGCCCACTTCGAGGTATTTTCTTTCATCTCTTTCTGCAGCTCGTTCACGTTCACTGGAACTACCTCCGCCTCTACTCCTCCTTTGGGAGTGGAGCCGACCCAGCCCATGGAATCCACCACCAGCGGACGTTGGAGCGGCGCGAGTAATTCTGCCTCCGCGCTCACTCGTCTCCAGCCGCGTGAGATCTGCCATTTTTCCGCCCGAACATTGGTCAGGCCGATGGCTTTCATCTTGGCAACGCCCCATTCCACTGCCTTCTGGGCTTGTGGGGAACCGGTAACTCTTCCGCCAATCTGGTCGCTCAGCTCTTCCAGGTAGTCAAAAGAGTGGTTGCCAATCATGCCCTCGCCGGCGATGGCCGTGAGGGGCTTGATTGTGCCATCGGTTGCGGGTGACGACAGGGAGCCACTATCGCTGGTGGCTGCCATGCAAAAGCTGAAGGAAACGAAAGCAAAGCAAAATAAGAAACCAAAAGCGCGGCGGCGGTCAGAGTAGGGAAGGTTCATATTCTTGTCCAAAAATGTGGAGTGATTGTAGCATTCGCTCAAAAATTACAAGTTTGCTGGGATTTCAGAGGCCATGAAGCCACGAGGCCAAGATTCAAGCCCCTGGGGCCTGTCAATTAACTAACTTTGTTCCACAAGGAACAAGCGGCACCCATAAAGAATGATTAGAAGCAAATATGTTTCCCAGATAACTAAAAGCTTCTCGAAATCCCAACAAAGTTCGACGTTTCGAAGTCCGGATTGTCACCTTTGGTGATGGATTCTTTTTGCACCCAAAATATTGATGAAGAGCCTATAAATACAGGACAATTCTCTATGGTTGATAGGGCAATTTCCGGACAAACCCCGAATAAACCGCCAAAACCTCACTGTTCGTTGAGGTCTTATTCACTCAGTTGTTTGCGCGAGCGATGTTTCCCTCAGCAAAAGATCCAGACACCGCGAAAAGCCGAAGAGCCATTCGGGCCATTACAAACGTGTTTTCATTACCTTGGTAATCCCGAAATTTGCTTTTTCCTGCGCTAGACTGGCCTCAACCCCCGGCCGCTGCTAGTGATTTGCAAGAGGAAAGGCCTTTAACACCATGCTTATCCCAATCCGGCATGAACAAATGTCGGCGCGGCGATGGCCCGTTGTCACGCTGACGCTCATCGCCCTCAACACCGTCATCTTCCTGTTGACCCATTGGTCGGTCAGCGATGAGCCCTCGCGAAGTTCCGTTGACAGGTTGCATATTTTGTATCTTGCGGCGCTGCATCCAGAGTTGAAATTTCCTCCGCAAGCGCAGCAGGTGGTCGATGACTATCGCGCTGCCGAACCTCAGAGCTGGAAATGGGCCGTGGATCAGGGTTTCAACCGTCGGGCGGCCGATGCCTGGGACGCCCAAATCCGGACTCTCAACGATAATGCGCTGCAAGAGGAGATGGATCGGCTAGTTGCCGATTACGCTCAAGCTTCGGCCTCGCCTGGTTTTTACGAGGAATATGCCTTTATTCCTGCCCACCCAAGCTTGGTTTCCTATCTCACAGCGAACTTTCTTCATGGCGGCTGGCTGCATCTGATCGGCAACATGTGGTTTTTGTGGCTGGCAGGGTTCGTTCTTGAGGATGTCTGGGGCCGCGTTTTATATACGGCTTTCTATCTTGTTGCCGGTGCTGTGGCTCTTCAATTCCATGCGTGGACGAATCTCCATAGCCATGTAGCCACGCTGGGCGCCTCCGGCGCCGTAGCTGCATTGATGGGGGCCTTTGTTGTGCGCTTTCCCAAGATGCAGATCACCATGGTGTGGCTCCGTTTTTTAAGGTTCCATACCTTTCAAGCGGCGGCTTATTGGCTCTTGCCTCTTTGGGTGCTCATGGAAATCTTCTATGGAGCGCTCGTCGGCACCTCCGGTGGCGTGGCCCACTGGGCTCATGTAGGTGGTTTCCTTTTTGGGGTGGCTGGCGCAGTCGCGTTTCGATACTCGGGGCTCGAGCAGAAGGCAAACAAGTCTGTCGAAGCCAAGATCGACAAAGAGGTCATGACAAACGATCCTGAGATTGTTCATGCCGCCGATTTGATCGAAAACGGGCAGACGGACGAGGCCATTGCCACATTGCAAACGTATCTTGAAGCCAAGCCGGACTCGCTGGATGGTTGGACGCTGCTACAACAGACTTATTGTGGAAAGCACGATTGGCCCAAGTATCACGAGGCAACGGTGAAGCTATGCAACGCGCTGATCAAAGCCCGAGATCTCGATGGGGCCTGGCAGCTTTATGAAGAGTTTCTCAACTCCAGCGGCGATGTTGCCTTGCTCCCGGCCTCAACCTGGTATGACCTATGCCGCGCAGCCGAAAACCGCAAGGACTTCGAGCGAGCCTTAACGGAATATCAGAACCTGGCTGCGGCACACCCCTCGCAGCGGCAAGCGCTGCTGGCGCTGATTGCTGCGGGTAGAATTTGCTTGAAGCAATTGAATCGTCCAGAAGAGGCACTGCGCTACTACCAGGAAGCTGCGGCCTCCCCTATTCCCCATCTTGATTGGGAACAGGCCATCGCTGCCGGCATCCGCGAAGCCCAGGCAGGGCTTTCGCCTGCTGGTCCGCCGCACTCGGTCACGAAAGTCGCAGCCGGATCGTGAGAATCTCGGACTCTTCGGGGAAGAACGCTTTCTCCTAATGCGTTTTCAGCGTAAGTGTAGACCAGGAATCAAGGTCGCTACGCGGCTTTTCCGCCTTGTTCTTCATTCAAAAAGAAAAGCCGCATGGAAAGCCTGCAAACGGGATACGGTAGCGGGTGAAAACGCTATAAGATCCTCATTTTTGCAATAATGGCAGCAAGAGTGAGGAAAAAATGAAACTACTTATCCGCTGGTTGATCAGCGCGTGCTCCCTGCTGATTGTGGCGCACTTTGTCTCCGGTTTCCATGTGAATGGCTTTCGCGCCGCGCTGCTCGCGGCGGTGATCGTTGGATTCGTGAACTCCACGCTCGGCCTGCTCATGAAGATTCTTACTTTCCCGGTCACGATCCTCAGCCTGGGACTGTTTCTCGTGGTGATCAACGCCATCATGCTGAAAGTAGCGGCGGCTATTACACCCGGATTTTCCATTGATGGATGGCTCGCGGCATTCATTGGAGCGATCTGCCTCTCTGTCGTTTCAGCAATCTTGCACTGGTTTGTGAAGGACGAACGACAGGAACGAAACTGATCTTTTCGGCGGCCTATTCCCAAAAGGCGCAATAACGATTCGGCCGCACGGTGCGCAGCGCCTGGCCGCTATAGGGACTTGAGCTTTCTCACAATGTTCGCGACGTTGTTTTCCTGAAACAGGCGAATGCCGGCGATTCCGGCAGCGCCTGCCTTCCGGCACGCGGCGGCATTATCCACTGTCACGCCGCCCAGAGCCAGAACCGGCATAGGTGCAGAGATCATGCCGGGCCTGTGGCAGGCGCTTCGTAGTTGTTCCAGTCCGTGGGGCGCAGCCCGTTCCTCTTTTTCAAACACCGGGCCAAAGACGGCAAAATCGGCTCCATGGGCTTCGGCATAAGCGGTCTCTTGCGCGGAGTGAACCGAAACGCCGATAACAGGATGGATGATCCCGGCGCGGGCAAAGATGACCCGAGCCTCGCTGGCGGGTAGGTCGTTTGCCGGCAAATGAACTCCATGCGCACCGGATGCGAGGGCGATATCGGAACGGGAATTGATGAGCAGTTTCGTAGGGTAATAGGGCGAGATAGCTTCGATCGCCTCCATCGCCAACTCTTCCAGCATACTGCCGGAAAGATCCTTTTCTCGTAGCTGGATGTAGTCAACACCTGCCGCGCCGCACTCCATAATCTTCTCAACCACGCGCTTTCGTCGGTCAGCTTCGTCTCCGGGGAACTGCCGCCGGTCGGTAATGTAGTACAACAACGGAGAAGCTTCGGAAGCATCCGGCCAGCGAACGGGTGAATAAGCGGGAACTTGAGACATACATGGAGGCTGCAGTTTTTCCAGGCTGCGTAGCTCCGTTATTGTAATCTGCCTTCTGGAGCAGAGGCGTGAGGGTGTTGATCCCAGGGAAGCTATGACTTCCTGGCTACAACAAAAATCCGTTTAAAAGGGAAGAGGGTTCCTTGCGTAGTTTCGGGGTAGACCTGGGAAAGAGCCTCACCGTATTCGGCGAGGAAAGAGTAGCGCTCCTGTGGTGAAAGACGGTCCATCACCGGGCGTAAGGTTGTACCCAGCGTCCAGTTGAGCACCGCATCTTTCCCACGCAGCACATGGACATAGCTCGTCTCCCAGGCATCGACTGAGAAACCCAAAGGCAAGAGCAGACGCGCATATTGTTCCGCTGGCCGCGAATAGGGAGGATCGTCTTTGCCAACCGCCAGAAGGTGTTTCCACGCAACGCTGTTTCTCAGCTTGTGAACGATCTCATGCGAGGGTGCATCGAAATTTCCTGGTGTCTGAAAAGCGAGTACGCCCCCGGCGGGCACAATCGCGGCGATTTTTACAAGGATCGCCTCATGATTAGGGACCCACTGCAGCGCGGCATTCGAGACAATAAAATCGGCAGCTTCCGGCACCCACGCTTGAATCTCTTTTTCCATGAAGACCAGGCGTGGAGGCTGCGCCAAGACCTGGGCTTTGGCAAGCATCTCCTGCGAGCTATCGATGCCCAGAACCGATGCGTCCGGCCATCTCTCCGCCAAATGCTTGGTTAATTCGCCGGAACCACATCCCAAATCCACGATCCGTTTCGGCCATGGAGATTCCGGAGAAACCGCAGCGGCTCGCGCGATCAGTTCATGGAACGGACGCTGCCTCTCATCGGAGAATTTGGCGTACTGCTGTGGGTCCCACATAGCTCAAATAAAGAGAAACTCCCATTCTCCTTATGGAAGCGTCTTCGCAATCTCGGGCCCCTCTTCCGGAACCTGCTTGGCGGTGTGAGGATCAAGGTGATACTTGGTCAAACCCTCTTTCAGTAGGTGGAACGCCTCTTGCGGCGAATCGGCAAACGAAAAAAGCTGGTGGTCTTCGGGAGAGATGGCTCCAGAGTCGGCCAGCGCCGCCAGATTCAGTACCTGGCTCCAATAATCCTTTCCATAGACGATCACGATGATCTTCTTGGCGAGTTTTTGCGTTTGCGCCAAAGTGAGGATCTCGAACAGTTCATCCAGAGTGCCAAAGCCGCCGGGAAAGACCACCAGAGCTTTCGCAAGATAGGCAAACCAATACTTCCTCATGAAGAAGTAGTGAAACTCAAAATTCAGTTCCGGCGTTATGTAGGGATTGGGAGCCTGCTCAAAAGGCAGCCGGATATTCAATCCAATGGTTTTGCCGCCCGATTCTCTTGCTCCCCGGTTGGCAGCTTCCATAATGCCGGGGCCGCCTCCCGAGGTCACGACAAAGCGATGGCGCTTGCCCGGCAGAGCCTTGGTCCAGTCGGTGAGCATGTGCGCCAACTGGCGGGCGTCCTCATAGTAGCGCGCCATTTCAACCGCGGCATGCGCGCGCTTCAAGAGCGATTGCAGCGCATCATGATTTCCTTCCGGTTCAGTGGGCGTTGCGGGCTTCTCAAGGTTCGTAAGCGACTCTTGTGCTGCCGAAAGGCTGTGAAAGCGCGCCGAGCCAAAGAACACAACAGTGTCCTGGATCTTTTCGCGCCGAAACCGCGCTAAGGGTTCAGCATACTCGGCGAGAATCCGCATGATGCGCCCATCGGGGCTGTTCAGGAAATCGGGATTAAAGTAAGCCAAAGGCGCCTTCTCGAGCGCCTTGTGTTCATCGGAATTAGGATTTTTGTGATTCGACATGATGGATAGCCTGGAGATGAATGCTTCGATGCACTAGATCTTCGATGGTTTCGATCGATGCTGTTGCGAGAACCAAACCTTAAGCAGCGGGCTCATGGAAAACCGGTATCAGCGTCGATCACGATACCGTACCACTTCGGCGATGCCGAGCCAGAGATCCAGAAGCCCGAGGCCGGAGATGGCGCCACGGGCGAAGCCGTGGTGTAATGCGTGACCAAGCACCGGCCATCGCGACAGGAAGCTATTGTTCGACCACAGCTCGCTCCACGGCAAAGCAACCAGCACAATGCCCAGTTCAATGCAGAATACAACGTAGACGATCAGGAACACGCGTTGCATCCAGACAGGCATCTCCGCATGATTTTCCATCGGTGGCCCGGAAGGGGTTTCGAAATTAGTCGATGCGGGATTCAACGGTTCGTGGTTTTGGCTCGGCTTTCCTGATTCGGGTTACAGATTTGGCTCTTCAACACAATTACGATTTTAAGACTTTGATGCGGCTGGCGATATCCCGAAAATCGATGTTGGAGCTGTACACTTCCATAAAATTATTCAACGCCGCTTTTCTGTCCCCGTATAGCTCATAAGCCGATCCTAGATCATAGTAAATGGAGCAGCGGCTGGACATATCCAGTCCGGGCAATTTAAGCGCTCTTTCGTACCACCGCACGGCTGCTTCTGGCACTCCCTTGTCTACCAGGCATTGTGCGAGCCAGGTATAGGCCTGAATCGGTTGAGAGAAATCGTGCCCGTGCTCCAAAGCGTGGCATACCTTCTGGAGTTCGCCAATCGCCTCATCGAGCAAACCCATTTCTTTAAAGGCGATACCTAGATTGTAATGGGTTTCCGGGTCTTCATTTTCGGGCGGGTCGTCGTCGCTGATTTCCTTGAGCTCGCTCAGTATGTCGTTCAGCAAGGAACCTGCATCCACCTCATGGCTATTTCCATTGCGGTAAGGCTGGATTACGGAAGGTGCCACGGAATGTGCTGCGGAAGCGGCAACATGCGCGGGTACAGCGGAAGCGGCGGGTGAAGGAACAGACGGAGCGGCAGCCGTCGGAGAAGTCATGGCCACGATTGGTTCGGGCTCAGGTTCGTGCGGCCTGACATCGGCAGTATCCGTCGGTAAAAAATCTCCCAGCGATCTTTCTAGATCTGAAACAAAATCGCCAAGAATGTCTTCTGTAGAATCGGCGGCTGAAGATTGGGTTGAAGTCGATTGGGTTGAAGTCGAGAAAGATGAAGTCGGCTGGCTCGCGCGTGGCTGGCTTGGCGATGCCATCGCCGCAGCAATTTCCTTACGCGGAGGAAATTCCGGCGCCATTTCAACAATGGGCGCTAGTACATCTGGAACCTCAACCGGAAGGTCCTCCAAAACCGGCTGTTCAATGGCAAAGGGGCGCGTCGCGGGCAAGGGATCGGCTTCGCGTCTGGTAGATGGAGCCGTCTTGGCCATCGGCTGCACAGCAGGCGCCGGCGAAACGTCAATTCCAAGCGGATCGGAGTCAAATAGAGCGGAGTCAAACAGAGCGTCGTCGAGTACTTCATTCTGAACTGACTGGTGCTGTCTTGAGACCGGCAAAGGCGGCGGGGCTATCGCCCGAATCGCTGGAGCAGGAGCTTCCGGCTCAATGTCGAGCGGAATCAGATCAGGCTCCGGCATCGGCTGGCGCGGCGCAGAGATTGGCGCGGCAACCGGCATTGCAGCGATGGGAGCAGCTTCAATCTCAAATGGAACAGGATCAGGTTCCGGTCTTGGCTGACGAGGCGTCGGGAACGGCGAAGCAGTAGGCGCGGCAACGATAGACGGGCGTGGCGCAATCGGCGCCAGAGGCTCAATTTCGAATGGAATCGTGTCTGCGGTAGCCTGACGCGCCACTGTTGCGCTTGCCTGGGCAACCGCAACAGACGGCATTGCTGCCGCTGGTAAAACCGGTATTTCAAACGGATCTGGCTCCGTTACAACGGTCTTGCGCGCCGGCGGCACACTTGCAGGAGTTGCCAATGGAATCGGCGAGGCCGTTGCCGCCGCTGCAGGCTGAATAGACGGTACAGCCTGAATAGACGGTACAGCCTGAATAGACGGAGTCGCCTGAATAGATGCTACAGGCGGAGTATCGATAGGTGTCGCCGGTGCGGGCGGCGCCACATGAGCAGGTGCGCCGGAGGTGCGGGCTCTCCCGGTGGCAACCGCTCGAATCAGGTTCTCGAGGGCAGGAGTATCGGGAGCGATCGCAACCAGATCTTCAATTGCCGATTGGGCGATGTCCCAGAATCCTTGCGAGATATAGAACCGGATCTCCTGAATCTTATCGGCAATCACCGATGGATTGGGCCCGGGAGGCGGGGCAGGTGGTTCCGGAACAGGCTCGGGGAGCGAGACTTTCTGTGTAACTGCCAAAGGAGGAGTTAAAGCCGCAGAAGCCTCAAAACGGAGTGGAGCCTCGAAACGTGGTGGTGGTGGAGCCTCGAAACGTGGCATCGCTTCGTCACTTAGCTCAGGCTCCGGCGTAGGCTCCTCATCCCGCAGTGCGGCCGCGGGGGATTCTGCAGCCTCCAATCCAGGCCGGTCGGGGGGCGTCTCCGGCTCCACGGAGATCATGTCTTCCCATTCGCCGGAAAGGTCGATCTCGTGATCTAGATGCGCACCATTGCTCCTTCCATGGAGGGCCGCGGTAGGAGGCTGCATAGCCTGCGCTGGCTCAGTTTCCTCCACGGCAAAAGAATCGCGCATGGTTTCGGGAGAAATCTCAAATCCGAACCCCGATATGGTCGGCTCGGTTGGCGCCGTGGGGGCGTCGTCCTCGACTGGCATTGGCAAGTCGAGGGCAAATTCGTGGACTGTAGAGGCTTCTGACACCAACGGCGCGGGCGGGTCAGGCGTGAACGCCGCGGCAGGTATTGACGAAGCCTGGAAATCCCGAATCGGCGGCAGCGCTGGTGTGATAGCCGCTGCCGGCGCAGGTGTGGAAGCAGCCATCTCCCCATATCTCTCGGCGATGTCGGCACAGCGAACGGCCTCCGCATCGTGCCCAAATTGGGCGTAAACCTCGCTGAGCACCATGCAAGCGCGCGCAGCGTCCGCATAACGTTCTGCTTTTACATAGAGAGAGGCAAGGCGTTGATGCAGATTTACATCTCTGGGCGCGAGTGGAAGGGCCGCCTCTAGCGGTGCAATCGCCTTGAGCGGAACATTGTAGGAAACAAACAGTTCTGCGTCGGTGAGCGCGGCTTCCAGAGCCTTTTCCACCGTGGGGCTATAGGTCTGGTGGATGATCGGCCCGGCTACCTCCAACTCTTCGGCCATCAGCGCCTGAGAAGCCTCTTCCTCGGAGAGAGGACGCGCCACGGAGTCTTCGCCAAGCTTAATCTGCATCTGCCGGTAGTTCTGCGTGTGCAGAGGATTTTCCGGTTCCAACTCCGCAAGCTCGTGATAGAGCTCGCGGGCCTTGACAAGCTCTCCCTGCTGCACATACGCGTGCGCAAGCAACTCCATCACTTCGTTGGTTTGCGAGTTGTCCCCGGCCTTTTGCAGAATCCTCAACATCATCACAAGTCCGGCCGGGCTATTTCTGATTGCGCCGATCAGTGGGTAGAGAGTTTCCTGCAGCACCGCCGGATTGCGGGAAAGAAGCCGGTCGGCGTATTGGTCATAAAGTTCGAGCGCTTCGTCCACCTGGCGCCTGCCAAGGAGCCAATCCGCTAGCGAACTGATGCCGCTGATGTCGTTGTGAACCGTGTACAGCTTGCTGGCCAATGGTTCTAGCCCTTCCGATTTGCCGGTCTGCAGCTTGGCCCGCAGAAGGGCGCGGAGGGCGTCGGCCCGTGAATCGAGATTCGGGACCTGCTCTAAGTACTGAATCGCGGAAGCGCTGTCTCCCGAATCGGCCGCAATCATGCCGCGCAGCAGGAGCGCGCCGGCGTTGCTCGGGTCGATGGAGAGGACGCGATTGAGTGAGTCGTCGGCGGCGTCAAAGAGGTTGCGCGCATAGAGCGTCTCTGCCGCGTGAAAATAAATGTGGAGCGCTTCCTCTTTCTTGCCGAGCTTAATGTAGAGGTCCGCCAACTTCGCTTGAGTCGCGGTATTTTCCGGTTCAAGCTCAAGGATTTTCTGGAAAATTCTGGCAGCCTGGTCGAAGTCGCCGCCTCTCAACAGTTGGTCCGCCACCAGCATGTACTGGGCGCGGGCGTCGTTGAACAGGCCCTGCTGCGTGTATAACTCCGCCAGCTTGACGATCGAATCGTGGGTGGGCGCCGCCAGCTTGCTGAGTTTCTTGTAGATGGCGATGGCTTTTACGGTAAAGCCGTTCTGCGCGTACTGGTCGCCGACCCTCTTGAAATACTCGGCAGCCTTTTCGTTCTGTCCGACCCGGACGCAGAGATCGCCAATCGTATTTAGGACCGTCAAGTCTTTCGGGTCTTCCTTGACGACCTTCTCGTATTCGGCAATAGCATTCTGCAGCTTGCCCTGTTGGACAAACTTTTCCGCCGAACCAAGGACCTTTACTTTGTTAAAGCCAAACCCAAGTGCCATAGCAAGTCGCTGAGAATAATGGCCGCGCTAAATGTTTTCGGGGGAGTCGAGAACGCGGATAATTCCGGCTAAAGTATCACACAAAACAGGGTCCGTCCCATAGGCAAGGCTGGTTACATTCGTTTATTGTCAGTCGTTTACCTTAATGGTTCCCATTGGCCGATTGGATTTACCGATGGCGGGCGCGATTTCGAAATTCCATGATTACGGTTTCAAGAAACTCTTCGTTATTGGGCGTCCGCGAATGAGGAGCAATGCCCAGCCGGGAAGAAATCATTCCGGCGATGCGCGCGCCATTCGCGCTCCGAACCTCGGGAGAAAGCTCCCATCGGCGCGTAAGGAAGGTTTCGATGAGTTCGGCCTCCGGAATGCCTAAAGCGGCAGCTTGAAACATGGTGGGATCGGCTTGTCCCTGGGGTCCTTGAAAAAGGGATCCCTGCCGCTTTAGCGACTTTTCATGGACCACGAGGGTTCCAGCCACCAAGTCCCCCAGTCGCCGGTTTTGAGAGTTGAGCAGCATCGTGATCACGCCGATGGCATACAGTCCCGGAAGCCAATCCACAAACCGAAGCAGGTTGCGCATTAGGGCCTCGGACACATTCACGGATCGGCCCGTATTCTTGATCACGCGAACCCCGGCCACGCGCTTACCTGGCGTTTGGCCCTTCCAGAGAATCTCGAAAAGAGAGAAATAACCCCATTGGATGCAGAATGACGCCAGGACGTAGATTGCGACAATCCAAACCGACGAATTATGGGTCCCGGTGAACCGGCTGGAGGCAAAAAAACCAGCGAATAAAACGATAAGAAGAAGCAAGATGATGGCAAATTGAATCAGGTAATCGATCAAGACAGCAATAAAACGGCTGCCCACTCCGGCGGCCTGGAACTCGAGTGATACCTGTTCCGGTGTATTGATGGTAATCTTGTCGCTGAACACGAATGATCTCCGCTCATTGGCTGGATAAGAGAAGAAGCCACTGGACCCGTCTGGAACGCCTTCTCGATCAGGGCCGGGCACAGGGCCTTAAGTCGCTGCCGCGCCCCCAACTGCAGGAGCTGGGCCTGTTGTATCGGCAGGCCGCTGCCGACCTCTCCACCCTGCGCGAGGACCCAAGCGGCAAGTACTACGCCCATTCGCTCAATCTTCTTCTTGCTCAGGCCCACAATATCATCTACGCGGGCCAAAAATCGAGCGGTAGAGGGCTCGTTTACTTCTTCCGGTATACCTATCCTCGCATCTTTCGGCGCAACCTCCCGCTGATCGCTCTTGCGCTCCTGCTCTTTGTAGCAGGTGGCCTGGCCGGAATGTTGGTCTCGCTGACCCATCCTGATTTCATGCGTGTGTTTCTGGGAGAGGGCATGATGAACACCATCGAGCGCCACGAGATGTGGACCCATTCGATCGTCTCCGTCAAGCCTTACGCTTCAAGCAGAATAATGACCAACAATCTGAGCGTGAGCCTCGCTGCCTTCGCGGTAGGTATTACGGCGGGGTTGGGGACGTTCTACATGATGGTCTTTAACGGCGTCCTATTGGGCGTAGTTGGCTCCGCATGCTGGCTCAACGGGATGAGTTTGGATCTCTGGAGTTTTGTGGCTCCTCATGGCGTGCTGGAACTGCCCGCAATCTTCATCGCCGGGGCGGCGGGCTTTCGTGTGGCACAGGGCTTACTGTTTCCCGGCGTGCTTCCTCGTCGCGACTCGTTGATTATAGAGTCCAGGGAGGCTCTGCAGCTCTTCCTGGCCACTATACCGATGTTGGTGGTGGCTGGACTCTTGGAGGCGTTCGTCTCGCCAACCGGCTTGGCGCCTGGCTGGAAGTTTGCGGTCGCCGTGGCTGTAGCTACAATTTTCTATGGCCATCTGTTTTTCGCCAGTAGAGGAAACGATTCCACGGTAGTGGAAGAAACATTCGTGTAGCTGCGATCCGCGGAATCGATTTCAGGTATTGCTTGTTGTGGTTCTCATTACATAGGGCCAGATCGTCATTACAGTTGATAAATTCCGCGATTTTCACCAGGTAGCCATTAATAATCCAATCAATCTGGATGAATAATCAATAATTCAGCGTTGAGTGGCATTAATAATCCAAATTGCTCGTTGATTATTGGATTTTATGCATTCGACATTCATGTCGACGAACTCCTTTTTATGACCAGTACTTTTTCCCGCGTTTGAAAGATAGTCATCAACCCAGATCAAGATCTTGTCGACAAAGCTGCTTGTCTCGCCGGATTCCTTGAAGCTCTCTGAAGCAATATTCGTTTCGCGACTGTGATTGTTTAGGCCACCAACATCAAGAAGAGGAGCATTGCGTTCTTGTTGGGCTCGCATATCGGTTCGCTTTCAAGGAATGCATTCAGATGACCATTCGTGCTGCTCAATCCAATCAGGAAGTTGCGTCTGGATGGCCCGCCTGATTACAAAGCCGCTTGAAAACTTCCTCATGCTGGTTGTAGCTTGGGGCCGCTAACGCAATGGCAAGCCTTATGGCGCCCTGTTTCTTCGGAGCAATAAATCCTTCAGTGCACTAAACAGATTGGCGTTGAGTGCTCCACACGTTCGGAGCTTTTTGATTTTTATTTTTCTGAGGATGCCACATTGCGCCTGAAGGAATACGGCGTTTGCTCGTCTGGATCTTGTGGCCAACCCTTGGCTGGGGAATTTGCCAGTTGTGCAAGCCTGTTGATGTCGGTTGGCTGGATGGAGTTGGTAACCTCACAACGGGATGCGTCCAGAGTTTTGGCTTGGATCGTTTCCAGATACTCGCCTACTGCAGCGGCCTCGACGAGAACCTTCCCTGATCCTGCCCAATGGCGGTCTCCCCCATTCTTTTTGACGCCCGAAACCCAAAATGATTCGCCGGTCTCCATGTCGATGTAATTGCCGCCGCCAACTCCGCGCCGCTGGCCTTTGAGCTTCATGAGTCCTCGGCCATTGAAGTACAAGGTGCGTCCGCTCTTGGATTGCTCCACGTACGCAATCCAGGCAGGCCCATTGTCGGAATAACCGCTCTTGAGCTCGATATATCTCAGTTGCTTCACCCCTCAGAGTGTGCCACATTTCCACCCCGCCTAGATTATTTTCGATGAACCCACATTGAGGGCGTGAATGATTAATGACTTACGCGAATTCCAGCGATTTCCCAAAGCGAGCCGGGCTTGCACGAAGTACAATCACTGTCGCGCTAAGGAGGGAATTGCGATGCGATCTTTGTATTCGTCGTCTGCTGCCGATCAAAACCTTGGATTTACGAATCAGTATCCCATCTTGGGCAGCCGCGCCCAGCGCACCCTGATGGGTGTGTCGGCGAAGCAAGCTCGGTATCCTGTTCCCAGGAAATTGCCAGCAATTGTCCTGCTTGGAGCGCTTGTTTTCAGTGCTACTTGCGCCTTCTCGGTGCAAACCGAGGCTCGCGCTGGCAAAGGTGCATTCGAAGTTACGTCCGCTCTAGGACGCAAGCTCTATGCGCTTCCCGAGGACCAGAATATTGCGGATGCGCGCAAGAGCCTGGCGGCAGATCCGACAAGCGTCGAACGGGTGTTGCAACTTTCCAAAGCGCAGGCGGCTCGGAGGCAGTACCGAGAGGCGGTGGCTACCACGACACAGGGTTTGGCTGCTGCCCCCAAGAATGCGGAGCTTTATCTTGAGCGGGGTCATCGTGAACTGGGGCTCCGTGACTTCAAAGGCGCGATGAAGGATTTGGACCAGGCAACAAGGCTCGCGCCCGAGCTGCTCGAGGCCTTCTATCACTTGGGGCTGGCTCACTATTTTTTGGCCGAGTTCAATGAGGCTGCGTCCTCGTTCGCCAAAGCGCGGGCCTTGGCGAAGAGCAATGACAGCCTGATTGACTGTTCTAACTGGCTCTATGTTTCTCTCCGGCGCGCGAACAAAGAAGAAGAGGCCGCGAAAGCCCTAACGGCCATCACGCCGGAGGTCAAAAATACGGAGCCGCATCTGGCTTTCTACCTTGGGCTTTTGCATTTCTACCAGGGACACCTCACAGAAGAGGCCGTTTTGCCGGCTCCGCCCAAAGGGCCGGATGACCTTGAGGGGGAGCTTTCTTTTAATACGGTGACGTATGGGGTCGGGAACTGGCGTCTTTATCATCACAATAGTTCCACAGCTGCCGAACTCTTTAAGAATGTCGTGAAAGGGGAAGCGTGGAACTCCTGGGGATTCATCGGATCTGAGCTCGAACTTTCCCGCCAGAAGAAGTAGTGCAGACCGCACCTGAGGATAAAGACTGAAGATAAAGACTGAGGATAAAAACTGCGGAAATTGCTGTGGCGATCATCGTGTCCGCAGTTGATGATTGAGTTACTCATGTTGGCCTTAAGAGTCCTCTTTTTGGGTCCCCTCTCGTCTTCATCGAAAAAACCACATCGCTCAGTAGATTCACATCCAATCCTCCTGATTACCGCTACTTAGATTTGTCTTGGCAGTTTGGTTCAAGAACTGCTTCATACTCCCTAGCCATGCAAGCAGGAATAAAGATAGCAAAAATAGAAAGATAGAAAGAAAGATAGATAGGAAAGATGGATTCCATCTATGCCCTCTTGTGTGGTGGAAGTACGGGTCCGACGGATCAAGAAATTTCCGTTGGAAAACTACACAGGAAGCAGGTAATTGCTCAATGGATCGATGCCACAGCGCTGGGCTCCGGCACACTTTTTTCAGGATGACCCTCTTACTATCGCTTATGTTGGGGGCCTGGCAAGTCATGTTTGCAACATGCGGCGAGCTGCGCATTACCAGCCTCACGCACAGAGACCAGGTGGTTAACCCCGTGCCCATACGGGCAACCTATCTGAAGCAGAGCTGCTCCGCCTCGGCATTGCAGATTTTTGTGGACGCGGTAAAACAAAGTCCCGACCAGCCCCCGCCTAACCTGAGCGCTGATTTGGTGTTGACGCCTGGAGCCCATCAGATTGTCGTGCAAGCCGTAAGTTCCTCAGGCGCCGTCTTGATGAAGGCGCAGCCTTTGACCATCAATGTCGTCAGCCCGCCCTCAACCTGTGCTACCGGCAATGCCTGCACCGGCGTTGTCAATGTGTGGAATCCGACCGGTTGCCCCACGGCGGCGGGTTGTGCCTGGCAAGAGACCGTTCCATCTGGAAATTTTTATGTGGACGCAAAGATATATTCCCAGCAACCAAATATTGCCGCCGTTCAAGTTTCGCTGGATGGGATCGAACAGGGCCAGGCGGCTTACGGCAATGTGAGCTTCACTTCGTTTCACAGCGCCGGAATACCGATATCCGCGGGGGCCAATCACCTGGTTGTTGTGCAAGCAATCAATGCGTCAAATCTTGTGATTGCGAGCGCAACGCTGTATATCAATGCGGCAGGGGCTCTAACCATGAGCAACATTTTCAGCGGTATCGACGACACCAATCCCGCGAATTGGCGATCCTGCAATCCGGGCCTGCCATGTTTTTCGAGCCTCCGGCCACAGCCTTCAGCGGCAATTTCCCGCGATGGCCAGTCCCTTGAATTTTTTGCCAATTCGGGCCAATTCGCTCAATCTTTCTGGTTTTACAACTGGGTAAAGACATTCAAGTCTGGTCTTCCCGCCGGAAACGCGCCGCTCAAATACGTGAAATACGAATTCGATCTTCATATCGATGCGCCGCCAGCCGCAGTGAACGCGCCGCAGGCCCTGGAATTTCATGTGCAGCAGAGCAGCGAAGGTCTTATCAGGAACTTTGGCTTCCAGGACACATATCATGGCAGCCAGATGTGGCATGCCTACGATAAAGCAGCGGAGGCCAGCGGCGATAGCACCATCGTGCGATGGCAGCCGGTAGGGATACCCTTCGCGGGCTTGAATGCGACGGAACTCGGCGCCAACGTCTGGTACCACATAGTTCTGGAGTTCCATCTCGATTCCAGCTTCTCACCGCCCGTAATACGCCACGATGCCGTCACCGTTTATGAAGTATCCCCTACCGCGGCGCCTCCCGTGCGGCTGGGTACTGAATATCACAATGCGCATGATGCCGCGCCCGGAAGCGCCTCACCCGTGAGCAGCGCCGTCCAGCTCGATACGAACACGAACGGAAGCCAATACCACGTCTGGATCGACAACATGACGACAACTTTCATGCAATAGAAAACTGTCCAACGGGCAGATGGCGCGCAGTGGCATCCCAGTAGGATCGCCCCCGACGAACAATCGCCGGTGAAGATGCCGCTCGCGCTATGGGTCCTGAATTCCTCTGAAAGTCCTTCATTCAAGAGCCGGCTCGCGCTTTACGACGCGAGCCGCTAAGCCAAGCTGTATCCTGGCCTAGATGTTTTCTTTGCCCTCAGGCAGCCGGTATGATTCTCGCCGCTTTTAAAGAGGCAAGACATCGCCGGAAGGGCGCTGATTTTACATTTCAATAAGAATTGGTTAGGTTATTGAAACAAAGCAAAATGATAAAACCAGCAAAGCTAGTGATTATGGGTGGGTGTGGGCACGTAGGGTTACCCCTTGGAATCGTGTTTGCAAGTTGCGGTGTTTCAGTCGTCTTACTGGATATAGACGAGAAGAAAGTCGCGTTGGTGAACAGTGGGCACATGCCCTTTATGGAGAAAGATGCGGAAGATCATCTTTCCCGGGTGATTGGGAACAGTCTGACTGCCACAGTTGACAGTTCCTGCCTCCGCGATGCGGACGCTGTGATCGCCGTTGTGGGCACGCCCGTGGATGAGCATTTAAATCCCACCGCTGCGGACTTATACCGCAATATCGATTCAGCCATCGAGATCCTTCCCGACAATGCTCTCTTCGTCCTCCGCAGTACCGTCTATCCGGGAATTACCAAGCTGGTGTACGAGCGGGTTCAGAGCCGTGGCCGCAGGATTCACGTTGCCTTTTGCCCCGAGCGTATTGCCGAAGGCAAGGCGATGGAAGAGATTCGCGAGTTGCCCCAGATTATTTCTGCGTTTGATCCGGAAGCCCTTGGTCGGGCTCGCGCGCTTTTCTCGATTATCAATCCCGATTTAATTGAGCTGACGCCCCCTGAAGCCGAGCTGGCGAAATTGTTTACCAACAGTTGGAGGTATTTGAATTTCGCAATCTCGAACCAGTTCTATCTATTGGCGCAAAGCTGTGGCTTGGATTTCTATAGGATCTACGATGCGGTAACGCGGCGATATCCTCGAATGAAAAGTTTTGCCAGGGCAGGTTTTGCCGCTGGCCCATGCCTGCTAAAAGATACCTTGCAGCTTTCGGCGTTTTCCGGAAACAGCTTTTTCCTCGGACATGCGGCAATGCTGGTGAACGAGGGCCTGCCTAACTTTGTAGTTTCTCAGTTGCGCAAATCCGACTTACGGAACAAAACCGTTGCCATCTTGGGCATGGCCTTCAAAGGCGACTCGGACGACAAGCGCGAAAGCCTCTCGTATAAGTTGCGTAAGCTGCTGGTTCTGGAGGCCAAAGAAGTGCTGTGTACCGATCCTTACGTCCAGGATGACGCCTTCGTGCCGTTGCAAAAGGCTGTTCAAAGGGCGGATATCGTCGTGTTGGGGGCGCCGCATTCTGTGTACCATTCGCTAGAGATTCCGCCGGAAAAAGAAGTTGTCGATGTTTGGGGCCTTTGGCATGGACGCCAGGTGCCGGAGTTGCTTGCCGCCACTGCCGCCGGACATAGTGCCTTATGAAAATTTTGGTAACCGGCGCAGCCGGTTTTATCTGTGGCTATCTTATTCAAGATCTGTTAGGGGCCGGCTATGAAGTTGTCGGACTGGACAACTTCAGCAAGTACGGCCGGGCGGAAAGATCCTACGATGCCCACCCCCGCTATCGGTTTATTGAAGGCGATGCAAAGAACGTCAGTTTGTTAAAGGACCTTCTTTCTGACTGCGATCACTTCGTTGCCGCCGCGGCCATGATTGGCGGCATTTCCTACTTTCACGAATTTGCCTATGATCTGTTGGCGGAAAACGAGCGCATCACCGCCGCTTCTTTCGACGCCGCCATCTGGGCGCATCGGGAACGTAAGCTCCAGAAGATCACGGTCCTTTCTTCCAGCATGGTCTTCGAAAACACCAAGGAGTTCCCTACGCCGGAAGGGGCCGAGCGCCGCTCGCCGCCGCCCAGTTCCACTTACGGTTTCCAGAAACTTGCAACAGAATTTTTTGTCCAGGGTGCCCACGAGCAATACAAGCTTCCTTATACGATTGCGAGACCCTTTAACTGCGTAGGTATTGGGGAAAATGCCGCGCTCACGGACCGTAAGATCATGAGCGGCAATATTAAGCTCGCTATGTCTCACGTAGTCCCCGATCTTGTGCAAAAGGTGCTTCGCGGACAAGACCCGCTTCACATCCTAGGCTCTGGAAACCAGGTGCGCCACTATACCTATGGCGGCGATCTGGCACAAGGCATCCGCCTTTGCATCGAACATGCCGCAGCCTTGAATCAGGATTTCAATTTGTCTACGCCCGTTCGCAGCACGGTCTTGGAAGTGGCCGAGTTGGTTTGGAATAAGGTTCATGGCTCCAAGAAGCCGTTTCGCTATGTCAGCGACCCGGCCTTCGAATATGACGTCCAGGAGCGATCGCCGGTGACCGAGAAAGCGCAGCGCATCCTTGGATTCGACGCTACAACTCCTCTAACCAAGGTTCTGGACGAGGTCATTCCTTGGATTGACGAGCAGATTAAGCTCGGAAAAATCTAGGCAGTTGCGCATGGAACGCCTGAGCATCGTTATTCCCGTCTACAACGAGGGCTCGAATTTCGAGCGCCTATGGCAGGAACTTTGTAGCTCCATTCGGGGTGATTTCCAGGCGTACGTTGTCTACGATTTTGATGAGGATGACACGGTTCCTGTCATCGGCAAGATTATTGCCGGCGGCGAAAAGCGGCTGCAGTCGATCAGGAATCCCCGGGGGCGCGGCGTGGTGTCGGCTATCATGACAGGTTTTGATGTCGCTCCCGACGGTCCTGTATTGGTTGTTATGGCCGATCTTTCGGACGATCTCCTGCAGGTTGACCGTATGCTCGGCTTGTTCGAGCAGGGATTTCACGTCGTGGTGGGAAGCCGGTATATGAAAGGGGGGCGGCTGATCGGCGGCCCGCCCTTGAAACAAGCCCTTTCGCGGCTCGCGGGGACATCCCTCTGCTGGTTCCGTGGCCTGCCCACGCACGATGCGACGAATGCGTTCAAGATTTACGACAGGGCCATGGTGAGATCCTTCAACGTTGAAAGCAGCGGCGGGTTTGAGCTGAATCTTGAGTTGACGGTGAAGGCCTTCCTGGGTGGGTATCGCATTACCGAGGTGCCCTCAACCTGGCGAGACCGAACGAGTGGTGAGTCGCGGTTTCGTATGTGGAAATGGCTGCCCAAGTATTTGCGATGGTATTTCTACGCGTTTCAACCCAGGTCCGCAGAGAGAAAATTGTCGGCGCGCAGGGCGTCATGAGAATCGGTTAAAGCTCCCGCGAGGGGCGTTTGTTTTCACTACCATAGTTTTCGCCTACGGCTCCCACGTTTCAAGAAAAAGGAAACCACAATGAGATTGACAAGACCGGCTTGGATCGTGCTCTTGGCGATCGTTTTTCTGTGTGCCTTCGGCCTTCGGGTTGCAGCGATCAAGAAGACGCCCAGGTTCGATCATCACGTTGACCTGGAAATCTATCGGAGCGGTGGCGCCCTAGTTGTTAACGGGGTGAATCCTTATGACTACTCGGATAATCTTGCGCTGCGTGCGTCACTCCATCGTGGAGCGCAAGACCCTGTCCTGCTAGGCGTGGATCAGGCCCGCTGGGACTACTATGCCGGTAGCAATCTACCGATGAATGTCTTGTTTTTCGCCGGTATGAGCGCCATGTCGGACGATCCGCGGCTCTATCGTTATGCCTTTGCATTTTTTGATAGCGTGCTCGCAGCGCTGATTGTCTGGTTTGTGATTCGCTGCTGGGGAACGATGCCGGCGGCGGAAGGTTCTTTCCCGCACTCCCAACGTGAATCGGCAGAGTATGTTCCAATTTGGCGGCTCGCTGTTGGCCTGGTCCTGGGATGTTTCTCGCCGGTGACGCTGAAGTGGGCCGGAGTCTTGCCTGAAGATAAAGACATTGAAGTCCTGCTCCTCATGGCCGCTATCGTTTGCTGTCTGTCTCTGAGCTTTCGGGTGTGGTATTGGATGGGCGCATTGTTCCTGGGGCTCGCGATTGCCTTCAAGGGGCTTGGAATTTTTCTGGTGCCGATGTTTGCGCAGCGGTTGCTGAAGCTGGAACGCGCCCGCTGGATGCGGCTCTTGGTTTTTGCGGTGCTTGTGGGACTCTTTGTGATCGTTTGGGCGTTGCCGTTTTGGCAGGGAA
Organism: Candidatus Angelobacter sp.; assembly: GCA_035295685.1. Classification (GTDB taxonomy): domain Bacteria; phylum Acidobacteriota; class Terriglobia; order Terriglobales; family Acidobacteriaceae; genus Angelobacter. The sequence goes on from DATGIO010000082.1 coordinate 262,363, forward strand.
TCGTCAAGATGGTGTCGAATAGGCTGCTTCTGGCCAGCTCTTTGGAGCCGCAGCACTCATCCATGTGGATATTCGCCTACGCACGCTTTGCCGGTGGTTGGAAGATCTTCCGGCTCGGGACGGTATTCATCCTAGGCGCAGTATCTTTGTTGGGCTATTGGCGAAAACGGATCGGCCTGGACGTGGTTTGTGCCACATTCCTGCTCATGTTCGTCTGCGTCTGGTTGATTAATGGGAGTATGGACCGCCAGAACATTGCCCTGCTTCCGGCTCTCTTGGTTTTGGGGATGCGTAGCGTACGCATGGCATTGATTTGTGCTCTTCCGTATTTGCTTGGAGGCGTTGCCGGATTTATCAGCCGATCTCCGGTGAACGAGGTGCGCGAGGCCACTGGAGTCCTTTTGTTTGTGGTTACATACCTGGCGGCATTGTGCTGGTTGTCGTTCTCCCGTCAAGGCACCCAATCTTTGAGACGGGAAGCTTCAGTGAGAGCTTAGGACGCGGCAATCGATGCGCAACTCTCAGTCTTATGCGATGGTCTATTCGCGGCCAATTTCCTCGATACGATTCTGAATCGCCAACGTGCTCAAATTTACGAGTGGCAAGGCGAGAAAGAGATTGATTCTTCGATCCAGCATAAAAAAGGCATCCTGAAAGGCGCGCTCCACCTGCTGTGGGGTGCCTTGGACTCCCGCCGGATCGGGCACGCCCCAGTGCGCGGTCATGGGTTGGCCGGGCCAAATTGGGCACACCTCACTCGCTGCGCTGTCGCAGACCGTGAATACAAAATGCAAATGTGGTGCCTCGGGTCCCGCGAACTCATTCCAACTCTTGCTGCGCAGCCCTTCCGTTGAGTAAGAGACCTTTTCGAGTTGCCGTAACGTAAGCGGATGCACGCGCTCCCTCGGCTGACTGCCCGCGCTCCAGGCGGCAAATTTCGGCTTGCCTTTGTGTCGCAAAATTGCCTCGGCCATAATGGAACGAGCCGAGTTTCCGGTGCAAAGGAACAGAACGTTGAGAGTTTCCTCCATGGGTAAAAAAGATTCCTTTCTGGCAGACGCATAGTTAATGCGTCTACGCGCATATACATTACCATAAATAAATATGTTTATTCGTGTAAACGCATAAAGTGAATTCATGGCATAATGAGCACGACGCATCATGCGCGCGTTTCGGCCAAAACACCCGGCTGCGAATCAACCAAGGAATGAGTGGAATTGGGCTATGCAAACAATCGAGGATTATTTCAAGGGACTTGCAGACATCAACCGGCTGCGAATCATGAATTTGTTGCTCAACGGTGAACTCTGCGGCTGTGATATCCAGTATGTTCTCGAAGCCTCACAGTCGAACGTTTCCCGGCACCTGAGCTACCTCAAGAAATCGGGCTTGGTCTTGGACCGCCGCGAGGGTTATCGGGTTTACTACCGGCTGGCCGATGAAGAAACACCCGAATACCGGGGCCTCCTTTCCTATCTGCCGGTTGCTTTGCGAGACAAGCTCTTTATCGACGACGTAAAGAAACTGAAACACGCGATCAAAAATGGTGCTTGCAGCGTGAGCGAACTCCACCCTGTACGTACTCAGGGCCTGCTGCGAACCGTCCCTTCACGTTAAGGCTACGTCCATGCAATTCACCATCAGCACTTCCAGAAAACTTGCTGCAGAAGCGGTAGGAACATGCTTGCTTCTTGCCACAGTCGTCGGCTCCGGCATCATGGCAGAAAGGCTTGCGGGCGGGAACACCGCCATCGCCTTGCTTGCCAATACTCTGGCAACGGGGGCCGGTTTAGTCGCTCTCATCCTTACGTTCGGGCCGATCTCGGCCCACTTCAATCCCGCAGTGACTCTGGGAGAAGCAATGCAAGGTGGCCTGTCTTGGAGGCTCACACCGGCCTATGTCGCCGCACAATGTGCTGGCGCCATTGCGGGCGTCTATGCTGCGCACTTGATGTTCGCCCTTCCGCTGGTCCAAATTTCTGGGCACGTTCGTAGCGGACCTTCTCAACTTTTCAGCGAGTTTGTAGCAACCTTCGGCTTGGTCAGCGTCATTTGGGGTTGTTCAAAGGCCCGTCCCGGCGCTGTTCCCTTTGCAGTGGGTGCCTACATCACGGCAGCATATTGGTTTACTGCCTCCACCTCGTTCGCTAATCCAGCCGTAACGCTGGCTCGGTGCTTAACAGACACCTTCGCGGGCATTCGCCCCGCTGACGCTCCGGGGTTCATAGCAATGCAGTTGGCGGGAGCGGCTGCGGCGACCGCATTCTTTCGCTGGCTGCAGCCAACCGTTCGCAAAGCAAACGGCGATGTTGCCACTCAACGCGAAAGCGAAGAAATCGAGGTGCAGTATTCGTAAAGTCATTTTTGCGTGTGTTCACAATGCGGGCCGATCGCAGATGTCCGCCGCATTCTTTAACAAATTCGCCGATCCAGGCAAGGCAATCGCAATTTCCGCTGGCACCCAACCCGCCGAGCGCGTCCAGCCGGACGTGGTCGAAGTGATGGGCAACGTGGGAATCGATCTAAGCAAGGCGGTTCCGCAAAAACTGACTCCAGAACTGGCGCAAGACGCCAGTTTGCTGATCACGATGGGCTGTGGCGACGAGTGTCCTTTCGTCCCCGGCCTCAAACGGGGCGACTGGCAGATTGTTGACCCTAAAGGAAAGGACTTGAGTCAGGTTCGAGAGATTCGAGACGAAATTGAGAACCGGGTTCAGCAGCTCATCAAATCGGAGGGCTGGGGTCGCAACGCTGCCGTCTGACGATGGCAGCATTACCCCGCGGTTTCCACGCGAGGTACGAGAGTAATGCCGACCAATGAGCCTTTTCCGGCCTTAATCTCGCTAACGCTGCAATCTCCGCCTTTGATCGCCTGCCGAAGCTTTTTCGTATCGGCTACAAATGTCTTGTCACGTAGCGCCCCATGGAGATACGCGATTAATCCTTTGTATTCTGGGCTCTCATCCTCCACCAACCGATAGTAGATTCTGTACCCTACCCTCCGGTCGGAAACAAGGCCGGATTTCTTCAAGTAAAGGAGATGGCGAGAGACGTTCGATTGGGAGATACCCACGACATATTGAATATCGCAACCGCACAGCTCCCCATTGAGAAGAAGATTGATAATGCGGAGCCGGTTGAGGTCGGCAAGTCCTTTGAAAAATTCTTCGATGCGATTCATGGATACACCAAATTCTCCCATTTTGATTCGGTTAAAGGCAACACACGGCCAGTCAATCTGACGCCCCAGCGGATGACGCGATGCCTGGGCCTGCAGCCTGAAGCCCTCGTTGACGGTTCAGCCTGCGAATCAGCAAGAAAACCGGAATTGCCGTGAGCTCAAGCGCAAGAGCATACAATGCATTTCGGTGATGGATGCGTAAGGCCCCCGCCAGATAGAGAAGCGCTAGCATAAGTACCGCCGCAATGGTCCACGGATATCCCCACATCTTGTAAGGACGCATTCGATGCGGCTCACGTGTGCGGAATGCGATCAGCGAGGCAAAACTAAAAATATAGTTCGCTACGAAAACGAAGACCGCCAGCTCCGTGATTTGATCGAAGCTCTTCAAGAGAATCAAGACTCCGGCCAACGTCACGACCAGCGCGGTTGCCACAAGTGGGCTGCCATTAGAAGTGACTGCCGCTGCCCGACTCCAGAATAGATGATCGCGGCTCATGGCGAATAACACCCTTCCGGAGAGCATGAGGGCCGCATTGATGGCAGGGGGCATCACCAGAAGAGCAAGAGCGAGGCAAACATATCTGCCGTTGGTGCCAAAGAGCGATTGAGCGGTTTGGGGGAACGGTAAATCGCTGGATCGAGCCAAGACTTCCAATGGCAGAGCTTTCAGTAATGCAAGGTTCGTCAGGATGAAAAGCCCCGTTGCGATAGCAACTCCCGTGATCATCGCCGATTTAAGACTGGCTGTCAGGTTTGGATCTTTTTGCTCCTCTGAAAAATAGATGCCGCTTTGCCAGCCATCATAGGTAAGAAACACGCCTTGCAATGCAATCACAACCGCCATGAACCCCGCGCGATGGAGAATTGGTTCAAATGGAACGGTGTAAGACAGCGCGGAATGCCGTTGCAGGACGAAGCAGGAAGCAATCAGCACGAAGAGCGCCAGAGCATTCACGATACACATCGCACTCTCAAACTGGCTGCTATGGCGCGAGCCGAGAGCCTGCAAAGCGAATAAAAGGCCCAACAGCAGGAGCGCAATCGCTTTCACGTTGAGGCGATGGCCGGCAAGTTCGTTCAAGTAGGAAGCGAATGCATAGGATTCGTAAGCCATCGCGGCACATAGCCCGATGAGGTCATTCCAGCCAACAACAAATCCCATTCCATTGCCGAAAGCGCGTTGGGCAAAGACATAGGGGCCGCCTTCCAGGGGAAACATGGCAGCCAGTTCGAGCAGGCAAAGAACGCCGAAGAACGCAAAAAGGCCGCCCGCAAGCCAGAAAGCGAGAATCAGCAGCGGACTCCCGAGAGCCTGGGCAACCCTGCCGGGCTGGGTCAAAATCCCTGTCCCAAACATATTGCCCAGAGTGATGGCTAAACCAAACGTCCAGCCCAGAACGCGTTGAAGTTGAGCGCGGCGAGACGAGGATGCGACCGGAACTCGCAAGCCCGCTTGCGGGGGCTTGGCGGGGCCGCCCACTTCCATCTGCTGGGGCAGCAAACTACCTGCTTGCTACAGTCGATTTCGCAGCTTCAGGAGCATGATTCTGAAAAGAGCCATTTCCCAAACTTGCACCGACTTTTTCCGCCAATTCCACCAACCGGTTCACGTAACCGATCTCGTTGTCATACCAGGCAAGCACCTTCACCTGCGTATGATCGATCACCATGGTCGAGGCCGAATCGATAATGGCCGACCGGGTGTCACCTTTGAAATCGATGGAAACCAGGGGCAGTTCCTCATAACCCAGGATGTTTTGCAGACCGCCTTGGGCAGCGGTTTTTAAAAGGCGATTGACCTCTTCGACGGACGTAGGGCGTTCCACCTCGAAGACGCAGTCCGTCAAGGAAGCATTGAGCAGCGGCACCCGCACGGCGAGTCCGTTGAGGCGTCCTTTCAATTCTGGATAAATCAGAGAAATCGCGGTTGCCGAGCCGGTGGTTGTAGGTATGAGTGACAGGCTCGCCGAGCGCGCCCGCCGCAGATCGGAATGCGGTCCATCCACCACCGTCTGCGTGTTGGTCATATCGTGAATAGTGGTAATCACTCCGTGGCGAATGCCCAATCCCTCGTGGATCACTTTGACGACCGGCGCGAGGCAGTTGGTAGTGCATGAGGCGCCAGTGAGGAGACGATGCGTTGCGGGATCGTACCAATGATCGTTGATCCCCATCACGATGTTAAGGGCGCCCTCCTTTACCGGGGCCGAGACCACCACTTTCTTGACACCCTGATCGAAATGCGGCTGCAAGGAATCCGGGGTCCTGAACTTCCCGCTGCATTCGAGTACGACATCGACTCCATCCCATCCGATCTGCGCAGGCACAGAACTTGCGGTGAATTTGATCGGGCTTCCATCAATCTCAACCGCGCCATCTTGCGCAGATACGTTGTGCTGCCAGCGGCCGTGAACGGAATCAAATTTCAGAAGGTGGGCGGCGACCGTTGCGCCGCCTTTCGGCTCGTTGATATGGACAAATTCAAGATCGGGGCGGTTCCAACCGGCCCGCAACGCTAGTCTCCCCATTCTTCCAAATCCATTAATACCAACCCGCGTTCTCTTCATCGATCTAGTCTCCGGTTGTTGTTCCAATGTCGAGTTCATATCCGTATTACTTGGTCGGCGGGAACCGTTTGTCCAAGTCGCGCTTGAGGCAGAACGCAAAACGCAGGGCTTCCTGTCGCGCGGCTGGGAATTTTCGCGTCATCCACTTGTCGAGAATGGCAATCTTGGAGCCCTTCGCAGCCAACAAACTGATCGAGATCATGATGAGCGGCCAGCCGGGAAGGCCCGGCAGTATGACACCGGCAATGCCTGCGGCCATGAACAGCGTTGCCTGCGTCCGGACCGCGTTCGCTGGAATATCTAAGATCGACACATCCAGGCTGAATGACGCCTTTACTGCGTCACCAGGTTTCCCTTGGTCCATGGTGTTTCCAGGAAGATTTGCCACCTTTGTTGTACGCTGGCGTTCCATTGCGCTTGGCTCCCCTTGCGATGGCCGGCGGATGCGGCTGTATCTTCCCGCAGCATTCGCAGAGGCCTGAGTCCATTCGCGAGTGCGGCCATCGCGGCGACATTGTTCGCCAATACGGAGGCCATCACTCCAAAACCCAAAAAGAATGCGCCGGCGATGCACAAAAGATTGGGAACCAGGATCATCGCCCAGCTCTGTTGCACGTTGCGATCAAGTCGGCGCGAAAGGTCGATCAATTCCACCAGTTTCGTCAGGTTGTCCTCCATGAACACCACCTGAGCTGTGTCGATTGCCACTGAGCTCGCGCCGCGTAGCGAGATCGAGACGTTGGCGCGCTTCAGCGCGATTGAGTCGTTGATTCCGTCCCCGACAAAACAGACCCGCCTACCCTCCTCCTGCAACAAGGCCACATAGCGGGCCTTGTCTTCGGGGAGAACCTCTGCAAAATAACGATCGACCCCGAGGTACTGCGCCAGCTTCTCCGTAGGGCGTTCGTGATCGCCGGAAATGATGACGGTTTGCCGGATGCCAAGCCGACGGAGTTCCGCGATGAGTTCGCGAACTCCCTCGCGCAGCGCCGGGATCAGCTCGATTGCGCCGGCTACTGCTCCATCCACGGAGACAAAGACGATGGAATGTCCCTCGTCATGAACGTTCTCAGCCATTTCCTCGGCTTCCGGCGGGACCGCTACGCCTTCCATCTGCATGAAGCGAATGCTGCCGACCCGGACATCGAGGCTCTCCACGTTCACGGAGATGCCGTAGCCGATTTTGTAGGAGGATCGATCCAGCTGCGGGAGTGGAGTTCCGATCTCCTGGAATTTCTCCACGATGGCGCGGGCAATCGGATGCGTCAGGCTCTGCTCGGCTGCAGCCGCAAGCGTGAGAATCTTCGTTTTGCTCCAATGCCCAAACCGATGAACTTCGGAGACCGATGGTTTCTCCTGAGTCAGAGTCCCGGTCTTATCGAACACCATGGTATCGATCGATCCGATCTGCTCCAAAGCCATGCCATCCTTAATAAGGATGCCGCGATTGGCGCATACCGAGAGAGAACTCAGCAAAGCCAGAGGAGCCGCCATGCGTATTCCCGTTCCGAAATCGCAATTGATCACGGCCGTTGCCCCTTGTAGTCCAACCGTGCCCAGGCCAATCGAAGCCAACACTAAAGTTGGAATGACCGCTTTATCCGCAAGCTCTTCGCCTTTCGATTGCGAGCTAAGCCGGAATGCTGCGGTGTCGTTGAGGATGGCGCTAATTCTGGCCGAGGTGGTCTCCCGCCCCGCCTTCTCGACGGTCACAAGTATCCTGCCGCCAACGAGGAGCGTGGAAGCCAATACCAACCCGCCCGGCCCGCGCTCAACCGGCACGGATTCACCCGTCAAGGCATGTTGATCTACGATTGCCGCGCCCTCCAGCACAATGCCATCCACCGGAACGACTTGACCGGTATGAACGGCGATCGTGTCTCCGGTTCGAATCATGTCGAGTGGAACGCTGGTTTCCGTCCCGTCCTTATAAAGCAGGGCGGTTCTCGGCTGCTTGCCAAAAACATTGACTAACCTGCGGCGTGAATCCTCTTGCGCCTTTTGCAGAAGCAGGCGGCCAAAGCTCAGGCACCAGGCCAGGACCGCGCCTGCAAAGATCTGATTGCCGATCAAACACATCACGACAACTAGCGAGTCGAGAACATCGACGCCCAGGCGCCTCTCTTTCAATAGCGTGTCGCGGGCTCCGGCGAGCGTCGGGAGGGCCGACCACACGAAAAGTACGGAAGCGGGCAGCAACAGGGAGTGAGCCCAGAACTGGGCAACCGCGGCGAATCCCAGCACAGCCGTACACAGCAGAAGCTCGTGATTGCCCGCGTCCAACTTATTCTGATCCGCAGCCACCGCCAGGACATCGTCCAGCACTCGAATCAGTTCCAATCGGCTGACATGAAGTGGATTGAAGAAGATGAGCACCGAACAGGTCAGCGGATTCACCTTGAACTGACGCACTCCCGCCACCGTGGTCAGTTCCCGTTCGATTTCCTGGCACAACTGCTTCTTGCGAAAAATCTGGCTGCTTCGTACCCGGATGCGTCCGGGGATATCGCTTACGATCCGCCAGGAAGAGAGTCCCTCGCCGTTGCGATGGACCGAGATGCGCCCTTCGCTGTCTGCAAGTATGTCGCGCTCCTCGGCGGTATTGACCCCGCTCCCACCGGCAACAAGCTTGGCGCGAACCTTTCCGGCAAACTCACCAGCCGTGCACCTCTTATCGAAGAAAATATCCGCGATCCGCAGCGAAGTCGAAATTTCGATAGCGGCAACTTCGGCAACCAAGAACATTCCCGAAATAAACTTGCGAAGCTCTCTTGCGCCCGGCGACGAGAAAAATGCCACGCCGCTAATTCGCAAGTGTCCCGGTGCAGGATAAGCAATCGTCATGAAATGCCTCTTGATCCCCTGTAGTTCCCGCAAGACCGATTCCTAGAATCGGCGCCCCGGCGCCCCATCATTAATCGGTAACCTGCACAGCGGCCTGACCGTTCACATGGCGCCGCTCGGCGATTCTGTCTTCCATGTCTTCCAGATGTTGTCCCAGGTTCCGTGTGGTTCGAGCATAGGTGGCCTCAAACTGGTCGGCTGCGGTGCGCACCACCGGAGCGAGTGTTCTCATGACCTTGTCCCAGTTCTTACCAAGCAATACACCGGCAGCGAAAACTGCAAGAAAACGCATAGAGTTCCTCCAAGAGTTGTGTTCTGTAAATTCAAAAAACAAGGTGTGCGCATTGAAGCAATGCACAAATGCGAAATGCACAATGAGGAATGCACAATAAAAACAATGCACGGCAAATCCCCAGCGAAACGACATAGGGTTTCTAGGCCGTGGCTTAGCTACCCCAGGTGAATACTTGAGAAAGCTCGACTGAAGAAAGCTAAACTGATTCGGCTGGCTCTGCCCCCTCAGTTTCGCGATGGGCCTTTCGCTGAACAACCGCCTCCCTGGCAGCGGACGCTCCATCGCGCAGGCCGCCGCGCACAAGTCCGTCTTCAGGAAGCAGATCCATAACGACCTCGGCGCTGAAGACCGTCGCGTAAGCCACGTAATAGAAGAAGGAATATGTTCCCTTCGCCGCCGTTCGTTTGATCACCGGGATCGCTTTTTCTGCGGCCCGCGATGCGTCCTCTTTGCCCTTCTTGAAAGCGCTCGCCGCACTGCCGGCTATGCTGGAAAAAACCTCGCTTGCCGTCTCCTCGTGCTGCTTCGGCGCAGCGTGTTCCGTCGCCTCTTCCTCTTTTTCAATTTCAATGCGTTCGCCGTTTTTCTCTTTAGGCTCTGCTTTGTGATCGCCGTGTTTGGGGTTCTTATCGTTCGCTTTCGTCATCGTGACCTCCTGCCTTAAAGCGGCTCTGAGTTACTGATCTAAGATCCTTAGATGTATTGACGCGTAGATGTATTTTCATCCCTCGATTACGCGGCCGTAGGGTTGAGTTGTGGCGTGGCCAGTTGCAATGTAGGCTGCCTTTCCGGAACGGCTAAAGCTGCCGAGATGACCGCGGCCGCACCCACAAAAGCCGTGGAAATCCAAAGGCATGCCACGATGCCTCCGTACTGATAGACGAATCCGGAGAGCACGGTGCCAATGAGCCGCCCGCCCGCGTTGGCCATGTAGTAAAAGCCGATGGTCATTGCTACCTTCTCGGATTCCGCATAATGAACAATCATGTAGGAGTGGACCGCCGAGTTAATGGCAAAGATCACGCCAAAAACCGCCAGTCCTACCGCCACGGAAAGCCCCGGAAAGAAACCTGCTGCAACAGCCAGAGAGATGGACAACGGAACCGCCGTCAAGACCAATGCCCAAAAGAAAACCGTGTAGCCTTTCGGCGTCTCGCCCGTTTTTGCCGCGATGAAACGCGGGGCCAAAGATTGAACGATGCCGTATCCGATGGTCCACAGCGCCAGATAGGCGCCCACTACAATGGGTGACCATCCAAAGACCGAGGAGAAAAACACTGGTAGCGCGACCACAAACCAAACATCCCGAGCGCCAAACAGGAAAAAGCGCGCCGCCGAGAGAATGTTGATTCTTCGATCCATCGAAAACATTGCTCTGAATTTTGCCTTGCGCTGGCGCTCTCCCAAATCTTTGGGAAGAGCCTTATAAACCGCAGAAGACAGGACTGCGAGACCTGCCGCCATGATGAGAACCGACCCTGTAAATCCGGTAACGGTAAAAAGCAGGGCGCCCACAAAGAAACCTACCCCCTTAAGGGCGTTCTTCGATCCCGTGAGCAGCGAGACCCATTTATATAAAGCGCCTTCGGCATTTTCAGGGACAACCGCCTTGATGGCGCTCTTGGAACTCATCTTGGTTAGGTCCTTGGCGATTCCCGAGAGAGCTTGCGCCACCATCACCCATGCCACCACCAGCCACGTCGGCCACGCTGCGCCGAGGAACGCCATCATGACCAGCGCGAATATCTGAATGGCCATTCCGCCAAAGAGGGTGACTCTCAATCCCATGTTGGCCCCGATCCAGCCTCCCACGAGATTGGTGATCACTCCGAAAATCTCATAAAAGAGAAAGAGGAAGGCGATTTGGAAGGCTGAGTATCCCAAGAAATAAAATTGCAGAAGCACCAGCATTCGCAATGCGCCGTCCGTAACCGTGAATCCCCAATAGGCGGAGGTCACCAGCGCATACTCCCACACGCCCTTGCCTTGACCTGTGAGCAGCATCTTCAGAAGTTTCAGCTTGTCGCGCCATGCGGCAAACCGCGATGTGCCTGGTGCACTGCCTGCTGGACGTTCGAAGGGATTGAGGAATCGCAGCCAGAAGATGGCTTGCCTTAGCCTCTCCTTCCATTTTGAAAAAAAGCTCGATTGGTTCGCTGTGCTTCCAGACCGGTCAACGGGATGATGGATTGGAGCGGCTGGCGAGTTGGATGCCCTCGGAGATGGTGCTGGCACATCCCGCGGGATTGACACACTCGAATCTCTTTCGCTAGAGCCAGAGTTGCTAGAGCTAGAGAAGGCGCTCCGAACTAACCGCGATGCAAACGAGAATCCGAAGCCCAAGAGATAGCAGCCACTGCGAACCGTCTTTTCCCTTGCCGAAGCTGCTTCTCGCACTGTCTTCCTATCGCGAACCTGTTGAGCTGAACCTTCGACCCTGTATCGCTAAGCCCATACACGTTGACTTTTACTCGGCAAATCTTGCTCGATAATGCAGCTCACAGAGATCCGGTGCCGCGAAGAAAACAAGAGTATGTGGCTAGACTCATACACTTTTATAAACGTCTGCATGTTAGCTGCATGAAATCGCTCTTGTCAATGTCCCGAGGCGGCAGAAACGGGCAAGTACGCGACCTCAGGTTCGAAGCAGAGGTCTGCCTTGATGAAGAGCCACCTGATTTTGAAGAGGCACATTGGAATAAACTTGGACGGCCATGCAGACCGACTCAACTGACGATGCTCTAACCCTTGTTGCATTGGGAATCATTGCCTTCGTCATCTCGGATGTGACCCATGAAGCGCTAGGCCACGGCCTGGCTACTTTGGCGGTCGGAGCACAGCCCGTACTGTTAACAACAAGTTACTTTTCATCGAGTGGAAGCTGGAGCCGGTGGATTCCTGCCGGAGGCGGAATTGCCAACCTTATAGTGGGCGGACTTTTCATCCTGGCTCTGCACAGGCTACGAGCGAGTTCTCCGCAGGTTCAGTACTTCCTGGTGCTCGGTGTGGCCTTCAATCTGCTCTTTGCAGCCGGTTATCCTCTCTATTCTGGAATCGCGGCGTTTGGAGATTGGGCTGCGGTCATCTCGGGACTTTCGCCAATTTGGTTCTGGAGAGCCCTGCTCGTAGTGTTGAGCTTGATGGCATATTATTTGTCGCTGTTGTTACTGGCGGTTGCGGTGCGTCCCTTTTGCGGTTCGGATCTTCCGGATGGCCTTACGCGTCTACGGCGCATTACATTGATTCCGTATCTCGCGGCTTTGGGCGCAGCGTGTGTGGCTGGATCCTTCAATCCGCGGGGATGGACTAACATTCTGATTGCGGCGGCGCCGGCTGCAGCCGGAGCGTTCGGCCTTACCCAACTTGACCATTTCTCAGCAGTCCGCTCACCGAATCCGTCCACTCCGAGCGCGGGCCAATCACACGAAGCCCCCGGGTGGATTGTGGCTGCCGTCGCTGTTTTGATCTTCTTTGTTGGGGTCCTTGGCCCCGGCATCAAACTCGGTTAGCCGGTTTGGCAGAACTCGCAGCTTCCGAATGGTGCTCAGGATTTCGGCCAGATTCGAATGAGCTCAACTATTCTTGATGATCTTCTCCCACTATCTTGCCAAGAACTATCTTCGGCCGTTGTCAAAACACGGTAAATGCCGCGTCAGGTTACAACCGTGACCCTGACCGAAAAAATTGTTTCAGGATCCCAGGAACGAGAGAACGCCGAAAGGAAACAACTAGATTGGCTCGAATTCCCACTCTTGATACGAATTCTTTCGGATACCTTCATAGCACGGCTGAGGCTGCGCCCCGGAGGCGTTCGCGAATAAACAAATGAACTGATACAGTTGTGCTCGCCAAAAAACTCCAGTTCTGCGTGATTTGGGGTCACACGAAAGATTTCTAATCGTCTTACGCCTTTTCTTTATTCAATCCGCTAACGACGCGGAATAGGCATACACCATGAATGTGCTTTCGAGTTTGGGACGCATCGGTGTTCCTGGGTGCGCCATCGGCGCAAATCGGACGGCGTCTCAAGAAGGGCATCATGATTAATGAAATTCCAAGGCAGAAGAAAAAAACAATGCCAGGAGGCAGAATGTCCGTGATGCGAGTACACCTAGTCAATCCCAGTGATTCTTCGTTCGGAATCGGCGTGATTACCCCGCGATGGTTGTATGTACTTGCCGCTGCGACCCCGTCTAATTATGGCGATCCTTTGGTCACCGATGAGACCCTGGAACAGATTCAACCCGAGCGCATCCGGCCTGGCGATATAGTAGGAATCGGGATCCATACCGGCAATGCTCTGCGAGGCATGGAGATCGGACGCATCGCGCGCGAACGCGGAGCCTTGGTGGTATATGGTGGCATCCATGCAACCTTGTATCCGGAAGAGGCTTTTGAACTTGGCGGAGCGCACGCGGTCGTCAAAGGAGATGGAGATATCGTCTGGGCAAAGGTAATCACCGATCTGGTTCGAGGGACGGCCCAGCGTATCTATGAAGGTGGAAGGATTTCAGGAGATCAGTTCCTGCCTGCGCGTTGGGACCTCGCCCCGCGCGACCGTTACATGTGGGCCTCGGTGCAGACAGTGCGTGGTTGTCCCAAGCACTGTTCCTTTTGTTCAGTATGGCGCACGGACGGTCAGAAGCCGCGACCGCGCGCCTCGGACATTGTGATCGAAGAGATCGTTCACTTGCGGCGTCTCGGGTTCCGCTTCATCGCGCTTGCCGACGACAACTTCTATCCCGTAACTCTTACCGACATTGAACTTGCGGAGAAACAGGACAATGCCGCCCGGGTCAGGGAACTAAAAGCAATACGCTCCGAGCGGTTTGAATTGATGGAGAAGCTGGCGAGCCTTCCTGCCGACATGGTCTTCTTCACCCAGATCACGATGGAAGCCGGCGAAGATACACAGTTTCTCGACGCGATGAGGAAGGCCCGCATCAAGGGCGCCCTCGTGGGAGTGGAATCGGTCACCGAAGAAGGGCTCAAGTCCGTCTACAAAAACTTCAATTCGGCCGGCGACGGGCTGGCGAAACGGCTTCGCACTTTCAAAGAGCACGGCGTGCATGTGCTCGGATCATTCATCTTTGGACTTCCCACAGATCGTCAAGACACCTTCGCAGCGACGGCGGCCTTGGCAAAACAGGCGGGTCTGACCTTCGCCCAGTTCGTCATGATGACACCTTTTCCTGGCACCGTGGACTTTGATCGATGGGAGAAAAAAATGAATGGGAACGTTGCTCACGTTGCCGGAGTTCCTATCACTCGCTACTGGCTCATACCGGCAAGCGTGCGGCCAAAGATGTTCAGTCCGCACGAGACGATGACCACGGACGAGATTCGCGAGCGGACACAGAGGGTATGGGATACCTTCTACGGCCTGCGCGAGATTTGGGAGCGGTCAAAGTGCGTGCCTACGCTACGTGGGCGGCTGGCATTCTTGTTCATCTCCAAGTTGTATCGCCAGATGTATGCCAACACTGGAATTTCCACGGACAGCGCCAGGAGGCAGAAAGCAACGCGCGTGGCACGGTGGTTGGCGGTGCCGTGCAGGAAATTGTTCGAGGCCAAGCCGATGCCGGAGTTGCAAGTTCCTGGCTTGGTAACACGCTCCTCTTAAATCTTTCACATCGCCCGGCCACGGATTGGGCGATCGACGCTAAATTCGATAATGCACTTGCGACATCTCACGAGCGCTTGCGAGAATCGGCGATGTAGGTCTTTTCTCCAAACGGAGGAAATCAAATGAACAATACCGTGATCCGCCATCCCCGCGGCTGACGATTACAAGGTGATCATCGCTAACGTTGACGAATGGTGGGGTGGACGACGGATTGTTAATGGGAGAATTAGATTGCACTGGCGGTATTTTACGGAATATGGCGGAATATAGCGGTTTGGCGCGGGTTTGCGAACGTTTTGGAAAATGGGCAGGACAAAGGCGTGCCAGAATTAGATTGCACTAACTGGCGAACCGCTGGCGAAAGATAACCCGCTAAGTTGTTGATTCTTGGTTGGAGAACGCCTAATTTTGCATCACTGGCCGGACATGCAGCAATTGCATTGGTCGAAAACGCGCAAAAACCGCGTAAATAAAGGCCGAGGTCGATGCGGACATGCCAAAATGCACCACGAAATAGGGCGGACATGGCCCGGACATGGATTCGGATCATTTATGCCGCCTTTGTCCGTCAGGCTGATGCCGCTTTTGTGCGGCAGAATCGACATTATTCAATCCGTATTTTTCTCGAATGCTGGCCTCATATTTCAGCACCGACTCATACAAGATGTGCCATGAACCTCGTGGGACAAGCTGAAAGCCCTCAAGCAACTCTTTCTTAATCAAACGCAGCACTGTTGGTTCAGAGATTCCCAGGTGGCGTGCCACCCAGGAGCTATCCACCTTGTGTTCGCTAAATAAGCTGAGTTGCTCCGGCCGATTCAACTGCTGGCCTCCTGGCTATCCTGACGCCGAGAAATGCGCCGTAGCGCCCACAGAACGCGATTGCAGTCGCCCAGTGTGCGCAGTTGGGTGTCCTGGCGTTTGCCTAGTGGCGACGAGCTGGAGCACAGGAACGCGGTAAGGCGCTCTGACGTCCAGCCCATCAATTGAACCTGCCTGCTAATCATCTCTAGATCGGATTCAGAGGCCATCGTTGCTGCTCTGGCAGCCTTGGCATCGCCCACCTTGTTGGAGAATCTTCTGCCTTCCGTGCCTGCAGCATGGGCGCGGTCACGATCCTTGATGCGTGATGCTCTTCTCGGTCCTTTTGGCGGTGACGTTTCAGGTATGCCCATTTCATCCTGAAGGCAGTTGATTAGATCGGTGGCGTCGGATACTGATAGGTCGCTGAAGCTGGCGATCCGCTTCTTTAGCTTGGCAGATGCCCAAGCCAACCGACGTTCGCGAGAAGCGGCGGCCGCGTCCCGATCCCCGGTCTGTCCTAGCTCCATCCAGGCAGCCTGCGCCATCACGTCGTGACGAGCATACTGCGTCCACAATGTCTGCAACCGGCGTAATTGCTGCACTGATATTTTGCTCATAGCTCTAGACCCATATTTTTGGCGATGGTGCGAATGATCCGCCAAATGTCCGCACTGAAAATCTTTTGACCACAAGACGAACAGCGGCCGCGTTTGATGTCTGCCGCCCTGGTGTCGCGCAATAACTGCGCCTTGTCCCTCTTGCGGCAATCCTTGTCAGTACAAAATTGATGATCGTAATCAGTTGAGCCGTCCTCATTCGTAAGAGAGCTGCCACAGAATCTGCAGAAGCGCGCCATTGGCCGTCAGGCTCCTCCCGCATCGAACAAAGAGGGTTGGTCGGCGTTAGTCGTGCCGTCAGCGCCGCTCAATTTCTTTATGTTCGTTGGAAAGCTCAGCCGGTAATCGATGGACAACTCTTGATCAAATCCATTCCTGCCGCGATAGCCCTTGGTATAGGTGGTAACCCTGGCGCAAAATTTAATGCAATCTCCAGGGGAAAGATTGAGCGACTCCAATTGAAGGCCAAGCGTAAACCAGATGTGATCGCACATCTGCTTGCCTGCTGAATCGCAGATATTTTGAAAGAGTGCGGTCCGGATTGGTGGACCTTTAAAGGCGCGCTTTCGTCCAAACCGTACAAACGTGGCCGAAAAGCTTGTGCGTGTACCGCTAATCTCACCTAACTTATCTCTCATCCCTGGGCTCCGTTCAGGTTTGAGGGGAACAACCGAAGGCCAGGAGCAGGTTCGCTCCTGGCCGTGCGTGTGAACTCAGAACGTCAAAGTTGGTGCGCCAAATTGGATGTTGACGCGGATTGCTCTGTAGGCATCGCCTGCGACATAGTGGATGCGGGCTGATACCTCGTCGTCTTGCGCGACGTTGGTGGCATGAGCCGCTCCTAAATCACTGCAATGCACCTTGCCATTTGCGGTGGCATTTACTCCCAGGCTGCAAGTCAAAGGAGTAATGGTGGTCGATCCGTCAGGGTGGATGATCTTCACCTCCAGTTGTCCTGATGTATCGGTTGTTCCAATCCCCAAGGCGTCGACCGCGAGGTTGCCGATCTGGCCAGCGGCCGGAACGCGAACTCCCACATCTGTGTCTGGAGTTTGCGCATCATCACACTCGCCACTCGTCCAGCGACCCAGGTTGTAGAGCACCGTTGCAGCGGGACCCCTGCTCTGAGCAATGGCGTTACAGACACCACTCAAATTCCCTGAAGCGGTTGTGGCCGTCTGGGCATTCACGACGAAGGGCGAGGCCGCGCTGGCCTGATGCGTCTTGGAGTTAAGTCCCAGAAGTCTGACAGGACTCCAATCAAAGACGATAGAGTGAGCACTGGCGGACCCGCCTCCAGGCGCACTCATGCTGCCACCGCCGCCGCATGATGTAATAAAGACAATGGTGAGGAACGACGTCAAAGCCACCGTTCCGATAAATCGAGCAATTTTCATTCTTTCGGTTTCTCCTTTGTTAGTTTTTCTGGCCCCAAAATTTTTATGACTAAAGCGCACAAGGCACGGAAGCGCGCAGCGATCCACATCGCTGACAGGGGTTTCGAAGCAATACGCTCTGTCTCGCGCCCAGACTTAACTTCGTTCACCAGTTTCATGAGCCTTGGGGACTGTAAACAGCGGCGATTGAAATGCTCCCGCTCTTCCGCTGTAAGCGTGCCCTCCAAAAATTCGCAAACGATGTCCATCTCTATTCCTCGTATGCGATCAAAGAATGCAGTCTCGGTGAAATATCGTTCCTCGATCACCGAAGCCTCTTGCTCAGGAAGCATCCCCAATAGGTAGCTCTTGATCATGGCAGGTTGTATATGCTCGGACTTCACAGGTCGTTACTCCTCATGGCACCAACGTGGAGTTTTTTTGACTACAAACTTTTTCTGACTACATCACACAGGGCAGCGAAGTATGCGGCGTCCTCAAGCCATCCGTATCTTTCCTGGCCTATCTTCTGCGCCGCTATGCGTAGGCAGTTCTCATGCCTCTCCTGAACCCATGTGAGCAGGTCGGATGGGGCTATATGTGTCATTGATGAGCACCAACAACGCCAAGCGTGAACTGAGCTAACTTCGGCTCCATAGCTGAGACGCGGCAAATCTCACAGATATCTTTTCCATCGAGCCAGTGCTCACATTGCCCGGTGGCCCAGTTGTTTATGCGGACAACTTTCGCTGTCATCAGCAGTCCACAATTGGTGGTGACCGCTGAACTTACTTTGGTGCTGAGGGATTCAACGAGATGGATTGTTCTCATTGCTATCTCCTTCCATGGCGACTCCCAAAATTCCGTAACCTGCGATATCCAAATAAGGGCTTTCTCCCAGGGCATCTTTCGATGTGGCGATCCGCACTTGTTTGTCAAAAATGCGAATGAGTAAGAACGCGTGATCGTATTGATCTGGAGATATGCCGTTCGGATACAGCAGACGGAGAAAGTCTCCTGTCTTGCCGAAGCTGTTGCCGTAAGCGGCGTTCTTTTGCTGTACGACCTCTCCGATCTGCCTTGCTATTTCCGCCAGCCGCGCAGGATTCATACTGAAGCCTCCAGCCGTCTGTAAAACGACCTCACCTTTGCTGCGTTGACCGCCGTAATGCGCTTCTTGTCGAGTTGAAGGGTGTCGTTGCGATAACCCAGCCGCCGAGCCAGTTCAGACTTCGAAAATCCTTCCTGGCTCAGCAGCCGGTTGATAATCTTCCAGGTCGGCGCCGCATCCACCAGGGACGTTCCATGCACGGCGGACTTGTCAACAGCCAAGATGTTGCGCTCAGTACCCGCACGGATTTGATCGCGCCTACCAGTCGCTATCAGCCTTATGACGGATTGGGAAACTCCGCTCAAAGCGTGGACGGTTCTCCGTCCTACTCCGTTGCGGGAAAGCATTAACAGGTGCAGCCGCGCTGTTGCTGCAGAGACAAGGGCGTTGCTGCGGCCTGCGCGTATTTCTCGCGACCGTTCGGATACCCAGCGGTAATTGGCGGCGCGGCAAGGAACGCATCGGCAGCCTCCCTGGTATTTCACGCGATGGCCGTGGGGCAGGTTGATCGCCAGCTCGGCGGCTGGCTTGAGAGTAGGTGGCCTCACGCTATGCTCCTACGGTCAACGCCTGTAGAGACGGTCTGGGGCTTCTTGCGCCGACCACTTCTGCGAAAGACGCTGGTATCAATCTGTAGCGCCTCGATCATCCGGGCCAAAGTATTCCTATGGACGTGGAGTTCACGCGCAACCTTGGAGCGATTGCCCTTGTACTTTGCCAAGAGCGCCGCAATGAACGCCGCCTGCTGCGCCGCGATGTATTCCGCGTAAACAATGCCTGAAGCCAGGGCGGTAGACGCCTGCGACTGCGCGCTTAACTCGGACGGCTTGGCCCGAAGGTACGGTTCAACGAAACGGTCCCATATTTCCGGCCATGTCTCAGACACACGATTTGAGAGAACGGCATCCTCGACACTTCTATAAAACTCCTTGTGGTTACTCATTGGACCTTCCCTGCCGCCTTGAACGCGGTTGCGCATTTGCAAGTGGGACATTCAACAATCAACCATTTCCCATCGATATCGGCTTTGCTTTTCTTTGGCAGACTTTTGTCGCAGTAAAAACAAGTTAGAGGAACCGGAATTTTGAATTCGCCAAGCGTCACTTCTTGCTCCTTTGTTCTCCTACCTTCAAACCTTCCAGATGTGCGTCCTGGCATAACTGAGCACATCGATCACTACCGACCGTAATGCCGCTATTCCATTCCGCCGTTGTGGTGTGTGCGAGAAGGAACTGAACTCCGTTCGTACTCTTAGGACTGAACCTGAAGGCTGGCATTCCATCTATATGCTTCGTGGTAATGAGGATGTCGAGTGCCACAGAGAGTTCAGCGATAGTCATTGAGACTCCTTAAACAAACTCTCTTGCTTTGGCTCCTCACCATCCTTCACGATCTTGCGGCTAGATTCGTGGATGTCGATGCACACTAGGCAATGGGAAATGCGGCCTTGATCGACGCGGTGCTGCGTGAATGCGTGGCATTTGTTGCACCACTTGGCGGCAGATATCGTGTTTTTCGTATAGTGCTTGCTCATGCCTACGCCCCTAAACTTCCTCAAACAGATGGCCGCTTACATCGCCCAGGTCTTCGCCGCTCTTTGCCAATCGAGCGCAAGCGATCAGGCTCACTATGTGCAGCAACCCGCGCTTGGTTATCCGGGATTTGCAGCCATTCTCCAGCGGTTCAAGAAGGCCAACGGCTTCCAGTGCACAGACGGCCCTCAGAATTTCCATGTACGGAGTGAGGACGGCTTCATGCAAGTCGTGAAAAGCCTTGGGCGTCTCTTGCAAGCTTTCGCTGTGCACGTCGCCGATTGCGTCGGGATGTAGAACGACCGCCACGGACAGAGCTTCAGCAATCTGGATCGGGGCGGCGATCTCAGCAATAGATCGACCTTCCATCTCACCCACTAGCGTGGCCAATATCGCGTTCTTAAGATCAGCGCTCACTCCGGCTTCTCGACTTTCTTCGATACATTCAATCGCGGTGAAAGGGACCTGAAGCTGACCGTCACCTCGTAGACATCTCCTGCAAGGCGCAAGGATTTGGTTGTCTTGGGAGGCGCAGAGCCGTGCTCCCTTACCAAAGCAATCAGCTGATTGCTGAATCCGTCAGCCATCTGGTGGAAAAAAGATGCTGCGTTCTGATTTGCCGTGTATTGATCGACTAGTTCGTCGATCTGAGCTTTTGTTGGAGGTGTCCTGTCCATGTTCTGACCTTTCTTAGACAGCAACAGCGCTTTCGGTCTTCTCAGTCCTAGCGGCTCTTCTACGCTTAACGGCGGCACCGATGATCTCCATGACGGCGCTTGGCGCTGGAACGAAATTCATCTTCCGCACGAGATCGAACTGGAATCTGCCAAACTCTTCATGGCCCAAATGACTCTTCAAGTCCGCTAGAGCGGACTGCACTTTGCTGTGCCAGTTGCCGCCGAACGACGACACACCTCGGTACGCGACCATGAGATTGCAGAGTAGGTCCAGACCTTTTCTGTCGACGATGCTCTGCATGGTGTCAGGTATCTTGTGCTTGTTCATAGATTCAATCCTTCGCTTGCCTCACTCGCAGGCTTGCGAGAGGCTTCTAGACAGTTGCTGGAAAGCCAACGGTCAACTAAGACGTGAGCATGACCGTTACCGCATACGGGATAGGTTTGCGCTTGCAGGGCGAGGACGTTGTCCCAGTGGGAAACACAAACGCGAGTCTTTGCCGACGCGCCAATTCCATCAACCGACATTGACCGTGACTCAAATACGAGCAGCCAGTGATTGCCATCCCCTTTGATCGTGCCGCAGATGGCGCACCGAAATAACCGTGGTGCCTCGTTCATCGTTAGACCTCGAAGCCGCGCAGGATCGCGGCGATGATATGAATGAGCAGGTAGAACGCTGCCAACGCGATCACGGCGGTGCTGGCCAAATTGGCAACTCGTTCAAGCCTGCTCATCTGGTTAACTCTTGGAGTTCCTCATCAGGGCTTTGGCGATGGTGCACAGGTTTCTTTCAGCCTGTTGCGTCGCCTTTTTGAGGTGCTTCATGTACAACCGCGCCTGCTCCACGCTGAGCTTGGCTTGCACCCAGCAATTGGTATGCCCGGTGAACACCTGTACAGCCACCTTGTCCAGATCGGCAGACGCCAAGATGAAACTAACGTCGGGCAGATCGGTCACGCGGCGGTTGAACGCGGTGACCTTGGGCTTCGAACCGGGTAATGAGGATCGTGTCTTGCCTCTCATTGGAGCTTGCCTTTCTTCGCGGCGCTACGCTTCTGAATGTCTGCAATCGTTTTGAAAAGCTTTCTCGCCGAGATGTAGTTCTGGACCTTGCCGTCGCGTAAGTCTGGGTCCTGGCAGGAGTCCACAAGCTTCGCGATGTCGGAAGGGCTGAAGTCCGGCAGCTCCGTGCTGACAATGTCGCAAGCTTCATCGCGGGAGAGTCCCGGCAGCGTCACGCCGCGAGAGATTCTGGAATGCCATTGCTGCATGTTGAGCTTCAGGAACGTCGATTCAAGGTCATGCGATCCGGCAAATAGGACTCCGCAGCCGAGTACGTCATAGATCTCGCGCACCAGTTCCAGACACGTAAACGAGAGTCCTTGAGCTTCATCGAACACCAGTACGGACTGCTTGTCTTCAAGATGGAAGCGCACATTTTCAATCACAACGTGCAGAGTGCCTATCGGCATTGCGCCGCAAGCCAGTGCAATGCGTTTCATCAAATGGCTCGGCTTCATTCCTGAAAGGCACCTGATGTAGAAAGCCTGAGACTGATGTGCCCCGCGGTTGATGTCTTCGATCAGATTTTCCAGAACAAACGTCTTCTGTGTTCCGGGAGCCCCGCGCAGATAGCACGCGGTGCCTTGCTCAAGAGCGCTCTGTAAAATTTGACGAATGAGCCTGACGTTGCTGGTCTCATACAGCTTTGCCGGTCCCTGCTTTCGCTTATGGATTCCTTCAGCTTTGTCGAGATACTGCGCCACAGCGTCAACAATGTCTCGCTTGGACGACCAGCTATAGGTTCCGCTCAGAAAGTGCGATAGAGCCGCGTCAGAGTAGTTGATCCGGGCCGCCAGAGACCGTTGCGTCAAACCGTTTTTTTGCAGGTGCCTACGGGTCCGTTCGATGATCGCCACAATTTCAGGTGGATGTTGAATGTTGGTGTTCCTTGCCATTTGCCTTACTCCCCTTCCGATATGAATTGGTCGGCAATTTCTGCCGCGTGGAATCGCTGAGGTGAAGCATTGACCGCCTTGGCCGCAGGGAGAGAAAGGATGTGCGGCTCAGGTTTAACTGTTTGCTGTGCCCGCTGACGTAGGGCTTCGATTTCCGTCACGTCACCGGCGATGGTGCGAGCGCGCCCTATCGCGGTTTGATATCTCTTGATCTCGCGCAGCATGCTGCGGCGGAAGCGCATGCTTTGGCGGATTTGCTCCTGGGACGTTTCTCCGTGGATGAGCAACTCTTGAGCGGTGAGCCAACCAAGCATCTTTCCGTGCAGGTCGTAGGCGATGGCTTTGCCGACGTTAAGCGGATCGCAAGCAATCAATACTTGTTCACGTTCAATCTTGAATATCAGGGCCGCACGGGAAGCCGCATCTGCAGGCTCATACTGAGCATTGAATAAGCGAACCGAGCCACCCTCTCCAACGGTGCGCAGTTGCCTATCCCAAAACAGTTCCGCCACATCCGCTGGATTGACAGGACGAAGTGATTCAGACGGCAATTCCAAATCGTAGACGGCATCGGGAGTTCGACGGTGCATTCCCTGTCCGGAGTGGCGGAAAGTAGTGTTGAACTCGCCATGAATCCACCAGTTGGCTTCTTCTATAAACTGGGACGCTGAAGGCAGCGGCGATTGATCGGCTTTACCAAGCTTCAACAGCCGTTTGTGCTCATGCAGAGCTTCTTTGCATTTCTCTGGCAGGTCTTTGGGAGACTTACCGGCATAAGTGGGATACAGGACATCGAAGCGCTGATGAAGCGTTCGGAAAAAGCTTTCGATTTGCTTGCTCTGCGGATGATACGGAAGGCAGTGATCGCACTTCACGCCCAGGCGATACAACACTCCACCCGCTTCCGGCGAAAGGCCAGGGATTTGTTTGCTGACCTTCTGGTAGTCCTTGCCGTTATCGATATAGAGCGTTTCCGGCAACCCAAATTTGCAAATGGCCATCCGCAGAGCGGAACTGATGCTGTTCGAACTTGGCGTGGAGCACCATACCGCTCCCACAACTTTGCGGCTGCGCATATCAACGATGCAGGTCAGCCATGGCCGCAAAGCCTCGTTCGTTTGAAACTCACCAAATACGCCGTCGTTGCGAACCCACACGTCATGCAGCATGTGGTCGGAAACCCAATATTCGTTGCAGCGCTTGGCTTCGATTTTGCGAATGAGGTATGGATCGAAGCGCTCATGAAACTCTCGCTCCGGTTCCCGCGCTGCGACCTTGATGATTCCTGGCAACCCCTGCAGGAAGCATCGCAAGGTTTTGTAGTTCGGTGGGTTGTCTCTTGCACCATTGCAAAGTCGATCCCACTCCCTCACCAGGGCATCGTGAACAAGCTGAATGGAGAGGCGCTCATTCAGATATTTGTTGATCGCGAAAGCCGCCGCTTCAGGATGCGAGTCGAAATAGCGCGACGATCCACGGTCTGAGCGTCCCCGGTCGGCCAGGGCGGTGAATCCACCTTTCTTGTACCGATGCCTCCAGTCGAAGATGGTTCTGCGTGATAGGCCGTGCTCGGCGGCGACTCTTTGTATGACAGATTCCAGGTTGCCGTCGTGCTTGTGCTGAACAAAGTCGATCAAGGGCTGAATAATTTGCAAGCGTTCCTGGGCTTGCTTGTGTCCCTCTGGACTAAGGGATACGACCTCTACAGCAGAAGGGCCTTGCTTGGCAGGCGTTATGGCCGAGCCGCCGCATAGTGCAAGCGCGTCAACCTTGATTTGGTGCTGGGTGATCCGGAGCTGCAATTGCGATGGCAGGGACGACGCCACAAATTTCTTCGTGCCGCCGTCCATGCGCATTTCGATCTGACCAGTAGAAGCTTGACGGCGAATGTGCCTATCGGACCAACCGCTGATCTGCTGAAGTTGATTCTGGGTTAGCAGAGTCTCGCTCATAAGACTCTCCCAATTTTCGACAGTTCTTCATCGAGAATTCGTTCAATGGATGCATCTTGTCGATAACCATTCGCCACGCTGGAAACCGTACATCTGCTTACCCCAAGCTCTCTTGCAATGCGACCGAACTGGCCGCGTAATTTCGTGTACGGCTTATCTGGATCAGGCCGATATTCAATTGGCAGCAAAGGATGACTGCTAAGAAACTTAAGGATGTGACGCTCCATCTTTTGGGCTTCTCGCGAGAGAGCACGCTGGATACGGCTTGATGTGCGTTTACCGTAGGCGACTTGTTGAACAAATTGGCGAGAGACTTTCTGCGCCTTGGCCACGCGTGTAAACAGCCCGTGGAACGCTGCGTATCGATTTAACGCTGTGTTACTCTGTTGCTTGCGCTTGTCAGCCATATTAACGTGAACGTTATATAACGTTTACGTTAATCTTGGCAAGGGAAAAATTAACGCCAGCGTTATTCGGGTGTCCGCCTTACCACAACCTAGAAGGAACAATGTTTGGCTCTACCAAAAGACATTAAGCAGAAGGTCTCAAAAAAGGTCTCCACACTGAGAAAGGAGTTGGGTGAAACCAGATTGGTTTTTGCCCAACGCTTTGGAGTCACACAGATGACTGTGTATCGGTGGGAGACGGAGGTCGATCTGCCTTCGGCAAACAAGCTTTTGGAAATGGGTAAGATTGCTCCTGAGCCGCTGAAATGGTTTTTCTTTGAGCAAGCAGGCCTATCGAGGGAAGAAGTGGTCGAACATGCTCAAGATTCTGCTCAGGAGGCCGCTAAGCCCGTTGCAGGAGCAATGAATGTTTGCCTATTGAAGCGTATCTCTTTGTTAAAAAGTACATCTTCTTTGCGAGAACAAGATATAGAGTCCACGATCTGTTTGCCAGCCCCGAAAGACTTTACCGGACAGGTCGATAAGGTTTTTGCTATTAGGGTTCACGGAGATTCGATGTCACCGACTCTCGAAGAGGGATATTTAGCCGTGATTGAAATTACTTCTGTAGGTAGAAGAGCATTGTATGGGGATATTGTGGCGGCATTGAATCCAGCTAACGACATTGTGATAGGACGGCTTGTGCACAACGATGGCCAAGAATTGCTTGAGCCAGAGAACAAGCGCTTTCATGCTCACGTAATCACCGGGCGGTTAGACTGGAAAATTCTTGGCAGAATCATTCTTTGGATTGGGAGTCCCAAGAAAAAAAATCTATAGCGCCGCCATTATTTGCTCATGGCGATCATTCCCATACGTGAGGGTGAGCTTTCCTATAGATCCTCGAAAATCTGCATAAGCACCAACGATCTCTGTTCCAAGAGAGTGCCTGAGATCGGACAAGCTTGGGCTCGGCAAAAACCTCCAAGCGTCGATGCGAAATGCGATCCAGAAAAATATCCTGATTTGCAGCAGCTTAAGGCACCTATCTATCTGTGTGGCTTCTTCCATCGCTTGTACTATGAGCGTTTGGCGCTCATCAAAGCAATCAGGATTCGTGTCGCGCAATCTCGCGCTCTCAGTCTTCATGCAATTGTAGATCGCTGCCACATTGCGAGACATTCTGCTAACCTGTTCGAAGGCTCCAAGAATTCGAAGTCTCTGACCTTTGCGAAATCCATCGGTCGATAGCCGCATCCGCATTGAAGCCTCTGTCGATGGGCTTAGAAGCGATCCGATCAACTCTAAATCCACTGGGCAAAGAAAAAGGTGCAGATTATCTATGGTGCTGGCAGGAACTTTTCTAACAGCTCTTGCGACCAGGGGCAGCACTATTGAGGGCAGCAAAGTCGCCGCAACAACGGTGTCGAGCGAAACTTTCATCTTACCTTCCTTAGAACTGTCGAGTAGCGCTTCAACTCATCCAACGAATCCGCAACCGGCCTTGGCGCAAAGACTGATTGCTTTCCTAAGAATGAAATGTGCCAAATGACGATAGCCACTATATATGACACGGAACCTGAATATTTGGTTATCAAATTGAGTTTTGTTCCAAAATCGGAACGCAGCATGTAAGCTACCAGGCTGCCAGAGATAGCAAATGCGAATCCGGCCACTATTCCAAACGAGGGCGCGTCCCATTCAACCCTATAGAATCTCCACAGCCAGATGAAAAGAATAATAAGGGCCGCCTGAATTATCTGCATGCCGATTTCAGCGGAAAAGACCAATTTTCCCAATGAGTTAGCCTGATAGGCTGGGTGAATGAAACCCCTTGCGATGGCATAGGCTAGACTGACCAACGTAACTGATGTAACAAGTCTTCTAAACCACTTCAGAACATAAAACGCAGAAAAAACATCGGCAAAAGTTTCCCTCAACACAAAGATAATGAAGACCTCACCAATCAGGGCAGTCGACCAATACAGATAATAAAAAATTCCGGAACTGAAAAAAATCATGCACACGATGCAGGCCAGTGTCCTTAGCACCGAATACGCAAGATATAGGCAAAACCGGGGAAATCTAGCAGATTGTCGTCTTGAGCGGATTACAAACAGAAGTATGCAAATCAGGGTAGCGCCTGACATGCTCAATGCTAGATCGGCCAATCTCATGGCTGTGAGTGAAGCAAGCGTACAGCAGTTCACTCACAGCCGTCAAAGATTTTCAAACGGGCTACTGGATAAACTGCAGGGGATTGCAATTGGGGTCACTGGGCGGACACATTGGAGCTGGGACAGGTCCATCTTTCTTGGTTGTAGAAATGGCCGCGCTAGACATTATGATGAGAACCACCATTGATCTCGCAATCATCAACATAAATCTTAATCTCCTCTAATGCTGGAAGCATTGGCGACATTTTCTCCCTTTTTAAGGGCAAATGAGGTAAATTTTTGGTCTTGTAACTCAGGGAGTTAGCTATGTCACACCAGTGCGCCAATTGCGGCAAAGAAGTTCAACAGGAATGGCCGAAATGCCCTTTCTGCAATCAGCCAAATTCATCATTTTCAGAGCCGAAGCCAGTTGGCACCAGATGGGTGGTTGTAGTATCCGCTGCTGTTGCTATATTCATAGCTGTCGCAGTGTCGTTATCCTACGGCGCAAAAAGAAAAGAAGCGGCGGCTATTGAAGCAATTGACTCTGCAGCTGATGCATGCATCAGCAACAATAAATATGTTTATACCGACCGAATCGTAAAGGCCAAGAGCCTTATCAGGCAAAATTTCAGCGATGCCACAGAACAAGCCACATGGAATCTGAAGCTGTCTTCACGTCTAAAGGTTCTAGGCTGTCCAATTTAGCTTTGGCTTAAAGAAAGGTAACGACCAACCGATGAATCGTGTTGTGACCATCATGCTGTTTTTGTGTTTGACTTCTCCTGCTCTCTTTGCCCAAAAACATGGCAAGAGCAAGAGTTCTTCGACAAAGACCCATTCAAGCAAATCCGCCTCAAAATCATCAGGCAAAGAAATTGAATGCACTGACGGCACCAAGAGTCACGCTGAAAACACTCAGGGGGCTTGCTCTCATCATGGCGGAATAAAGCACTAACGCATTTCCACAGAACTTCGTTCAAACACAATGGCGCGGTGTTCCCGCGCCATTGTCTTCATCATCTTCAAAATCTTCTCCAGCACCGACCAACGTTTTAGATCTGCGCTCGTTCTCTAAGCAAGGCGATTTTCCCAAAAGCAGTATGGATGCACCATTCGGATGGCCGGGCGGCAAACGCTCGTTGATCAAAACCCTTCTTCCGCTCATTCCCCAACATCGAGCCTATGTGGAAGTGTTCAGCGGCTCAGCAAAACTCCTCTTCGCAAAAGCACCAAGCGAGTGGGAAGTTCTGAACGATATCAACGGCGACGTGGTGAATTTCTTCCGCGTGGCCAAACACCGTCCGTCCGCCTTGGCCGAATTGCTGGAAACAGACGTGGTGGCGTCGGAGCGCTTCCGCGATCTGCTGCGCCAGTCCGGCAGTACTGAGATCCGCGAGACCGAAAATGAAGTTGAGCGAGCCTTACGATTCAGCTATCTGACGTGGAACTCATTCGGCTGCATGGGGCGCACCTTTGCCAGCGCCGCAATCCAGCAGCTCGGCTCGAAACCTGCTCTGCGCAGGTCCCTAGCCAGTGTGAATATGTTGCTAGAGCAAACAGCGGACCGGCTGGCGCACGTACTGGTCGAGGACCGAGACTTCGCGCAGTGTATTGACCGCAACGATTGTCCAGACACCTTCTTTTACCTCGATCCGCCTTACACCAACTTTGCTCCAAACAGCCGTTATAAACCTCTGGGCGAGCGAGTCCCAGAGCTGTTCAATCTGCTGGCTCACATTCAGGGTAAATTCTTGATGAGTTTTGACGACGCTCCGATCATCCGCAAACTTGCACGTCAGAACAAGATGACTGTGCGGACGGTAAAGACCTCTTACTCGCTGGCTAGGGGAACACATCAACATAAACGTGAGCTGCTGATCGCCAATTACTCACTGAAACTGCGATAGCAGGTTTTCTGGTGGAGATCGGCTAACATCCTCGAAGGCAATAGAAATTCGGCGCGGCCTGGACTAAACTCCAAGCCGCACCCTTTTTGTGGTGTGCCTGCCAGGATTGGAACTCCCCGCATTATCGTCATAATCATCATCTTCTTCAGATGCTTTTTCTTCTTTAGCTCAGACACCGCATGTCCCGCAGTTGATTTATATCTCGACTCGCACAACTGACGCGGGCGGGCGGCGCTTCCAAAAAATTCCTTCTCCCCGCAGGGAAGACGCCGCCGCACCTTAAACGGAAAGGACATTTGAACCATGCCACCTGCAGGAATCATCGTTCTTGCGGCCGCAATTGGCGCGACAGGATATGGAGTGAAGAAGACGGCACATGCTGTGAACCAGCATGTTATTCAACCCGTCGCTCACGTCCTCCACATCCACCATGCCAAGAAGCCGCTTGCAGTAAAGGAGGGCAAATGAAGACTGCCCTTATTGTCGCAGTGACGGTGCTATGCGCCGTGCTCATGGGCTGCGCAGGACACAGCAGCACTCAGACTCAGGTTCCGGTGACGCCATCTCAGCAGACTCCTCTGCGCCAGATCGATTCCGCCGCGTTCAAGATGGCGGCCATTCTCGATACTGGCGAAAAGGAGATTGAGTCGGTATACGCGGCCAACCTGATTTCAACCGATGAGGCGATTGCTGCCGGAATCGCGGCGAACAATGCCATCAGCCTCAATCAAACCTTCATTGGCCGTATCAAAACGCTGAACAGCATCGATGTCTCGAACAGGCAGCAGGTTGTGCAGTGGGTGAGCGAACTATCAGCAGGTCTCGCCAAGCTTAATTCGCAGGGTGTCCTTGGAGTAAAGAACACACAGGCTCAGAAGCGGCTCGGTGATGTTTTTGCAACTTTGCCGCTTCTACTCCAAACCATCAACGCCGCCGTCGATGCGGTCAAAACAAGTGAGGTGATCTTTGAACCCAAACACTATCGTGCAATCGCTCAATCTGGCGTTGCAAACGTTGACCAACGCGACAGAACTCGTGCATACGCTTCGGACGGAATCCGGTCTGTCGGATGCCGAGCTGATTGCGAAAGCCGCAGAGATCAACTCGGCGGCGCAAGTCAGAGTGCAGGCGTTTTTGCAGAAGCTGCAGGCGTCCGCACACGAGCCTACTCACGCCTGATATCGCAGTCTGGAAGACACATCGAAAACTCCGAAGTCAATAGCAATTTGGGCACTCCCCGAATTTCGCGTTTAAACGCCCTAGGAGCGTTTGGGGGGTGTCTACATACCTTCCACGAGTTCGTGCCATGGCACACAGCCTTCGTGCCATGGCACGAAAGCACTTTACGAGACGGTTCCACCCCCAAAAATCACATTTTGGGGGTGGCGTGAACGTGGAAAGGCCGATGTCGGCAAAAAATCTCCTTCTCGGCGGTGTTGGAGTTGGTGCCGGAGTTGCCTTGACGCTGGCAACGAAGGAGCCAAGGTTGCTTCTGGAAACCGTGCAGCATTTTGGTCCGGCGTGGTTGTTCACTGGCTTGATCGCGTTCCTCGTTGACAACCGATTTGGCAAGGCATTGAACGTCGGCCAGAAAATGGCCGCTTCACAGCAGGAGCTTGCCGACGCGGTACGGTCGCTCACTGATAAAGATGACCGCGAACGAATCGAGCAGCGTCGCTTATTGAGTTATGTCGGAACGCAACTAGAGCGCGTGATCGACTCTCAGGATGAGTTGCAGCGCTCGATGGAAGAAATGAAACATCAGCACAGATCGAAAGGCACAAGAGATGAGCAGCATTCAGCGTGAAGCACAGATGAAGCGGTGGAGAGGCGTTGTGCTGTCGCTCGTTCGTAATGGGCACCTAAAGCAGGAAAGCCGTCTGGATGATCTTTGCCTATGGGGCCTGCTGCAGGACCTTGGATATTCGGTGAGCCAGAACGACGTGCGCACTTTGCTGCAGGACCTTGGGGAGATGAGCTATCTCAAATTTCGCCAGCAAAAGGATGACGCCACCGGAGATGTTCGTATCAGCGAAATACAAATCACGGCGCATGGCTTGAGGATCGTGGCCAAGGTCGAGACTGATCCGCTTGTGCAGGTGGTCTAGTGCCAAAGCGCCCGCATACCGGAGAGAAGCGCAAGACGCAGCAGCCGCTAAAGATCGACCGGCTGCCGGTCGAGCTGCGCGACCGCATCCAGGCCGAACGTGTCGCCGGGCGGACATGGGACGAGATCGAGCAGCTTTCTCCGGACTTTAAAGAGTGGGGAAAAGTTGCTGCAGAGGTACTGGCGCTATTTCCCGATAAGAGACTTCCCCAAGTCTCTTTGCATCGTTGGTATGACTTGCGCGTTTCGCAGGTAAAGGCTGAAGTGCTGGCAAGGGCGCAGGCAGCGCGTGAATTCGCGAACGCTTTTGCAGTGCGAGGATTTGAGAATCTGCCCGATGCGGTCAGGAACGCTCTCGGCGATCAAATCTTCGCGCTCATGCAGTCCTCCAACGCCAAAGATCAGCAGAAATTTCGCAGTGAGCTTCTGAAGCTGGGCCTTCTGCTGGTCGAGCAGCGGAAGCTCGACATCATGGAGCGCGCCCAAGCCACAAACGAGCGCAAGCAGTCGACCAGCGAGAAGGCTCTGGAGATGCGGATCGCTCAAATGCAAGAGAAGGCACAGGCGCTTAAGAAAGAGGTCGACGAGAAGAAGAACCTTTCGCCGGAAGAGCTGAAGAGGAAGATCGACGAAATTTACGGACTTGGCCAATGAACGATCAATCGCAACAACTCAAGCTTCGTGGTTTGATAACGCAGCTCATCAGGGATGAGGGGCTGAGATTGAAGCCATATACGGATTCAAAAGGAATCCTGACCATTGGATACGGGCGCAATCTGCAGGCCGTCGGCGTGACAGCACTTGAGGCCGAGATTCTTCTGATGAACGACATCGGCAGCCACACGAATGCACTAATTTGTGCTCTGCCGTGGACGCAACGCCTGGATGTTGCCCGCCGTGCGGCGCTGGTGAACATGTCTTTCAATCTCGGACTTAAGGGACTTCTTAAGTTCCGCAAAGCGCTTGCCGCCATTGAATCCGGCGACTATCCACTTGCAGCACAGCAGCTCTTGAAATCGGCGTGGGCCGAGCAGGTTGGAGGAAGGGCATGTCGCATTGCCAAGCAAATTGAAACGGGAGAGTGGCAGTGAGCGCCGTGGAAAAAGGTGGAGTTGTGGCCACGCTTACCGCGTTGGTTGTCCTTTACGCCTACCAGAAAAGATGGATCGAGGATGAGTCTCGCTTCAAGCTGATGGTGAAAGGCCGGCAGACTGGCCTGACCTTTTCAACGACTCTTCGCCATGTTCGCCGTCGTCTAGCCACCAAAGGCACTACGGTTTGGATCTCTGCCTCGGAGCGGCAATCGAAAGAAGCCATCGAATACTGCAAAGTTCATCTGCAGGCTGTGAAAGAGGCTTTCGATTTCGAAGAGATCGAGTTTCCAGATACGACGGAAAAGGCATATCAGATCACGTTTCACCACAACGGATCGCGCATCATCGCCATGCCCGCGAACCCTGACACCATTCGCGGATTCAGCGGCGACGTTGTCTTGGACGAATTCGCCTTTCATCGGGATGCCATGAAGATCTGGCGCGGCGCTATGGCGATCATCAGCCGTGGCCACAGCCTTGAGGTGATTTCCACTCCGAACGGGCAATCGGGGAAATATTGGGACATCTGCAGGCAGGCAAGTGTCGATCCGCTTGGTGGAATGAAGGAATGCCGTTGGACCAAGGGAATCTGGTCTGTTCATTGGCTCGATATCTACACGGCTGTGGAAGAGAGATGTCCTGTCGACGTCGCCGCACTACGCGAAGCGGCGGGAGACGAAGACACATGGCTGCAGGAGTACTGCTGCGCCTTCCTGGCCGACGCCCAGAACTACATTCCGATGGAGTTGGTGGTCTCCTGCGAGAGTGCCCACGCCACAGTCGATCTGGCGGTAGAAAGCTTAGTGGGCAACGTGTATCAAGGCGTCGATATTGGCCGTAAGAAAGACCGCACAGTAGATATCGCACTTGAAAAGGTTGGTGACGTGCTGTGGATGCGCCGCATGAACACGATGGAGCGGACTCCTTTCCGCGCCCAGTTCGATCTGATCGAGCCGGTAACGCGCCGCTCTCTACGCTCTTGCGTCGACTCAACCGGCATCGGTGCTCAGTTGGCAGAGGATCTCAAACTCAAGCACGGTCCAAAAGTTGAAGAGGTTGTCTTCACCATTGCCAACAAAGAGGCAATGGCGACCGAAACCAAACGCGCCTTCGAAGAGCGCCGTGTCCGGATAGCTTCGGCTCCAGCACTGCGGCGAAGCATCAACGCCGTGAAACGGTACTCCAGCACGACGGGACATTTCAGATTTGACGCGGAGCGCACCGAGCAGGGCCATGCCGATGAATTCTGGTCTCTGGCATTGGCGATTGCCGCTGCTTCCGGTCCCTCCATCTCAACCGACTTTCTCGCCAGCTCTTCGAGCCAGGCGCACGTGTACGCATGAGCCAAACTGACCAATTCGTTGACATGTCTGCAGCGGACGATCTGCCTGCCAAGGCCCCAAAGGGAGCGTTAGCTACGCCTGATGTGCTTGAAGGCGTCTACCGCACTACGCTCTCACTGGCCAATGCGTTCGTGGGTGTGAGCGATCCGACGGTGATCTGGACAGCGATGATTCGTGATTTCCGCACAGCGTTCCTTTTCTATCGTGAACTGGAAGAGAAGGATGACGATGTTGGCTCTGCGCTCGAAATGCTGAAGTTGGCCGTGCTGTCGCGTGAGTGGCAGATTTTACCGGGCGACGAATCCGGCCCGGCGCAGGATGCGGCGCAATTCTGCAAGCAGCAAGTCGAAGGACTGTCCAATTTTCGCGGAGTGCTGGAGGCTCTGCTGGATGCGGCTGGATATGGTCTGTCCATATCAGAGGTGATTTATGACGTTAGCTCCGGACAAGCCGGACTGTCATCGATCCACGATTTGCCGCAGGAGTTGTTCAGCTTCAATCCGCAGTACATGATGCAATCTGGGCCTCTTCGCCTGTTGAAGAATCCTTACGCCGTCGATGGCGGCGATCTCGTTCCCGAAGAAAAGTTCTTGATCTTCAGCTTTCGTCCGCGATCCGGCAATCGTCGCGGGCGCCCGCTGCTGCGTCGCGTGTTTTGGCCGAGCTGGTTCAAGCGCCAGACGGTGCGTTTCTGGCTGCGCTTCGCTGAGAAAGGTCCAGGCACCGCCGCAGTCATGTATCAGCCTGGAGCCACAGACGACGAAAAGAGCAAGGCGTTGGCGGCCGCCGAAGCCATGATCGAGAAGGTTGCCATCGCCGTTCCCTCGAATTTTCAGGTGGTGAAGGAACTGCTCACTTCATCGCGCACGCAGAATCCGGGTGTGTACGAAAAGCTGCACGACAAGATGAATTACAAGATCGCCCGCGTCATCCTCGGTCAAACGCTCACCACTTACGGCAACGAGGGAGGAACGGGATCGCGCAGCCAGGGCGACGTTCATCGCAAGATGTTTTTCCTGAAAGATATCGAGCTTGCCGGTCAGCTCGAAACCATCATCACGAATCAGTTGCTACGGCGGCTGACCATTTGGAACTTCGGCCCCAACGTCCCAACGCCAAAGTTTCTGATCGATAAGGAAGATGAAGAAGATCTGGTTCAGCGCATCGGGATCGATTCAGAGGCGCAAGCCATGGGCGTACCGATCCCAAAGAAGTACATGCAATCCCGTTATGGCATTCCAGAGCCGGGTCCACAAGATCAAGTGCTCTCTCCATCCGGTGCTCCTGGCGCGCCGATATCGAGCGGCGCTGCCGCGATCAGCAGTCTGAGCGATGCAGTTGCCCGCCACAATCTTCGCGAGGTGCGTAGTTTGCTTGGTTCCCTTCAGGGACGCCTCGGAGATCTTTATAAGAAGCGCATCCACGAAGTAGCCGAAGGGCTTAGGGGAGGGAGCATCGAATGATCTCCGTTCACCATCGCGCTCTTTCAACTGTGGCCCCGCATCTTCTGACCGATTCCTTTCAAAGGGAACTTGGCGGCGTGTATGCGCGCTATCTGGCTGCGTTCGATCTGATGGGCCGCGCCCATGTTCTTGTAGATGCCCAGAAAAAGACTGGCAGGCAATTTCGTGCGGCGACGACGGCAAGCTTCGCCGATGAACTTGGCTTCGAGAATGTCCCTTTTACCGCTGCCATTGATCGCATCATCAAGCTGATTGGAATCAAGCGGGATGCCTTTGATGGGCTTGCCAAGAAGTATCAGAAGCAGGCGTTCACCATTTCCGGCATCAGCGATCTCAGGCTGATCCAGCAGATCAAGAGTGCCCTGGCAGATGTTCTCGAAAGCGGCGGAACGCAAGAAGATTTTCGCGCAGCCGTGGATGAGCTGACCGACGAAGCAGGAATTGAGCGGCTGTCAAAGGTTCAGATCGACACGGTCTTTCAGACGAACGTAATGACGGCATACAGCAACGGCCGGTTTGAGCAAATGTCTGATCCCGCCGTAGCGGCCGCGCTTCCTTACTGGGTGCTTCGCACGGCTGGCGATTCTCGCGTCCGGCTCGCTCACGCCGTTCTAAACGGTTTTGCTGCACGCAATGACGATCCTGTGTGGAACCGGCTGTATCCGCCTCTTGGCTTCAACTGCCGGTGTCTCGTTACCGCCGAGGGACCGGACGATGTCGACGACGAAGCGGACACTCCTGGACTGCGCCGCATTCCGCCTGCAGCCGCAGGCGTACCTGACGATGGATTTGGAGGAGAACCAGAAGCATGAGCACTCTGAATGGACAGTGGGTCGAGTTGTTTCGCGCTGGAGACTATGGCGACAACGGATCGTATACCACCGCCGACATCGACAAGATGATCGCGCTCTACGATCCGGGGAAACACGAAGCTCCGGTGGTTGTCGGTCACCCTAAAGACGACGCTCCCGCGTATGGCTGGGTGGAGAAGCTTCGCCGCGTTGGAGATGTGCTGCAGGGCAGGCTGAAGCAGGTGCCAGCCGCATTTGAGGAACTAGTACGCGCTGGCAGCTTTAAAAAACGCTCTATCAGTTTTTACCGCACTGCCAGTGGACCGGCACTGCGGCACGTCGGTTT
The DNA here is from genome assembly GCA_035295685.1 of Candidatus Angelobacter sp. Lineage (GTDB taxonomy): Bacteria > Acidobacteriota > Terriglobia > Terriglobales > Acidobacteriaceae > Angelobacter. Next base: position 298,505 of record DATGIO010000082.1, read on the forward strand.
CCTCGGCGCAATGCCGCCCGAGGTGAAGGGCCTTGCTGATGTGAAGCTTGCTTCTTTCAGCGCTGGTGAAGCAATAGCAGTTGATTTCAACGAAAAGGAGGATGAGATGGACCCTGAGCAAATGCAGAAGAGCTTCATGGAATCGCTGAAGAAATTCTTTTCCGATTTGATGAAGCCCAAGACCGTTGCAGAGATGAACGAGAAGGAGCTTGATAAGCGCATTGCCGATGCAATCGCAGAGTCGGCCAAAAAGTTTGAGGAGCAGTTGGCAAAGTTTGCCGGAAAGCCGAAAGGCGACGCCGATGGCGACGATGACGACGACGATGATGAGGAGGATGACGAGCCGAACAGCGGCAAAGCCAACGCAAAGAAGAAAAAGGCTGCCGCCAGCTATGCCGAGGCGCAAATCAAGCGCGTGAAAGACGGTCAGCGATGGATTCCCGCCTTCGACAAGATGGGCATTCCGCAGATCTTCACCGAGCTTGCGTTGGTGGAAACCAAGGTCAGCTTTGGCGAAGGCGACAAGAAAGTCGAAAAGCCCCACGCAGAAGTGTTCGCGGATTTCCTGCTGGCTCTGCCCAAGATGGTGCCCGATGGACAAATCGTCGTCACAACAGCCGCGTCAGGCAAAGGTGCCAAGAAATCAGTCCGGTTCACCGAGCCTTCGCCGAGAGGCGGGGTTGTGGTCGATATGGATTCAGTTTCTCTAGCCGAAGCCGCAAAGGATCTATCTACAAAAGAGAAGATTTCCTACGGAGAAGCTCTTACGAGATTGCGCGCCAGTGGCGAGTACGAGCCGGGTGCTGCAGCAGTGGGGAATGTCTAAATCGCGCTGATCTTATCAGCGTAATGCAAATGAGTCTCTTCGCGGGCCGCCGCCGCTGATCGGGCGCAGAAAGGAAGGTTATGGCTAAGTCGCAGTTTGGAGTTATCTCGCCCAATCTCACGCGCACGTATGCGGGAGATGTTCCGCTGGCGGCGGGCGTGGCCGTTATCGCAGGAGCTGCCCCTGCATCGGTTACATTGCCAGCCGCGCCCAATGCCAGAGCTTTGGGCGTTACCGCACTTCCAACGATCAACGCTGGCGATCCGGTTCCTCTCATCCAATTCGGCGAAGTCACGGCAATCGCCGATGGTCCGATTGCTCGCAATCAGTGGGTCATCATCAATAGCGCGACCGGGCAGCTTGCTCCGGTCGGCAACGTTTCTGGAACTTTTTACGAAGTCGTCGGCATAGCTCTCGAAGCTGCGGTTCAGCAGGGAGATGAGTTTCTGCTGTTCGTGATTCCATTCCGCACCATCGACAATGCGGCCAGCCCAATTGTTTCGAGCCTCACGCTGAACGGATTCTTTTTTGAATCCTTCGCCGACAATCTGGTGGCTCACGCTGGAGGAGGACAGGCAAATGCAACTCCGCTCACAGCGGAGATCAACCGGATCGGAACCGTTGTCAATGTTGGCGATAGTTGCGTTCTACCACCGGCTCAGAGAGGGCTCACCATCATGGTGATCAATCACGGAGCCAATCCGGCACAGATTTTTGGCACTGGAAACGATGTCATCAACGATGTGCCGGCTGGCATCGGCGTGTCGCAGATGCAGGGTTCATTCGTGATCTACTCCTGCGTCTCTGCTGGCCAGTGGTATGCCAACGGAATTGGCACAGGATACGCTGGCTCGCTTCCAACCGTTTCCAGTCTGAATGGAATTGTTGCGTTCGCTGGCGGCGGACAGGCAAACGCCACACTGCTTCCGGCCGTGTTGAATCGCGTAACGGTTGTCGCCTCTGTTGGAGACAGCGTAAAACTGGTGGCCGCAAGCGTGGGAGTTCAGCAGACGGTCACCAACGCAGCAGCCAACAGCATGAATCTATTCCCCGGCGTCAATGACGCAATCAACTCTCTTGGCGTCAATGCCGCATTCGCAATTCCTGGCGGAAAGACCGCCAACTTTTCCTGCGCAGTCGCTGGGCAGTGGCATTCAGTGTTAAGCGCATAAACACCAATCATTTTTCCTTCGTGCTGAAGGGAACGACGTTTAGGGAGGATTTTTCTAGATGGCAACTCGACCAATCAATTTCGCCGGTGCAATGGTAAATCCGGTACAGGGGAAGATTGACGTTGCGCTTTCGCAGTTCGCGCAACTCTACCGTAACAATTCGATGGTGGCTGAGGTGCTACTGCCGCGAGTCCCCGTCGAAGCGCAATCAGATTTCTATTGGATATTTGGACGTGAAAATCAGGCGTTGCGCGAAAACGATTTGCGCGCTCCAGCAGCTCCGGCTGAGAGAATCCAGCAGACGCTTTCAAAGAACCGCTATTTCTGTCCCGATCATTCTCTGGCGAGAGAGATTCCTGACGAAGAACGGGCCAATTTTAGCGCAGGCGACGTAGAGCAGTGGGCCACGCAAACCATTCTGGATAAGTTGTTCTTGCGTCAAGAGGTCCGTGCTGCGGCGCTTGCAGCGAATCCGGCCAATTATGCCAATACCAACGTTGTCACCTTGGCTGGCGGATCGCAATGGTCTGCCCTCGCTGATTCCTCCCCTATCAGCGACGTTGAGACTGGCAAGTCTGTGATTCGGCAGATTGGCCAGGAAGCAAACGTGATGATCATCAGCGATCCTGTCTATCAGAAGCTGAGGGTTCATCCGGCGATCATCCAGCGCCTCGTTTATACCAAAGGCGGACAAGTAACCCTGGACGATTTGGCTGCTGTCTTTGGTGTTGCCAAGGTTGTATTGGCATCGGCGGTCCAGCTCGATCAAAACGCAGTGCCACGTTTCGTGTGGGGAAAGGTTGCAATTCTTGCGTACGTGCAACAGAACGCCAGTCCGGCTGATGTCAGTTTTGGAAAGACGTTTGTGTGGAAGAACGCACCCGGCACAGTGGAGGGGTTCAGTACTGAAATTGCGCGTCTGACACCTGCCAGCGCGAAGGCAGACGAGTTGGCCGTCCATTTCTATTACGCACAGCAAGTGACCAGCAACATCAGCGCGTATCTGTTCAATAACGCCGTCGCTTAGGTCTCCGCCGTGGTTCGACGCGGCGGAAATCCAAAACGACGGAGGTCGCGGAGAATCGCCAGAGCTGCCGTCCAGGGCGAAAGCCCTGGGCGGCGTCAAAGTAGCAAATCATCGTTCTTAAAGGAGAGACGAATGACGAGGAAGATATCCATTGTGCTAGTCGTGGTTGGCGCAGCCCTATTAGGGTTGATGACCGCCCCTTCCACCCACGTGATCGCGCAACAAGTTGGTGAGCAGAATTTGCTCAAGCTGAGATTCGTCAGCGCTGGGGCCAGTGCGCAAGGCAGCAACATATTGCAGACTGGCGAATTGAGCAATGTTTCACCCGCCGTTGCAACATCCACGCTCACGCGGGTGATCGCCGCGCCCTCAACATCGCAGACTTACATCAGGTCGGTCTTAGTAGAGAAATCTACCGGCTCGTCCGGCTCTTTCACGATTCAGTTTGGCACTGGCACCAATTGCGCAACCGGCACCACAGTTGTTCTAGGGCCGGTTGTCAATCCGCCAATTCAAACGTACTACCTGGGAGCGCAGGTCCCGCCCGGCCAGGACGTGTGCGTCCAGACCGATGCTTCCACTACGTCGGTCAGATTGCTCTTCAACTAAATCCGCGAACCTAGCAAATCCTTTTTGAAAGGGGTAATAAACAAATTGGCTAACGATAAATCACCTAAAAGAAATTACCGCGTTCTGTACCCCCTGCGTCGCGATGGCCAGGATCATGCTGTCGGATCTGTGCTCGAGCTGACGCAAGAGGAAGCAGACTCCATCGGCACTGAAGTGATTCAGCGCGTAGCGAGGGAAGATTAATGGCTTACGCGACTCAAGACGATCTCTCTCCTCGCCGTATTACACCGTCCGAGTTGGTGCAGTTGACCGATGACACCAACTCCGGACAGGTCAACGTGAAGATTGTCTCGGACATATTGGACGAGGCGTCGGCGTTGATCGACTCTTACTGTCGGCAGAGATACACCATCCCTCTTCAGTCGTCGAATCAAGTCAATGGACTTACGCTCACGATTGCGGAATGGTTCCTGTACCAGCGCCGCAAGAGGATGAAGAAGGATGTAAGCGAAGCTTATGAGTATGCGCTTCAGTTTCTTCGCGATGTGGGTGTTGGCAAGGCTTCGCTCGATCAGCCGGTTGCGGCTGTCCCTCAGTCCGGATCTGGCGACGTCAGGGCCACACAGAACGCTGAGCGCTTCAGCGACGACAATCTTGCGGGGTACGTGTGAGTCCTATCCCCACAATCGGCGTCACCATTAACGATCAGCAGTTGCAGATAGCGCTACGCAACTTCAGCCAGCGATTGAATCCGCAACCTATTCTGCGAATCGTCGGACAGATCATGCGTAGCTCCATCATTCGCACGTTTCAGGATCAGGGTTCGCCAGTTGGTTCGTGGCGTGCGCTGTCTCCCGCAACTCTGAAGCGTGGCAAAGGTGGTCCAGGCCGGAAGATCCTCATTCAGAGCGGTAGGCTTCGCAGCAGTGTGACCGACAACGCGCAGTACGTGATTTCCGGCACCGTGCTGCGCATCGGCTCTAACCTCAAGTATGCGCGCATCCAGCAGGAAGGCGGATTCGCGGGTCGCGGACGCAAGGTGAGAATTCCCGCTCGCCCCTTTCTTGTCGTCCGCCCTGAAGATCCAGGCAAGATCAAGGCAGCCATTGAGCGGTACGTACAGACAGGATCACAGTAGATGCCCACTCAATTCAAGATCGATGATGCCGAGAATGGATTGATTGCCGTCCTGCGTTCCAGTCCGCTATTACCAGGGGTGCAGGTCGACGGATTGTCGAGTAAAGACTTCGATGAGCAGGGAAACTTGGTGGCGATTCCGCCCGCCGCGCTCGTGATGTTCGATGCTACGCAGGACAATCCGAGTCAAGACCCGACTCGCAAGACGTACCAGACGTACCACGATTTCTTGGTCTTCGTCGGAGCACAGGACTTGCGTACCGCGCAACAAGAACGAAGCAGCGCCCAGGCGCTCGTAGATTCGGTACGCGCTACTCTCGCGGGACAAAGGCTTCCGCTGGACGGCGGGACATCACAAACAGGCCCAGTGGAGCTTGCAGGTGTCAGCGCAGAGCAGTATGGCAAGGACGGTACTTGGTATTCGGTTCGTGTGCGCGTCCAAGCTATAGCGCAATTTTGAGGAGGAATAAATGTCAGGGGAAGATTTTGTTGATGTGCAACTGAGCGAGTTTGGAGCGAAATGGTCCGGTGGAACGCTTGTGCGCGTTCACGACGGTCGACATGAATTCTCGTTCGCGCCCGGCCAAACACAACGCGTGACCAAAGCCTTCGATTGGTTGAGAGTGCTCAGCATCCAGATGATCGATGGCCACCCGCTGTTCGAGATCGCTCCGAAGCCGCAGCCACCTATTGAAAAGATCGCGCCCACCAAGGCGCAAAAAAGGGAGAGTGATTCACAATGAGTTATGAGCCGCAACATTTATTAGAGGTGCGCAATCTGGCCCTTGCACCCAACAAGCAGGCCGCGCTGCAGGTTCCGGTTGCGCTGGCCAGCTACACGCAACGGCCTCGTCTTCCCGGCACATCGTTTGCCCAAATCCAGAAGCAGTATTTCTCGGATGAACAGTTGGCCAACAAAGGTCACCAGTGGCCAACGTTGAAGGTGCCTACGCAGTACACCACGGCATTCGACGCCACCTGGGATCTGGATAGCTTCGTTGCCGGTTGGCTCATGGCTTTCAGCATGGGCTCAGTAGTGGTCAGCGGCGCTGGCCCGTTTACCCATGTCTTTAAATTCATTCAATCGTCGAACCAGATGCCGGTGACTAGCGTCTTATTTCAGGACACCAACGACATCTTTTACCAAATGCCGGACTTGGCGATTTCAGATCTGGTCATTACAGGCAAGGACACCGGAACTGCCCAGGCACAGTTCAAAATGGTCGGTACCGGAAAATATGTCGACGGCGCGGTTCCACTTCCTCCAATCACGGTTCCTCAATACCTATTGGCGTCAGATACCGATATCCTGATCGGCGTTCCTTCACCGCAGATTGCTCCTGTACTCGCTCCTGTGGTGAATGGAGCGCTTGCGGGTGCCACCTATTTCGTGCGCATTACGTACACGACAGCCGCCGGAGAAACTCTTGCTGGGCCTGAGTCTTCGATAGTGGTTCCGGCCAACAGCGTTCCACAAGTGATCTCGCCGGCAGCAATGCTCGGAGCCACCGGATGGAATGCGTACATCTCGACCGCTACCGGCGCGGAGACCAAACAGAACGTCGCACCCAATGCCATTGGCGCTCCATTTCAACTTCCTGCGGCCGGATTGATTGCGGGAACTGCTCTGCCGCTGGCTACGACTGCTCTCAGCAGCATCAAGGAGCGTGTGCGAGAGTGGCAGGTGCATCTTGCCATGGATATGTCTCCGCATCGGGCGCCGGGTGGAGGATTGTTCGCCACCTTTATGAAGGTTCTGAAGCAGCGAGCAACCTGCACCTTGCAGGTAGCGGCCAAAGACGTCGATGACATGCGCAGTCTTTTCATTAACGACACGCTGAGAGAGCTGCAGATCAACATCAACAGCGGCCCATCTCAGCAGCTCTTGATGAAGTTTCCCGGCATTTTTTTTACAACCCAGCTTTCCGCCCAGGGAGTCGAGTTGACGTGGCAACTCACGGCAGGCGATCAGGACGTCATCAAGAATGGCGTCAATGAAGTATTTCAGGCCACGGTAATCAATAACGTTCCCGCGTACATGATCGCGGCGTAGAAAGGAGGACGATGCAAAACTTGGAAACCATTTTCCAGTACCACTCGCCTCGCGAGGATCAGCTGCCTAAGTATTCGGCGATCAGAGAGGCCGCAAAGCAATTCGCCAAAGTGGTGCTTGAAAACACTCCCAAGTGCGCTGACCAGACGGCGGCTATCAGGAAGATACGTGAGTCCATGATGACTGCCAATGCTGCCATCGCTCTTGACGGGATCTGCTGAAATAACCGGGGCACGTCAATTTGTTGCCGTGTCCCTCCTTCTTGAAGTACCGGTGGCACCGCTTCGCTTCCGGATCTGGCCGCACCGCTTCGCGGCCTGCAGGTCGCACCGCTTCGCTACCTGCCCGATAGACGGCTTTATCAATAGGACCATTCCGATCACATTCATTACAAACTTGGAGCGAATCAAATGGAAGATACACAACCGGTGCTGCAAAAAGTCAGTGAAGGAGCGTTGTTGCCGCTCGATGGCGACAGGGCTGTCTCCTTCATTGATGGTAAGTTTCCCTACACCTTTTACTTCTCTCGCCTAACTCAAGCCGATTGGCAAACCTATTATGAGGCAGTGGTATACACCACTCAGAATCAGAAAGAATCGCAAATCACCGTGCTGGACATGGAGAATCCTGGCATTGATCTGGTTCAGCAAAAACTCATCAGGGTGGATGGCTATAGAGGAGATTTCACATCCAAACCCGGATGGCAAGCCAAGATCATGCCTCGGCATTTGCGGCCTGCAGCGTGGCTGCTTCGGTTCGTTGGCCCTTGTGAAGGATTTGGCGAGGATCGTCCATTCGACCCTGAGTGCATCGAAATTGGCCTTACAGCCGCATGGGGAATTACCGAACCCGGCAAGATGAGTGGCTATGAAGGGCTCGTTCACCGCTTTGCCCCAGTGACCGCTGAACATCGGCGCAAGTTTTATCGGGCTAGCAGCGAGAGCCGTGTTGTGGGAGGCAGTCGCAACGGCAAAACCATCCATGCTCTTCGCCACAGGCTTCTTTTCTCGTTTTATGACGAGTTGATTCTTAGCGTGGATGGCTACAAAGTGAAGGACCGGCCTTTAACCGACGTTACCGAGATACGCAACGAGATGGACGGCTTCCACAAAGTAAAGGCCGTTGAGCTTCTCTTTGCGGGAGCTTCAAAATCAGTCGATACGGCAGAGGCTGAATGATCACCGTTTCCCAGGATCACGATGGAGTCCGCATGGCGGCTGTGGAGCTGTTCGAACAGCAGCTCCACAGCCAGGACGCGGATCGCGCTCTGGCCAATGCGTCCATCTCTGGTGAGATTGATGACGCTCTTCTAGCCAAACTGTGCCCAAACAGCAATCTCTCACCAGGATATAGGGACTTTGTCGTCTACATGCTGTGGCTTAAATCGATGATGCATGCTGGTGTCCAATTTCACCTTACCGATGGCGAAGCCGAGGGACTTCGCGCAATTGAGGCGGCGCGTCAGGAATTTGTTGGCAAGCACCCGCCATGCCGATACTGCGGAGCTTTTCAGTACAGCACCGTCAGCATGCGTTGCCACAAATGCAGAAAGGAGTTGCGCTGAATGGCCACACAGTTGGAGCTTGAATTCCACCTCGATCAAAATGGCGCACCTTCGCTGATCGATAGTCTGAAGCAAAAATTTTCGGATTTCTTTGCTCGTGTAAAAGCCTGGGCTACCGGCAGTGGTGACGCGGCCAAATCTGCTGGTGAGGACATCAAAAAGGTTGGAGAAGAAGCCGAGAACTCCGGTAAAAAGGCTGAGAGCGCTTTTCGCGGCATCGAGTCAGAGGAGCGACAAGCGCATATCGCCGGTCAACTTCTCACTCGGACGTTAGGTGTCGAGATGCCGCGCGCTCTCGAAAATGTGATCGCCCACAGCTCTGTGCTCGGCCCAGTCTTCAAAGCGGCTTTCGGCGCATCAATTGTCGCTGCTGTTATCCCTGTCATCGGTGAGATAGGCAAAAAGATCATTGAGATCACCGACGACATGGCTGGATACACGGAAGAAGTGAAGAGAATGGAGCAGGAAACAATTCAGGCCAGCAGAAAGAACTGGATTGAGCCTGAAACTTTGGGTGCTAGTCTAGCTCATCTGGATGAGATCAATGCTCGCCTACAGCAAATTGAAGAGGAAAAAAAGAAACTTGAAGAAGGTGGAAACCAGCCGACCGAAGACGATATTGGAAGCGAAGGTGTAAGCGCCGACGCTGCTGAAACACGCAAAGAGCAGCAACTTAATAGCCTAAAGGCAGAAGGTATTCGTTTAGAAGAGGACAAGCAGAAATTGCAAGCGAATGAGCTTGGTCAGCTTCAGCAGATTGTGCTTGCCTCAAAAAAACAAGCCGATCTAGCTGGAAAAACTGGCTTTGCCCGCGCAGCAATTGAAGAAAAGCAGGCTCTTCAAGAACTGTCGAAACAATATGGCGTATTAGGCAGGGATCACAAGGAGTTTGAACAAGCCAGAGATAACCTAACTAAAATCTCCACGGCACAGATCGTTGACCTTGAGCGCCAAGCAGCAGAACAAACTCTCGCGCTTCGCCACCAAGTGGCAGACGAGTCACTTCACGACGAAGACAAGATTAGAGCCGACGAGCAATTCTCAATTACAGAGGTGGAGCGGTTACGTCAACGCAGTCTGATCACCCTGCAGGATGTGAAGCAACGTGAAGTGGCCATTCACCAGCAGGCGGCAAATAAGATTCGCGCTCTCAATCTCGAAATCGCCAAGGTCGAGCAAGGTACTCAGGACTTCATCCTTGAACAGCAGTTGTCAACGTTGCAGGGCGAGGATCGCATCAACGCTGAACGTAATCTGAAAATCAAACAATTCGAAGATGAGCGCAAGAATATTCTTGCTCAAGCAGGCGACCATCTCACGGACCTGGAACTTACCCGCCTAGTAGCAATTACTCAGAAAGAACAAGCGTATTGGGATGCAACCGATGCTCAGATTACGGCAGGCCGCAAGCAGGCTGCAGAAGAAAGAGCGCAATTGTTAGAGCAGACTGCCGAACGGCAGAGGGATGCCGAGGCTACAGCGGCACTCGCGACGGTTCCGCCATGGTTGAAAGCCTACGCGCAAATTGAAATCGAAAGTAATAAACGATTGCTGTCCATCGATAAGCAAGAGCAATCACAGCTGAGTAAATATAAGGAAGGCAGCCAGGAGTACATTGCGATTGAGTCCGCTGCAGAGGCAGAGCGTGCCGCAGTGCATGCCGAGATAAACGAGAAGATCATTGCGGAAAACGAAAAGCTTACCCAGCAGCTTGGCAGTGAGTTGGAGAGTGTTTTCAACGATATTGGTTCCGGCAAGATCGGCCAGACGATTCTGAAAAACATGGAGCATCTGTTCTTTCAGATTCTTGCGCAATGGCTTCTGACGATGGGTTCCATGAAATCAGGAGCAGGCAGCATCCTTGGCTCAATCGTTTTTGGTCAAGGCTCCGTGGGCGCGGGAGTTCTGGGCGGCGGTGGTGGAAATCCTCTGGCTGGCTTGCTTGGTCCCGCATTGGGCGGTGTAAGCACGGCGAGCGGTACGCCGCCATTTATTTCTTCCGGAGCCAATGCAACTGCGCCAGGTGTATTTGGTTTGGGTGGACTTCCGCTGGGCGGCGGATCGACCGCATCTGCGCCACAGGCCGCATCAGCATCAGGTCCCGACCTTTCCACGTTGTTCGGGTTGAGTGGTGCTCCGTTTGGAGGTACCACTACTGGTGTAACGCCACCATTTGCTCCTGGTGGTTCTACAAGTTCACTCGGGAGCAGTCTTCTCACTCCCTCTGGTGCGCTCAGTACAGCAAGCTTTGCCGATACGATCACTCAACCGTTGCGCGCTCCTCAAGTCCAAGGTGGTCTTCTTGGTGGCTTGAAAAGCCTCTTCAGCTCCGGCGGCGCAGGAGTTGGATTAGCTGCCGGACTTTTGCCACTATTGGGTAACGCTGTTGGCGGCAAGCTGGGACTGCTGGGCACATCTCTACCATTGTTTGCAGCGCTCAATCCGTTCGGGTTGGCGTCCGGGCTGATCTCAGGAGCGCTTGGCCTGGGTCTGGCTTCTGCTGCAGGCGGCGGCCTGCTTGGTTTTGGCGTTGGTCTGCAGCACGGTCCTCTGGCTGGCGCGCTGGCCGGAGCTGGCGGCGGCGTCGGCATAGGTGCGCTGCTTGGGCTTATCACCGGACTAGGCGGCCCAGTTGGCCTCATAGTTGGCGGCATCGTCGGATTGTTGGGTGGAATCTTTGGCGGCCTGTTCGGCGGCAGTAAGCGTAAGAGAGAGGCCAACGACTATTTCACAAAGCAGATTCAACCAGCGATTCAAAAGATCGAGGATGAGTACAAGAGCTTTCAGCTTGATTCACTGAGTGCCCATCAGCAACTCGACCAACTCGATCAACAGGCCGAGGACGAGTTGAAGAAGCTCAAAGACGAAGGAAAGAGCGTTTGGAAAAACAAAGTGCATCCAGCGATCTTGGCTTCCGAAAAAGATATCGACTCGCTCGAAGTCGAGCGCCAACGCCGATCCGGACTGCTTTTCGGGCCACCGCAGTTTCACGATGGCGGATACGTCTCTGCGTCCTATGCCAGCTTCAACACGCTTCCAGGCGAGCTGCCCGCTGTGCTCCGTAAGGGTGAGTTTGTCGTGAATCAATCTTCCACAGCCGATAACTTGCAGACACTGCACCGCCTCAACAGTGGGGGCACAGTTGGCGGCGACATCCACATTTACGGTTCTCTTGTGCAGGCTCAGAGTGTAGATGAAGCATGGTTGCGTAACGGTGGAATCGACAAGATCATTGCAGGCCTTCAACGCGCCAAAAGTGAGGGGAAGATATGAGCCAAAACAACATTCTCAACCCCACTGCATCAAGCGTATTCAATCCAGAATATCCGCTCCGCATTGTCGATCCGAGCACAGTTGCCCGCACTCAAGCCCGCAGCGGTCGCGTATATGCAAAGCGCGTGGTGGCTCGCGGCCCGGTATTTTCTCTGCAGTGGAACAACCGGCAATTCTCTACCTATAACGCATTGCGGCAATGGTTCCGTCAATATTCGCAGGACTTTTTCACGCTCTTCGACATCGATGGCGGTCGCTATTACAGCGGGCAGTTTCAGGATGAACCTCAGTATGAAATCGCTGGCAACGACAAGGTGAACATCACAGCAACCTTTGCAGTCATTCCCGGCCTGCCTATGTTTCAGTATCCCGCCACCTGGGGAATCGACTCCATCATGTTTGACGAGCGCGATGGCTTTGGCTCCGATCTGGTAAAGCTCACTGGCAATTGGGATCATCGGACAAAGAATCTGCTGCTCTTCTCTCAAGACATGGAGAACACCACATCTGTAAACATTACGCCTGGAGGATGGTTTTTCGACGGAGCAAGTTCCGTCCTCGCAGACAATGCTGCGGACCCTTTTGGCGGGCAGCTTGCTGATCTGATAACAAAAGGCAGCGGCTCTTTCGTAAACTTTGCCAGTGTCTTCCAGCCAGTTGCTTATTTCCCACGCCCATCGCAATCGTTCACATTGTCTGTATATCTCGGTGTTCCGACCGGAGCTGCAGCGCTTCCAGGCGTCACTCTCAATTTTTCGGACACGAACATCAATAACAACTCTGGCCCGTTCACGCTGTCCACCGTGCCACAGCGGTTCAGCTTCACTTCGTCAGGATACGGAGCAAACAACAAAGGATTATTGCTTGTAGGAGTGACTATTCCTGGTGCTGCCGGAACCAAAATCACGGCGTTTGGATGGCAACTGGAATCTGGCATTGCACCCAGTCAATACACATCCACCACCAATTCACCTGTGGAACTCCCTTTCCCCAGTCCCAATCCGGCTTACTTCAACGGCTTCGCCTACTGGTCCCCAGGCACGTCGCCGGCAGATGCAGCCGAGTGGCTTTATCTTGGTTATGGTTTTCGCCTTTGGTCGCCCCGCAATACGGACATGGGTATCGCCCAAGTGTCTATTGATGGTGTCAGCGTGAGCAATGTAGATATGTTCTCGCCTGTGCTCGCTGCATCCTCTCCTGTTCTGACTTTTGCCAATGTTCCCTTCGGGCTGCACAGAATCAAAATCTCACCAACCAACACAAAGAACGCAGGCAGCTCAGATTTCATCATCGCTGCTGATGCTGTGGAGGCAATGCAATAGATGCCTAGAACACTTCCAACCGGAATGCAGGCGGAGCTGTCGAAGCATGGCGGCTTTGTAGACACGATTCTTCTCGACATTCAAACCTCCGATGGCAGCACGTTTTTCTGGACCGATGTCGAGGGCGTGTATCCAACCCGAATTGTTGCAGGCACTCAGTTCTATTTGCCGTGGGTTAAATCAGCCGGTCCATTCAAGCGCACTCGCGATCTCTCGACAGACTCCGGAGACCTGGTTCTGCAGAATTTATCTGGAAACACCATTGATCGAGACGTTGCGTCGGCCTTGAAGAACCATGAGTTCGAGGGCGCGCTAGCGGTTGTGCGCTTCTGGTCGCCGTTGATTGCGGCAGCACGAGACGAGTTGCACATGACTCTTTCTGAGCAGAACCCGCGTGAAGATGAGGTGTCTTTTCGGATGCTTCAGCTATTTGACACCTCTCAATATGACGTTGCGGGTGACGTCCAGGATGAGATTTGCACTTGGCGCTATAAGAGCCCACAGTGCGGTGCCACGGACTCTGCCACTTCATGCACCAAGTTCTTTTCCGACTGCGTGGTTCATGGAGCAGTGGAAAGGTTCAACGCAATCGTCACCATTGTTCCGAATGTGGCTGTGACTACGCCGCCAACTCAGTTTGGTGGTGGCGGCAACCGTGGTGGCAGCGACCGCATTCCTCCAAGGCTTCTCCGGCCTTTGGTGAGGTAGAGATTATGGGCTCTGTCGCGCTACTGCAAGGATCGGCGGCGTTCTCTCAGATCGCAAATGCTCAGCTTGGGATTGCTTTGCCTCTGGCTTACGGCTACAACCGCGTTAGAGGTAACAATGTCCTTCTCCAGCAGCTCACTGATAAGAGCACTGTGGCTTTCTACATTTACGGCGAGGGTGAGTGGGACGGCCTGGAGCGCCTCTGGCTGAACCGCAAGTTGGCCAACATCGCAGACACGACGGTTGTGCATTTCCATCCTGGAATTGATGGTGTACTGGGAAGAGGACTGAATCCAACGTCGGTGGGAGGCGATCAAGGTGTTGATCAGTTCTTTTCGTTGCTTCCAAGTAATTTCCAGCGCGTAACCTTCTCCCGTAAGGCTTATCTGGCCGTTCATGTACAGCCCGATCCGGCAGCTCCAAGCGCGACTCTCGATGTAGTCGCAGATTGCCGATGTTGCAAGGTGCGCCAATTCGACGTTAACGGCAACCAAACCGCTTACGGCTTTTCGACCAACGGAGCATGGCAGGTGCTTGACCTTATCCTTCGTACGGTTCTCAAGCCTGATTGGCTTCCAAGTGCGGCGGCCGCCGCCGGTGGCGATCTCACTGCGGACGAAAAGGCGAGGATTGATTTTACGTCGTTGCTGGATTCAGTCGCATGGTGTGATTTCAACATCGGCAACGGCATCAAGCGGTTTGAATCTAGCGTTGCCTTCCCGTCCTCGGTAAAGCTTCAACAGGCTCTCGCTCAGCTTTTAACGATGTCTCAGCTCTTTGTACATGAGGCCGCTGGTCGCATCTTCATACGCGCCGACAAGCCGCGTGTATCCACGTTCATCCTAACCGCAGATCACATCGTTCCCGGCACCGGCAATTTCGACAAGATCGATCTTCACGGCACAACCAACCGAATCATCGCTTCATACAACGATCTCAATCCGATGGATCAAGCCGATATCGACACAACCGCCAACAACGGTCTCGTTAGGAATGCAGGTGTGGTTACTGTGAAAACAAAGGGCCAGCATCCGTTCCTGCAAAACGATAATGTGCAGATTCTCAACTGCGACGATCCCAGTTTTACAGGCGTGTTTACCCTATCAAGTGTTCCCACTTCGATCAGTTTCACGTTTGCTCAGCCGGGTGCAAATGCGACAAGCGGAAATGGCTACTGCGGCATGCCCGAAAGCAGATTTATTGGGCGTTCGACGACAGTCGATCACGAGAAGCATCAGAACGCGATTGGCCAACGTGGTCTGCGCTTGAATGCGGCATTTAGGCGGGTTCCGCTGAATATCACGCTCGGCAATAACACCAGTGAGCGCACGTTTCGCATTTTGAATTTCTTGAAGATACGCAATCTCGGTGTTGATGCGTCTCCCTACAATGCTCCCTGGACTGCCCAGTTCACGATCTATTGGGATGCTGTGGACTCACAAGGCCGTTCTTTTGCCGAGCAGCTATTGGGAGACGTGCTGACGATCGATCGCTCGATCTCCGAGGAATTTGCTGGCGACTACGAGATCTTAGATGCCACGATCAATCATCCGTCCAGTTCTTCCAGTGGCGGCTCCGGCGGCGGCAGCAATAGCGGCTCATCGTCTATAAACGTGGCAACGGTCGAAGTTAAGCTGCTTCAGTTTATTCCCTCTGCTTTTTCGGATGTGTCAGTGGGCAATGCTCCGCTTGCGTCATCCATCGTTCGTGGCGATTTGCCGCTCTCATTGCCTACGGACAATCTCATTCGCAATGGCGATTTCGAGCAAGGCATGGGCAATTGGCAATCACTGATCCCAAACCTCGGATTTCAGATTCGCCACGGCATTCCTGGCCTTCCGCGTGGATCATCCGAATTGATGGTCAATCCCACATCTCAGGGCTTTCAATTCCAAGGCGTCGAACTGATCCCTGTGGACATCAATAAGGTGTATTTGATGGAGTGCTGGCTAAGAATTGTCGCCCCGTTGACAGGCGGCATCCGTTTCTTTTGCGGTCTTCAGGAATATGACCTTAATAAGAATCAGGTATTCCATTTTCCTGGCAACGCCTTTGCTATGTGGTGCTCGTTTGTGCTGGCCGCGTCCACAGTCGGCAACACCTGGCAGTTTTCGTCGGTTGAAATATCTGGCTCCAGCACCAGCCCCTCTACTACTCAATTCAATGCTGCGGCAGCTTATGTTTCTGCAGCTATCTTTCTTTCCGGAGATGCTGCTGGAGTCGGCCAACAGGTCGAGATGTGCGGATTTCGCCTTTCAGAGGTTGCGGCCGGATCGCGCCGAGCGATCACCGGGTTGAATGGCGTAGGCCAGATTATCAACACTTTTAAGAGCAATCCTGTAAACAGCAACGGTGCTCCGACAGGTCCAAATCCTCTCACGCAAGTTGGCACATCTACCGCTATTGCTGTTGCATCTAACGCCATCCAGTTCGGTGCTGGCGTCGTTGCATATAACTCAGGATCGTTGAACCCTGGTTCTTACGGCACTTTTGCCGTTTATGCAATCGATCCCACTTATGCTGGCGGCTCTCAGCCCTTTTTTGCCACTCCTTCCAACCAAGTTCTTTCCAGCAACGATGGCATTGTTCCTATGGGCGTCATTACAACGGTTTCTAGCGGTGGTGGCGCTGGTACAGGTGGAGGAACTGGCGCAGCAGGCGGCGGCAGCGTCAGCAGAACTTTATTGAGGTGAATTTCTATGACAAACAACATTACTCATACGGTTAATGCAACTCTTGACGATGGAACCATCCAAACGCACACAGCCGAGGCCCTAGAAGTTCGGCACTTCGCGGATGGGTGCATCGGCGTTATGTCAAGCTGCTGCGGCAAGGTTGGCGGCACCGCAGTTTGTTCTTCATGTCAGGGAAATGGATGTACATCCTGCCACAATAGCGGGTCCGTTAAGCTCGAAGACACTCGCTCCTGGCACACCTTTTACGATGTCGCATCGCTCTCCAATGAGCAAATGCTCTCTGAAGTGAAATTCCATGTTCAGCGGGTTGCTGAAAACCACCTTGCAAGGAGCAAGGCAATGGCGTTCATTGTCGGTCTGATTAAGCCTTCTGATTCGTCTCCCACAGTAGTACCACTAACCAATTCCTTTAACGCTACTACTACTGTGCAGCCCAAACCCGTCTCAGTGCAGCCTAATTCAGGTAAAATTCCAAATTAGTGCAGCGCAATTCGCCTAGCCACACGGATGGCACAAATGCTTCCAAGTTGTTTTTCGTTCATTTTTGCCCGACCAGCTTTGTCGCGGAACAGGATGGTCTCATCATCGGCTTCGTGATTGCCTTGGTTTAGCAGTCCTATCCTGACGAGGGTTATATTCACTTTGTCGGCGGTTTTGCCGTGCCACAAAAGTGCCGGGCCAATGAGCGGGATTTTTTGCAAGCTGAATGATGTGGAGTCCGATCAGGGCGCCTGCGCGATATCGATCTTCAGCGAGCGGTTACTGCCAGTTACCTCAACACCCTTTGTGCCCCGAATCGTGTCCAGCGGAATCGAAACATCGTAAGAACACAAAGAGGGGAAAATCGCCTCGCGTCGGTCCCATAACACCTGAATCTGCCAGTACTCAGGTTGTGTCACGTACATCTGCGGTTCGAGCTTCACCGGGCAACCGGCAGCGGAACCGCTCGGAGTATTCCCCCTCACCCTCAGAATATGTGCGCCCGGCCTATCTCCGGCCGCGATTTCCGCCTTCTCGAAATCGACGGGAATCCAGTCTGCTTCATGTCTTGAATCCGATGTCCTCATGTTGCCTCTCCCTCTAAAGCATTCTAAAGTTCAGCGGGCGCGCCGCAGTCGAACTCGTGAACGAATCTGTGGAAATCAGTGGCGGAAAACCTCCGAGGCCTTAACTTTGCAGCGGCACAGAGCCCAGCTTGCTGGCATAACTAAGAAACACGCCGATCTGGTTTTCAATTCGTCTCGCCGTGCCGCTGTACTCCGGCAGAATGATTGTCCCGTCAGGACGAATGTCAAATGCCGGGAACCGTCGGCGATCCCTGGACCGTCCACGGGATATAAGCGCTATCGAATCCGAGACGCCAAATACGAACTTTCCGTCGGCCGTGGGAACGAATCCACTCACTTCCTCGGGCAAAAAAATCGGAGGTGCCATGCCCTAATCGATGGCTTGCACGCTCACGGTCAGCCGGTTGTTCCGAAAACCAAACGCGACGAAATGTTCCCATTGAATTTCTCCGTGCAAATTGGAGACGGACTTACATGACGCGACGACGTTTGCGACACCTCCACTTACGACGCCGGAACCGGCGCACAGAACGGCTTGGCCAGTTTGGTTGTTGTACACCAATGCGGCAGACCCGCTGCCATTTGCCACACCTCCGCTGCCCTGGATCGATAAACTATTGTCGGATCCGGCCGTGGGCGTGACGCAGCCGATGGACGATGCACTGCAGGTACTGATCGGCTCCTGCCCTCCGCCACTTGGCACCACACTGTTGTTAGCGCAAAAACTGATCGCCCCAGTGGACTGGTTGACGGATATCATGGCGAACGCAGTTTGTGCCGTGGTGAAGACAGGTGTCGTTGCAGTCGAACCTTGAGTTGCAACTGTAGACGACGAAAGATGCATAGCGCCGGCCACGATTGTCAGAATGACAAAGATGCCGGCGACGAAGCAGATTTACGTTTCATTCGAAAATTTTCCTTTCATTTTTTTGAACAGCGAAGCATTTCCCGCAAAGTTTTTCGCTCTCCAGAACGGCCAAACAGACGGATCGCACTGTGTGCCTCTATCAGAGAGTGAAGATTTGCGTCGATTCGTTACAGACTTTTTGATTTTCTTCGGATTATCCGCAAGTAAACCGGCAAGCTGATTACGAAAGCCACATTCACGATGGCCTGAACAACTTAGAATCTGATTCCCAGAAAAACAACAAAAGGGTTTGCCGGGAGGAATGGGCCAATAACTCAATGGAGCTTTTTGGTGCCGCGAAATGCAACCGAGTTAGAACGGTAAGCTGCCGAGGAATATGGTAGGCACGAGGAGACTCGAACTCGTGACCTCTACCGTGTCAATTTTGAGGCCACTAACCTAAAGCCCTTTGCCTGCTTTGCTTTTCCGATTTTTCTCGCCCCCAAAACACCTCAAAATCGACGGGTTTTGGTGACGAATTGGTGACGAGTTTTTTACGATAAACCAAGTGTTGCTTTTGACCTTCCGACCACATAGAGTTTCAGGGATTTATGCGGGAACGCTAAGGTAGTCTGTCGTAAGTCTAGCCTCAATTCTCTTGCCAATCGAGGTTTGTTCATGGGTGAAAGTGAAAAGGATAGTGGTGAAAAGGACAGTGGTGAAAAGGATAGTGCTTCACAAACCAACCATTGGTGGGAGTATTATTTCGTCCGATATTTTGTTGGTACGGTTGTGGGGTGCGGGGTAGTGCTGTTTTTGAGCCAAGGGCCTTTCGGATCATTCCTAAAACCAATTAGCAGCATGCAAGACGCACGAGGATCGATTGGGCTTCTTGGACTGGGACTCGCGTACTGTTATATAGCAAGTGCTCCGATGTTGGTCCTTCATTCGACCAGAGGACAATTCCTGAGCACATCTATTGGTCGCAGAACGTTAGCCGTCATTCTAATAATGTTCGTGATCAGCGTTTGCGCATATTGGTACTTCTACCACTGTTTGGCCTGTTCAGCTCTTGGACAGGCCGCTCCTTGGATTTTGTTCGGGGTTACAACCATACAGGTTGCGCTAATTGCAGAAGCACAAAGCGATTGCTTTGCGCTCAGCAAGAAATTTTATTCAAATCTTAGCAAGGCAAGATCGAAAAAAGGTCATATTCCGAACTATGTAGAGTCCTATCGACATCTCCGTGAACATGCGAATGCTTGTGCAATTATTGTCTTAGAGATCTTGCTTGCATTCGCGTTGGCATCGATTTCAAGTGTCGAGGGGCTGATGCTTGCACTCTTGGTCTGGACCCTTCCTGGGGGATATTGCTGGTTCATAGCAACCGCGCTTGAGCAATCTCTAGCCGATCCTTCCGAGACAGCACATCGACATCACTGAGAGCACCACGACTAAAAAGCGACGGATCATTCACCAGAGCGCTGCTCCACAATTCTCGTAACTCTGCTATTCCGAAACTGCCAAGTAGTAAACAGCCTTCAACGGAAGGAGTCTCTTGTCGGTCTCGGCTATTTTGTCGTAATGCTGTACCCACAGATCGAAGAGTTTCTCTGAATCGACTAGAGTGATTTTGCGTGTCTCTTGACCTCTGGCCTCTCTTTCTGCAGTAGAAGTAAACCCTCCTGTTGAAACAAAAATCCCACGTCTTGATGTCCCAAAAGGGCCATGAAAGAGCGCAGCCCATCTGCGTCAATCGATTTTGCATGTCGCTTTACCTGCACCTTGATCCTTGGATTGCTAGTGCCAAGGGGATCGATATGAGCGACAATATCAATTCCCTTATCTGGTCCCGGAGGAGAGATCCACGACACGTGATAGCCCATCGCTTTTAATAGAGCTGCTACAAGAGCCTGCAACTCGTAGGGATTCATATTTTGGAGATGACGAGAGATTTCCTCCCAGGCCAACTCTTCCGCTTCTTCTAGAGTTGTGCTCGCGCTTTCCGGAGGATTATCGTCCGCTTCGTCACTCGCCTCAGGTTGACCAGCTTTCCATTTGCGATAAAGTTCGCCGGCTTTCCGCGCAAATTCTTCGGGCTCTTTATATTTGCTATATGCAACCTTGCCGTCTTCCGTAAGAACCCATTTGCCTCTGCTTTTTATCAACCATCCAGCTTTTACGGGTGCTATTGTCCCGAATCGCACAATCTTTTCGAATCGTCGCACGCCAGGGTGTTTTGGATAGTAGCTCTTCTCGAAATCAGTGAGAGTTAGAGACTTTTCGAGTGTTGCCAATAAATCTTTTGCCGGCAATCCTTCTGGATGTTCAAGCAAGACCGCGAATGCTTTTCTTCCAATTTCTCCAACTCTTTTTTGAGTAATTGCGCCATATCCGCTCCATAGAGATGTTGTAACCACGATATGCGTGCTGTGAGGCTTCCTACGATTGAATTGTGGGTAACATCACACGTTCATATTGGGGAGGACGATAAGGCCCGCGAAGCAGGTCGGCAATCTGCCAAATGAGGGTTGCGTGTTCTTGGTGATTTTGCATGAGCTAACCCGCAAAGATAGTGCACGAGGGGTATTTGATCAACTATCTTGTGTGGATCGAGAGCTCGCATGCGTGATTCGGTTGTCCGGGCAAGCGATACAAATGCCCAAGTTCTTTATCGCGAAAAATGTCTGCTCATCGCCGACGTGAGAAATGAAATTCATGTTGACTCGATAGTACTCATTTTCTAATGGTGTAATGTCGAAAAGCCGCCCATTAGCATCTCGAACAACTGAGTGTGCGGTCAGTCCAAGAGAGTTTCCAAATGATGCGTAGGTTACCCATCCCCGGACTGCAGTATGGCCAGGATTTGCCTCCACCCACTTATCTACATTGCGGTGACAATGCGCGACCTCAGGATTCCAGCCGTCGCTTGATACCGGCTTGAACGGCACGTGTTCCGCTTCTCCAAGCCTTTTGCAAATGGACGTTATATAGTCCTCCCTATTCAACACTTCTTTCCAATCCTCCAATTAATCACAAAATCTTTCGAATGAGCCTGCCCAAATCTCAAATATTGCTACGGGGTTTGCCCGCTTCAAGCGCCTGGAATGAGAACTCAGGATGTTTGAGATGCTGAATGAGTGGATCGTCCGCCCTGGATCGCTTGATGATCCGTTGCGTGTCAACTGTATCTTTTGCTTTGAGGATCTCTCGAAAATGATCTGGGAATTTGCGACTCAGGTAATCGCGGATTGCACCCATATGGATCGTCATGCTTGATTTCATCTGACGTCAAACGTCCCAAAATCGTCTACAAATGAGCTCTGGCACTCCTGCCATTGTGTTAGCAACTTGATGAGGATCGCTGTAATAGCGCCCATTCGTCAGAAAATCCCAAAAGCACCTCAGCATGCTCGAGTAAATTTGCCTGCACAAAATTTCTGTGTGCCGGATTGGAAGGAAAAGCTGGATGTGATCCTAATGCAGAAAAACAAAGTGACTCCAACAATCTTTCGCTATTGGTGACGAGTCGCCGGAAATCGCGGGAGGGCTGCCGTTGCTTACCAAGCAGATTCAATGAGATAAGTGGTAGGCACGAGGAGACTCGAACTCCTGACCTCTACCGTGTCAATGCGGCAGCGTGCCCTAAACTATTGATATTACACGGTGTTGATGGACACTTAGTGATATCGCATGGTACGAATTGGTACGGCAGGGACGGACTTATTGTGCCCTTAATGTACCCTTGATTTCTTGGTTAACGTTCTTCATCCCGAAATCGTGGCTCCGCCTTTGTTGGCTTGGAACCTTTGATTTTGTGATTTTGGATTCTAATCGGTGATTCAAAACACAGTGGAAAGCTCTATGAAACACGGTTTCGTTCATACGATCAAATCCACCGAGTGCCGGCTTTTCCATTGCTTCTCCCAGGTCGTTTCCGGCTTTCGGCCCCACTTCAGTACTGGCGTCAATGGCAGTGCATCTGATTTCTTCCACCAGATCACAATTGCGTTCCACGCGTGGATCCTTCAACTCCGCCAGATACTTCAGGGGATTTCCATATCCCCTGTCGCCTGTTCGTCCCTCATCCCGTATCATTACGCTGATCAGCGGATTTGTGATATTAATGTGGCCATGAAAACATTTGGAGAGGTCATTTCTGAAGCACGAAGAGCCAAGGGACTAAGTCAGAAAGAGATTGCCTCCAAAATCATTAAAGAAGATGGCCAGCCGATATCACCGCAATACTTGAATGATGTTGAGCACGATCGACGCAATCCTCCTTCCGAATATTTGATCGTTCAGATCGCAGAGCTTCTTGATTTGGATAAAGACGTGCTTTGCCTTGTCGCCGGCACCATACCGCAAGATTTAAAGAAGATTGCCGCATCAGACCCAGAAAAAGTTGAGCAAGCGTTTAAAGCATTCAGGAAGAACGTAAAAAAAGGTTGATTATGAAGTGGGTGCCAGATAGAACAGGTCGGTTCGTCAAGCGGCCCCATTACTTTCCCGAAGAACTTGACGCCGAATGCGAACAGATAATCCTCTCATTTCTCAAGAAGAAATACGGGAAAGCAGAGTTTCCGATCAAGACGGACGATCTTACTATTCTGATTGAACAAAATGCGACTTTGGACTCCTGCGCCGATCTTTCTCACGAAGAAGGAGACGTTGAAGGGGTAACCGAATTTGTGCGCGGCAAGCGACCACTCATTAAGATTTCAAATTCACTTAGCTCTGGTCCACATTCCGAGAATCGCCTTCGCACAACCCTTACGCATGAATATGGCCATGTCCATTTCCATCAACGTATGTTTGAAGTCGAAGCTATGGCTCCCTCACTGTTTTCCTCAGGGGGAGAAACGCACAGCAACAAGTGCAAACGGGACAAGATTCTCAATGCTGTTGAAACCGATTGGATGGAGTGGCAAGCTGGCTATGTTTGTGGAGCATTTCTTATGCCTATAGGGGCGCTGCTCGAAACCGTGCAAACATTCCGCATCAATAACAATTTACCATTTGCGAATCTAGCTCTTGGCTCGAAAGTGGGCCAGAGGCTTATCGCAGCGGTTGCGACAACTTTCCAGACATCAGAAGACGCCGCCCGGGTGCGTCTTCTAAAAAAGCGGATATTAAAGGAAGAAGCGGCGACACGGGAGCTATTTTGACGAGGTTTTTTTTGTTGACAATAATACTCAAATCAGCGGATTATTGTATTTCGAGAGCTGAACGGTTAAATTGCCGGACGCAGCTAAAACTCGAAAGGAGATGAAAAACAATGGCGGACGTTCAAGTTACTTGCATCACAAAGCCTGATCCCCGCAGCAGTCATGAGCACATTACGCACCTCGGAAATCCGGCAGCTGGCTGGAAATGGACTCGCGAACAAGTGATCGCCAGCATCGACGCTGAGACCAATACCTTCTTTGTCACCGATCCCTATACGGGGAAACGCTCCGACGTTGGTGTTGTCCGCCCAACGGGGAGATTGCCTTACTTGCGCACTCACGCGGATGGCGACTGGAATGACAATCTGCTCTCTCTGAATCATTGCCCGATCGAATGATCGAAGAGACCTATAAGTTCTTTGTACAGAATTGGAGGATTCTATATGCCAAATTGCAAAACTCATCAGTGGGTTGGAGCCCTAGCGGGTGGCCTTGACGCCTGCTATCAAGCACAAGGCAAACCCCATTCCGACGCGGTTCTTGAGACCATTGGCGGCGCGATCGGCGGCTATGTCGCCGGAATGCTGCCCGATGTCCTTGAACCCGCCGTTTCTCCGTGGCATCGGGACGTAGGCCATAGTGTAACCGTCGGAGGCGGTGTGTTGGTGCTAAGGGCGACCCTTGCGCAATGGGCCCAGCAGTGCCGCGACAAAGCTCAGAATTGCAGCGCCATTCTAATGATCGCTGTCCCAGGAACCAACATTTTTGTCCCTGCGTCAGTGACTCCGTTCAACCAACTTGTATCAAGTCTCGCAGAATTGTTCTGGAAACTGCTTGCAGGTTTCTTGAACGGTTTGTCAGCTGGCTATGCGTCCCATCTATTATTGGATGCTATGACTCCGAGAGGCATTCCGTTATTGACAACGCGGTTTTGAAAGTTCTCAGGAAAGTTGAAACACCAGATTGAAAGGAAAGGTAATGAGCGGAAGATTCTTTATTGAAAAACGAGAAGATGAAGGTGATTATGCAATTCGAAGGCCGAATGCGGCGAGAATTAGTGGTCATGAGTCCACCCAGGCCGAGGCCATCGAAAGAGCGCGAGAGATTGATCCCAATGCAACCATTCAGGTAGAGCGAGTGCGAAATACTGACCGTGGCCACCGTGACAAGTGGCGAAAGCCGTAGAGCAGCGGCTATGCTGTCGCAGCAGTGTCTTCACCTTCGCCAGGATTCTTATGTTGTCGTTTGGGCCTCTGGCAAAGGACTCATGCATCAGGCGAACCACGTCTATACGCTCGACAAATCATGCCACGCAGCCGAAAATCCGTCACAAGAATGCCGAGATGGACTCCAAAATTAAAGATATGCGGACTGGTAACGACTCTCAAATCCCGACCATATACCAACATGAAAAATCGTCAATGGGGAGTTTGCTCACAAGACGAACCCTCGGGCAAGGAGGTATTAACATCCCGTAAGGCTCGCGATTCAGGGATTGCAGGCCAAATGTGAAACATTGAGTCTCCCTGGGTCCTTTCAGTAACCTGGTACTGGGCCCTCGTGAAAAATAATCGCTACAGCATGGACTGAATTGGGGCCATGCAGAAAAATACAGAAAGACTGCGTCGATGGAAGCGCTGCCTTATGACCCCATAAGAGTGGTAGAGGTTAGGATGGTGGCAGTTTCTTTGCTGTGGCCGGTATCTGCCAGGACCGAATGAATTATTCCGTCGAGAATCGCGACGGGGCGAGTGCAGAACGTCCTGCTTGTGAATCCGACTACTTCAGGAACTATTGTCTGCCACCCTGGCTGTGCTTTAATATCTCGGCTTCAGAACCGATCAATTGCTCATTTTACTAATGCCATAAGTTATTGGCAAAAACAAAATAAGCTCACCGATCCCTCTGCAGAGAGGCTGATGGAAAAACGGAAAGTCATCACTATTGCCACGCGCGAAGCCGCGCTCAAGAAGCGGTTGCGAAGCCATCTTAAGTCCCTCGGATTCACAAAAAAACGACAAAGGCATACCGGTTCCCCCCTGGCCCAAGCAAGAATGATATTCGCACGATTCACAGCGGCCAAAGCTGAACAACCCGACGAATTGTCAGATTAAACTCCATGGTCCTGCACGAGTTCAACCGACGCATTCTGGCCGAGGATCTTATGCGGATCCGGCGTCCCGACGATCTCGAACGTTACTCCGCCTCGCAGCGACAAGCTCGAATCGATCCCAATCCCCATCAGGTCGATGCTGTAATCTTCGCGTTGCGGCGACTCCGGGATGGCGGCTGCATCCTTGCCGATGAGGTTGGCCTTGGAAAGACTATCGAAGCTGGGTTGGTCATCGCGCAGAGCCGGGCCGAGGGCTTTCAGCGAGTTCTCCTGATCGTACCGAAATCCCTGATTGGACAATGGCAAAACGAACTGGCGAACCTGTTCTCCATTCAAGCCCAGGACGACCCACGAAGTTTTATTGCGCCTGGCGTGTATTTGGTCGGCCGGGAATTCGCCGGCAGCGAGCGCGGCGCTGCCACGCTGGGAGCTACTCCGCCTTTCGACCTCGTAGTTATAGACGAAGCGCACGAGATCTTTGCCGGGCTTCACAAGCGCTACGATCGTGACGGATTCTACGACGAGACCTCAGATGAGGCCTTGATGGCGCATCGGGTGCGTGGGTTTCTGCGCTCATCGGCTGTGCTTCTGCTCACGGCCACGCCCATGCAAAACTCGCTCGCCGAGCTCTGGGGATTGGTCCAGTATGTAGAACCTACGGGCACTCTGCTCGGTGACATTGCTACATTCCGGCAGGTCTTCTGCGACCAGGATGATCGGATCTTAGTAGCTGGACAAGAACACGAGTTGCAGCGGAGACTCGCGGTCGTCCTGCAACGAACGCTCCGCCGTCAGGCGCAAGAATTCCTGGATCGGCCCTTCACCCAACGGCGTTGCAGGCTTTATCAATACGACATGAGCGAAGATGAGCGATCGCTCTATGATGATGTAACCGAATATCTCCTACAGCCCTCGCTATATGCATTTTCCGGCCGACAACGGCGCCTTTTGCTCATCGGCTTTCATCGCCGCATGGCATCTTCAATTCCGGCTCTTGCAGCAAGTCTCGAAAACGTGGCCGCACGCCTTCGCCGCATGTGCGGAGTGCCCGGGAATGACGACGCTGCCAAAGTTATGTATCGCGATCTGGAGGACGAAGATGAAATTGAAGACATCCTTGATGAGGTAGCTTCGGGTGCAGACAGCGACAGTTCTACGGTGCGCGCCGAACTCACTAAAGTCGAGGGGTTTATTCGACGCGCGGAGTCTCTGCCCGACGATGCCAAGGCACGGTCGTTTCAGGATGCCATGCGTGTCACCCTGAATCCAGGGGCTAATGGCGGCGGCAGCGGTAAAGCCGTGGTGTTCACAGAGTCGATTACAACGCAGGAATATGTCCGGACGCTGCTGTTGGGCCTTGGTTTGCGCGACGAAGAGGTCACGATGTTTCGGGGCGTCAACGACCATGAGCGCGCGCATCAGGCCTACACCCGGTGGCAACAGGAGGAAGGAAGCCGTTTCCCTCGTGGCACGAAGCCCAGCCGCGAGGTGGCAGTCCGGCTTGCCTTGGTCCATGAGTTCCGCACACGTTCGCGCGTCCTTATCTGCACCGAGGCCGGGGCCAAGGGGCTGAATCTGCAGTTTTGCGACACGGTGATCAACTACGACTTACCGTGGAATCCTCAGCGTATCGAGCAGCGCATTGGTCGTTGCCACCGCTACAGCCAAGAACATGACGTCACCGTAGTCAACTTTATCGCCCGCGACAACGAAGCGCATCAGCTGACCTTTGAAATTCTTAGCCAAAAGCTCGACCTGTTCGGGAAAGTTCTCGATGCGTCCGATACCGTTCTGCACGAACCACGGACCGATGCTCCCGAACTTGTGGTCTCGGCCCTATCGGTTGAGTTGGAGAGCGACCTCCGAAATATCTACAGCCGGTCCCGCACTCTCGACGAGGTAACCCGCGAGATCGCTGCGCTGCGCGACAAGATCACGGAGCGGCGAGTTGTCTACGAACTTGAGTATCAGCGCACCTCACAGATTATCGAATCCCGCTTCGATGAGAGGGTACGCAAGGTGTTCAGAAGTTTACGAGACGAATTGCCACACGGGTTGGCGGACTTGGATCGAGACGTCGCCGCCTTGGTCGACGGTTATTTCACGGCTCGTTCGGTCAAATATCAACGCATCGACGAGGCGGGTCGGGCGGTATTTGAAATCGCGCCGGATGGAGCGTTGCCTGCTGAAATCGGCGAAGGCCGTCGGTTTGCCACTGGAGACGCCCGGACACTAAATGACGCGGAAGCTCTGAACCTGGTGCATCCGCTAGTACGAGCTGCGATTGCCGACGCCAGAAACTGGCGTGGAGGTTCCCTGATTCTCGAACTTCCGCCTAATTCGCCCGCTGAACTGGCCGCGCTCCTTGGGAGCGTCGGCCATCTTCGGGTGGCGTTGGTCCGCTATGAGGGCTTTGAACCAGTCCAGCGGCTTGTCGCCGCTGCCGTGCTCGACGGCAATCCGATCGATCCGACCATCGCCAAAAGCTTGATACACCTCAGCGCCCGAGAAGGTCACGGGCGATCGCTCGCAGACGATCCGAAATTGTTGAATGACGTCCTTGACGAAGCCGTTTTTGTGGATCAGCGGGAAATAGAGAAGAGCGAACAGAAACACTTCGAACAAGCGATCCGCCAACTGGAGCGCTTCGTCGAGGACAAGATCCTCGTGTTGCGTCGTGAGCTCTCTTCAACCGGCGAAAGGCTTCGATCTGCAAAAGAGAGGCGCGATCAGGTCGTGGGCTCAACAACACGAGAGCGGATCGAGGCCGAGATCCACGAGCTGGCGACTCGCGAAGAGAATCTCGAAGGCAGAATCCATGCCTTGGAATCCCGAGAAGACGAGGTTTACACAAAATGGAGGGAACACTACCACAAGCTTCGCTACCAGCCGCCCAACGTGGAGGTGCTGTTCAACGCAACGCTTCAGATCTCTCAAACGAGTCAGGGGAAATCATGCTGAAGCTGCTGCATACTGCGGATTGGCATCTTGGACGTAAATTTTCATCTTTTCCTGACGGGGCCCAGACGAAGCTTTCGCGGGCTCGTATGGACGTGGTAGCGAGCATCCTTAATGTGGCTCGTCGCAATGCTGTCCATGCCATCCTTTGTGCCGGAGACATCTTCGATGACCCTCAGCCCGCACCTGACTTTTGGGAGGAACTGGCGCGAACCATTCGCGAACATGCTGTCGGGCAGGTTCCAATCTTCTTCGTTCCTGGAAATCATGACCCTCTGACGCCTGAATCCGTCTGGGCCCCCGCTCATCCCTTTCGCAGCCGTCTGCCGAAGTGGGTTCATGTCGTAGATCGGGACGACTTCAGCTACGAGATATCGAAGGATGCAATCCTCTATGCTCGGCCCTGTCGATCGAAAGCTGGTGAAACGGATTTGGCCATGGCGCTTCCCGCACGCGCCGCGGGTGACGAACGTCTGCGAATCGGTTGTGTTCATGGCTGCACCTTTGACCTTGAGGGTTATCAGACGAATTTCCCAATCTCCAAAGACGCGGGGTTCAAGCGAGGGTTCGATTACCTCGCGATCGGTGACACGCATTCCTTTCGTGACGTCACCGCAGGCTCACCAGTTCCGACGGTCTACCCTGGGGCTCCGGAACCGACCGGTTTTGACGAGCCCGGCGCCGGCAACGTCGCCCTAGTGGCGTTGTTTCGGCGAGGCCGTCGGCCTCGCGTGGATCCAGAGCCGGTAGCCTTTTGGCGTTGGCTGGATTTGCATTGCCGTGACCTCAACGAGCTCCGCAGAGTGTTGACCCAGACCGATCTCGATCGGCACGTTGTCCGTTTGCACCTCGACATGATGGTCTCGCTCTCGGAAGAGACGGAATTGGAACGCATCGTTCGGGACCTGGAGGGCACTGATGCAACTCACGGGCGCGCTGGCATTTTGCTGGTGGAGCGGGCGAATCTACGGCTGGAGATCGGCTCTGGCGATGCG
>DATGIO010000083.1:0-25865 GCA_035295685.1 Candidatus Angelobacter sp.
CGCTCCAGGCACTCCCCAAACAACTCGAAAGCCTCCGCGATAACCGAACGGCAACACATACTCTAGCGGGTAGTGTATCTGGCCATAGTCCTGTTTACCCATTCTGCCGGGCGCCCAGGTTCCATCGCTTCTAAGATAGATCCGCCAGCGATGCCATTCTCTTCTCACCGATTGCGACAACACCGCATGCATATAATCCGCTGCAACTAGTTTTTCCGCGGCACGGGCGGCCGCAGCTTCCTCTTCCGGGTCGTATTCCGGGCCGACAACATCGACAAAATAAGTGGGTTCGGCAGCCGCAGCTTGAGAGCTTTGTTGACTGTTTGCCTGGCTAAAAGCAAGGCCGCAAAACAAAAGGATGCAAAACAAGAAGAGATAGGAAAAATGCCAAAAGCAAGATCGA
This sequence comes from Candidatus Angelobacter sp., assembly GCA_035295685.1. GTDB lineage: Bacteria > Acidobacteriota > Terriglobia > Terriglobales > Acidobacteriaceae > Angelobacter. The sequence goes on from DATGIO010000083.1 coordinate 404, forward strand.
GCCACGCCTGCCTCCGTGTTACATTGTAGAGAACGCCACACACACGAATTCTTGCACAGAGGCCAGCGGCGAATTTTGCCCCTCACCACGCCGTGAAACGCAACGTCCCCTCGCCTTGGCCATCAGCCATAGAAATCCAGCCAGCAAGAAGCAAGAGCAACCGAACGAGTCTTTGATTTGTAGTTTGTAATTTTCCGTTCAAGATTTTTTCACTCTACATCAACCCAGAACAAAAGGAGCAGGCGATGCGGAGATTCATTCTTACGGGGACGCCGGGCGCGGGAAAGACAACCCTCTTGCGCCAACTGGAGATTGAGGGCTACAGCGTAGTGGAAGAGGCGGCAACCGACTTGATTGCGGTGGAACAAGCACGCGGTACGGCGGAGCCTTGGGAGAATCCGTCGTTCCTCGATTCGATCGTTTCGCTGCAACGGCAGAGGCAGATGCGCGCGGCGCATCTGCCGGATGAATTGCAGTTCCACGACCGCTCAGCGGTTTGCACAGCAGCGCTGGCTGTCTATATGAAGTACCCGTTCTCAGCGGCGCTGACGCAGGAACTCGAGCGCATCCGGGCCGAGGCTGTTTATGAACGGCGTTTCTTCCTGATTCAAAATCTCGGATTCGTATCGGCGACCGAAGTGCGGCGGATCAACTATGAAGAAGCTTTGCGCTTTGAGCGCATTCACGAAGAAATCTATCGGGAGTTCGGCTTCGAGCCGGTTGTGATCGAGCCAAGCCCTGTGCTCGAACGCACGGCAAGGATCAAAGCAATGGTGGCCAAGGGACAATAGTAAAAGCGGCGTCACAGGAACGACATGTCCTTATGACGCCGCGAGGTTGAGGCGGACGTGCACGGCGGCTAAAGCCGCTTGACGCCGAGCATTGTTCACGCATCGCTAAAGCTATGCTCTTCCACAAAGCTTAGTGGTCGTGATCTCCATGGTCGTCGTGGTCGCGATCACGGTCATCGTCATCGCCGCGGCCGCGGGCCGGCTGGGTGGCTACGTTCGCCGAGAAGAGCCCGGTCGGGATCGAATTGTCGATGGTGTTGTCTCGAGTGCCGATCACAAGCAGGTTGCTATCGACGGTCGTACTGAGCACCGCGTTTGTAGCCAGGATTCGCCTTCCATCAGTGGTCGCAGCGAGGCTGGTCAGCGTAGTGCCGTTGGCGGCGATGGTGGCATCGACCGAGTTGTCCTTGGTATCGATCACGGTGACGGTGCTGTTGGCTGGGCGCGTCAGCGTGAAGTCGGCCGCATATAGATGGCGTCCGTTGGGAGTTAGGGCCAGGCCGGTGACAAATGTGTTGTTCGGCAGCGGCACGGAAGTCACGACACTGTTCGTATCCGTATCGACCACGAGAACGCCGCTTTGTCCGCCAACGAGGCCCGATATATCGGAGGCATAGAGCCGGTCGCCATTGCGGCTCACGGCGAGATTGGAGATGAGGTGTCCAAGAGCGATGGTTTGGGTCGGGTTATCGCCGTCAGCGTCCACCACCAGGATTCCAGACTGGCTCAAGGGCGACCCTTCCGTACCCAGGTAGACATTGTCGCCGTTAGGGGCCACAGCTACTGCCAAAAGGAATGTTTTCCCAAAAGAGGTTCTCGAAAGAATCGTATTGTTCCGTGTATCGATGACGATCAATTCGCTGTTCACGCCACCGCCGGAAGTGACCAAGTAGGCACGATCGCCGCGGCGGTTAAAAGCGATATTGGGGCCGGAGCCCTCTTGTCCAATAAAACCTGTCCCGTTCACTGCGATGGTAGCCGTAACGGTATTGGTTTCCGTATCTACAACAGAGACGGTGTTGGTGGTGTTGCACACATACAGCAGCTTGCCGTTGGGCGAGACCGCGACGCAGAATGGATGGCTGAATCCACTGATGGTAGCAACGAGGGAGCCTGTACGAGGATCGATCACGCTGACTGTACCGTTAATGTTGTTGGTGACGTAGGCGTTCCTATTCGTTTCAGCCGCAGCGCCAACGGGGGCTATGAGCATGGCGAGGGATAGAGTGGCTAAAACTGTGAAGACTACGCTCCGCAGAGAGCAACGAGGGGCCTGAGGCAACTTTCTCATTTCTTTCCTTTCAATTACCGAGGGCAAATCAAACCTGAACGATCCCGTCCGCCGGCAGATGAATGCAGAAGGCCACCGGCTCGGCGGAACAGATTCCATCAGGCTTTGATGCCAGTTGTTCCCGAATATTTTCTAGGGAAAAGCTACTGGCTGAAATGAAAGTTGTCATGCCTAAGCAATTAAAGCAATCCAAGATTTCCCGGCAGAGAGCGCCTCTATGATTCTTGGAGAATTTTTATTATTTAGGGGAGAGCCTGAGGATGGAATATTCGTTTTGTTTCAATAGATTGAAAAAAAACGCGAATGGGCTTCGCAATGTTTATATGTGATTTTTAATGTTACTTTGGTGCTTAGAACAAACGCGTGAAGAAGCGGCGAACGGGCCAAATTCTCACGGCTCCATTGATCTGAATATATCCACAGCGACTCTTACAGTTCGTGTAGCCACCAGGGTAAGGCTTCATAGCTTCATTTGAGCACCGCACATATTCCGAAAGGCTTTCGTTGCGAACAGCGTGAATTTACGCTGCTTCGTCTTCGGCCTTCCGCTGAATTTGCGCTTCGGGAAATGTCCACGTACCGTCGAGAATTTCCGGACGAGGCCGATAGAGGCGCACCATATAGTTCCAGCCCGCCATGGTCGGCAGGCAGTTGGGGGTGGCGCCGCTGCAGCCACCAAACTGTATGGCGATGGAGCCATCGGGTTCCTTTTGCGCGGTAACGCTGTTCAGGTTGTAGCGCTCCATCGGATTGGGCTGAAGGTAGCCCTCCTGGTTATAGACGGTGATCGACCAGAAGGCGTCCACAGGAACGTCTTTGACTGTGAGCTTGTAGATGGTTTTGCCATCGTTCTTCGCGGGAGTAACGTTGAGATAGATGGCGTCCTTGTCGGGATTACCTCCCCAGGCGTTGGCGGTGGCGATCAGGTGGCGGATGGGATCAACCTCATTCTTAGCGCCGAAGGCGTGCCGCAGATCGGGCAGCGTTTCCCCAAGCGTCTTGAGCGCGTCGCGTACCTTCTTTTGGCTCGCCGGGTCCCAATTGGGCACCTCAAAGCGGCCGGAGTTCTTCTGACTCAGAGTAACTGCATCCTGCAGGGCATGGGCCTGCTCCATGTCTTTTGCATTCGCGGGGTCGATAAAGACGCGCAAAGCAACAATCGCATAGCGTGTGCCCACTTGCTCACGGGAAAGAGTATGGCTGCCCGCGCCGTAGGCAACCTGAACCACGTAGTGGTCCTCGTCGATCACAATCAACGTCATGAATCGCTTGCCAGGATCGGGCAGCGTGATGGTCACAGGCCCGGCATCCAGATCGAACACGACGGGAGAATAAAGCGTGTCCCGGTTGAGGCGCGGCACAGACTGCTTGTCGAGCGGCGCCACCTCGCGGATGTGGTTGAACTTGCCGAAGGCGCCGTACTGCCGAATCGCGTTGGCGGCGACGAAATCGGTTTCGGCACGGAGAAAATTGTCGACGGTAACAGGGATCAGCTTAGCCTTCGAGTCGCTGGTTGGCATGGTCAGTCTCCAGATGGGTTCTACTCCATTAGAAGGGCAGCCGAGATTCCTTGTTGCCCAAAAGAGCATTCAGCGGCGAGAACGAATCGCGCCTGCGGCGCTACCACAGAGGACACAGAGGAAAAAACAGAGGGCACAGAGAGGTTGTGAGCAGCCGTGGGCGTCGAAACCCACCCTTCAGCTCTTCAGTTTCGCGAAAGAAATAAAGCACAAAACATTCAAAGGTCGGCACCCGTCCCAACGCTTAACGCAAATCCAAGGCGCGAGCACAACACAAAAAATAACCGCCCAATGAAGACACTGGGCGGTTGGGCATCCTTCAACTAAAAGCGGGATTATCGGACTTCAAATTCGCGCTTCGGGTTATTGATTGCGCTGTTTGAATGCGTTTTCAATCAAGTTCTGGTCAAAGAGATCGGTCTTGGCGCCGATCCAGGCATAGCGGTAGAGGGCCACACGAAAGATCGCACTGGCTGTGGAAGCCACGATTGCCCATAACGCTATATAGCCGATCACCCACACCAGGCCCAGGATTGGCTGGGCCATGAAGAAAATGATTCCAGTTAGCAGAAGAGTTGCGGCGGCAAGCCAATTGAGAGCGACGAAGGTTACACCACCGGCGATGCCCTCGCCCCAGGTCTTTTTTACCAGTTGTGCGGAGCGCCGCACTCCATCGAAAACGCTGAGATCCTCAAAGATAATGACTGGCGCAATAAAGTAGGTGAGAATGCTCCAAATACCGCCGGTCAGGGCGATAACGATCTTTCCGAAAATGCCGAGGCGCTCCTGCAGAGTCCGCAAGATGACTCCCACGGTGGCTGCCATCAAGGCCCAGGCGGCAATGTTGCCGATTCGAGCAGCCGCCAGCCCGAGCCCCTCCTTGAGGCTCGCCCGCCCGCCGCAAATCACCACGTTGGCGGACGCCATGAGCGCACAAGTAAAAAACGTTTGTACGAAATAACAGCAGAAGTAAAAGGCCAACAGCCCGAGATAAAACGCGGGATCTTGCAAACGCTGTTGGGCCATGGACTGGTACGCGCCACTCGAGAAGAGCGGCACAAGAAAGCTGGCGATTACGATCAGCGTGGCCAGGGCGCTCAGACATGGAAAGATCATGAGCACCGGGTTGCTGGACAATACGGCGAAGCTTTGTTTCGTCAAGCTCCAAGAACGTGAGAATCGAGTGAACATCCTAGGGTCTCCCTCCCGCGAGAGACTAGACTAACACAACGGTTTCACCCGGCGCCCGTTACCAGGGTCTAGTTGCTCGATTCCCACCCTTCGCAAAGCCGCGAAGGATTGGGCACCTTTTATTGTTAGCAAGGGACAAGAAACACTGAATATTCTAAAGAGTGGGCCAGATCTTTAGATTGGGCTGGTCGGATTGGACGAGTCGGATTGGTCCCTTCGCTAGAGTGACCACTCGTCCAAAGTCTCGGGACTTCAGGGCGGCAAAAAGCGCTCATTCCATCCATTCAAATTTTGACGTGAAAGAGTATAATCCAGCGCTGTTTTTGAGCATTGCATATTGAAAAAAGGAGAAATCGACCAAATGGATCAGAAGAAACCCAGCAAGCTTGTGCTTCACCAGGAGTCCGTGGCCAATCTGACAGGCAACGAACCAAGCATCCTGGACGCCACACACCATTCGTGCATCCGCTCGGTTTGCGGGCTGGCATGTACGCCCGTAGCAATCGGTAACTAAGCCGGTCACCAATCTCCGCTCTCTAGCCTCCTATCTTTAACATCTAGAGACCGCAGCAAGAGCCATCTTGAATGAGCGAAGAGCAAAGCTTAGAAAGCTAAGATCGCCTGAATTGTGAAAATGAATGTTGAAAGACGAAAGATAAAAGACGATGGTGAAAGCCTGTTCTCTGCTCATTCAAGGAAAGGGCTTGGAGTCAAACGAGTCAAGGTGAAGGTGAGGCGATTCTACGGCTGACAAAATGAGTTCTGCTGAAATAGAATCCAATCACCGGCGGCGCTGTAAATCTTTTAGAGACTGTTATGTTCTGGCCTACCGCTTTTGCTTTTTCTCTACTCAGCATCTCTTTACTCGTCAACTCTACAAGTATCCATTCGACAGACATCCATTCGACAAGCATCAACCCCGCAGGTATCAACCCCATCCGTTCCGCACCCAATGATCCCAATCAGCAAGCCACCAATCGCAAAGGCCGGGAATCAGCGGTGACCGAAGGCAGCGCGGCGACCGAGCGAACACTAAAAATTGCATCGAGAGGCGAGCAGCCGGGCTATACGCTGCGGGTTTCAACCAGAGGCCGCGAGGGAGTGGTTGAGGTTCAAGACGACGCCTCTGTTTTGGTAGAGACGCTCACCTGCCCGCTATTGCGCGAGATGCGGGCTCCATCGGCGGCGGAAATCCAGGCAGCCTCCGAACGATTTGTTGACGGCTTTGAAATCGAGGATCTCGACCTTGACGGGGCTCTGGACCTGAAAGGCCCCCGGGAGTTCGGAGCGAAATGGGCGCGCTACTGCGTGTGGCTCTATGAGCCGAAAACCCATCGGTTCTCGGGCTCATACGGGAAAGACCTCTTGATTGAACAGATGGAGCTTCTTTACAGCCTCAAGGCAGATCCAAAACGGCAGCGTGTTATCTCTTACTCGATTGGCCCGGTCGATCCGATGTGGGATGAATACAAGATTGAAGGTTTGGGCGCGAACCGGCCTTATTGGCCGCGCCTGGTTCCCACGAAGTCGTGTCTAATTCAAGCCAGCCTCATTCAAACCAGCCTGATTCAAACCAACTCACAGGGTACGGAGGCCACGGCGGTTATCACGCAGTATGAGGAACGTCCCAACGTCATCCGCCGAAAGCTAAATCCAAAGGACACGCGCTCGGTAGAGGAAATCTGCCATGATTGAAATAGTTGTATCGACAGCTCACTGCGGATTACAGAAGCGGCCTACGTTCGTGGAACGACACTATCGGTCTTTAATCTAGGCAGATTTTATCTAGGCGATCTTTATCCGCGCGGACTTTATTCGAGCAGTCTTTCACAACGACCTTGATCAGAATGATCTTCGTCCGAGGGATCTTAGTCAGAACGATCCTCATCAGGGATCTTTGTCAGAGCTATCCACTTTGTTCGAGCTATTAATTTCATTCGAATAATCTTCGTTCGAGTCATCGGCGAAATCGGCGGGGGCTGGGTCATAGACGATCAGATCCCCAGGTTGACAGTCCAAGGCCTTGCACAGCTTTGCCAGAGTAGAGAAGCGAACGCCTCGAACCTTCCCCGAGCGAAAGAGCGATAGATGCGTCTCGCTGACGCCGATGATTTCGGCCACCTGCTTGGCCTTTCTATTCTTGGCGGCGAGCACCGCATCCAGCGTGATTCGAATGGGCATCAGAAAATCTCGTCCAGTTCCGTCTTTAGTCCCCGCGCGCGGTCGAGCACGCGGGCGACGATGGCGAGCGAGAGACCGACGGCTGCAAGAACAAGTCCGGCAACGTCGAAGGCGATCCAATAACCAGGGCTGAATCCAAGCCAACGGTCGACAGACGGCACAACAAAGGCGTTGAGACACGCGCCTGCTGCCAGCATGCCTCCAACCCGGCGAAGCATTTGCGAGATAACGGGCGCGTATAGATCGCCACGGGCGAAGCTTGCCAGCGCTTCCCGGATCCACCAGAGCGACAGGAGATAAAACACCTCGGGACAGGCGGCGACAAACTGGTAAACAATGCGGCGCGCCAAGTCCAGGCCCGCGCGGTGAGTCGCGATGGCGGCGACCGTCCAGCCAAAGCGCTCCAGCAGCAGGAGCGACCATAGGATTGCCACCAGGATGGTAATTCCCTTCCGTAAACGCAAGCTGCTGTCCTGGATGCTGGCGACAAGCGCTTCTTTTGCCACAAATTTAACCTTTACTTAAATTTTTGTTCAGGATAATTTAACTCTAACAATAATTTTGCTGCCGAGTCCAGGAAAATGACCACTCGCTCAACCTATTGCGTGGAAACCATCGACCTTTCTTATAGGTACGGCCAGCCATACGACCCGCAGGATCCCGACCGGCAGGATTCGGTATTGAGCCATATCAGTCTGCAGGTAAAAGAAGGCAGCATCTATGGTTTCCTGGGGCCGAACGGAGCGGGTAAGACCACCACTTTGCGCCTGATTCTGGGATTGCTGCGAAAGCAAGCAGGCACGATTTCCCTCTTTGGCAGGGACTTTGACACCTACCGCATCGAGATACTTAAGAAGATAGGCTCCCTCATCGAGACCCCTTCAGTTTACGAACACCTGACGGCCACTGAAAATCTGCGCATCATGCAGAAGATCTACCAGGTTCCCGAGGGGCGGATTGAAGAAGCCCTTCGCTTGGTGGGGCTCACGGAGGCGCGCCACAAGCTGGTCCATCGATTTTCCCTGGGAATGAAGCAGCGCTTGAGCATCGGCATTGCCCTGCTGCATCGGCCTGCGCTGCTGATCCTGGATGAGCCCACCAACGGGCTCGACCCAAACGGCATTGTGGAGATACGCGAGCTATTGAAAGAGCTCAACCGGGAAGAGGGCGTGACCATTCTGGTTTCGAGCCATCTGCTCTCTGAGGTCGAACGGCTTGTGAGCCACGTTGGGATCGTGCGGAGCGGCGTGATGATCTTTCAGGGCACTCTCGACGAACTCCGGACACGGCAACAAAGATCGGCAACCGCCGTGTTGGACACAAGCGACAATCCGCGCGCGGTGAGGATTCTCATTGAACAGGTTCCGGAGGCACGCCTTCTCGAAAGCAGAATCACATTGCCGAGCTTGCCCAAAGACCGCCTGGCCAGGATCAACCGGCAGCTCATCGAGGCGGGCATTGATGTTCACATGCTGGGCTCAATCGAGAACGACCTCGAGACAATCTTTATGGAGATGGTAGGCGACTGAGATGACGATGAACATGCTGGTTCATTCTCTACAGGGTGAATGGCTTAAAACAAAGCGCAGCCTGGGTGCGTGGTTGATTATAGTTGGCTCGCTGTTCACGCCGGCGATCGTGATTGTTGCCAGGCTTATCCACCACTCCCAGTTACAGGCCCTATATTCCATGGCCGACTTCTGGAAACTACTCTGGAAGAACTCATGGGAGTCGATGGCGGTTTTCTTTCTGCCCATGGCTGCGATTCTTGTGACCAGCCTGATTACCCAGATTGAGTACCGGAACAATGCCTGGAAGCAGGTGCATACGCTGCCGCTTAGTCCGGCAACGATCTTCTTTTCCAAACTGCTGGTGATTCTAGTTTTGATGTCGGTATTTCTTGTTCTGTTCGATGTGGGCGTCTATCTCTCGGCGGCGGTTCCATGGCTGCTGGTGCGAAACGTCCCTTACCCCCGGGCGCCGCTGCCACTCTCGGCATTTATGGCCGATACAGGCAGTTACATGATTGCGTGTCTACCGATTGTGGCGGCGCAATATCTGCTGAGCCTTCGATTCAAGAACTTCCTGACGCCCATCGGCGTGGGCTTTATGACATGGGTGGCTGCGCTGGCGGCACTCTCGTGGAAGTTTGGATATCTTGTTCCGTACGCGTACACCATGCTTACCTACCTCAAAGACAATCCCAAGCAAGGCGTGGGTGCTCGTATGGTCCCATTGCAATGGGTTTCCCTCGGATACACGCTGCTTTTCACCGTGGGCGGTTATGTTCTTTTTGTGACCAATAGACAGAAAGGGTAAGAGAGCAGTCAGCGGTCAGTGATCAGCAGTCAGCAGAACCAAAATCTTTACCACAGAGGTCACAGAGGAAAGGCACGGAGGGCACAGAGGGGTGATGGGCAGTCAAGTAGGGATGCCAAGCAGCGATCGGAAGGGAATGTTTTTAGGTTTGCTAATCATTCATAGAGATATTTGGAAGGGCTTGCTATGACAATGTTCAACTGCGCGGCGGCTAAAGCCGACCGCTTTTGAAATCGTCATAACGCACGGATAAATCCGTGCTCTTCCACAGTTGTGCAATCAGTAATTAGCAATCAGTGGTGCGCAAAACCAAAATCTTTACCGCGGAGGGCACAGAGGAAAGGCACGGAGGGCACAGAGGAGGAGTGAGAGGTCAACTGGCTCGCCTTCAGTCTTAAAGTCATAATATTGATTTTTAGTGACAATTTTGAAATGCAAAAAAAGTGAAGTGGAATGACCGGATAGCGATCTGTGTACGTGATCATTTTGTTTCGTTGGGGCGGTAGTTGTTTTCGAGGAAGCGGCCAGCGACTGAAGCACAATTCTTTCGCTGGCTTGCATCTTTCTCATTAGGATAGTTGCCCGCCAAAATGTTGGTGAACTACGGCGGGGCCGAACTGCCGATATTCGTCCACCGGGATTGCCAGATTGTGAAAGTTCTCTTGGCCCGCCATAGCGGATGCACCCCGCCAAATTGACAGCTGCGCGTCCTGCGAATCGCTCCACCCGGATGCATTAAGACACAAGGCCGCATCGGTCAGATAGAGGCCGGCCACCTTGAGGGCGTCGAATGCGATGCGAGCCAGCCTTTCGCGATCCGTCCTACGATTGACAAGGTCGTTGCTGCCAGCAACAAAAGACGGCTCAACCATCACGAGGACGCACCTGGAGGGATCGATTTGAAGCTGATCCAAGAGCGCGTACTTTATCACTTGCAGGGAAGCGATCCAATCCACCTTATCCCCTGCCATCGGATACGACAGAGTGCACGATTCGCGATTAGCAATGGCCTCTTCCCCCAGAAAAAAGCGGCTTCCGGATTGCGCAACCGCCATCACGTTGGGGATGACACATTTAGGGAGATTCTCGCCGGCGAATCCGGCATAGATGTTGGCTGCCGTCATGTGAACTACGATTGTGTTCGCCGGGGCATTCATTAAGTGGATTCTAGCAGTGAAGTAAATAGCAAATCAGCACTCAGCCGTCGGCAATCAGTGACAACCAAAACCTTTACCACAGAGGACACAGAGGAAAAGCTTTGGAGGTCACAGAGAAAGAGCATGTCCATCGAAGAGCGGTCAAGCTCACCATTATGATTCCCGACCTTCTATAATCGGGCAATATGCGGGCGCTGAGAACGTCATGGAAGCGTGAGCCATTTCAGGAAGGCATTGTAGTTCCCTATCAAGCCACATTCGACGCGGAACAATTTTCTCGCCTTAAGGACGGTCTTATCCCAAAGCAGATGGAAGACAAATGGTTCATCTATTACGAGGAACCGTATCTATTCTTCCATCGCGGTTGGACGGGTCAACCTGTTTACCGAGTGAAATTGCAACGACTGAACGACGGAGCAGAAACAACCGAGGCTCTTTGGTCGAAGGAACTGGCGAAGGATTCCGGCCTGGACCGGGAGTACCAGGCCCACTTGATCGATTTTCTTATATCGAATCTTCTATTAGGTCAGATCAAGGCATTTCCCGCACCGTCTGGCATGAACGAATCAAAACACCCCCTTTTTCAGCATCACGTTTCGGGAACCAGCTACCCCATAGCCGAAAGCGGCCCTAACGGACGATTACCCTGGTATGCCTGTGTTAGGAAGATCTTTAGGCGTTCATAATCCCAAAATAGTTCGCAGCAAGTCGCCCAATCCTGTGCCAACAATTCGATAACTCCCAAAAAGCATTCAGCAATCGGCAATTACCAAACCCTTTACCATAGAGGACGCGGAGGAATGCTTGGAGGTCACAGAGAAATCATGCCATCGAAGAAAAAATCATCGAGCAATCAGCAGTTACCACTCAGCATAGGCCAGGCCTCCCGCATAGAGAAGGAGCGATTAGGGTTCCATCAGTACCTGTTTTTCAGTGGCCGATGGCAAGACCTCCGGTGTCTAAATACACGAGCCTAGATCAAGAGCGCCAATCACGCGCTGGTTATCTCACTCGGACGGCCTGATTGCAGCGCCTTTGAATTTTGGCAAGCGTGATTCCATGCATTTTTGAGAAAAGTGCTACTTCTGCCTGTTAACAGATAGAACGGAACAAGAAGAGAGTTCAACAAAGGAGGACATTTCTCTGACACCCGCCATACAGCGTTCCCGGCTCACCTCGATCCTCTATCTGGCCACCGCAATTGCGTGCTCGCAATTCATCTTTGCTCACTATGGTGTCGGCGATGGGGGAACCAACGTCTGGGATGCGCTCGTCGGCTGGCCGATTGCCTTCGCCGTTCCCCTCCTGTTTGTCTTTGCTTACGCTCGTTTTCTCTCCGCGGAATCCACATCTCCCGGCGTTCGAAGGCTTGCAGCCATCCTGAGCGGCGTAGCCGTGCTTGCGGCCACCACATTGTTTTCACGGATCGCGAGTCCGTTCTGGAAGAACCCGGCACAGCGTCTCGACGATTCCCTCGGCCTATCGAGCTTTGTGATTGCTCTGGCTTTTTGGGCCATATTCCTGACTTCCGCGATCTTCTTGCTCCTTAAGAAACGGTCGAGTCTCGCAATCGTAGCCGCCATTTTGTTCTGGCCCTATTGGTTCTGGCTGGCGCTGATTTTCGTCGGTCGATTGTGGCCGGACAGAAACGCCGATACCGTATTTTACTTTCTTTGCTTTTGCACTCCCGTTCTCCTGACGGCCGCCGCGGGAATCCACTTTTATCGTCCTGTTGTTGCCAATTGGCTGGCCCTCGGAAGCATTGCCGGAGCGATGTTTCTTTACCTGGATGTGGTGCGCGGCAATGTTTACGACAATGTCTGGATTGAGTTCAACCAGCCTAAGCTTTCATTCTCCATGCAATCTTTGCATGCGGCGCTCGCGATTCTGGCGGTTGGGCTGCTGGCTCTTTCCGTTCTCACGGCTGCTGTGCGGCTTCTTCCTTCCAAATGGAAGGTTGGCGGCTCTCCGTTGCGCGATCGAAGCTGGCCTGCTTTCGCCATCACTCTCGTATTCGTGGCAGCCTGGTACAGCCGGTCGACGATGCCTTACCGCATCCCAGGTGCGGTGGACTATTTCAGGTTTCCGGCTCTGCAGATTCTGCACATTGAAAAACGAGGCCTTCGGTTTCATGAAACCTGCATCACCGTGTGGAGCACCCCCTACGCCCGGCGACCTCTAGGGATGTCTCTTTCGAGCGACAATCGACGATGGCTTCAATATCGTTTCCAGCAGATCCACGAGTCGGCGCAAATACCCGAAGCTCTGGGGGAGCGGGTCAACGGCATGATCAAGGCTGCGCAAACGAACCCCAAACACGACGAGGCACAACCGCTTCGAGACTGGAACGCCGATGGCTGGTATTTCTATGTCCAACGAGCGGGCTTTCGAGTCTATGGCACTCCCAACAAAACTGCGCCGCCTCAAGAAATTACCGACCTATTTCATGATCTCGACAAAATACCAAGGTCTCCGGAGCCCCAGACTGAGCTGCGAGATGTCTGTTTGGGCTTTTGTTACGATCCCTATTCAGCCATGGGCTCGCTGTACGCGAATCACCGCTGCCGGAACAATGACAGCGGCTTCGAGTGCCGGTAGTCCGGGGCAAGGCGGACATCAACGCCGCCGTTACCATGGCGATTCGTTCGGTGGAAATGGAAGAAGCGGGACGCACGGAGCGGGAGCGATTTCCGTCAGTGCCTGTTTTTTCATCGATCCGATGGTAAAGCTTCCGGTGTCTAAATAACACGAGCCTAAGATTCGAGCACCAATCATGCGCTTGTTACCTCGCTCGGACGGCTTGATTTGCAGCTCCTTTGAGTTCTGGCAAACGCGATTCAATGCCTTTTGAGAAGGAAAGCGTCAGGTCCTTCATTTAACAGACAACAACCGAACGAGAGAGAACTCCGAAAGAGGGCATGTTACTCGGACATGGCTATGAAACGTACCCGGCTCACTTCGATCATTTATTTGGCAACCGCGATTGTGTGCTCGCAATTCATCTTTGCTCACTACACTGTGGCCATGGTGGCCGATGAGCGAGCCGCCTGGCAGGCGCTCGTCGGCTGGCCGATTGCCTTCGCTGTACCCCTCCTGTTTGTCTTTGCCTACGCTGGCTTTCTCTGCGCGGAATCCACAACTCCCGGCGCTCGAAAGTTTGGAGCCCGACGGCTTGCAGGCATCCTGAACGGCGCAGCCGTAGTGGCGGCCACCACATTATTTTCACGGCTAGCGAGACCGTTCTGGGAGAACCTGGCACAGCGCCTCGACGATTTCATCGGCCCATCGATCGTTCTGATTGTTCCTGTGATTGCTATTGCTCTTTGGACCATATTCCTAACTTCCGCGATCTTCTTGCTCCTCAAGAAACGGTCGAGTCTCGCAATCGTAACCACCATTTTGTTCTGGCCCTATTGGTTCTTGCTGGCGCTGATTTTCGTCGGTCGATTGTGGCAGGACAGAAGCGCCGATACCGCATTTTACTTTCTTTGCTTTTGCACTCCCGTTCTGCTGACGGCCTCCGCGGGAATCCACTCTTATCGTCCCGCTGTTGCCAACTGGCTTGCCCTCGGCAGCATTGCTGGAGCGATTTTTCTTTACCAGGATGTAGTGCGCGGCAATGCTCTCTACAATGTCTGGATCGAGTTCAACCAGAGCTTTCGTTCCGAATCTATTAATTCCTTATTCGCGGTGCTGGCAATCCTCTCGGTGGCGCTGCTGGCTCTTTCCATCCTCACGGCTGCCACTCGGCTGCTTCCTTCCCGATGGCGTGTTGGCGGTTCGCCATTGCGGGAGCAAACCTGGCCTGCTTTCGCCATCACTCTCGTATTCGTGGCAGCCTGGTACAGCCGGTCGGTGATGCCTTACCGCATCCCAGGCGCGGTGGACGTGGACTATGCCAGTTTCCCGGTTCTTCAGATTCTGCACATCGAAAAGCGAGGCCTTCAGTTTCATGAGGCCTGCATCGACGTGTGGAGCAGGCCCGACCGCAAAGAGCTACGCATGTCTCTTTCGGGTAACAATCGACGGTGGCTTCAATATCGTTTCCAGCAAGTCCACGAATCGGCGCAAATACCCGAAGCTCTGGGGGAACGAATCAAGAGCATGCTAAAGACGGCGAAGCAACCGAGCGCCAGATATGACCACGCGGAGCCGCTTCGAGACTGGAACGCCGACGGCTGGTATTTCTATCTCCCACAAGCGGGCATGCGAGTGTATGGCACTCCCAACAAGACTGCGCCGCCTCAAGAAATTACCGACCTATTCCACGACCTCGACAAAATACCGAGGTCTCCGGAAGGCCAGACTGAGCTGAAAGATGTCTGCTTGGGATTTTGTTACGATCCGTATTCAGCCATGGGCTGGCTGACTGCGAATTATCGCTGTAGTAGTGTTGGCGACGGCTATGTATGCCGGTGATTGATTTCTTCGCACGTCCTTCGCACTGGGATAGCAAATCTATGTAAATCTATTGCGGCAGCCTACTGAGACGTTCGTGCGCGCGGGAATCTCCCGCCGCGAGAGCCTTCTCGTACCATTGGCGGGCAAGCCTATAATTCCGTTCCAGACCCCCTTGGCCAAGCTCATAGAATAGGGCGACACTGAACATAGCCTGCGCATTACCCGCATCCGCATCCTTGAGAAAACACTTGAAAGCCAATGGAAGATCCTTGGGTACATCCTCATCACCGTTTACGTAAATGAAGCCCAGGTTCGTCATTGCGCCGGAGATGCCCAAGTTCGCCGCTTTTTCGTACCATTCGCGAGCCAACCGAAAGCTCTTCGAGACTCCGCGGCCACGGGTATAGAGGACACCGAGTTGGAACATCGCAATCCCACCGCCGGCACCGGCAGCTCGCTCGAACCATGAACGAGCAAGTTGATAATCTTGCGCCGTGCCCTGGCCGTTGATATAAAACAAACCAATATTTGTCATTGCTTCAGGGCTGCCAGAAGCGGCCGCTTTTTCGTACCACTCAAGAGCCAGATGGTAATCCTGTGGTCCTCCCTTGCCAAGCTCATAGAGCCTGCCCAAGTTGACCATTGCGCCTGTGTTACCGGCTTCCGCAGCTTTTTCAAACCACCTCCGGGCAATTCGATCGTCCTGCGGCATTCCATCGCCATGCTCATAGTGAACACCAAGGTTGAACATAGCGTTGGCGTGCCCCAGAGCCGCGGCCTTTTTATACCATTGGCGCGCCACCCCATAGTCTTGCTTCACACCCTTGCCGTTGTCGTAAAGAACGGCCAAATTGAACATGGAATTCGTTGAGCCCTTTGCAGCGGCTTTTTCAGCCCAAGACTTCGCACGCTGGTAGTCCTGGGGCACCCCAAGACCTTCGGCATAGAACATACCGAGAGATTCCATAGCAAAGGTATTGCCTGCCTCGGCAGCCTTGGTAAACCAACGGAAGGCAAGTTGCATATCCTTCGGTACTCCGACGCCTCCACTGTAGAGAGTACCCAGCCTATACATTGCGAACGAGTCTCCCTCGGCCGCTTGTTTCTCCAAGGATTGGCGAAACTGTAGATCGTTGGGCTGCTCTTCGTCCTTAATTGCCTGCCGGGCATCGCTCTGACCATCCTTCACATGGGGCGCATCTTGAGCAGCGAATGCGCTGAGAGCAATGGCATAGATCAAAAAGTAACCTAAGAGATAACTTTTCATAGCGGGAATGAATCCTCTTTATGGCATATTCACCAATACGGCCACACAAAAAGCATGTCGCAATCTTCTTTTCGTGCTGCACTCTTTTCGAGTTGCAAGCGCAGAGATCCCCTGTGGTAAGAGTTTCACCGAGGTCACTGCCAAAGGAATATCTCTAGAGAATAGTGACGCTAGCGGCATAATCGTTGCATCTTTTTTCTTTGGCATTCCCGGCAGACCGTGGCTTTCAGGAAAATTACATCCAACCGGCGACGATCCGTTCTATTGCCCGCGCACATTCTTCATGCGACTCGCGGCCGCTATGCGGGCTATGCCCCGCGCCGGGGATGATATGCACCTGCGCCGCCGGTAACTCTTCGCGGATGCGATCCAGCTCTCCCGGCTCGGTGCGGGGATCGGCTTCGCCGTGCACCAAGGCCACGGGCACGCGAATCTCATTGAGGCGTCCGCTGTAGAGATCGGGCCTGCCGGAGTCAGTCTCGCGCGCGATTTCAACCCATGCCTGGCAGTCGCCGCGAATGGCATTGCGCCAGTGCTCCTCCCCGTGATCGCGCGCAAGCACGGAGATGGCTCGTTCGCTCAAGGTATCGGGATTTTCCGCCAGCCCGGCGAAGAAATCGATGGAGTTCGGCTTCACCCGCAGGTAGTGCAGGGCTTCGAGAATTAGGCCGTCACAGCGCTCGGGATGAGTGATGCCGAGCCAGGCGGCAATCACGGCGCCATCGCTGTGTCCCCAGAACATGGCTTGCGGAAGGTTGAGAGCGTCGAGGAAGGCCAGCGTTTCGGCGACGGCCAGCCGATGAAAATCGGCACTGAAGATGGCTTGCTTGCCGGAGCGTCCATAGCCGGAGCGGTCGGGAACGATGAGTTGGACTCCAGGGAGCGAAACCTGCCGCTCCGAAAGAGGATACATCTCGTATCCCCATCCGCCGTGAAGAAACACGAGAGGCGAACCAGAGCCAAACTGGCGATAGTGAATCTCCGTAGGGCCGCCGGCCAGGGGAGAATGTTGGAGCTTGATGCTGGGCAAGCGCATATTGTAATTGCGCATGGGGCGGGAAATGAAGGGGCGGAGAGAGTCATCTTCCGAATGGGATGTAACGCTCTCCGAGAGAGCGAGGGGAAGAATATCGCTACGCGGTTATAAGCTTCAAAATCTCGATTGAGCCTATCTGTGCACAACATTCTTAGGAACTGCCCTGGTGACTGCAAAGAATAGCCCAACATGCCAGATGGATGAAGCAAAAGAGACGAACTAATATTCGCGGGATGCTTCGGCTGCTCGCCGAAGAAAGCGCTGGGGAGGATATCGCTAGTTAGTCATAATCTTCAAATATTAGTTGGGTGCGCCGTGTATAAGATTCTTGTGGATTATCAAGAATAGCTCCGCTATCATCATGGTTGAGTTTTCGGAGGAATCGTGAGAAGAATCCTTTTAGCCGTACTATCCTGCCTTGTTCTTGCCCTTACCTGTGTCGCCCAGCAAAGTCCCTCAGACCAGCCTGCCACGCAGGCGGATGTCGAACGATTGTTTCAATCGATGCACACCCGCGAGATGATGGACAAGATGATCACCGCTATGGCAGGCCCGATGCATCAGATGATGCACGAAGAGTACCTCAAGAACCAGGACAAGCTTCCTCCCGACTTCGAAACCCATATGACTGCGATTCTGGACGGCATGATGAAAGACATGCCCTGGGATGAGATGATGCAGGCAATGATTCCCGCATATCAAAAGCATTTCACCAAAGGCGATGTCGACACCGTCAGCGCGTTCTACGCTTCGCCCACTGGACAGAAAATGCTGCGTGAAATGCCGGCGATCACAGCCGAGTCCATGAGCGGCATGATGCCGATCATGCAGAAATACATGGATCAAATCAAGAACCGGATCGCGAACGAGACAACAGCGATGCTTCGGAACGCCCAAAAAGAGAGTGGAAAGGCGCCGGCAGCTGTTAAGAATTGAGCAGGCTCTGGTTTAGCTTGGGCATCCGCCTGGGATGCAGTTTGGCCCTCTCCGGGATCGTTGAGATAGTCGATTGGACTGGACGCCGTTGTCTTCAATCTGCCCGCAAGCAGGTCAATGAAGAGCTCTCCGGTTGAAGGCCACCCTCTGCTTTCGTTGAGGCTACGAATAGAGAACACTTTAAGGGTGGCCACCCGTCCCAAATCATCAAGATCAAGACCGGCGCCTCTCTCTCTTGCCTAAGAGCAATCTAGAGCGGCCCTCCAAGAGTCGGTGAGTTCAAGTTTGGATTCAGTGCACTACCCAAAACATAGGGCCTTGGCCGTATTGCAACAAAGAACCAGAACCACCGAGGAAATAGTATGACTCTTTTGGCTAGAGAAATGCAGCTTTCAGAAGTCGAGATCGTCATCAACTATTTTCATTGCTCGTCGCCGGAACATCTGGAGTTGCTCGGCGTCGATCCCACACGTTTGCCGAGGCGCGCCGATTGGCTGGAAAGAATCAACCGCGAATACGCCCTGCCAATCGAGCAGCGCACCAATCTCCTCGTAACGTGGTTCTTGGATGGCCGCCCGGTGGGCTTCTCAAGCTGCGACAAAATCGTCTTTGGCGAGCGAGCGAATATGCATCTTCATGTTGTGGAGCCAAACGACAGGCAGCAGGGTTTCGGAACTGAATGTGTGAAGCAAAGCGTTGACCTCTACTTCGATAGGTTGCGGCTGAAGAGCCTTTTCTGCGAGCCGAATGCGTTTAACCTGGGACCAAACCGCACATTACAAAAAGCAGGGTTTAAGTATGTGAAGACACATATGACCGTGCCCGGCCCCCTCAACTATCACCAGGCGGTAACGCGGTGGGTAATCGAACGTACCAATGTGCGCTGATTTGGCTTCTCGTAGGCGGTTTTAACTCTACAGGTGCAGCAACGGACAATCCAGAAATCCGCCTCGAGAAAAGAAGCTATTGCCTGGCCCGCGCCTCTTGGGGATCGTTGAGATAGTCGATGGGAGAGGACTCCGTCGTCTTCAATCTTCCCGCAAGCAGGTCAATAAAAAGCTCTCCCGTACGATGCCCGAGCGCCGGTGTATGCCCTAACGCCTGCTGTGCGACGGTGAGGACGGATTCCTCACGCGCCCTGTCTATCAAGAATTGATCCAGGTCGAGCGACATACAGCCGCCACCGATGCTTGCCTGAAGATGCCAATGTTCGATCAACGCTTTCTGCCATGCTTCCAGGTGCGGAAGCTCTTGCATCTCTTTCACCAAAGAGATCAGCCAGCTTTCAAGAAAGCGATCGCGCGTCCAGAAGCCGAATTTCTTGTATTCCACGAAGCTGGTGCCCATTGTTATCGGAACCATCCAGGTAATGATGTAAAGGCTATAAGCCGGGTTTTGTTACTTCTTCGAATATACATAAGACAGATGACTCAGCTTAAGAAGCAAATTCCATAATGCAAATAAAGAACTTCCTGGTTTAGTTTCTAGCAAATGCTCTTCCCCCTTATCGGTGACGATCCTGAGCCGACACAAATCCGATTTGAACACATGAAAACGGTCGGGTGCGTTGATGTCATTCATTTCAGCAAAAAGAATGCTACAAGCCTTCCCCTGAGCTTGCCAGATGAGACGACGCGGGGAGAGAACGATCGGCATGGGGCCGTCAACAAAGGCCACCATGGGCAACTCTCCCTCGTTGAGTTGCAGGGCAGACGATAGATATGCCTGTTGCGTGGCTGGAAGCTCTTCCCAGCCCTTTATATCACGGTACATTTCTATGAATTCGTTGAAGACAAATCTAAGCCTCTTTTCGGGTATCTCCACGGATCATCCTCTATATGTTTGCAACGGGAACCCGCGTGCGGCGACCGTCCAGAGAAATTCGAGTTTCATTGAGCCGACCGCATATCTTCGCTTTGGCCAGCAAGTTTCGCCGAGAGCGTGTTTCCCGTCTCGACGCCATTCTTGTATAAGTCCATGTGAGAGCCGAAAGGGATGCCACCGGCAACGCCGGCCAAAGCAACATTTTCAAGACGAGCCGACGTGCCTTTTGCGAAGGCCCTGCCCAACACGGCCCATTTCATGACCGGTTCCGGGCACAGAAAGAGCGCGGAGCACGGAAGCACAGAGATGTTTCCATTCTCTCTGATCGAGATAAAGTCGAGGCGGTCATTGCTTCGCAACAGAGACTCGACTCGAGCGCCGGTACGCAACTCAATTCCCGGCGGCAAAGCATTGTGGGCGAGACGCGGCGGCTCCCGGTCACACAAGATCGAGACGTGAGACGCCCATTGCTTTAGCATGGCAGCCTGGTCCATCGCCCACGCTCCACAACCTTGAATGCAAGCCGGCTTACCGGCGTAGAACGGACCATCCGACCAGACCGACTGGCTAGTCCCATAACCGATAAGCTCTTTCCAACCATCGGGGCCGGAATCGGTGAGGGCGCCATTGGGCGCGAGGATGACGGATCGCGCTGCTGTGATGGTTGGCTCACGGCCTAGCGCCTTGACCGTAAGTTCGACCCACCCCTCTTCTTCATGCCACTTCAGCAATTCAACAGACTCGCGCGGGCATTGAACGCCATCGCAACGCAACCGTTCCAAGAGCATCGCCTCAATCTCAGCACCCGGGACTTTGGCATTTCGCAATGGATCCGTGACTGAAAACATGGCGCGCAGAGGGATATCGTTATCAAGTTCCCAAAGGGTCACTTTGTGACCTCTTTGTCTCAACGCAGTAGCCGCTCCAAAGCCTGCAAGGCTCAGGCCGAGGATAACTACAGGATGAGCATCGGATTGTGCTCCGATGGCTTCGTTTTTATCATTCCGATAGATCCTATTCGCGCGTGGTGGATCGCGAAGAACGTTCCGCACAAATAGGAATAGATCGAAGTGGTCCGGTTCCACGAACGGCGTGGGATCATTTTCGATATTAAGGATGTCGGGGCTAACCGGGTAGCTTTTGTTCACCAGCACTCGATCCGCTTGCTTAAGAACAAAAGTGGCCGTTTTGCCCTTACAGTTCCAGTGAACCTCGGCATTTGTCAGATCAATGGGAGCATCGTCTCCGATCCGCAACTGCAGTTTTCCGTCCCATCGATAAAACAAGACACGATTTCCCGCTATCCTGGAGAAGAAACCGACGAGAGGAAGCTCTCCAATCTCGGCACCAGAAAAAGCGTTTAGGGAGCCTTCATCAGGGCCTATTTTCAAGCAGTCGTTCCAGGCATCATGGGATCGCAGGAAACCTATCATGGTCATATCCTAGATAGAGAGGTAAGAGTTGCCCAACCAAGATGCTTCAGCTCTTCGGGGACCTGCAGACCCGGAATTGAAAGATTCCACCAGAGACACAAGTGATGTTATGCACCCCCCGGGGAAAGCATTACAGTCGGTGGACGCCATTTAGGCCGCGTAACTCTGAAACCGGGAACCTTTAGGGGCGGGGCCGTCCGTCCCGGTTGCGTCTCGTCAACGCAAGTTTCTGTATGCCTTTGCCGATTAGATACCATTGTAAGAGTGACAGCACCATAGTCAACAGAAGCTTGTATCCTCCGGTTGAGATTCCCGCATAGAAATCTGTAGCAACTCCCCTTCCCAGGAAAACTCGCTCGAAAATGACAGCGAGCGAAAAAGACGGGAACTCGACCCAGAGCATCACGTTCATGAATGGATACGTAAATGCCGACCTAATGAGGCCAATGGAATGATCCCAAAGACAATACGGATCATCAGGAAAATCAATCCAATGATGCGAACTATAGGGCTCTGAAGCCAGAGCAAAGGCGATCCAGAAGTAAATCCAAAAGCCGAGATTGGCCGCCAGTAGAGCTAGTGTGATTTTACCAATTCTTCGGATGTTCATTATCTACTCTGCCAATAAGTAAAATCAGCGATGCTGTAGTTGTTCTTTTCAGTAATCCGCTAAGATAAAGCGGCTATCTCTGTAGACACCTTGTCCTCAGATATTGTTCCCACGGTTCTTGTCATGCCGCAGATTAAGAGCCGGCTGTACTTAGAGCATTACAAAAATAGAAATTGTTCATATTTCGCACATAAATCTGAGGCCACGATCGGCCCTCCTTTCCACTGTCCCACCCTTTATCTTCGTTATACGAAAGAGCGAGGGCTGCGATAGGGTACCCATCCTGCTCGAACTGCGCCATCGAGGCTCTTTATCAGCTCAGCAGCTTTCTCTTGTTCCGGTTCGTCCAGCAGCCTGGATTTCTTAATGAATCTTCAAGCCAAGCTCTCTAGTCAATTTATTTGCACCACAAGAGGCTTTTCGTGCGTCTACTAGGAGAATCCTAGAGGGCTAATCTTGTAGACACTAGAAATCATCGCTATTTTTCTTGGAAACGGATGCATGATATATAATGATTCTCACGTTGTACTTATGTGCGGCTTGTTTATGCTCCGGAATATCGGGGAAAAAGCTTACTCAACCTAACCTATATTAGAATGTGCATATTTATTTATATAGGGAAGAAGTTCGCCTTATCGATTATTTGATGAGTGAATGGTTGCAGGCGGATACTTCCCAAGTCCCGTATAGATGCAAACTATCGGGCTTTCGCATGATTGAGGGGCGCTAGGCTATCGCCGAACCGTGCCTTCGCGATCCATCTCTGCCTAGAAGCGGATCGTCTTTACTATCCGGGTCACCCACCGGCTTCTCCAAACGTAACGCCAATGCACGAACCGTTGGATTAGCAACATAATTCAACAAAAGACAAACCCAACCAACTATTACAACAAAAGGAGAATCCCCCGAATGAAACCGCTCAGGTTTCTCTCTGTTGTTCAGCCAGCACGGTATATTTTCGTCATCTTAGCGGCAGCGCTACTCTTCTCAACTCAAAGCCTCTTCGCCCAAAACGATCCGGGAGCGCGTCCGGTCTCCACAACTACAGCTACTTCCACCAGTCCCAAATTCGGCTTTACTTTTACGCGAACCGAAGAGCCCAGCGATGCCTTGGGCGCCGACGGGGCGGGCAGGCTGCTGGGAGGCAAGGTGGGAGGCGCAGGTAACCAGGGCGGGTTCTGGGTGGCTGCGATCAATGTTTTTGCGGCCTCAGCCACAGTGCTGGGTGGCGCCAACAATATCGCCGGCTTAGGCCCCGCATTCAACGGGGAAAGCTGCTTTCAATGT
Organism: Candidatus Angelobacter sp.; assembly: GCA_035295685.1. Classification (GTDB taxonomy): domain Bacteria; phylum Acidobacteriota; class Terriglobia; order Terriglobales; family Acidobacteriaceae; genus Angelobacter. The sequence continues at coordinate 23,648 of DATGIO010000083.1, forward strand.
CACTCCTTCCCTACCGTAGGTGGAACGAGCGGCCCGACCAATTTTCAAGCCGATCCAAACTTTGTCCACGATCATGGCGCGCACAACACCGCCGACCTCTCCAGCTTCATTACCTCGAATGGCCCGGTGCGGGAAGCACGCTTCCAGTCCGACGGCGGCGTGCATGAACTGTTCAGCATTGAAGGCCGTGACGACGCCCCATCCGGCTGCACGCTGGCCCAGCCGGACTTCGCCGGCCAGCTCAAGGCCAACACATTGAGCTTCCGGATTCCGACACCGACGTTTGGCCTGGGTTTTGTCGAGAATACTCCCGATCTCACCCTGCAACAAAACCTGGCGAACGCGCAGAACCTGGCCCTCGCTGCTGGTTTTACCAATCCGGTGGGGCAAATTGCATCGGGCAAACCTGTGACCGGGATCGCCGGACATTTCAACAGAAACGGCAATGACGGCACGATCAGCCGCTTTGGATGGAAAGCGCAAAACAAGTCGCTGCTGCTGTTCTCCGGCGAAGCGGCCAACGTTGAGCTCGGCGTGACCAATGAGCTCTTCCAAAACGAAAAAGTCGCCGGCAGCAACTGTCTTGGCAACAAACTGCCCGAAGACCTGACCACCGTCCTGGCCGCGGGCGATGCCGCCTTACAAAATCCAACCCAGGCGACCGCTAAGATTGCCGCGGATATTGAAAACTTTGCCGTCTTTATGCGCCTCAACGGCGCTCCCGGACAGTGCGCCTTCAACAGCCCCGCGGGCCAATGCTTTTCTCTCACTCAGGTCGAGTCGAACGGGCAAAACGATCCCGCAGCCGTTGCCAGCATTCAACGGGGGAAGGCCCTGTTTGGAACCGTGGTTCCGGCCAGTCCTGGCGCTAGCCCCAATGTTGGCATTGGATGCGTGCTCTGCCACACCGATGTTCTCACTACGGGGCCGTCGGTTTTCCCCAGCCTCGACAGCAAGCCGTTCCGTCCCTATTCCGACTTTGCCGTGCATGCAATGGACGCCTCCCTGGCCGACGGCATCACGCAAGGGGGATTCGGCCAGCAGCCCGATCCTATCTTTGTGGTTACGCCCAATGCGGCGGGACCTGGCGAATTCCGCACCGCACCCCTGTGGGGAGTTGGGCAAAGACTATTCTTCTTGCATGATGGCCGCGCACGAGACCTGCTCACCGCCATCCTCGATCACGCACCATCCACGGCAACGTCAAGTTCCAGCGATCACACCACTGCCTGCACCGGCACGCTCCCTACGAGTGTTGCAAGTGTTGGAGAGGGCTGTGAAAGCATCGGACGCTTCCTCAACTTGCCTGCTGTAACGCCGGCGGGCACGACCACGCCTTCACAGCAGGACGTCCTTAACTTCTTGCGCTCTCTGTAGCCGCAAAGATTCTTTGTCATTTCCCCGGAGCGGTTGATCGCGAGGTCAACCGCTCCGAGCCATTTGGGTTCGTTCATTCAGCGAAAAAGACAAAACGATCGATACCTCAGGCAAGAGAAAGACCTCTCATGCCCCCAATCCAATGGCAATTGTGAATACAGAAGATGCGCCTATTGGGATACTGCTCTCGGCCAAAAACAACCTGGACATCTTTCACACTCACCTCTCACACCTACCTCTGGGGCAAGTCTTTGCGCCGTGGAGAAATCTCATTGATAACCGGGTCACTTGCCCAACCTAGTTTCGGCCGGCTTAGGGCTTTAGGGCTTAGGGCTTGGCTCCAGGATCACCGCAGGCGTACTCCAGCTCCACCTTGGCATTCACGGGAATGGGCTGGTCTTTGTATAGCGCCGGTTTGAACAACCATTGTTGCACTGCGGCCACGGCCTGCTCGTCCAGGCCCTTACCCAAGAACTGGAGAACACGAACATTGCTGGTGGTGCCTTGCTTTTCAATGGTCAATCCGACAACCACTTTGCCTTCTACCTGCGCCTGCCGCGCCTCATCCGTATACTTGGGCTCGATGACGCGGACCAACCTCGGGCAGTCATTCGAATCACAGTCCCAACCGCTGTGGGTAAGCTTGGCTTTCTCCGCGGCGGCGCGCACAGTTGCAGGCGCCTGATGCTCCGGATCAAAGACCAGGTTACGAGATACGGTGAAGTTCCGGCACGCCTCAACCACATTGACCCTTACGACGTTCGAGACCGCGGTTACGGACTTAACGGGCTTAGCCAAAGGATCGGTAGTTTGCCCATCCCAGCGCACCACTTGGATAGTG
>DATGIO010000084.1:0-46363 GCA_035295685.1 Candidatus Angelobacter sp.
GAGCTTGGCCCCGGAATCAGATTGGCGGCCGCCAGCCGATCTACAAATTGCTCCCGCGTTAGCCACCGCTTGCGGCCCACGAACTCGTCTTCCATCATGGCAATGTGCGCGGCGGGTCCGCCGAATGCGATCGTCCCCAGCTTGAGAAATACCAGAGCTAATGTTCGCAGCGATACGGGTGCCTCAATCCGGTGTTCCTGCGATTGGGGGGAGTCAGGAGATTGGTTCGCGAGAAGCTGGTCGTCGATCATTCATTGAGTCCGGGTGGCGCGCTTTTTTCCGCCCCGCGGCCGCACACCGTTTTTCTGTGATGTCCTGACCGCTGAATCGTAAAAAATGACGGAATTGAATGGTGGATTTATCCGCCATGCCTCAAGCGTTGGAGGTGCGCTTGGTCCTAACGTGGAAAGGGGTAGGGTGATTGATGCGCTGGAGCTTGCAGATTTTGCCAGCCAAATGATGTTGGTGCAATGGTGGAAGAGCACGGCGTCAGCCCTGCGTAAAATTGCAATAAGGCTATCGCGCTTTAGCGCCTGTGGCACGCTTGGCGTGCCAATTCCCGCTTTGATTTTTCTGCGAGACCGTAGCCGTACGTTGATACGCTCTACCAAAAGCCCCGGTTTAGATGGAATGAGACAGCTGGTATCGCCGGTGGCATGCGCCGGAGGTGTGGCGTTAGTATCTTTGTCCAATACGCATTGTTGCATCGCAAAACCCTGAATCCGCTCGGAGCAGGATGGATTATAATCGAAAATCGATAACGAAAACCGATAAGATGAAGGTGTCAAAATCCTCCGCCGACCAAGCCCTCTATTCCGGTCTGATCCGATTGCATGTTCTTCACCATGCCTGCCAGGAGCCCATTTTTGGCTTGGGAATGATTCAGGAGCTCTCGCGTCATGGGTACCGCTTGAGTCCCGGCACGCTCTATCCGATCATGCACAGCCTCGAACGTAAGGGTTTGCTTGAGTCGCGCGAGGACCGGGTGGATGGCAAAGTTCGCCGCGTCTATTCCGCCACACCAGTTGGCCGCAAGGCCATGAAGGCAGCCAAACAGCGCGTCCGTGAACTGTTTGGCGAACTCTTCGAGGACGAAGAAAGAAAGCGGCATTCATAGCCGTAGAAATATAAGCCGTGAAAATCGAAAGCCGGCCAAGGCATGGTTGCCGCCTGGCGCGCGGGCGAAATCGCGAGCAGCGTAACCAGCCGCAAGCGGGAGAAACGAATCATGAAAGATTCTCTTGAATCGAGACGGAGTTTTCTCAAATCGGTCGGATTGGCAGCCGGGGCGATGCTGCTCGTGCCTCGCGAAGGCTCCGGCAAAATGCATGATCGGAACCAGACTGCTCCGTCTTTTGCGGGCAGCGATTCGGAGCCTGCGGACTACACCCTGCATATCCAATTCGCGCCGGTGGAAATCGCGAAAAATAAGTTCGTCTCTTTGACCACATACAACGGGAAGTTCCCTGGGCCGCTCCTTCGATTCAAGGAAGGACGGCAGGCCATCGTGGATGTATACAACGAGACCACGTGGCCCGAGCAGTTGCACTGGCACGGCCAAGCTCTTCCCGTGGAGACCGATGGGGCCGCCGAGGAAGGTACGCCCTCCATCCCGGCCGGTGAAAAGCGTCGAATTGTCTTTACACCGGGCCCATCCGGCTTTCGCTTCTATCACACACACACTCGGGCGGGGGCCGATCTGTCTGCGGGCCAATATGGCGGACAGGTAGGTATCGCTTATATCGAGCCGAAGAACGAACCCGGCAACTATGACCAGGAGATGTTTCTTGTCTTGAAGGAGTTCGAGCCTGGCTTCAGTCAAGGTGGCGATATGGCTATGGACTTTCTCAATCCGTCGGCCCACGTAAAGGAATTGGAAGAAAAAGGTGAATCGGCCATGAAAGCTTCATTGGCCAAAGGTGCGCCTCATGGATTCGAGGTCGGGTATGAATCGTTCACCATCAATGGCCGCCAGCTTCATCATGGCGCGCCAATACGGGTCAAACTGGGGCAGCGGATTTTGTTTCATGTGCTGAACGGCAGCGCCACCGAGATCCGCAGCCTGGCGCTGCCTGGACATTCCTTTCAGGTGGTCGCCCTGGATGGTAACCCGGTGCCCAATCCGGCGACCGTTCCGGTGCTCTGGCTAGGTACCGGGGAGCGCGTCTCCGCGATCGTGCAGATGAATCATCCTGGGGTATGGATCATGGGCGATACTGTGGACGACGACCGCCGCCACGGCATGGGAATCGTTATCGAATATGCCGGGCGCGCAGGCAAGGCGCTGTGGCTCGCTCCACCGCACTCTCGATGGGACTATACGCGCTTTGCAAAGCCCGGAACCGTCGCCGCCACTCCGGATGAAACCCTTGAAATGATCTTTGAGAAAGAAAATGCAGCCGAGCAGGGATTTAACCGCTGGACGATCAACGGCGCTGCCTTTCCCGCGAGCATGGCGTCGGCGATGCCATCAGCCTTGTTCCATCTCAAGCAAGGCAAGCGCTATCGCATTCACATGCGCAATGCCAGTGACGATATCCACCCCATTCACCTCCACCGTCACAGCTTCGAACTCACGAACCTCGCGGGGCGCGCAACGGCGGGAATTATCAAAGACGTATTGATGGTAGGCGGCTATCAGGAAGCTTCTGTGGATTTCGTCGCCAACAATCCCGGATTAACGCTGTTCCACTGCCACCAGCAGCTTCACATGGACTTTGGGTTCATGGCGCTTTTCGACTATGCGACCTAGCCAGACCCGCAGAAACGGTCCGAAATTCCGAACACCGCAAAGCGGCGAAGTGTTAAAATTACCGCCAATCAAGGGAAGATTACACGAAACCGTACTTGCTCCCTCTGTTGTTGGATAGTTCCAAGTGTCTTGGGCCTGAAGACATTGATATAAGGCGACAGGCACTCCAACAATAGAAATGGAGGGAATGTAGTTTCTGAGCGTGACGCGATCCCGTAACTTATCGGATACAGAGCTGTTTAGCGTTTCACATCATTCCGATTGATTTTTCGCAGCATTTTTTTTGACGGCCTGAAATCAATGCGAAATCAATCCTAAAACAACCTAAAAGAGTGGTCGCTACAGGAGCACGGCACCGATGAACCCATCGGGTACCGCTGCGAGAAAACTCTATCTCACGCGTTGAACTTCCGATCAGGCAGCACGGACATACATTTCCGGGACGTATACTGTTGACGCTCAAGGAGGCCCCATTGGTCCGAAGGAATCTTCCGACACTGCCAGCGTTAGCTATTCTTTTCTCCTGCCTCGGCGCGTCCGGGTCGGCGCAGACGCAAACAAGCCGCATTCAAGCAACCCAGATTCAGGCAAGCCAGATTCAAGCAAATCAGGTTCAAGTCACAATGCAAGCCCCGCTGACCATCACCTTTCAAGATGCGTTGGCTAAGGCGCGGGCTAACAGCGTCGATTTTCAAGCCGCATTGACCGACCAGGGGCTTGCCCATCAGGACAAAGTGCAATCGCGTGCGGCTCTGTTGCCCAGCGTGAACTACAACAACCAGGCGATCATTACTCAGCTAAACAACGGCGCAAACGCCGCGTTTATCGCGAACAATGGAGCCCATGAGTACATCAGCCAGGCCAACGTGCATGAGGTTTTGAGCCTGTCGGGATTTTCCGATTACAAGCGCACGGGAGCGCTGGAGTCCCTGGCCCGGCTCAAGGCGGAAATAGCAGCGCGCGGCCTGGTCGTGACCGTGGTGCAGGCTTATTACGGATTGATTGCCGCCCAGCGCAAGTATGCGAATGTGCAGCAGGCGGCCACCGAGGCGGAGCGATTTCTGAGCACCAGCCAGAAGCTCGAAAATGGCGGCGAGGTCGCGCACTCCGATGTGATCAAGGCCCAGATTCAGTTTCAGGATCGCCAACGCGATCTGCGCGAGGCGCGGTTAGGGATGGATAAGAGCCACCTCGATCTGGCTATCTTGCTGTTTCCAAATTTCAACGAAAACTTTGCTGTGGTCGACGATCTGGAGGTGGCCTCTCCTCTCGAGAGTTACGAAGAATTCGCCAAGTCGGCGGAGTTGCACAATCTTGACCTGCGCGCCTCAACCGCCTCCCTGCAAGCTGCGCAATTCGATCTGTCTTCGGCTCGTGCCGGATACCTTCCCGCAATTGGCTTTGACTATTTCTACGGTATTGATGCGCCTAATTTTGCAGTCCGCAGCACCGTGGGCGGCGTTCGCGTGGACAACCTTGCTTCGGCGGCAACTGTTACCGTGAACATCCCAATCTGGAATTGGGGAGCAACGCACAGCAAGGTAGTCCAAGCCGATTTGAAGAAACAACAGGCGCAGAGGGAGCTCTCGCTGACGCAGCGCAAGCTGCTGGCGAACATTCGCAACGCATACGCGGAGACTGAGGCGGCCAAGTCCGAGTTGGAATTGCTCAAGAGCTCCGCGGAACTTGCCGGCGAGAGCCTTCGGCTTACGACATTGCGCTACCAGGGCGGCGAGGCTACCGTGCTTGAGGTTGTTGACGCCCAGAACACTTCGACTCAGGCCAAAAACGGCTACGACGACGGCGTAGTGCGGTACCGCACGGCGCTCGCCAATCTACAAACCCTAACGGGTACAATGTAGCTGATTACGACCATGAAACTGACTCCCATTTTCACGATATGCCTGGGAACCGCGGTTGCCTGCTTCATGAACGCCTGCCATACAGAGGAGAAGCAGGAGGCGCCGGTTGTGTCGGTCCAGGCGGCTACGGCCCAAAAAACCGATATTTCCCGCACGGTTCATGCTGAAGCTTTGGTCTTCCCCATCGATCAGGCAATGATTACGCCGAAGATCAGCTCTCCGGTGAAAAAGTTCTATGTGAATCGCGGCCAGAAGGTTCGTAAGGGCGAGTTGCTGGCGGAACTTGAGAACCGCGACTTAGAAGCCGCCGCCATGGACAACAAAGGAGCGTTGGACGCAGCCGCGGCAACCTCTGAAACTACAGTTGGAGCGACCCTGCCGCAAGATATACAGAAGGCCGAGCAGGATGTAGAGACCACCAAGCAGTCTCTCGATGCGGAACAAACGCTCTTCCAGAGTCGTGAGAACCTTTTTAAAGAGGGCGCCCTTCCGCGCAAGGATCTGGACCAGGCCAGGGTCTCCCTGATCCAGGCTCGGACGCAATACGATGCCGCCAAGAAACACTTGGAACTCCTGAACGCCGTAGGGAAGCAACAGACCATCAAGTCCGCCACCGGGCAACGCGTGTCCGCGGAAGGCAAATACTTGGGTGCTCAAGCTCAGCTTGGCTACTCGCGCATTGTCAGCCCCATCGATGGCGTGATTACCGACCGACCTTTATTTGAAGGAGAAATGGCGTCTCCCTCCGCGCCTCTTCTCACGGTCATGGACATCTCGTCAATCAGGGCCAAGGCGCACATTCCGCAGTCCGATGCGGTTCTGATTCACAAGGGTGACAAGGCCGAGATCGAGGCTCCGGGCGTCGAGAAGGTTTCCGGCAAGGTGACGTTGATTAGTCCGGCGCTCGATCCGAACAGCACTACCGTCGAAATATGGGTGGAGGCGAAGAATGAGGGACAGCAGCTTCGCCCAGGTGTTTCGGCTCAGGTTTCGGTCACGGCGCAGACCGTGCATGATGCTTTAGTGGTTCCGGCCTCGGCGCTGCTCAATGCAACCGGCGGTCAGGCTCAGGTGATGGTGGTTAATTCGGATAGCGCCGCACAAAGCCGCGATGTCAAAACCGGAATCCAGACGCCTGAGCAGGTGCAGATACTCTCGGGGTTGAATCCTGGCGAGCAGGTGGTGAGTGAGGGCGCGTACGGGTTGCCGGACAAGACAAAAGTAAAAGTTGAAAAGCCAAGTCCATCCGGTGGAGAAGGTGAAGGTGAAAAGGGCGATGCCGCTAAAGGCGAAGGCGGGAAGAGCGAAAGCGGCAAAGGGGAAGCGAAGCCGGGCCAGGATAAGGACTGATCACGAATGGCGGAACATCAGGACGTTAAGAGCAGAACAGCGACAGCCGTCATGCCCAAGCGAAACGAGTGGTTTGCGCATAACTCCAAATCCGTAATCTTCGTGATCCTGGTGATCGCGCTGGTTGGCGCTTATCAGGCGATTACAATCCCGGTTTCCGTATTTCCTTCCACGGATTTTCCGCGCATCGTGATCGGCATCGACAACGGGGTAATGCCGATTGACCAGATGATGGTCACAATCACCAGGCCGGTCGAGCAGGCGGTCAATAGCGTTCAAGGCCTGGAGACGGTCCGCTCCATTACCAGCAGGGGATCGGCAGAGGTCGACCTTTTTTTTAACTGGCAAGTGGACATGTTCCAGACGCTTCAGCTTGTGGATGCGGCCCTTTCCAAAGTGGCTCCAGAACTTCCGCCCAGCGCCAGAATTCAGAGCCATCGGCTCACGTTCGCGTCGTTTCCCATTCTTGGCTACAGCCTCACTTCCGAGACCGTGCCGCCCAACCAGCTTTGGGAGATGGCGACATACGACCTCGCTCCACGTTTGAATCGTGTAAATGGTGTGGCTACAGTGGTTATCCAGGGAGGACAGGAGCCCGAGTTCCATATCATTCCCAATCCCGCCAAGCTGTTGCAGACTTCGATAACGGTCACGGATATCCTGAATGCCGTACGTCAGACGAACCTGATCGATTCGCCCGGATTATTCGATCGCAATCATCAGCTTGTTCTGGGCCTGGTTTCTGGGCAGGCCAAAAGCGAAGAAGATCTTGCGAAGATCGTCATTAAGAATACGCCCTCCGGCATCCCCGTCCATGTGGGCGACGTGGCCGAAGTGGAGCAGGCCGTCAAACCGGTTTATACGATTGTTCGGGCGGAGGGGAAACCCGCAGTCCTTTTGAACATCAACCGCCAGCCGGACAGTAATACGGTGATTGTCGCCAACGCTGTCCATGGTGAAATAGAGCAGCTTCGTAAATCCCTTCCTCCGGGCGTCCACATCACGCCTTTCTATGATCAATCCGGGCTCGTACAGGACTCCATCAAGAGCGTGCGCGATGCAATTCTTCTTGGCCTGGTTCTTTCAGCGATTGTCCTGATTGTCTTCCTCAGAGACTGGGGCACCTCTCTGGTGGCCGGGTTAGTGATTCCAGTTACTATCCTCGTGACCTTCATCGTGCTGAAGATGTTGGGTCAGAGTTTCAATCTCATGACTCTAGGCGGGCTGGCCGCCGCCGTAGGTCTGGTGATTGACGACGCGATTGTGGTGGTGGAAAACATTGTTCTGCACCGCGATGCTGGGGAAGGGAAGATCGAAGCGATCAGGAGCGCTCTTTCTGAAATCACCGCACCTCTAGTTGGCTCCACGCTTACGCCGATCGTCGTATTTCTGCCACTGATCTCGATGACGGGCGTCAACGGCACCTTCTTCCGGGCACTCGCCGTGACGATGTGCGCGGCCCTGCTTACATCGTTGGTACTGGCCCTCACTTGGACCCCCGTGCTCAGCCTCTATCTCATCCGCCGCAAAGAGGGCGAGGCTCCGGTCCTGGCCAGCGATGAGAGCGGCGATTTGGATCAAGAGATGCGCAGGCTTATGGCCGCCGAGGAATCCTCCATGAAGGGCTTCTTTGGGCGCATCATCTCATTCTATGAGCGGTGGCTGCGCAGGGCGTTGGAGCATCCACGCTCGCTTCTGGCTTGTGCTGCGATTCTCGTTGCCTCATCGATTGGATGTTACCTGTTGTTAGGTTCCGACCTTCTGCCTGAGATGGATGAAGGCGGGTTTATCGTGGACTACGTGATGCCTCCGGGAAGTTCACTGCAAGAAACCAACCGCGTGATTTCGCATATTGAGCGCATCCTTAAAGAGACCCAGGAGGTGGAGAGCACTTCCCGGCGCACGGGGTTACAACTCGGGTTGGCCGCAGTGACCGAAGCGAATACAGGAGACATCTCGGTCAAGCTGAAGGCGAAGCGCGATCGCGCGGTGGATGAGGTGATGGCTGATGTGCGGGCGGCCATTCGCAAAGAGGAGCCGTCGGTTGACGTGGATCTCAAACAACTCTTGCAGGATATGATTGGAGACCTTACCGGTGCTCCCGAGCCCGTGGTGATCAAGCTGTTTTCCACGGACGCAGCTCTGCTCAATGACGTTGCGCCGCGCGTTGCCGATGCCATTGAAAAAATCGGCGAACACAAAGTCAAAGATGTGGTTGTTCATGGTCCGGTGGTAGATCTGAAGAACGGTATCGAAAATACTACAAGCGGTCCGGCCACCGTATTCACGGTGAACCCGACCGTAGCCGCGCGCGCCGGCTTTACGACGGAAGAAGTATCGACCAACGCGACCGCGGTGCTCGAAGGCGTTCCCGCCGGCACTCCACTCATCGCGAACAATCGCGCGTATACGATTCGGGTGCGTTTTCCGGAACAAAATCGGGCTTCGCTGGAAGCCATGAGCAACACGTTGCTCACCAGTTCCACCGGCAAGACGGCCACGCTAGGCTCGCTTGCCCAGCTCACAGAGATGCCAGGGCAGACAGAGATCACGCGAGAGAACCTTCAGCGACTGGTTGAAGTAACAGCAAGATTCGAGGGAGAGAGCCTCGGAAGCGGCATGGCGAAGGTGCAAAAAACCGTTGCCGATCTGCACCTGCCCTCTTCCATACGCATTGTGTACGGTGGGCTTTATGAGCAGCAACAAAAGGACTTCCACGACATGGCGGTCGTTCTGGTGCTGGCGATCATCCTGGTGTTCACCGTGTTGTTGTTTGAATTTCGCAGCTTCTCCGCACCAATTGCTATTCTGAGCTCCGCTTTGCTCTCTATTTCGGGTGTCTTCATCGCGCTACTGATTACAAAAACAACTGTGAACCTGGCTTCGCTGATGGGCATGATCATGGTGATCGGCATCGTCGCGAAGAACGGAATCCTATTGCTCGATGCCCATCACAAATTTACCGGCGCGGGGTTTGAGCCGGAAGAAGCGATGATTCAGGCGGGGCGCAGGCGTCTGCGGCCCATCATCATGACTGCGCTGGCATCGGTGGCGGGTATGGTGCCCCTTGCGCTTGGCCTGGGGGCAGGCTCGGAAATGCTCAAGCCCTTGGCGATAGCCGTCATTGGCGGAATCCTCATCTCGATGATCTTGTCTTTGATTGTGACGCCCGCAGTCTACTTTTATATGGGCAAAAAGCGTGTACCCGCCAGTCTTCCGTCCGCATCCTGATTGTTTGCTGCGGGCTTGCAAGGGTTTAGCCAGCGCTCGCTTCCCCCTGCCACCATTTGGCTGCCAAAGCAAGGGGAATTTGCGCGGGCTGCACTATTTTTTTGCAATTGTGAGCTGTTATCTTTAGAATACCCAAATCACTCGCAGCCCCTTTGGGCCGAGCGGGTGGACCTAACTTCAAATATAAGAAGAATCACAAGGAGAACCAACATGAAGAAGATCTTTGCAACATTGATGATGGCCTGCCTGCTGTTCGGCACCGTGAGTGCTTTCGCTCAAGACGCGCCCAAGGACAAGGACGCAAAGGCCGACAAGAAGGAAAAGAAGGCCAAGAAAGCAAAGAAAGACAAAAAGGCTGACGAGAAGAAGGAAGACAAGAAGGGATAACTGGGCTTCCCCAGTTCCGTCCTTAGCGCCTCATGGTATCGAGGACGGCGAGTTAACCCTTCCAGTCGCGTTTTTTTCGACACCGATCCACACTCGATATGAAAACGACCTTTCTCGATGTTGAGTGTGGATACCCACCTGTTTTATTCGCACAACATGTGGCGCTTCTCAGCAATAGGCTTCAGCCTGTTGCCTGTACCAATCGGCAACAGGCTGGCAGCCCACTATGTTAACCCCGTCTTATTCAATGAACGAATCAGCGAAGAATTTGGATTGCTCTAAATTCGGACAATAAGCCTTTTTGTGCGGCCTATTTGGGTTTCCACAGCCCGATCGTGTTCTGTTCCGTATCCATGATCCAAGCAAATGTTCCGGGAGGAATCGTTACCGGGCCTACCAGTTTTTTCCCGCCCAACGATTCAGCCTTGGCTATGGCTGCGGCAACGTCGTCCACTTGCACATAGAAGATGGTGTAGTGTTGCGGTTCGTGACCGAGCGCTACAAGATGCCCGCTCAGCCCCGCATCGCCGATCTGAAAGCTTTCATCGATGGGCCAATCGAACATTTTTTGATAGAAAGTCTTGGTTGCCGCCAGATCGCGGCAGCCGATTTCAAAGTGAACCACAGGATGCTTCGGCATTGCTTCTCCCTTATTCTTCGACGGATCGCTCGATGGAGCGTTTGTTGGATCAGTTGCGGCCAAGATGGATGTTGCGGAGCCCGCAAGGCCGGCGAGTCCAACCACTTTAACAAAGTCGCGGCGGTTGAAAGCTTTGAAGTCCATGGCCGCAATACTATGTTCGGAGAATAGGTATGTCCACAGGGAATGCGCTTGATTTTGCGCACCTCTTCCTGAGGGGCAACTCCCTTTTCTTTCTTCTTTCTTATTGACTGCTAGGTATAGGATCGACAAGTGAAAACGTGGGTGGAGGCTATATGACCATTGACGATTTCCGGCGAATTGCCCTCTCTATGGACGGCGCGGAGGAAGGCTCGCACATGGGCAGCGCCGACTTTCGCGTTGGTGGCAGAATCTTTGCCACGCTTGCCTCTCAAGAACATGGTTATGGAAACCTGATGCTTACGCCAGAGCAGCAATCGGCTTTTGTTGAGGATTTGCCGGAGATCTTCCTGCCTGTTCATGGTGGATGGGGAAGGATGGGGGCGACTCACATCCGGCTGTCCGCAGCCAATGAAGACGTGTTGACCGGGGCGCTTCATACCGCTTGGAAGCGGCGGGTAGAAGCCAATAGCAAAGTTGGCAAGAAGGTCGGCGCCAAGGTTCCGGCAGCAAAATTAACCGTCGGCAAAGCTCGCAGTTCCAACGTTCGTACTGCGGTTTCGGCCCAAGGTTCACCACCCGCGGCAAAGAAATCTTCAAATCAGTCTACGCGCAAGAAACCTGCTAAAAAGAAGCCCGCAAAGAAAATATCTGCGAAGAAACCGCACTGAGACTTAAGAATCCCCGGACCGTTTTTGCTACGTGAAGTGTGACCTGTCTGCAAAGCAAATCATCACCGGTCTCGCGCGGCGGTGATTGCCTGCCGGAGGGCCGAGTCAACCGCGTGATCGTTGAACTGTATTGCACCGTCCCCTTTTACGCCTGCACCTAGTTTTTTCCATAACTCGTCGAGATCGACGGCGGCGGGCTTGTCGCGCATTTCGCGGTAAAGGCTCATGAGGACATCGGTTCCAGTGGCCTTGTCGCCTAAGGAAAGAGTTTTCTCGATCTCCCAATCTTCGGTGATGACTCCGCCATCTTTCCAGATGGCGCGCAAGGCATCCTGCAGTCCTTTGCGGTTCTTCGTGCGCTCACGGATGCGGACATCGGCCACCAGGCAAAACAATGCGCCGCCCCAGTAGGTGCGCCCCCAGGTTGGCGTGTAGTCAAGCCCCTGATCCCCGGGCTTGGGCTCTCCTTGGGGCATATCGCGGATAAAATCCCGCCATACTTCTTCTGGCGAAAGCCATCCAGCCTGCGCTCTGGCCACCGGTTCCACGTAGGTGGAGATGCCTTCCTCAATCCAATGATGATTGTCCGCCATGGAAGGGAACGCCAGATGGATCATCTCGTGAGTCAGCATCCAGTCGTTGTTTAGGTCTTCAACGCCTGCCTCTTGCCCAACCGTAATTACGATCAGGCCTCCATTGGCCGGATAGGTGACTCCGTGCCGCACAGAAGAACCTCGTCCCGAGCGGATTTTCAGAGTCAGATGATGAACGGGAAAGTGACCATAGTAGCGAGAGACAGCGTTGGCGCAGGTCTTGATCCAATGCTCTAGCTCTTGCTGGGAGAGCTTCATCTCTTCGTCGGGAAGCGAGACATCGATGACGCCTTCATCGACCTTTAAGAGTAGATTTGGCGACTTGGCAGGCCGGGCATGGAGAGGGTTGAGAAGTGCAACCGGCAGGGCCAGAATTGCAAGGATGAAGAGCGCGGCACATCGAATCGTGCTTGCCACGCTCCCACCATTAGATTTCAAGCCGCGGAGCGATCGAAGGAGGATGCTCGTCTTCTGCGAAACCATGCAATCAGGGTATCAAGGGAGAACCAGCCCGGTCCAAAAAATAGTATCAGCAATGAAGCGAATAAGAACGTGTAGGGAGCAGCCGCACGAAACTTCTCCGGATCGGAGAGGAACGAATGCAGAGCTTCATTGTCGGCGGTAACATACGCAACGATCATGTCGAAGGCCAACGGCAGGGCTACGAGCCGCGAGCCCAGGCCAAGAATCAGGAGGATACCTCCTCCGGCTTCCAGGAGAGAAACAAAGTGCGCATTCAAAGCGGGAGCTGGTACGCCAAGGCTGGTGAAGTACGCAACCACGTTGGAAATGTTGGAGAGCTTGGCACTGCCCGATTGCCAGAACTGCCAGCCCCAGTAGAGCCGAACCGCGAGCAGGAACGGCCCTTGCATCAGGCTCGCCATTTTGAGGAACCAGGAATAAGCCTGGTCCCCGATTCGCAGAATCGAGTTCATCAGTGATGCTTTATCCTTTTCTTATTCTTATCTTTTTCGTGCTCGCTCGAATTTGATTCGTTCCGTAAAGAACAACCTAGCGGGCCGGCAGCTTTCCGAACCATCCGAGGCTTGCCCAGTTGGCGAACCATCCGTGAAGCTGCTTGGTGATATGTTCGACGCTCCGATTCGTCCAATTGACAGATGCTTCAATCGCTTCGGAGAGAGTTTTGCCTTGCTGCAATGCCCGGACAAGCGCGAAAGCTTCCGGTTCCAGCACTTTGAAATAGATGGATTCATTCCGGCGGTAAACGGCGAGCCTGGTCTTCTTTGGTTTGGGCAGTGACGACCGCCTGATCCGCGACCGGTGTGAACGCTCCATCACAGCATTGCTGGCTACCTCTTTGTCCTGCTCTTTTTTCCGTACGCTCAACAGAAGATCGTCCACCGGGAAAGAGAGATCCAAGAGGCGCAGGTGAGGCTGTATGTGGAAAACCGGATCATCACCCAAGGTGGAGAGGTCTTCAGGTTTTAGTACAGGCAACTCAGGATCATCGAATGCTGCGATGTCGGCCCACTCCAGCCGAACCATGTCCATGGCAATGCGTTCTACACCAGTCACGAACTCAAGGTGCTCAAGCAGCCACGATTCAAGCTTGGAGCCCAGGTTGCGCATGGTGAAGGATTCCGACGGACACTCCGCCAGATAGGCCACCGACAGCTTCTCGAACTGCCGGTCTCCCAGAATTGCTCGAAGGCCGGGAAAATCGTCCGCCAGAGAGGAAAGGATTCGATACCAGTATTGCCGGTTATAAATTTCCAGGCGTTCAAACGACGTCAGCCGGTCGTTGGGCTTGATGATCTTATCGGCAACCGCTTGTGTCGGGGTGCCATCCGGCAGCGTTGGATTCATGTCTTCGGAGGCTGTGAGCGGCTGCCGGATCACCGAGAATACCTCGCGCTGGAGGTCTTCAAGATTCAGCCTGCTCGGCTGGTTCAGCCCACCCGGCATGCTCACTCCGCTCTGATTCACGACGCCACCGCCATCTGCGATGGAAGGTGCTGCTTGGCCTTGAGGGCCTCGTTGTGAACTTCGTCGAACGACGGAATGCGATCGTCCCATTCCAGCAGCGTTGCCGTTGGGCCCGCAAGCTCAATCGCCCTGGTGTACAGCTTCCACACGGGATCAATCACAGGATGATCGTGTGTATCGAGAATATATTTCGTGTATTTGGAGTGGCCTGCGATGTGGATCTGGGCGACGCGCTCATGTGGGATGCCGTTTACGTAGTCGAGGGGATTGAAGCTGTGATTCTGCGACGAGACATAGATATTATTCACATCCAGCAGAATGCCGCAGTCCGCGTCTTCCACTACCTCATTCAGGAACTCCCACTCGGTCATCTCCGAAACGTGAAATTCGGCATAGCTGCTCACGTTCTCCACCGCGATCGGAACTTCCAGAAAGTCGCGCACCTCGCGGATCTTCTGCGCCGTCTTCTTGGCCGCCTCAAAGGTGTAGGGCATGGGCAGAAGGTCATGGGTATAGCGGCCATCAACGCTACCCCAGCAAAGATGGTCGCTGAGCCAGGGTGTTTTGGTGAGCTTCACCAGGGTTTTCAGCCTGCGGAGATGCTCTTTGTTCAATGGCTCGGCGGAGCCGAAATACATGGAGACTCCGTGCTGCACCACGCGATACTGGTCGAGTATCTGATCGAGGATGCGCAGCGGGCGCCCGCCGTCAACCATGAAATTCTCGGAGATGATCTCAAACCAGTCCACGACCGGCTTCTTTTCCAGAATGTGCTGATAGTGCGGGATTCGCAATCCGATGCCGACTCCGTAATCGGTATATCCGTTGAATCGATTTGCAGGCATGACCCTTACCCTTTTGGATGATGAGATGATGAAATGAATATTTCTGGATTCCGGCTCTTGAAACCTAAACGAACCAAAGGCAGAGGACCAGCTGTCTTCGCCGGTCCTCTGGAAAATATGCGAGGACCTTATTTCGTTGGCGAAGCCTTCGGCATAGGGTGTTTCGGATCGGTTGAGCAGCCACCTTTTCCGGCGCAGGAGTTCTTCCCCTTACAGCCCTGGTCGCTGGTTTTGCATCCGCCCTTACCGGAGCAGGAGTTCTTGCCTGCGCACTCGTGCTTCTCTTTGGCGGCTTTCTTGGTGGCTTTCTTTCCAGAGTCCTGGGTGCTGTCCTTGGGAGCGTCTTGTGTCGTCGCGTTGGCTCCGGCAACAAACCCGGTCAGGGCCGCGCCCATCAGCAGTGCCCTCAGTGATTTCGTCATGGTAAATCTCCTTGAAGTAAGTTAACTTCGGGATCTGGCGAGAGCATGAAAACTGCGGCTCCTCGTCATAAGACCCGCTGCTCGCTCCCGGCAGTCTTCATTGAAAGTACGGACTTGTAAAAAACTTGGATTGGATTGATTCAAGTTTTCGCGATGGCGCGCGCCACCGGCTGGCTTGCGTTTCTTACTATCCCCGAAAAACCGCTACTGCACTATTTCAGGGCGCGGCAAAATGGTAGCACGCCTTACGAAAACACGCTTTACGACAAGAAGTTGTTGTCTTGGTACGGCCTCGAACGGCCGGAAATCGGGAATTAGAAGATTATAATTTCCGTGCTCGACTCTATTTTGTGGGCTGAAAATGGGCCTAAGAGCAGATACAGGAGCGCCACAAAATGTTTTAGACGGTGGACTGCTGAAAACGTCACCTTATACAGGAAGGGCTGTATCGGGTGTAGGGAGAGCACTGGTCCTGCCCAAAACACCAACTCCATAGCAGACCTGCTGCTCGGGCCAAGTGAATATTTCATAGATTGGAGCAATTGCGGCTTGGCCGAATTGCAGAATAGCCGCAATTCGTCCTGGCGATTCTTACATTGCACCTTAATTTCTTGTATTGGATCTTGATTTTTGCGTTGAACCTTATTTTTTGCGCTGGATCTTAATTTCTTGTATTGAAACCTTATTTCTTACGCTGAACCAAGAAATGCGCCAAATCCTTGAGTGTTTCGGCCCGGTGGCCAAAGGAGTCGAGGGAGTTGCATCCCGAGACTATCAGTAGATCCGCTTTTCGCAGAGACTCGTCAATTCCAAAAAGGGCCGGGTACGTGGCTTTTTCCGAGGCGGTATCTTTACCTGCGGTCTTGCCCAGTTGTTCGGAGGATTGCGTCACGTCCAGAACATCGTCCACGATTTGGAAAGCCAGTCCTACAGAACGTCCGAAGTCGCGAAGCCGCTGGATTTCGGCGTGGCTGCCGCCGGCATAGATGCCTCCGCTCACTAAGCTAGCAGTGATTAAAGCCCCCGTTTTGGAGCGGTGAATATATTCAAGCGTGGCGGCGTCCGGCCTCTGGCGCTCGGCCTCCAAATCTTTCACCTGGCCGCCAATCATTCCGTCCACCGTTCCTATGCCGCGCGCGATCTCTTCAATGATTTTGACGCGCGCTTCCGCCGGGCACTTTAGCCGCGACAGTACCTCAAACGCCTGTGTCTGCAATCCGTCTCCAGCCAGAATGGCCAAGGCTTCGCCAAAAACTATGTGACAAGTGGGCTGTCCACGGCGCAGATCGTCGTTGTCGAGTGCGGGCAGATCGTCATGGATCAGGGAATAGGTATGGAGCATTTCCAGCGCGCTACCGAGGTCTTCGATACCTTCAGGCAGTTTGCCTGAAACCATGCGTGCGGCCTCCATGCAAAGAATCGGGCGAAGGCGCTTGCCTCCGGCAAAAATACTGTGGCGCATGGCCTGATGAATGGATTCGGGTCGTTGCAGGGCCGGGGGAAGCAGCTTTTCTAATGATTGATCGATGATTCGCTGGCCCTGTTCCATAGTCTCTTTGAGCATAAAAATTGAGTATAACAAGACCCCCGCCCCGAAGCGCTGGCCTCGAGGGCGGTCGATGAGCCGGCAGGGCGGCGATTGCTATGCGTTCATCCTTCGTTTAAGATCGAAATATGGATGTAGAGCAACGCACCGATGCCAATGTTTCCAGAATCGCCGCAGCCATTGGCGATCCCGCCCGGACACGCATGCTGTACTGCTTGGTGGATGGCCACGCGCGCACCAGCACGGAATTGGCCGCTGTGGCCGATGTGAGTCCCTCTACGGCAAGCGCGCACTTGAACCGCCTGAAGGAAGAACGCCTGATTAAAGTTCATGCCCAGGGCAAGCATCGTTATTACAGTCTGGAAGGGCCGCATGTTGCGAGCGTTCTCGAGGGACTCAGCATTCTTGCCGGGGGTTCCCGAAATCAATTTGTTCCGAATACACCCAACCGTCTTCGAGCCGCGCGGACTTGTTACGATCACATCGCGGGGGCCTTGGGGGTTGGATTGCACGACCGGTTTTTGGCGCTCGGCTGGTTCTCTCCCGGGTTGGGCAGTGACTACGACCTTGCTGCCGATGGAGAGCGGGGCTTGGTCGCCCTCGGCATTGACCTGGAGGCGACACGTAGGTCACGCCGCCGCTTTGCCTTTGCATGCCTCGACTGGAGCGAACGTCGTCCACATATCGGAGGCGCGCTGGGAGCGGCGATCCTTGCGGCGGCCTTGAAGAAGAGATGGATTGCCCAGGAATTGGACAGCCGCGCCCTGCGAGTGACCAATTCCGGGCGCCGCGAAATGCTGGTTCGATTCGGTTTGGAAATCTAACTCAAGAAACGGGGACTCTCGAACCTGCGAGCTACTGCAGGGATTGCAACCGGAAACAAGGCTCAACATGCGGCTTCCAATTGAAGAAGCCGTTCGGCAATCCTCATGTGCGAGGCGCCGGCCTCAGGCAGCGTGCGAATGCGGAAGAAGCTTGGTGCTGGTGACTGCCAGGACGATGGACCGCACGTCCGAGCTATGGCAGCAGTCGGCCGCCCCGGCGGCCAGGGCCTCAACCCACATGCTCTCATCGGCAAGGCGGTGGGTACACACAATCACAATTTCGGCAAACTCATGCTTCAGTTGCTTGATATGAGCTAGATCGGCAAGCTCCAGATCGACTACCGCGACGTCAATGCGGTGTTGGGGAATCATGCTCCGTAGTTCATTCAGATCATGAGCGGCATGAACCACACGAAAATGGTTCCATAAAGACTTGATCAGGACTTCCGAGGAGTTGGAGTCCTTTTGGGCAATGACGACGCTTAGCGGTCTCATCTTGCACCATCCTTCCGGCTGGCTGAATTCCGGAGTCCGATGGCTGCGGTTTTTGTCCGCAGGCGAGAGTTATCTTTTGGACGATACCTGAGATTTCTCCGATGGGCTTTCGTAGCTCTCAGGCTGCAATTTGCCGTTCTGCTTAAGAAGAATCTCAACCTTGCCTTCCGCCTCTTCGAGTTCTTTGCGGCAGGAAGCGGAAAGC
The DNA here is from genome assembly GCA_035295685.1 of Candidatus Angelobacter sp. Taxonomy (GTDB): domain Bacteria; phylum Acidobacteriota; class Terriglobia; order Terriglobales; family Acidobacteriaceae; genus Angelobacter. The sequence continues at coordinate 17,912 of DATGIO010000084.1, forward strand.
TGTACGCCCTCTTCAAAGAGTTTTAGCGCCTGCTCCAGGGCCACGTTGCCCTTCTCTAGTTCGTCGACGATTTGTTCCAGGCGTTGCAGGCAATCTTCAAATCTAGGCACCGGGCCGAAACTCCAATAGGTGTCATTCTAACTCGGAAAGCGGGGAGAGTTCGGGAAATTTGGCTGAATTCCCCGGTCTTCTCGATTCATAACATTTCTTAAGGAAGCTTCAGGGAAAGCCGGGACCCCGCCGTTAACCACAGGCATAAGGAGAAAAGTCTTATGTCGACAAGCACCCCAGTCAAGGCAGATTCGTCATTTGAAAAGGAGCTACTGCAAACGCTGCAATTCAGCGGCTTGCAAAAAGAGAGCCTGAACGAGCTCGTGAGAACGGTTGCCGGAATTCATGGAAGAGGGCTGAACAGATTTCGGTTGTTTCCAATCGGCATTCCGGCGGTCACCGGCCTTCAGGTGCAAACCCTGCTGGAGAAGAACCAGCTTCCGTTGCTGGAGAAAATCCTGCTGGAGACGCCGCAGGCCCAGGGAATCGTGATCTTTCCCTACGGCATCCCATTTCCAGACATTTTCCAGGTAAACCTAACCATCGGCCCGGTAACGCAGGCCGCCATCACTCCCGCCGCAGCGGGCGCAGCAGCAATTCAGAGGTGATGCGTGAACTCATCTGAGACTCAGTGCGGAATTTCCGGTCCGGTGCGGGAGCCCATCCTTCAGATTCATCCATCGCTATGGTGCAATCTCAAGTGCGGGCACTGCTACTCCGGCTCCAATCCCTGGAGCCGCGAGCAGCTTGATCCCGAGTTGGTGCGCCGCGCTGTCTCAGATGCGGCCGAGCTCGGGTATAAAGTTGTTTCTTGTTCGGGCGGAGAGCCATTCCTGTATGGGGGGCTCTCCGGAATATTGCGCCACGCAAAATCGCTGGGCATGAAGACCGCCGTGACTACAAATGGGTACTTCCTGCAGAAGGAGCGGCTGGAAAACCTGGATGGCTGCGTGGATGTCCTGGCTATTAGCGTCGATGGTCCTCCCGAGACGCACAATCAGGTGCGTGGGGCCGCTCAGGCATTTGATCGAATGCTGGCTGGACTTGAAGTCGTGAGGGAGAGCGGCATCCATTTTGGAATGATCCATACAGCCACGAAGACAAGCTGGGAGCACCTGGTCTGGCTTGGCGAATTTGCCTTCGAGCAGGGGGCGCGCCTGCTGCAGATTCATCCTTTGGAAATGGCCGGCAGGGCGCGGACAGAGATGGCTTCGTTCGTCCCCGATGAGGAGACTCTAGCCAAGATATTTCTGCTCTCGTTTGCACTGGCAAACAAGTACGGGGAGACGATGAGGATTCAGTGCGACCTTCTGGCTCGTGAGCATGCGAAGGCAGCTCCTGAACTGCTCTATGCTCAGGGCTCGTGTGCGGACGGCTTAAATGCAAGTAACGAGTGCAATCCTGAAATCGGGACGGAGCTAGAATCTGCGGAACAGCTAGCAGCGTTGTTGAGCATCCTTGTTCTAGAGCCGGATGGCTGCATGGTGCCGGTCTCGTATGGCTTCTCGCGAAATTATGCGGTTTGCGATCTCAAGAGCGTGCCGCTGAAGGACGGCTGGCGTGGCTTTCGACAAGAACGCTATGCCGATTTTCTGCGTCTGTGTCGCCGCGTCTTCGAGCATGTGACCCGGCCGGAAGGCCCCGAGCTATTCAACTGGCACGAGGTCGTTGTGGCCGCAAGCCACGGGCGGTTTCCAGCAATACTGAGCCCAGAAAGACTGAATCCGGAGGCGCGCCTTACAGCTTGAGGACGATCCGGCCGCGGATCTGTCCCTGGCGCATCTGCTCAAAGACGTCGTTGACCTTTTCCAGCGAAGAGGTTTCCACAAGACAGCGGATCTTGCCCTCGGCGGCCAGGTTCAACACTTCGCGCAGGTCTTCGCGTGTTCCGGTCGCCACCGATCGTATCTTGATTTCCCGCATCATGATGGCGGGAAAGGCAATGTCCTCGGGTGGTAACCCCACCACCATCAGGGAGCCAGCACCGCGTACTGAATAAAAAGCCTGATTGTAGGCGGTCGAGGAGGAGGAGGTCACAAGAGCCGCGTGAACGCCGCCCTGCTTGCGAAACGTTTTCACAACATCTTCGCTCGCGGCGTTGATCGTGTGGTCGGCTCCTAGCTGCTTTGCAAGCTGAAGTTTTTCTTCCGCGATATCCACCGCGGTTACGCTGGCTCCGAACGCCTTGGCGATCTGGACCGCCAGATGGCCCAACCCGCCCACGCCAAATACCGCCACTCTTTGGCCGGGCTTGATCGCCGCATTTTTCACGGCCCGGTAGACGGTTACACCCGCGCAGAACAAAGGTGCGGCTTCGGCGGAGTTGAGGGCCGCCGGAACTTTGAGCGCGTGGCTGGCCTTCGCCTTGACGAACTCGGCATAACCTCCGTCGACGCTCGCGCCGGTGATTGACTGATTGGGGCAGAGATTTTCGAGGCCCTCCTGGCACAGCTCGCATGTTCCGCAGGACCAGTGGAGCCAGGCAACCCCCACTCTGTCGCCAATTTCGAGACTCGCGTTGGCGCCTTTCTTGACCACCTCGCCCACCACCTCATGGCCGGGGATCAGAGGCTTTTTGATCATCCTTTTTAGTTGGGGCCAATCGCCCTCGGCAATGCTCAAATCTGAGTGGCAGACGCCACAGGTATCGACCTTGATAAGGACTTCGTCGGCGTCCGGAGTTGGAATCTCAACCTGCTGCAATACCAATGGCTGTTTGAATTCTTGAATAATGGCTGCTCTCATGATTTTTGCTGGAGACCTCAGGCGCTGTATGTCAATTACGATTGCGTCAACACAATTAAAAAGATGAAAACCGGGTATCTTACAGCACGCAGGGGTTGGCTGTAATGTTTTTCAAGCGGACGTGCTCCACCCGTTTCGAAGCAAAAGGAATACGGCTTGCCGCCAGGGATGCGCAATCCATTTTTGTAAGGGTAGCTTTCTTTAAAGGGCAACTTCGCGCAGCTTTCCCGTGGCCACGTCGTAAACGAAACCCCGCACCACGATTCCTTTGTCGATCCAGGGATGCGTGCGCAGCTTTTGCAACTGATGGCGAACATTCTGATCGATGTGCTTGAATGCAAAGAAGTGAGCCGGTGAAATCACCTCGGTGCCCGTGCGAGTCTGGATCATGGCGCGCAGGTCGAGTTCGCTTGTGTGCATCAATCCGCAGTCCGTATGGTTGATCACCATGAATTCCTCGGTGCCAAGCAGATGATGGGAGACGATCAGCGACCGCACGCTGTCTTCTGTCACGATTCCGCCGGCATTGCGGATAATGTGGGCGTCTCCGGTCTTCAGGCCAAGAGTCCGGATCGAAAGCCGGGTATCCATGCAGGTGAGTATTGCCAGTTTGCGGGCCGGGCGGGGAGTAAGGCTTCGAAGCTCATGATTGCGAGAATAAATCTCGTTGGCTTCCAGCACCTCGTCAATCACACTCATGGAAGCAGTATATCAATACGAATTTTTTGGAGATCACGGTCTCTGATCGACGATCGATGATCGATTCACAGGCTGGTTCCATCGGTCTGCGGCGCTGCTTCGGGATTTCCATTCTCACTCCTTGCCGGAACCGAAGCTATGTACAATCAGAACATTCATCGGTTCTCCAACACAGCAATGCTCGTTTCCGTGAGAATAGCTGGCAAGAGGTCGGCGTGCTGGTTCTAGGATTTTCCGGGATCCATAACGGTGAGTACTACCGCGAGCATTATGGCCTGCGCTTCGTCGGACACGATGCCGCCGTGGCACTGGTTCGCGATGGAGAGATTTTGTTTGCCGCCGAAGAAGAGCGTTTCTCCCGGCAGAAGCACACCTCAAGCTTTCCAAAAGGCGCACTGGAGGCCGCCCTTCAAGCCACAGGACTAAAAACGACGGATATCGATGTAATCGTATATCCCTGGGTGGTCACAGCCAGAAAGTTCTTGCACATGAACCTGAACCACATGCACCGCGTACCGCTGCTCCAAGGACCGGGCTTGGCGATCACAGGATTGCGAGTGATCCGCGACTTGATGTCGCCGCAGCGGATTGGGAAGCGTTTCGCGGCCGAGCTTGGGATATCGCTGCCTCGGTGTCGCGGCGTTTCACATCACATGGGCCACTCGGCATGCGCGTACTTTACTTCGCCGTTCGATCGCGCTGCGGTTCTGACCGTGGATGGCCAGGGTGAGGATGAGAGCGGTTCGCTCGGCGAATGGAGCGGAACCCAGTACCGCCATATACGCACCATCTACTCGCCCGACTCGATCGGAATCCTCTACGGCATGATCACGGATTTCCTGGGGATGCGCGCTGCTTGGGACGAATACAAAGTCATGGGCATGGCATCGTACGGAGATTCCGCGCGATTTGAAGCCCAGTTTCGTCTTCTGGTTGAGCTGCTCCCGGAGGGACATTACCGGACGCATCGCACCGCCATGGTTTTCAAGCCGGGATACTGTGAGGCGATGCTGCGCCGCGTTTTTAGCCTGGAGCAGCGTTCGCCGGATGGACCGCTTGAGCAAGTGCATTTCGATCTTGCGACAGGATTGCAAGGGATGACCGAGCGCGTTGTTTTTCATCTTCTGCGATATCTCCGCGCTCAAACTACGGCAAAGAATTTATGTCTCGCGGGCGGCGTCTTTCAAAACTCGGTCTTGAACGGAAAGATCCTGCGTTCCGGTTTGTTTGAAAACGTGCATGTTCCTCCTGTGCCGGGCGATCATGGCGGCGCGCTTGGTGCGGCTTTGCTCGCCTACCATCAGGAATCTGGAGCGCCGCGAAGAGATATCGTCTTTTCAGCGTTTTCCGGACCTGAGTATTCACATGCGGATATACAGACCGCGCTCAATCAACAGTCAGAGGCAATCCGCTACAGCCTTCCGGCGGACATAGCAGCCGAAGCAGCGCGTCGCCTTGCCGCTGGAGAGATCCTAGGATGGTTCCAGGGACGCATGGAGTATGGTCCTCGGGCGCTGGGGCACCGCAGTATTCTGGCAAGCCCTTTATCGAGAGAGATGAAGGACGTAGTCAACGATCGCATCAAGCACCGGGAACGCTTTCGTCCATTTGCCGGGGCCGTACCGGTAGAGGATGCGCACAACTTCTTCGACTTGAATTGCGCTTCGCCTTATATGCAGTTCGTAGTGCCGGTCAGGCGGGAAGCGGAAAGCCGGATACCGGCAGTCGTCCACTTTGGCACCTGCCGGGCACAAACCGTGGATTGCCAGACCGATCCCTTGTTGCACGCACTCTTGCTTGAGTTTGGCAAATTAACGGGGTGCCCGGTATTGCTGAATACATCGTTCAACGATGCCGACGAACCAATCGTGTGCTCGCCCATTGACGCGATTCGCACGTTCCTGCGCACCAGCTTGGATGCTCTGGCAATCGGGTCGTTTATGGTAGAGCGACGCTGAGCGGTAGGAGCTTTCTTTAAGGTTCTACGTCCTGGGGCCTTGGAGCGTCACACCGCTTTGAGTAAGCTGCGTCTGCGAAACTCCCAATCGGCGCTCGAAAAAATCTTGGGGCCGACTTCGATGAGCCGGGGCATCATCTTGAACACGGAAATTGGAGTCCAGTGCGAACCATCGCGGGTTTGCAGGCCGCGCTCGGTAAGCATCGATGCGACCTTCGACAATGGATTGTCCTGGACAATGAACTCCATCATCAGCATCAGGATGCTGTGTTCTTCCGGGTTCCTCTCGAGATGTAAGCCATCCGGGGCGATCTGCAGGCCGTAAGGAATCTCTTCGGCAAGTTCGCTCGGCGTTTCCTCTCCGGGGATTTCCCTCTGCCACTCCAACGCTACCAGTTGCCATCCGGCGGCGGCCTTCTGTTGTTGATACTCAAGGTCCAGCGGACCTGTGACCAACTCACGGATACGTTCGGTTCGAGCCATGACAAATCCTCCTGAAAAACAAAAGGGGCCTGAATCGGTGATCAATGATCAATAATCATTGTTCGATGATCCGATTATTTTGGGATTGATCCTGCCTTTACAAAGCAAGCGAATTGCCAACAGCTCACTACGGCGCAAGTACCTGATAAGAAGCAGAAATCAGACTAATGAAACCCGGCCTCTAGGGGAATTGGCATGATCGTTTCTGGGATTGACATGTTCGCAAATGAACATCTGTAAGGCACTCTTGGCAGGCCGATGGAATATGTCCGGCACGGCGCGCACTTTGGGCCTTGTGTGCCTGAGCATGCAAGGCCATGCACAGCGGTGATCTTTCCCGTTCGGTATGGGCGAATTAAAAGAGAATACTGCGAAAGCGCTCCATGAATACTAGACCTCTGAGCCTGCTGTACTTATTGGCAATGCCGGGTGGGTTGCTCCTGGCTGCGTCCGCGCTGATCGTTCGCTTTTCCGTCCTTCCTGCGTCGGCATCTTCGGTGCTTCCCTGGCTACCCTACGCGGTTTTTGCTGCGAGCGCGCTGTTGAGCTGGCGTTTCAATAAAAGCCGGCTCTTGTGGGCGGCCATCGTGCTTACCCTTGTCTACGGCGCGTTGAGCCTCTACATCTTGAGTGGGAGCGAATCCACGAGCGCCACCGGCACCATCTTTGCCGCAGTCGCTCTTCTGGTGCCGATGAACCTCGTCGGCTTCTCTTTAATGGAAGAACGCGGCACAACCATGCCGGTGGGGCTTTTGTGGAGCGGCTTGATCTTTGGCCAGTTGATCGTAGTGGCAGCGCTGTGCCGGCCTGAGTTGGGGGTAGCCGCCGCTTATCTGCAGCGTGCTTTTATCCCTCGGCAGTTTCTGCAATGGACGAGATTTCCCCAGCCGGCACTCGTTGTTTTTGTGGTCGCTTCAATTGTGCTGGTGGTGCGTTTCTGCTTCCGGCCCAAGCCATTGGAAGGCGGATTCTTCTGGGCACTGATCAGCTTGTTTATCGCCCTCAATGGCGTTGCCGCCCCACAAACAGCCAGCCTCTATTTCTCGACAGCGGGATTGATCCTGCTGGTTTCCCTGGTCGAGATGTCCTATCACATGGCCTTTCGCGATGAGTTAACGGGACTCCCCGGACGGAGAGCCTTTAATGAGGCCGCCTTAAAACTAGGCGATGAGTACTCCGTGGCCATGGTGGATGTGGATCACTTCAAAAAGTTCAACGATACCTACGGGCACGATTGTGGCGACCAGGTCTTACGCATGGTGGGATCGAAACTCGAAAACGTCTCAGGTGGAGGCCGGGCCTTTCGGTACGGCGGAGAAGAGTTTGCCGTGATCTTCTCAGATCAGGCGGCAGACGATGTGATCGATCACCTCGAGCAGTTGCGGCACGATATTGAGACGGCGGAGTTCGTAGTGCGGGGGCCGGAGCGGCGGAAGAAGACCAGCAGCAGTCGCGGCAAGGCAAGCAAATCAAAGCAGCCGAAGCGCAATGGAGTTCAAATTACCGTGAGCATCGGCGTCGCCGATCGCGACAGGCGGCGTCCGGACTTTGACAAAGTGATACGCGCAGCCGATAAGGCGCTGTATCGTGCGAAAGAAGCGGGACGCAACCGCGTGGAAGCCTGAGATTTTCCCCGGCGATTACTGAAAACGCCTGTATTGCTGAAAAATTTATTTATCGGCCTAAGCCCGCTGCCCTTACATCGGTCGTTGGCTCGCTCGTCCGAATAGGCGCTGTAACGGGAATGCTCGTGAGCTCCGCATTGGCTCCGCACACCACGACTCCCACCCTCTCATTGCGTTGAGGCTTGTAGGCGCCCGAAAGGACCGCCGCCAGCGCCGCCGCTCCGCCAGGTTCGCCTACGATGCGATAGTTTTGCCAGAGGATTCGCTGTGCTTCGCGTATCTGTTCGTCTGTCACCAGAACTACCTGGCTCACATACTTTTGCGCGATCGGAAACATCAACTCTCCAACGCGCCGTGCGCCTAACGAGTCGGCGGCAACACCGCTTACGTCAACTTCTACGGGATGCCCCGCTTCCAGGGCTTTGAAAAGAGAGCAGGATTTTTCCGGTTCCACGCCCACGACGCGAACCCGTTCCTGATACCAGGCGGCAACTCCACCGATCAACCCGCCGCCCCCAACGGCGATCAGCACGGTATCCAACTCCGGTTCCTGCTCTTCCAATTCCATTCCGAGCGTGCCTTGTCCGGCAAGCACCAAGGGATCGTCAAATGCGTGAATGGCAAGCGCGCCGCTGACTTGTGCCCTTTCTTTGCTGGCTGCCAACGCCTCGTTGTAGTTGTTGCCGATGATTTGTACCGTTGCCCCGTATTGACGCAGCCGCTCTACTTTGTTCGGCGGAGAGATGGTGGGCACGAAGATTTCAGCGCGATGCCCTAGTTTCTGCGCGGCATAGGCTACGGCTGCGCCGTGGTTGCCGCCAGAGGCCGCGATCACTCCCGCCTCCGGAACTTGGGAGCGTAGGATGCAATGAAAGGCGCCTCTCGACTTGAACGATCCGGCATGCTGCAGGAATTCTAGTTTGAGCGCGAGCTTGATGGGAGCCCCAAAGGTTTCTTGGGCAGTCAGAACCGGCGTGCGCCGCACGTACCCCTGAATGCGGTGGGCGGCCTCCTGGATATTGGTTGGGTTGATGACATCGGCTGGGTTGATCATGAATCTCTCTATTTGGCTTGCTGCGTTACCACGACCGGCTTGGGCTGGTCATCCACGACGAGTCGAAAAACATCGGGCCGGGAGTAATGGCCAACAACGTCGAAGTCGTACTTGGCCTTGGGGATCAAATTCCGATCCAGGTCTGCGATGAGGATCTTTTCTCCTTCGAAGTTCGGCCCTCCGAGGAATTTGCCGAAGGGGTCCACAATGCAGCTTCCGCCGCGTGAGATCACGGTGTCGGGTGCGTCGCCAAAGGCGCTGTTGTACTCCTGCGGAAAATCGCGCCGCCGGTTGAACTGGTTGCAGGAGAGCACAAAGCAGCGGCCCTCCACGGCGATGTGCTGCATGGAGGCAACCCATGTGTCGCGATGGTCTGCCGTGGGAGCGCAATAGATCTCAATGCCCTGAGAGTACATATAGGTGCGCATTAAGGGCATATAGTTTTCCCAGCAGATCACCGCTCCCAGCCGTCCGTGGGGGGTGTGGAACACCGGCATGGTTGAGCCATCGCCATAGCCCCAGATCAGGCGCTCCGAGGCCGTGGGCATCAGTTTGCGATGCTTGCCCAGGAAGGTCCCATCGGAGCCGAAGAAAAGGACGCAGCAATAGAGGGTGCCGCGGTCGCGCTCAATCACTCCCACGACTAAATAGATAGAGTTCTGGCGGGCGGCTTCGGCAAGAGCATCCACGGCCGGGCCAGGAACGTCAATCGCGCTCTCCCAGTAACGTCGAAAGTCTTCTCGTCCTGCGTCGGTACGCGAGCCAACGGCTGCGCCAAAGTCCAGTCCGCGCGGATACCCGGAGATAAATGCTTCCGGAAACAGCACGATCTCCGCGCCTTCCTTCGCAGCTTGCGCCGCAAGGTCAGCCGTCTTCAGCAGAGTTTGCCGGTAGTCGAATGCCACCGAAGCCGCTTGCACCACGGCAACACGCACATGTTTCGAATCGTGATTTTCCATGTCGAAGAACTACGTCGAAGAACTACAAATATACAGCATCCGTCGGCGTGGCTATTGAGGCGCATCAAGATGGTTGCAAGGGAAGAGCTTCGCTTCTTTCTGGAAAGGGCAGATCACAGATCGGTGGAAGGCGGGAAGGGCTGCGAGTGATACCCCCTTGATTAGGAGACGGGAGATCGGAGATAGGAAGCGGCTGGCGCGGTTTTTTGCGAACCGCGCCAGCCACTATTCAACTTCTTGCGTCAGTGCTTTTGCTTGTATTTATCGTCCTGAGGCTTCTTTTGGGCGCCCGGTTGAGCCATGGCGCGTTGTTTCGACGCCTTCTCTAGGAGTTCAACAAATCGGCGCCGTGAAGTTGCCACCTGGCCCGTGCTGGTGAATGCATTCTGAAGAACAAACGTGAAAACCTGCAGACTCGGGTCGGGAGGTTGACTATTGGGTTGGGGGGTCGCAAACGCATGGCAATCCAGGCAGCTATTCACACCGCTGGTCGTAGCTTGGCCGTAAGACTCAATGGCAGTATTGGCCAGGTCCGCTGTATTGACCAAGGGAACCGGAGTCGGTGTGGGTGTTGGCGTGCCGAAGGCGTAGGGCATCTGAACGCACGAGGAAGACCCTGTGGGACATGGATTGATCGTGCCCACCATCTGGTAGTACGTCCAAACCGTTTTGCTCAAGGCCGCCTGCCATGTGCTGTTGACCTGTTGCACTGCGCTGGGGATTGGCGTCACCCGGCAAATATTGTTGGCGGTGTTCGGGTTGTTCCAGTTCTGATTGGGCCAAGGGACGTTTCCACTAAGAGGAGTGGGTGCCGGCGTCGGACTATAGCCTAGATTCTGGCAGGTGTTGTCCGGGTTTGGCGGAGTCAGGGTCCACGCAGGGGTAGGCGTAGGTTGCGGCGGAGAGTTGGTGTTGTCTACCTGCTCAAAAGTGGCCCAATACCAAGTTGCGGGAGTTGTCGGGGTCAGGCGCAAGATGTGGAGCGCTATCAGACCAAACAGGTTTGGCCCGCTGCAAGTCTTGCCGTCTGGCTGCAGGAAATAACCCCATTGCGTATAGTAGCGCGGGATAATGGCCTGGTCGGTTGTGGGATTCAGCAATCTCCATGTAGTCTTCACTTCCAGCGCGCCGTATTGAGCATACTGCGGCAAAGTAATAGGCGGATTGTAGTTGTTTGGCTCCCCGGTCTTGGGAAACGGAGCAAATTTGCCTGCTTTGACCGCCGCGATCTGGTTCTGTCCGTTGTAGTACGCGTTCTGCAGGATAAATTCATATTCCGATTGGTCGATGCGAATATCCGCGATGGTAAACCAGCCCTTCTGATCAACCAGCGGATTACCGGTCGCCTGATTCACATAATCCAAAGTGAGCGGGGCTCCTTTAAAAGTGGAGCCATCAAGCACCATCGGCTGGAAACCTGGAGCGGTCGGCGGTGGATTGCTGGTGTTGCAGGACGAAGGCACCGATTGCGCCGAATTCCAATTGCCGGGAGACGCGGCATTGTTCAACATCACGGTGCTGACGTCTCTGTAGGTCGCCCAGACTGTGGGAACGAACGCGCCATTGGCGCTGGCCCCGACGCTCAAGCTGGTATTGGGCTGCCCCAGATTCCCGCCGGACTGTGCCGGCCAGTCCAAGGCCACGAATGTCTGCCAGCCAAAGTTGTACCAGTCGTTTTGCGACGGACTCGGTGACGGACTGGGACATGGGCTGGGAGATGGGGTTGGGCTATTTACGTCGCAAGGCACGTTGTAAGAAATGACCGGCTGCGAGCTTTGAGAGGATGTTCCAGTAGGGTTGGCCGAAGGTTTCACTGGCGAAAGAATCCACTTTATGACAAATGCCGCCACCAGGCACAGCACGGCAACCACCAAGGCTTTGTACGTCTTCATGCCGAATCTCCTTGTCGAATTTCGGGTTGGGGAGTCATGAGTGCCCTGCACTCGAGGAAGGAAACGGCGTTTGTGTCAGCATCCCTTTGCGGAATCGGAGCTTTGAGATTGAAAAATGATGAGGAGAAGCCCTGCGGGGCTTGGTTGTGCGATGGTGAATCCGCGGCAATAGCGTACCATCGCTTCGATACGCCTAGGTTAGAACGGGCTAAGCTTATCGGGTAAGCACGCCAATTTTTTCCAGGGCCTTGAGGTACTCCACCACGAGATCGAGCGGCGCCGGGCCATACTCGGCGGAAACCGCGTCGCGGATTTGCTGTGCATTCCGTTTTCCATCGACGAAGTTCAATGCTTCATAAGCATATTCTTCACCTGCGCCCCACAGCCCTTGATAACCGGTCAGGAGAGGAGAGCTGAGGCCCGTCGCTTGAACGTGGTCTTCGAGGTAGTCGTAGCCAAAAACAGCTAACGGTCCCTTGGGTGAGTCTTTGCGTTTGAAGACTAGGAGGCCGTCGCCCGTCGCGGGCGATTCCGGGCCAACCCGTGCCGAAACTCTTGCAAGCGAAGCTTGGTCGCTGGAGAGACCAGCGCTGGCGGGCATCTGGCGCTGCTCCGCCGCCGGAGCGCCAGTAAATCGCCGGAAGGATTCGTTGAGTTGAGCTGTGTAGCTCGCCCACGCGCGATCCAGATTGGCCGCCTCTGCTTCGGACAAGTTACGCGCCCGCTGCAGACCGTCCGCTTTTCGGCGAAGAGCTTCAATGGCTATCTGCTCGGAGACCGGCTGGATGTCCTTCGTAGTTGCCTGGGCTAGAAAGTAGCCGCTGGCGGCGCCAATGAATCCTGCTCGCTTCAACTTCGTGGGGTCGATGTTGGCTGCCGAATCGAAGTTTGTATGAATATAACGGTCGGGCCAATCGTTCATATAGATTGCGGGGATGCGGAAGGAGCCTTCCTGATAGGCGTCATGATCGCTGCCCATGGAAAACGCCGCGAATTCGGCGCGCAGTGGTTCCTTGCCTCCCTCCGGAGCGATCAACGGGTATTCGGCCACTCCGGTCTTTGCGTATTTCTCGGTCTGCTCATTGGCAAAGTCGGCAAAGGCCTCGGCCACATCATGCACGAACGACGGCAGGCTCAAGGGGCCGCGCGTCACATGAAAGATGGCCTTGGTCTCCGGCCCCCCTCCCACCATGTCCATGTGAATGGCCGCCTTGATCCGTTTTGCAAAATCGGGCCGGGCATTGAGCAAGGTCACCGTCCCCTCAATCTCCGGCGGCCAGATGAAGCGGATTGTGCGCGCGGGAGGCGCCAGCTTGCCTTCCGCAATGAGCTTGTGCAAGGTGCGTGCGACTTCGAGAATCGTGGCGCACCCGCTGGCATTGTCGTTGGCTCCCGGCCTCTGGTGATCGAGGTGGCAGCTAAACGCAATCTCTTCATCCTTGAGTTCAGGGGCGGTTCCCGGAATGGTTGCGGTAACAACTTCGTAGTTGCCCGGATGCTGTCCTGCCTGGACAGTCGCATGCAGGTGGATTTGCTCACCGTGAGCGAGCCGCTCGCGCAGGGTGCGGGCCGTTTTCAGGGAGACCATAAATGCGAACGTCTTGGTTTTCGGGAAAGAGGAGAGGTGCCCCCACCGGATCAGGTTTTCATCTTCTCCCCACCAGGCTGTGCGCTGGTTCAGCGCATAGCTGATCATTCCGGCTGCCCCAAACTTTTCGACCGCCAGATTTTGCACCGCGCCGGGTTGAGAGGCGGCGAGCACGATCTTCCCTCGCACATCCTTGCCCGCGTAGTCGCTTTCGGCTGTTCCATTGCCAACGTCGATGAGGTCCGCTGTTACGTCCGCGCTTTCGCTGTCTTCGGCAAGCGATACCGGCACTGACTCATAATTGGCCAAGAGTACCGCTGGCCGCCATACATTATTTTCGGTGTTTTCCTTCTTGAGCTCCCACAATTCGGCTGAATTGGCTTCCCATGGCATCCGGGAGCGCTGCGGCCCGTAAAAGATCTTTCCGTCGGCGGGAAATTGCAGAATGGTCACATCGCTCAACCCATAGGCGCGCGCCCTCTCGGCGATTAACTCTGCCGCCGCGTGAAATCCTCCCGATCCGCGTTGGCGGTGATTGCGGGTAATGCCTTCCAGGTTGCGTTTCGCGGTTTCGCCGGAGAGTTCCTGCGCCAGCGCAGCCACATCCTTTTCCGGCAGCAGCGGCGGTTTCTGCGCGAAGAGGGACAGCGGCGCGGCAAACAACGCTACAAGCAGGGAAGATGCGAAAGCAAAGGGCGTTTTCATGGCCGTAAGAGTTAACTCCTTGGAAACCGGCATTTTATTGAAGATGGATTGTAACCCGGATTCCCAAAGTGTCCGCGCCACAGACCAGCGCGCAAACTCTTCAGGCTTTGCGATAATCTTGATCGGTTCACAGGGGAAATGAGTCGATGGCCATTAAGCCTATTTATCTGCTGGCAGACAGCCAGCTTCTATTCTGGAAAGAGAACGATCGCCTGTTCATGGAGAGGGTGAAGGAAGACCTGGATTCTCCGGAACCCAAAGCCGCGTATCTTGGTGCTTCGAATGGCGATCAGCCTGAATACTATGACTTGTTTGAAGCTACGATGGAGCAGATTGGCCTGTCCAATCGCCGTATGATTCCCTGGAGCCCCTCCGACGAGGACACGGCTTTTCTCAAAGAGGCCGATTTGATTCTGCTCGCCGGTGGCGATGTCAACCGGGGCTGGCGGACCTTCCAGCAAAACGGAGTGAAAGACGTGCTTACCAATCGCCGTTTCGATGGTGTGGTGATGATTGGTGTATCGGCAGGCGCGGTGCAGCTTGGCATGGGGGCCGTTTTGGAGCCACCCTCGAATGGAAGGGCGGATGGAAAGCAGGATGGAGGGGCGGGCGAATCGGTGGAAGAAATAGTGGGAGAAATAAAAGACAAATTCGAGACGTTCCGGTTTGCGCCATTCTATGTGGGCGCTCACGACGAAGCGAACGAATGGCAAGGTTTGCGCCGGCTGGTCGCGGGCTCCACAGAGGAGACGCGTGGAATCGGCATTTCGTCGGGCGGTGGAGCGATTTATAGCTCCGACGGTACGCTCGAACCGATTCGCAAGCCCTTGGCCCAATTTCTGAAGGAAGCCGATCGCGTCTCGGAAAGTTTGCTTATTCCGGAATAGCAAGGCGCGAGACGTATGCAGCTCTTCTGTGTTCGGGAGTATCTACGATTGAACGACCTACGTTCAACAATCAATGCGCTGCCGCGTAGGCAGCAATCTTCTCCAGCACTCCATCCAGATCGCTGCGGGTGAGAAGTTTGCCATTCAGTACAACTGCCTCAATCTTGCGTGTATTGCGGATATCTTCCAGGGGATTCGCGTTGAGCAGGACTAGATTAGCGACTTTGTCCTTTTCCACCGTGCCTGCCTCTTTTTGAATGCCCAGGAAAACCGCCGGATTGCGCGTTGCGGTCTGTAGCGCCTCCATGGGAGTCAGTCCAGCTTGGACAAAATACTCCATCTCTGTGTGCAGGCTGAATCCAGGCAACACGGCTACGCCCGCCGCTGTGTCGGTTCCCGCCAGAAATGGCACTCCGGCGTTTCTCATGGCTTTCACCATATCCAGTTCCTTTTGCACAAACTGCTTCCGGTCGGCGAGCGGGTCGGTATCCAACTCCGCCATGATGCTTTTGGTGAAGGCCGGCCAGGATTTGTGTTGCCAGGAATCCGGCGCGTACTTCAGGACTGGATCGTGGCTATAGTCGATATCGTCGACTAGCCACTGCCCGCGCTCCCAGACTAGTGTCGGTACCTGCCATGTATGGTTCTTCGCGAGGCGCGCAATCAGGCTCCGGCAGTTGGATTCACTATAAGTATCCAGAAATCGCTTGGGGCCCTTCTTGCCCTTAAGAAATTCGTCCTCGGCGGTAGAGCATCCTTCAAAAATTCCCGTCAGGTGCTCAATGCTCTTTTGCCCAGCGTCGGAAGCCTCGGAGGCGCGGATCACGTCGGGAACGTGCCCCACCAGGGTCATTTTCTGTTTTTTAGCTTCTTCGACCACGGCGAAATAGGCGTCCCGCCCAATGTAAGACTGTACTTTGATGAAGTCGGCATTGTGGGCCTTCAGGTCATCGACAGCTTTACGTCCCTCTTCTGGCGTCGCAATCGAGAGCGAGCTTGGAAAATGAGACTTGGCCCCATCGAGCATTGGCCCGGCCACCACAAGGCGGGGCCCAAGCAGCTTACCGGACGCGATTTCGGCCCTCCATCGCAGTAAAGTGTCGAGGTCGCCGCCCATATCACGGACACCGGTTACGCCGTTGGCAACGAAGAGCGGAAGGGAGACGTCTCTTCCACCGGGAATCCAGTCGCCAAAGATCGTATGGACGTGCATGTCCCAGAGGCCGGGGATCAGGAATTTTCCAGTCCCGTCCACGATGGTCGCATCTTTGGGGGGCTTGAGGCGGTCGCTCTTTCCGATCCCGGAGATGCGATCTTTCCTGATTACCACGGTCATATCCGATTGGACTGGCGTGCCTGTGGCGTCAATTACGCTGATATGGGTGATTGCAAGCGTTGGCTGGCTCGATTCGGTTTGCGACCACGCTCCGCAAGCGGAAAGAACAACGGACAGCATGGTTACGATGGTGAGATTCTTCACATGAACTCCGTCGACGACGTGCGCCAGTATACTTGCGCCTCCGGCGTCTTCACAACCAGCAGCCATGCGGCTCCCGTCAGTATCGGGTGGCGCCCGTCTCGTTCTTCTGGCGCTGCTTTTGTTACGGCGTTCGTCAGTTGCTCCGTGGTTGATATGCCGGAATCTTGACTAAGAGATATATCCTTATGGACTCGTGCAAGCGGCCTGCAAGAAAGGGCTGAACCAAATTCTCACAAGGGGAAAGTAATGAAGGCGAATTTCGCAGGGATCCTGGTTTTCTGTTGTGCCGTCATTGCATCAGCGCAGACTTTTCGAGGAGGAATTCAGGGAACGATTACCGACAGCACCGGGGCCGCCATCGTGGGAGCGGATGTAACCGTGAGCAGCCGTGCCACCGGTCTCTCGAGGGCCGCACAGAGCGACGAAACCGGCAGTTACTCGTTTTCCGAACTGCCGATCGGCTCCTACGAACTCACAGTCAAGAAAGAGGGATTCCGCCCCCAAACCATTCGCGGAATTACCGTGACCGTATCCGTGAGTCAGCAGGCGGATGCTCAGCTCACCGCCGGGCCGGTCTCGGAAACCGTGGAGGTTTCCGCCCAAACTCCCTTGGTGGAAACGCGTGAAAACAACCTTGGTGGAACCATTGACTCCGAACAATTCCAGGAACTTCCCGTCAGTGGCCGGGATTTCACGAAATTACTGGTCATGGTGCCTGGTTCGGGAGGCGATCCCTCCGGGGTGGCCGATTCGCCCGGATCGTTCGGTCTCTTCAGCATCAACGGTAACCGCGGCCGCTCCAACAACTATCTCCTCGACGGGACCGATATGAACGACGGATACCGCAACCTTCCGGCGATCAACCAAGGCGGCGTTTTTGGCGCTCCGGCGACCATTCTGCCTGTGGATGCTTTGCAGGAGATTTCCGTGATCAACAGCGCGGAAGCCGAGTATGGCCGCAACTCGGGCGCTACCGTCAACATGGTCACCAAATCGGGCACCAACAATTTGCATGGTTCGGTGTACGAATACTTCCGCAATAATGGCCTCGACGCACGCAATTTTTTTAATACTGCCGGCCAGCCGCAAGATGTGTTCCACAACAATCAGTTCGGTGTTTCAATGGGAGGCCCGCTCATTAAAGACAAGACCTTCTGGTTCCTCTCCTATGAAGGTCAACGCGAAGGGGTTGGAATTCCGACGCTTGCGCGCGTTCCCACCGCCGCCGAAATAAACCAGGCGACCGCGGACAATGGCGGCGTAGTCAATCCGGTGATCGCCAAGCTGCTGGCCCGGAATCCGTGGCCTTCTCCGAACCGCACTCCCGATAGCTCGGGTAACAATCTTCTGGCATCGAACCAGGCGTCGAACCGCGTCGATAGCTTAATTGCCAAAGTCGACCATCGGTTTGGTGAAAGCGATATCTTGACCGGCCGGTACTTCTATGGAAACAGCGATCAAAGTTTTCCTCTTGGGCTCGTCGGTGGTGGCATACTCCCGGGATTTAATACGGTAACTCCTACCAACATTAATGTCGTGTCCCTGTCCTATACGCATATTTTTACTCCCAAACTGTTGATGGAGGTACGCGGGGGATACAACCGCTTCGAGGAGCAGTTCTTTCCACAGGACCATGCGTTCGACCCTGGATCCATCGGCTTGAATAATGGAACAACGGCGCAGGATTTTGGCTTGCCGACTTTTAGTTTCGGATCTTCGGTATGCCCGGTTTCTGCAACGTGTCCGGCCGCAAGTCTTGCGTCGTTTGCCTCCTTTGGGTCCAATGCCACGCTTCCGCGTGGAAGAGTGGACACGAATACGCAGTTCTTCAGCAACTTCTCGTATTCGGTGGGCCGCCACAACTGGAAGTTCGGATATGAGTTCCGGCGCACCTTTGTGGATGGATTCTTTGACAATGGCTATCGTGGAAAACTAAGCTTCGCCACCCTCGATGACTTTATTGCCGGTGACCCCTTGAGCGGGCGGCAGGCGCAAGGCGACTCTTCTCGCCAGACATTCCAGAACAATCACTCTTTCTACGGTCAGGATGCTTTCCGTCCGTTCTCGCGCCTCACCATCAATTATGGAATCCGCTGGGACTATTTCGGCGTAATCGGCGAAGAGAAAGATCGCTTTAGTATTCTCGACGCGGCCGGCGCGCTCCAGCAGGTGCAACAGCTTTATCCGCACGACCTGAACAACTTCGCTCCCCGTTTGAGCTTGGCCTGGGACATATTCGGCGATGCCAAGACCGTGCTGCGCAGTGGGTGGGGCCTTTACTACGATGCCTTCTCGCAGGATTTTTTCGTCGGACAGGTTCCGGAGAACACGGCCAATGCCGGTCCGGCATACAACGGCATTGGGCCGGACCCGATCACGTTTAACAACGCCGTAACCGCGAAGATACAGTCTGGAGTTCCCCTATTCAGCCAGAATAACTTCGGCTCCACCGACGTGTTCACGGTCGATCCGAAAATCCGCACTCCGTACGTCCAGGTTTACAACCTGAACGTGGAGCGGCAGCTTAGCAAAGATGTTGCGATGGACATCGGGTATGTAGGCTCCCAAGGACGAAAGCTCTTTCGCTTTCGCGACATCAACCAGGTTGGTCCGAATGGGTTGCGGGCGTTCCCGGCCTTCGGCGTCGTAAACCAGTTTGAATCGAGCGCCGCCAGCGGATACAACTCGCTGCAGGCATCGTTAAAATTGCGGAAATGGCATGGGCTGACCTCCTCGCTGAGTTACACCTGGTCGCATTCCATTGATAACGCCAGCGACGGGCAGGATTTCGTGCCGAATGCCTCCCAACCGGATAACAGTTTCAATCCCGGAGCGGAGCGGGCCAGCTCCAACTTCGACATGCGCCAGCATCTGAGTTGGTTGTTCTCCTATCAGTTTCCGGATTCGAAATCGATGCCGTGGCTGATGTCGGGCTGGGCAATGAACGGCGTGGCGGCCCTAAGCGCCGGGCAGCCGTATAACGTCAACTATCTCTTTGAGGGGGATTTCAATGGCAGCGGGGAATTCTTCGGCCGTCCCGATCTGGTCGGTAATCCTTTTGCGGGGACCCATGCTCCCAACCAGTTCCTGAATCTCTCGGCATTTCAGGCCCCGTGCGCGGTAAATCCAAGCGGAAACTGTATTGCGGGAACGCAGCACTTTGGAAACTTGGGCCGCAATGCGTTCGTCGGTCCCAACTACAAGAATCTCGATTTCAGCCTGGTGAAGGAGAACAAGCTGACCGAAAAATTAAGAATGCAACTACGGATCGATGCCTTCAATTTGTTCAACCATCCCAATCTCGCCAATCCGATCTGGCCGAACTTCCAGGTTGACTTTGCCCAGAATGGGCTCGATGCAAGAGGCCGCGGCACGGGCTTCCTGCCGATTACTGCAACGCCGGACGTGGGCGTGGGAAATCCATTCCTGGGAAGCGGTGGGTCAAGAAATCTTCAGGTGGCAGCGCGCTTCAGCTTCTAAGCGCGCTCGGTGGAACCGAAGCAACGAACAAGGCCGAACTTTATCTTTAAGTTCGGCCTTTCGCTTTGGCCGCTGTTTGGACGCACTTGCCCAAAAACGTTCAATGCCAGGCTTTTTGTCCTGTCTTAATCGACGAAGCGAGAGCCGTGAGCTCAACGGATGAGGAGTAGCGGTCGCAACGCGTTTTTATTCCAGAGGAAATGCCTATAGAGACTATTGGAAACATTGTCTTCCTCTATTGCACCGAACAGGGTACACTCACGCATGAGATTACAAAACGGCATCTCCTAGGCAAGCGATGGCCGTCTCCCCGAAAAGGCGTTTCCCTGAAAGGCATCTTCATGATCAGTGCGATTTCTACAGAGGAGCAGGCGGTTCGACTGGTTCGGCAGCACCGAGAATTCACGATCAATCTAAACCTTATTCCCTTAAGCGACTCTTCCGAATGGGCGGTGCACTTCACGCTTGCGCGGCGTGACTGCCTCCGGGGAGCCGAGCAATGTGCCGAGGTAGGAGAGAGATTCCGCAGCCTGGCTACTGCCACCGAGGAGGGTTTTACCGCGGCCGAGGCTGTGATCGATGGTCTGGCGTGGTAATGCGCTTTCGACTTTTCAAATTCAGATAAAAATGATCGGGGCTGCACGATGCTCGAACTCCCGAGTGTGAGAGTTACTCATGAGTGCTGACCTGATTTAAGTGAGTCATTTAGCAGGGGACGGTAGGGCAATTCTATAAAAGATAATGTTGACCGTTCATGCGCGTCGAAAATTTGCCTCGGCTCGCCTGCTCCTTCGGCGCCTCGATAATCAAGCTGACGAAGATGTTGGCGCTACTGTGGAAGAGTGGCCCTTCAGGGCCACGTTAACGCGCGCAATAAATTTTATGCCTTGGAGCGCAAATGAGAATTCTCGTTCTCATTTGTGCTCCAAGGCATCTCACTCGGCTTTCCACCCAGGTGTTCTCTAACCTTCCTTCACATTAAGAGGCGATCAAAAAGTTTTCATGCGATTGCCCTGCAGCGGAACTACTAAGCTTTGAAACCGGCGCCGAAACGCCGGATCAAAATTCGTGGGACCTCAGCCAGCGAATGCAGTCATTGCTCCAGAGAAGTCCTTCATTTCTTGCGAGTCCCAGCGCGTGTGCTCCCTTTTCATAAAAATGAACTTCGTGGGGAACGCCCTGGGTGCTTAGCGCCTCCGCAAATCGTTTACTGTTGTCTACGGAGACCTCTTTGTCTTCGATGGTATGCCAGATGAAGCAAGGGGCTGTTGTAGAGCTTACATGCAGGTAGGGTGTAAAGGCTTCCTGCATTGTTTTGTCGCCCTTTTGCTCTCCCAGGAAATTTCCGCGGGTCTCCTGATGGGCCAGAGGGTCGGTCATCGAGAGCACGGAGTAACACAGTACGCCGAGCGCGGGAGCCGTTGTGTTCGGGTCTAGTTCATCGCTGGAGCAGTCGTGCAATGTGTCGCGGCCCGCGCCGGTAAGGAGCAGGGAAGCCAGATGGCCGCCCGCGGAGGTTCCAATCACACCGACCTTTTGCGGATCGATGTTCCAGGCGCTTGCCATGCTGCGCACCAGGGAGATCGCGCGCCATCCATCGGACAACAGGGCCCGATAGCGATGGCCGCGTGATCCCAGCCGGAAGTTGACCACGCAGCCGGTGACGCCCTCCGCCGCCAGCCACTTGCCATACTCCGATCCCGATTTTTCTGAAAGAAAGGTGTACGATCCTCCCGGAAAAATCAGCATGGCGCTTCCCGTGGATTTCTTAGGGTCGGCGCGATAAATATCTAAAAAAGGGGCGTCCTCACGGTAGTCACCGGACGCGTAGGGAGGCCGCCCCTTCCAAAGCGGGACTTTATCATTCGCTAGCATATGCCCGCCTTCAAAACCTTCCGTATCTTTTGGGAAAATAGTCTTCCATGCTGCCTTCTCGATAGAGGTCGGTAGTAGAGCAATGTAGGCCTCCGCCAAACGGCGCGACATCCCAGAAGGGAACCGGCACGACTTCAAACCCTAGTTTGTAGAACTGCTCCATTTGGGCAACTTCACTGGCTTCCACGCAGATGGTCTTTTCGTCGAGGCTCAGCACATTGATGGAGAGCCACGGACTGCAAAAGCACAGGCGCGGAAGCGTCTTGTATGTTTTGCCGGGACGGGCGGCGGGCACGATCTCCCAATCGTTCATCTGGAAGAACTTGACCATCTCGGGGTCCGCGGTCCGCTCGCCGCAGTGCAGGACGAGCCCCGGCCGCAGCGGTATCCACGTGGCATCGATGTGCACCGGCACATCGTTGTCGAACGTTACTTCGTGGACGTTGTAGTTTGGAAAGTGCTTGCGCAGCCAGTGAACGCCGCTCTTGTTGGTGACCATGGAAAGCTGCACGAACAGGTCTTTGCCGAAGCGGCAGATATCGGCGGCGTCGAAGAGTGGTTCGGCGTCCGTGAGCACCAGATCGTTCTTGCGTACTTTCTGGAACTGCTCCTCTTTGGAAAGCTGTTTGTAGTCTTCCCAGAATCCCTGTTTATAGGATTTTTCCGTCAAACGGGGCTTGGGCGCCGCTTCCCAGCGCATCTCCGGATCTTCTTTGAAGTACTGTTCGATGAGCGGCCGGTAGCAGAGATATTCGAACCAGCGGCTGCGATAACACATGGTGGCTTCGAGCAACTCGTTTCCGATGGTGATGATTACGTCGCGGGGCGGCATGCATCCGAACATGGATTCCTGCACCCATTCCGGAGTGGCCACTGCCTGGCTGAAATCGACCGGCACAGGACGGTCCACTCGTATGCCTCGCTTTTCGAGAAGCTGCGCAAAGTTATCGAGTTGTGTGTTGGCGGCGTCCACCATGTCTTGGGGAAGATGTCCGTAGGAGCCGCGTGGAAAGCCGTGGTCCGGCCAATCGCGGGAGACAGCCGGTTCGGGAGCCTGGACCATGGTTCCGTCGGCCCGGCCCACCATGACGTGTTTCAGCGAGTCCCATTCGGTCCAGCAGCTGATCTTCGTGGCGGTAGCGGACGGCACGGTGCAATCTTTTGGGGGCGTTTGGACGGTATTGTCCATCGTTAAAGTCTGAGCTTGGTTCATACGCATTGATCCTCACCTACAACAGAAAGCGGAAAGAAGAAGGGCCTATTCTGTGTTTCGCCGGCCTGGGTTGCAGGCCGACGATCTTGGGTTGAATGAGCCCTGGTTTTACGGAGCACTAGGTTTTACGGGCCGATTAGTTTTGCAGGCCGACTTAGGTTTACAAGCCAACGATCTCGGGACTGGCGGAACTCACAAGGTTGCGATCGTTCCGCATCCGGGTCACTTGACCGCGCTGCGAATCGATCACGAACTCCTTGCCCTGCCACACCACCGAGGGATGCACGCGCGGCCTCTCTTCGGCGATGGCGTTGCGCGAGCTTTCCAGACCCTCCAGCAGCCACTCGTAGAAGTGATACTGGACTTTCTGGGCATGGAAGAACGAACGCAGGGTGGCCTTGTAAAAGACCATGATGTCGCGATAGTGATTGGCGATGATTCCTTCGGCAATCTGTTCCGCCATGCAGAGAAGCTGCGTATATTCGGCTTCACGGATGGCGTTCATATTGCCTCGAAACCACTTCTGCTCGATCTGGTCGGCAACTTCGGGGGCGAAGATGACGTCGAGGAACCGCTCGCGCACAGCTTGCTGCGCCTCGGGCTCATAGTGGGCGTAGAAACGGATGGCGTTCTGGAACATCCACCGCAGCGGGAAAAGCACTCGCTCCGGGAAGGCGATCTGCTGGAAGAACTCGTCGGAGTAGTCGCGAATCTCCTCTTCCACGGCCAACTGGATGCGGGTCATGTGGAGGTAGAGGCCGCTGGCGCGCTCGATGGCGGAGCCTCTGGTTTCGCCATAAAACACGCTCTGTTGATTGGAAAAGTTCCGGATCATCTTGGTGAGGCGGTCGATCTCGGTTTCCGTGTAGGCATATGCGGGACCGAGACGTACCGTGCAGCCGGTTGCCTGGAGCACCCGCCCGGATTGATAGTCCGTACCGGTCACGATTTTCAGGTCGGGCCGGGAAAGCTGGTGCTGGCCGCCGATGGCAAAGCTCCATGTGCGGAACATCTTGAGCGCATCGCTTGTGTCCGGATACACCATCTCTTCCGGTATTCCCATACCGACGAAGGCCCAATAGAGAAACAGATCGTGGCCGATAACTGCGTGCCAGCGCCATTTCTCATCGGGCTTGACGCCGCTGTTTTCCAGAAAGACCATCGGGCCGTCAAGTCCGGAAACCGGCGCTTCTGCCAGCACCAGCGTGCGATCGTCGAGGATATAGGCTTTGTGGCCTTTTTCGTCCTGCAGGGTTGCAAACCTGCGCCCCCGGCTGTCTTTGTTCGCCAGTGGGATGGTGACGGCGGGGTGGTCTTGAATTTCAAGCCGCATCGTGCGGTCGTTCAAGAGTTTGCGCCCGCTCCTGGGAATCAGTTCCTGGGCATCGGTGTTTGAGAGATTCACTGGCACGAGCGTCGCGCCCGGTTCCGCATAGAGGGCAAGATCTTCAGGGAAGCTGCATGCGTAATTCCGGAAGAGCCGCAGGGCGGCCGTCAGCTTGTATGCCAGGAAAGGCATCACGCCATCGACGGTTTGGTCTTCTTCCATGAGGGCGACGTTCTCTTTCACCAGATGATGGTGGTAGACGGTGTCTCCGTCCGATACACCGATGTAGCTCGATTGCAGCCTGTCCCAGTTACTATCATGCAGGCACATTTCGTAGATCGTGGCAATGCAGCGATCGACTCCGTAGCGGGCTGCGCTTCCGCCTCCGGGCGTCGTTTGGTTGGTGTAAATGATTCTCGCTTTGCTCTTGTTGGCCGCGATGACCTCTTTCACAATCTGGTCGGAGCCGTCGGTGGAGTTGTTGTCGGCCGTCACGATCACCACGCGTCCCATGTCTAGCTGTTGTTGATGGATGAGGGATTGCAGGGTCGCCTTAATATGGGGCGCCTCGTCCATGAACTTAATGATGATGAAGATGTTGCGTCCCTCGAGGGCAAGTTCGTGGGCATTGTCGAATGGGCGGCATTGCTCCTCGCCATAGTATTTCCTTCGGCCACGAAGGAACCTTTCGACGATGCGGCGCTGCAACACGCGCACCTCATTCCTGATCCATTCCGTACGATCGGCGGCTTCCTTGGCGGAAGCCAATGAGAACTCTCCCTCTGGGGAACCGCCGGCATTCCGGCTGGCTTGGGCAAGCTCTCTTTTCAGACGAAGCACCCGCCGCGCATCGGCGATCTGCTCCGGTTCAATATCGTTTACATCGGAGGTTTTGTTCAGTGCAAGCAGCGGACTCTCCAGGGCCGCTTCCGGGGGATGGCATTGGTTTTTTTGTGTCCAGGCATAGTGAAACAGGGGGGCCTGTTGTGGGTTTTCCGGCCGGCTGAACGGGCTTTCTTCTGGAACCGGGCTGGATTTGATGGTCATTGGATCGTGCATGCGCTTTCCCTCTCGATGTGGATCTGAAGAAGTTTGCTGAGCCGTTCACATGCGAAGAGAAGTTTTTCTTCGCCATAAAACGTGAAGCATAGCCGCAGGCAGTTTGAAAAGTTTTGCCGGCAGGAGCACGCCGAGCCGGGTTTGAAGTTGATGTTCATGGAGACCGCTTCTTGGCTGAGTCGGGCCGCGTCGAGTCCCCGTGGCAGTGTGAGCCAGATGAAGAAGCCGCCTTTAGGAGGCACAAAGGTGACTTCTTCCGGAAGTGTCTGGCCGAGCAAGCTCGTCATGAAAATTCGGCGGGAGTCGTAGAGGCTGCGGATCTGCGACAGGTATTGGTCCTGAATGCCGAGCTCGATTGCGCTTTCGAGAATGGCCGCGGTGAGTGGAGAAACGCCGCCCCCGCTGAGTAGAACCCCGCAAGACCGCAATATCTCAATGTGCTTGGAAGAGCATTGGATCCATCCAATGCGGATTCCAGGGCCTAGGATTTTTGAAAAAGAACCGAGCGACAAAACTCTTTCGTCGTCGAAATAAGGGAGCGGCAAAGGCAGCTCATTCTGGTTGCCGAGAAGCTGGTATACCTCGTCGGCAATGATCAGGAAGTCGTGCCGCCGCGCCAGTTCCACCAGGCGCCGCCGCCGTTCGGCCGGCAAAATGGCTCCAGTGGGGTTCTGAAACATCGGAATCGTGTAGAGAAACGCGGGTTTGTGGAGTTTAAGTTGGCTTTCCAGTGCGTCGATGTCGAGGCCGTCTTGATCCGTGGCAATCGGAACGACGTTGACTTTACGGTCTCGGAAAATGTCGAGCGCAAAGAAGTAGGTTGGATCTTCCACAAAAACGGTATCGCCCGCCCGGCCTAACTTATTCAGAATCAAGTCCAGGCCGTGGGACGCTCCGGCTGTAATGAGAAGGTTCTTTTCGCAGACTAGGGTTTGATAGTGCTTGGATAGAAATCCCGCAAGTTTGGTGCGGAACGACAAACTACCCTCTTCCGGGCCGTACTGCAAAAAAGCCTTGTCCGGAAGGGAGAGTCGATGGTTGGCTGCATTCTTAAGTTCTTCAAGCGGAAGTACAATATCTTCCGCATGCCCAATGCCCAAATCGACGATGTTCGTTAGGTCTGAGGTCATTAATTAAAAAACCTTAATAATATCCAGCGGCGGGCATCCTAAAGGAAATCGCCTATGGTGTCAAACGGACTTAAATATTTGTTCTAAAAACCGAAAACGATTTAAAAACAACGCTATCTATAGACAGTCTCGGCGGGGGGCATTTTGGATCGGACGGAGGGGGAAATGAGGGAGGTCGATTTCTTCTATACTATTTAAAACAAAAGCTCAAAAAGCTAATGTTAACGATCCGTTCCGGTTCATTTTCATTTTCAGAATCGCGTGTGAGATCGAGGTTCAGGGGTGAGATTCAAACCCACGTCTCGCAACATTAAAATTTCCTAATTTCGGAAATTTTTTGGGGACAAATTTCACAAAATCAGTCGTTCAGCCGAGGGCGCCTCAGAAATCTTTGGTTTCTGTTGCCCAAACCTTAGACGCGAACTAAGGCGCAGTTAGCTGCCTAATTTGGGGTCTACATAAAAATGTTTTTAAGTATTTGTACTGTATTGGTTCATGTTTAGTGTGGTACTTATGTACATTTACTTAATGATAATAGGACAATTGGAGATAACACTTGCGGATTTCCAAAAACGAAAAATCAGCAGGTCTTCCTTACAGGAAGAGTAGAAGCCCCTTTGCCTGAAGTAGAAGTTTCGATTGGGGTTTGTTTCTTTCTTGGCCGCTGTCTTTCACGCTATTTTGCGCCGGATGGAGATTCACTGAACGAGATCGGCCGCATCCATGGTTGTTTTTTCAGGCTTCTTTTTGGCGACCGTAACGCCGAGCGTGGCGATGCTCACCAACAGCAGAGACAGCCACTCGCGCACTCCAAGCCGCTCCTGTAGAACCACCAGCCCGATCAGGGCGGCGACGGCGGGCTCGGCGCTCAGAAGCACTCCAAAAGTGCGGGGTGACATCTTCTTGAGAACCAGAAACTCAAGGGAAAATGGGATCGTCGTGGAGAGCATGGCTACCGCGAATCCCCTGGCCGCCAGCGGGAAATTCAATAACTCCGCACCATGCGGTATTGCCACGGGAAGGGTGACCATGGCTGCGAAGGACATGGCCAGGCCCAAGCCGGTTGTTCCGGAAAACATCGCGCTGGTGCGCGCAGTCACCAGTATGTATCCGGCCCAGCCAACTGCGGCGGCAAGAGCAAAGGCGATTCCGGTGGAGGAGAGCGATCGAAGCGCGCCGGTCGGAGTATCCAGCAGGATTCCTCCAAATGCCAGGATGGGCCACAGGAAATCGATTGCTTTTCTCGATCCGGCCAGGGAAACTGCGAACGGTCCCAAAAATTCAATAGTCACAGCCACGCCCAGGGGAATACGGGCAATGGAAGCGTAAAAAGCAAGATTCATCAGGGCGGTTACAACGCCCAGTAGCGCGGCGTGTGCCCATTGCGATTTTGAGTAGTGGCGCACTTGAGGACGAGCGACGATCCAGAGCACGATGGCTGCGAATCCGGTTCTCATCAGCACCACGCTAGGAGTGCTGAGCTGGGTGAGGAGCGTTTTGGCGTTTGCCGATCCCATTTGTAGCGCAAGGATTGACAACAAAACCATCACCGGAGGTGGAATGACCTCCAGCCGTGAGCTGGCCCAGTGCCAGGGATTACGGCCACGGTTGGCACGATTAGAAGAAAACGTTTGGCGAGCGGCGGATGGTTCATTCATCGGTTCTGATTCTTGGTGTGCGAGCGGAATAGCATTATGACATGAGCGTCCAAGCAGACGATTTGCAATTCGGACGTTTTCGTAGGGCAATCGCATGAAAGAATGTTGACCGTTGTGCCATCGAAAATTTGTCTTACGGCTCGCGTGTTCCTTTGGCTCCTCGATAAATCAGGCTAGCGATGAAGCTGGCGCAACTGTGGAAGAGTGGCCTTGCCTCGTTTTCGACGGAGGGTATCCAGGAATTGAATTTTCGACGCGGCTTTTCCGTCGAAGAAAAGCCGCACGACAATGATGTGTGGCAGGGAGAGATTGTCGAAAACGAGGTTTATGGCTACGTTGTGCGCGCGTAACAAATTTTTTATGCCTTGGAGCAGAAGTGAGAACCTTGCTCTCACTTCTGGAGTTTCTACATTTGATCGCGCTTTTAGGAGGCAGGAATAGAGTCCGAAGGGACGATTGACAATAGTTGGCCATGACCGTGCCCGGTCACAACGAGGGATGAAAATATGCACTTGGGGTAAGGTAGTGTTGGACTGCGCCATGTCAAGGCCGTTGTTGGGAATGGTGCATTAGAGCCCGCACAAT
>DATGIO010000085.1:0-6007 GCA_035295685.1 Candidatus Angelobacter sp.
AGAATGTGCCCCGTACGTCGGGCGTCAAGTTTACTCACACTTCGCTTCATACGCCACGTTCGAAGAAATTTGCTTGATAAGCGGCCATCGTACCGAAATGAAAATGGAATTTTCGTGGTATAAGGGCCTGGAAGCGGCCCAATCGGAAGCTGATCCAACCACACCACGGTTCCGTCTTCGAGCGTAACTCGTGCGTCTACCCAATCCGCCTGGTCAAAATCAACGCCGAAGACCGTTCCCTGCCCCGTCCCGCTCACTTCGAGGGTGAATTCATCCGTGCCCTTCAGGCTTACATCTACCGGAACCGCCGGCATGCCTTCGCGCATCACAGATGAGGTGAAGGCCTTCACGCCATTGACTTCCACACTTGCGATAACACTTCCCTCGCCCCTGTTCGAGTAATAGCCCAAGTCGTTGCTGTCAACCCCGGTGAGGGCGTCAAAGGTTTTTCCGGGCTCGGGTAGGTGAACGACAACTTTTCCTACCTTGGGGAAGTGTAGTCCTCGATCGTAAACTTTGTTGCCGATCCGCAGGGGAGCTGGCTGGTCATAGCCCGTGTCTTGCCCCGTAACGCCGTCCTTCTCGATCGAACCTAATTGCGGGTCAACCACGAGGTACGCTCGGGAAATCTCGCTTACCTCGCGGCCTTCAAATTTCGCCGTAGCCCAACTGTTAGCCTCGACGAGTTCGTCTGCTGAGACGGAGACTGCCCGTCCGCTCACGGGCGCGAGCAAGAGTAGAACCAAAGCAATTTGTGTGATAAAGGAAATCTTCAGCCGCTTGGAAGAACCAGCGACCGGAGGGCGAAGACTCTTTTCAAGCTCAGCGAACCGGTTTGTGTGACAATGGATCATGCTAGGAACCTATGGCACCGAGATCGTTGCAGGAGCTACACAAGGACAGACTCAGGCCGCTTCCCCTGCAAGAAATCTCGCGCCCCTTCTGCAGCTTTGATTTGGAGAAGTTCAGTTGCCCTTTCCGAGACCGATGCCGCATGGCTCGTGAGGATCACGTTGGGAAAGTCTCGCAGGGAACTTTCCGCCGGCAACGGTTCCTTCTCAAACACATCAAGACCCGCGCCGCCGATTTGCCCGTTTTTCAAGGCCTCGATCAAGTCCTCTTCGCTCACCAGGGGTCCGCGCGCCGTATTAATCAACAGAACTCCGCGCTTCATCATGGCGATGGTTTTTCTGCTGATCAAATGCCGGGTTTCCGGAACCAGCGGGCAATGCAAAGAAATGATGTCCGCCATTCTCAGGATAGCGTCCCTGGCAGCACGTTCCACGCCTTGCTCAGTGAAGGCCGCGTCCGGCGTGTAGGGATCGAATGCGACGATCCTAAATCCAAAAACCTTCGCCTTTTTCGCGACCGCCTGGCCAATCGCGCCATAGCCAATCAAACCTAGGGTCAGGTCGGAAAATGCGGGAATTGGACGAAACTGCCTTACCCCCCATCCACCCTTCACAATTTGGTTGTGGTCTTGCGGAATGCGCCGCCCCAGCGCGAGAATCATGGCCAAGGCGTGGTTTGAAACTTCCTCCACGCAATAAGTCGGAACATTTGCAACGGTGACCCCCAGTTTTTTGGCCGCTTCGAGGTCAATATTGTCGACCCCGATGCCGTAGCGGACAACGCACTTGACACGAGGCAAGGACTGAAGCACCCGCTGTGTGATCGGTGCCCACTGGACAAGCAGCGCATCCCCTTCGCCACATCGCTCAATGACTTCGTCTTCAGTCTTACAAGGAGGCTTGGCCTCAACAAGCTGAAAACCTGCCTTCTCTATAACGTCCCTTTGCAAATCGATTGAAGGGAAACCATGGTCACTGATCACAACCTTTCTCATCCTTAGGCCTTCTCCTCCGTCGTATCTCTCTATGCGAAAGACCGACATCAGCGCACGGCGGCCGACAGACACTCAGCCGCCTTGCTCCTGCGGAAGTCTTTGTCAGCTCATAACTTCGGGCGCAATCAAGCTTTTAAGAACGCGCCGCACCTTATCCTCTGGTCCGCGGAAGGCCCAGACTTGAGACACGTCATGGCAACGTTCGAGACCGGTTCCTCCGCCGATGGCCGGGGCGTGGTACTCCAGCTCGCTGAAGCTGCCAAGCCCGCTGTTGACGTTGCAGGCTTGGGTTGAAAATCCATAATTGGTGGTTTCATTCCAGGGAACGTCTACATATTCTCCCGAAGGATTTACAAAAAAGTTCCGAACAATCAACGTACATAGGTCATGTGAACCATAACGATACGCTACCCGCCCAGTCGTGGCCACGGCTCGAACCGAGATCTTATGTTCTCCCTTTGCATGCATCCTATAACGAAGCAGGTGACCGTTCACGACCAAGTCTTCCGCGCTCACACTGCCCATAATGGTCCTGGCCTCAATCTTCCCGTACGCTGGGACCAGGAGATCCCCGCCATGCGGCAACTGCAACAGGTTCCACAGACCAACTTGGGGAGCATCGCCCTCGCTCTCTCGCGTTAGTTCCAGGTGAGTGTGGAGCGTGTACCCAGCATACTCAACGCCTTGGATGTCTTTGAAGTCGCGCTCATACCGGAGCGGATTTAGCGCGGGCGCCAGAGCCTTGGTGAGCTTCATCGACACTCGTTGCTTGGTGCGAGAAGTGCTAACAGTAAACTCATTGACCAGTTCCGGGCTATCGCCTTTCCGAATGACCTGGTAATGACCAGGGTCGAGTTCTCTCTGCTGCCAGTAACGATCCAGCCTGGGGAAGTCTGGAAAAAAGAAATCTACTTCCGGAGCTAACCATGAGCGGTCGCCTCCCGAGTTGTGCCACTGGTCTCCGGCATAAAAGGCCCGGGCCGACTCAGTAGATTCGAGGGCGGGATGTGTCCAAAAAAAGTTCTTGTTGCTGGCGGGAGAGAACAAACCTAAAACCCTGCCACCGTAAGGCAAAATCAGAGCCGTTGAACCATCGGGGCTCTCGAAGACTTCGGTGGGTTTTCCAACTTGATTCAACGTTTCAATGAGTTTTTCTCGCATAACGTCAATCTCAACCTGGCAGATCCACAGACTCACGCTTTGGCTATGGAGTTCCCATACGCCATCACGATCGTTGCAAGGGTCAAAATCATGATGGCTAGGTACATCTGATTTCTCGGCTTGCCCCAAACGCCACGCCATTCGCCACTGATAAACCCAACACCTTGACATCCTAACATTTGCATCGCCTGCTGGATGCCAAACCCGACTGAAGCTCCGAGCGCTCCGAGTAACAACATGCCCCTTCCCATCAACGCCACGCCTACAATGAAGTTAATCCCGATGACAACGGCGAGGGCAAGCTCTCGCCAGGATTGCAGAAGAACGTTCCAAGATTTTTTCTTCGTCATGAGGTAGGCAGGATAAAGGATATTGATCAATGCACCACCAGCCAGGCCCGCTGCCCACACGGCAAAATTTGCGGGAATATCTCCGGCGCCTCGCACCTTCATGGCCGCAAGAATCGGGCCTTGACTATAGATGAACGCAAAGCTGATCCCCGCGGAAAGGACGCCTGCGATCACCACCATGATCAGCCCGCCCAGAAGGCCCCCGGACGAGCCGGGATTAGCCTTTCCCAGGGCTCGGTCCCTTCCAAACCCAGCCAGTGAAACCAGTACCACCGCCGCCAACATAATGGCGACCCCTATCAAGACAGCGCGTCCGGCGGGCGAATTCCAATCCGGCGCATGGCTGAAAAGGCCTGAGCCCTTGACCAACATGGGCACCGTAACTCCCACCGAAATACCAAGCCCTGTCAGTATTCCTCCGGTGAGTGCAAAGCCGATCCGAACAAAGCAAAGGCCGCAGAGGACGTTGGCAATTCCCCAGCCGAATGCAAACAGGTTCGCCTTAAGCAAAATTAACGAATCCAGGCTCCGGTAGGCTGCAAGGGCATGAGGGCAGAAAACCAGGGTGATCGTCCATGGCACAATGACAAGGCCCACCAACATTCCGATAAACCACCAGTGCTCAAACTGAAACTTGCGCATCAGCTTCATGGGCCAAGCTCCGCCTCCGACAATCACGCCCGCAAAACCCACAACCAAAGCTCCAAAAAGTGTTGCCATGCTTTCGATTGGTTTCCTTGCGCTAAGCTCCTGCTAGCGCTGCCACTCCACTTCGCCTCGCCGAGATGATCGGTCAAGGGCCCCGCTAGCCCTGGTCCTTGCCTACACATCGGGCACGTATCCGATGCCGAAACGTGCCGTCGACGCTGCGCGAAAGTTTGAAAGCAGCGACATCAGAGAAGTGGTCCCGCCATCAATGACTAAAGTTTGTCCCACAATATAGGAGGCATCTTCCGAACACAGAAACGCGGCCAATTTCGCGACATCGAGCGGAACCCCGTAACGGGCCACCGGCACCTTTTCCCTTGCAGTTTCCATCGCGTCCTTCTCATTAAAGCCGGGTATCGCCTTGTAATAGTTCTCGACCGTGACCCAGCCCGGGGCAATGGCATTCACACGAATCCCTCGGTGGGCGAGCTCTACGGCCAAGGCGCGGGTATAAGCAATGATGGCGCCCTTTGTTGCCGCGTAAGCCGTATGCTCAGGGGCACCTTGCAAGCCGTGAATCGAAGTCAGATTACAGATCGCTCCACCGCCGTATTTGAGCATTTCTTTAACTAGGCACTGAGTCAAAAAAAATTGCGCCCGAAGATTCACGTTGAGCAGAATGTCAAGATGTTCCCGGCTGGTTCGAAGGAACGGCTTATTGAGCGTAATTCCGGAGTTGTTCACCAAACAATCTATCCTGTCTTGGAAGTTCAGCGCCTTCTCGGCAAGCTCCACGGCTTCATCGGTGCTCTCAAAATTCGCCCGAAACGCAGTGGCCCTCCGTCCCATGGCTTGAATTTCTTCGACGGCAGAGTGGGCCCCCTTCTCCTCGTACACGTAATGCAACACCACATCGGCGCCCTCGCGTGCGAATTCCAACGCGATCTCTCGGCCGATGCCTGTGCCCGAACCGGTCACCAGCGCCTTCTTGCCTGCCAGCCTCCCTTCACTGCCCATCGCGCATGTCCCCTTTCGCGCTCTTGCAAAAAACCAACTCCTCGCCCGGCTTCATCACCAACGCCTGAACACCAGGGGCCAACTGCGAGCACGCTTTCAGGAACTTTCCCGGATCGCCGTCATGCTCGACAAACATCCAAAAATGCGAGGCGATAACTATCTGGGGATGTACCAAGCCGGCTAATCTCGCCGCTTCCATGGCATCCATATTTCCATATCGCCCGTTGATGCAAGGAATCAAAACATCGGGCCGCATCTCGATCACGGGGGCAAACTCGTTTGGACGAAATGCGGTATCGCCGGTGTGATAAATCCGGATGCCATCGAAGTCCAAAACGACCCCAATCGCATCCGGGGCAAATTCACCATGGTCCGCGTAGACTCCATTCACTGTAATCCCAGCCACAACACTCTTTTTGCCCTCTTCGAGTAAGTGACAGCGACTTTCAGGAATACCCATCGCCGTAAAATTCTTCACGCACTCAATCGGTCCGGCAAATTCCGTATGCGCCTTCCTGGCAATCACAGGCAAGGCGTCCGTGTCCATGTGGTCGAGATGCTCATGCGTGCAAACGATCAGGTCCGCCTCTACCTCTTCCGCTGCGATCGGGCACGCCATCATTCGCTTGAAACCAAAAGCCCGTTCCACCACCTCAGAAAAATAGGGATCCACATACACAACTCTGTTCTGGCTCGACTTAAAAACAAAACCAGCCTGCGAGAGCCAATAAATGGCAAGGCTCCCTTCTTGTACGTGTCTTTCTCTGACCCTTTGCGCAAACTCGTCCATCCCTGTCCTTCTTCTTCGGCAATTCCCTGCGGAGAGAGTTAGCGAATCCCCTGGGGATTCTCGATCACTTCGGCTATCTTCCTGATGAACTCAGCGGCGACAACTCCGTCTGCTACCCTATGATCCACAGAAAGGCACAGGATGATCGTCGATCGAATTGTCAACGCTTCCCCTTCGACCCAGGGGCGCTTGCGA
>DATGIO010000086.1:0-3607 GCA_035295685.1 Candidatus Angelobacter sp.
CACATCCCCACCACCAGGTTCGGCAAGATACGTTTCATCGCGGTTCGCTCACCAACGGAAGCGGGTCCTGGGACTCCACGGCGGAGTCTGAAGAATTCTAACCGCGGCGGAGGGGTAAACTTGAAGAATTGGTGATTCGAAATCGAAAATATGGTGCGCTCGGGGCCGCATAAAAGGAGCAAGGCCCGCAGAGAACTTCTGCGGGCCTCGTCTTCGTATCTTGCGGCACCATGATGCCCGGCACCGCCATACCAAATCAGTGGCTACTCAAATCCATCTCGATCTCGGAAAGTTTGATCTCGCGTTCCTCTTCCATCGGAGCGCCCGAGTCGTAAACCTTTTCCCAATCGCGGCCTCCGCGTCCACTTCCCCAGCCGGGATAGCTCTCCATCTCCCTCTGGCATTCAATGCAGGTCGTGCTGTAAGGGAGAGCATTCAAGCGTGCCACAGGGATCTTGCCTTGGCAATGCTCGCACACTCCGTAAATCCCTTGCTTGATCCGTGCCAAGGCGCGTTCGATCTGAGATAGCTCGCGAGCTTCCAGCTCGGCCAACTGCGTGGCAATTTCCTCGCTTCCCGCATCAAACGCAACATCGGCGCTATCGCCACTGTCCGATTTGAATTTACGCAAATCCGCCAATTCGCCTGCCAAGGCCTTCCGCAATGCGGCGCGGCGAGCCAGCAGGGTCTTGTGGAGTCGCAACAAGGCGTCTCGTCGTGCCATGGGTAGTCACCTCAAAAGGTGTCGTATTCGCCGGTCGCAAACCCAGGAGTCTCTTTACCTGACCACTTCGTCAGCCAGAATCGCTGGCGTCTTTTGGGCGGGTCTCCTCTTGTTGCCGAGCAAAACGACAGATCCAATCGCTTTGACAACACTTCTTTAGATGCAATACGAATGCCGAAGTTTCAAGTTTTCGGTGATTTCCCGTTCTTTTCCCCAGCATCGGTATCTACAACCACTTCCGTTGCTGCAATAATGTTACGTCCGACATCAGCCAACGGTTCCCCAATTGTCCGATCCCGCGCCTTCCCGAATCCCGGCCAAACTCCGCCGCACCCGTCCTTGTTCTGCGGGTAAACCGCACCAAGTATATACGACAAACCTGCGGTGCGCTGGTTCCACGCGCCGGAATGCCAAAGAATTCCTCCTGAATTCCCCAGTTATAACAGTCTCAAGAGCCGACTCGTTGGCGGCCGTGTGCCTATTCTAGGCATTGCGCCCGCCGAACCGCTTCTCCTATAAAGACGAATGACTCCGGCGACGTTGCGCAACAAAATCGTTAATTGGGCCCCTTTCCGCTCCGGTCGAATCGCCGGAGAGACTGGTGAGATCCGTCCCCGTCCGCTTCAGCGAATCATCGCTGGACGAAAACGCTTAATTTTTCGAGGCTTATGGAAAGTAGAGTCTGGGATGAAACGATGAAGGTGCTTCCGCCGGGTCGACCGGGTTTACCGATTGCGGCTTCTGCCAATTGGGCATCCATCGAGGCAGTGCAACGCAAACCAATATGTCGGGCAGAGCGAGTGGACAGTTTGGAAGTACACGAGTTGCCTTGGAACCGCGTGGTAGAGTTTGGTCCGGTGCTCGGCACGGATCAGGGGGGGCAGCAGCCTGTTGCTGCTGGGTAGGCCGGCTGCGGATTCGACCAGTTTTGCTGATAACCGGCCGGCACGGGTGCCGTCGCGGGGGCCGGGCAACAGACGGGCATCGGGTAGCAAACGGGTTGGCTGTAGGTTGCGGGATGGGGACAGTGCCGATCACACCACGCGCAACAGCCGGGCAATGTGACGAACGCGATCAGCATCGCCAAGCCTCTCCACCAAGTCCTCGGCATGTCATCACCTCTTCTGTGCAGCAGCGGCTGGCTACGGTAGCCGGCCGTTCACCAAAGCACGAATTGCCATAGCTGCTTCGGTGAGGAGGGTCAAGGTCAAACACCCCAGAGGCAGCAGCGTGGCCAATTCGCGTTGAACGCCAGTCTTGGGTTTGGCAGCCGCCGTCGCTACGATGGGAAGCAACCGCGCTCTTCACTTGCTGGGGATGATCCATGCCCTACACCCCGATCCTTGCGACGCTGGGTTACCTTTTGTCCGCGGATGCTCGGCAGGTTCTGCTCATCCATCGCAATCGCCGTAGGGAGGACCCCCATTTCGGCAAATATAACGGTCTGGGTGGCAAGCTGGACCGAGGCGAGGATGTGGTCGCAGGCTTACGGCGCGAGATTCGTGAGGAAGCGGGCTTGGAATGCCTCGAGTTGGCGTTGCGCGGAACGATTAGTTGGCCCGGCTTCGGCAAACAAGGCGAAGACTGGTTTGGTTTCATTTTTCGGATCGATGCCTGGCAAGGCCAGTTGCGGACCGAGAATCCGGAAGGTACGCTCGAATGGGTGGATCGGGCACGGATCTTGGAATTGCCGCTTTGGGAAGGGGATCGCCACTTCCTCCACCTGGTGTTCCAGGAGAGCGATCGCCAATTTCATGGCGTCATGCCATACCAAGATGGGCGCCCGCTAAGCTGGAACTACAGTTTGGTTTGAGCGACCATCCCGCACGACCACCATTTCCACTTGCACTCCCGCCCGGCTGAGCGGCCGCAGGAGAGCAGAGCAAGAATGGCGATGCCGATAAGAGATCAGCTCTTCGATCACGCTAGCGAATTCCGTGCTGCGCGACAGCTTGCGCATCAAGTTGGCGTAGGGCTGCGACCACCTCTTCCGGGTCAACGAATGGCAACCTCCCACGTTCGTATGCCGCAAGCAATGCAGGCACGGCTTGTTTGGCTGCTGGTCCTATTGCACCCAGGGCCCTTGCTGCCTCCGCGCGGAGGCGCGGGTCGCGCCGCACTAAACGTCTGCAACGCAAATCTGCTGGCGATGCAAGTGATCTGGAAGCATGTCCCATATGCCATCTCCATCCTGAGCGAACCGAGCCAGTAGATGCACGCGTCACGGCCGGACCTCATCAAGGCAGCGCAGTTTTATAACGAGCATCGTTTTCGTCCGCTGGACCTGACCCATGGCCACCCGGTCTGCGCTCCCACCTACCGATAGCGCCGGTGCGTAGAACCGCGCGGACTCTCCGCGGTTCTATGCGCCGCCGCGAAACGGTCAAAACCAACCGGAATCTGAATGAGATGCAAGCCTGACGGATCAGGCCAATTCGCCGCGCAACACGGTCACCGCTTTTCCACTCAAGAAAACTCGTGGTTCTGCAACTCGCACACGGATCCAGCCACCGCGGCGGGAAGCCTGATAAGCTGTCAATTCATTTTTCCCAAGGCGCGATTTCCAGAACGGCCCCAGGCAGCAATGAGCTGAGCCCGTGACCGGATCCTCATCAATCCCCGACGCTGGGGCAAAGAACCGAGATACAAAATCGTACGCCGTCGAAGCGGACTTACTGGTAACGATGATCCCACGTGCTTTTACCTGACCCAGGGCTCGGAAATCCGGCTGCATCTTTCGGAGGGTATCTTCGTCCTCGACTTCGACGAGATAATCGAACTTGTTCTTGCCGACGCTTCGTGCGGAAACACCCAAGACCTCAAGAAGTTTGTCTGGCGGGGAACTCGGCTCAGGGGGCTGTGCCGGAAAATCAAGCTCGATCC
>DATGIO010000087.1:0-24674 GCA_035295685.1 Candidatus Angelobacter sp.
TGCCATCGTCCTTGAGCCATGCAAAGCCGGGTAGCTGTTGGCCGGCCTTGATTTCCTGCCCGGTTTTTTCGTCTTTTAGATCGGCCAGCGCTTTGCCATTGATCTCTTTGGCAATTTCCGAGAACGATGGATTCTCCGGAGTGGTATAGGCCCAGCTCGCATTCAGAATCGGATCGGGAAACTTACCGCCCTCTTTCTGATACAGTTCGCGAACCTTCAGGAAGATGCGCGCAAGAATCTCCTGGTCGAGTTTTGCCTGGCCCGGAGGAGGAACCGCTGTATATTTCCACTTGAGCCAGCGAGCCGAGTTCACAAATGTGCCGTCTTTTTCCGCAAAGCCGGCTCCGGGTAGCCTGTAGACCTCTGTGTTGATATTTTTCATCTCATCCGCGCCAATGCCGGGTGAGCGCCAGAAGTCGCTGGTTTCATCGGGATATATCTCGCAGACGGCCAGCCAATCGGCCTTCTTGAGCGCATCGATGTTTTTCTGCGAATTTGGACCGATGGCCACGCCGTTCATACCGAAGGCCATCAGGCCTTTGATTTTGCCGCGATACATGCTGTCCCAAAGCTCGGTCCAGGAATACTTGCCGGCGATTTTCGGTAGATAGTGGAAGGCCCAATCGTTCTGCTTGGTGGCGGCATCCCCAAACATGGACTTCATGAACGACACGGCAAACTTCGGAGTGTTGGACCAATAGTTGTAAGAGTCCCATTCCCCCGGCTTGGAAGCTTTCGGAGTAGTGCGTGCAATATATGTGCTGAAGTCGGTATCCGTGGGAATCGGCATCTTGAGATAGCCGGGCAGGATGTCGAAGACTCCGGCCATATCGGTTGCGCCTTGTATGTTGGAGTGTCCGCGGAGCGCATTGACGCCGCCACCCGCGCGCCCTATGTTTCCCATGAGCAACTGGAGCATGGCCGCGCCTCGAATGGTCTGCGTGCCCGAGGTGTGCTGGGTCCAGCCGACTGCGTAGATGATTGTGCCGACCTTCTTCATGTCTCCGTTTTTCCGAATCGACGTGAAAAGGTCGGCGACTTTTAGAAAATGCTCCTTGGGAGCGCCGGTGATGCGTTCAACAACTTCGGGCGTGTAGCGGGAATAGTGCTTCTTCAGTAATTGATAGACGCATCTTGGATGTTCCAGGGAGAAGTCATAGGCCACATTGGGTGGCAGAGTGGCGGGTGCAAGATTGGCCGGTGGACCACCGGCGGCAATTGCCCGTGCGCCCGAGGGCTTTGCGGCGGCTCGAACGGCCCCGTTTTGCGTATGCGCCGCCGGAGCACCCTGCTGCGTAGCTGCGTTCATCGCGGCCATGGCTTCGGGAGGCGTTAGGTTGTGGCCCTCTTCATAGTTCCACGACGAGCTGTCGTATTTGCGCTCTGTGGGATCGTAGCCGGAATATAACCCGTCTTCGGGAAGCTTGAATCCTTCTTTGATAATGAACGCGGCGTTAGTGTAGTTGAGAACGTAGTCACGTGCGATCCGGTTATTTTGGAGCGCATAGTTGATGATTCCCCCCAGGAAGGCTATGTCGGTTCCGGCGCGAATCTGAACAAATAAATCGGCAACCGATGCCGTGCGGGTAAAGCGCGGATCCACCACGATCATTTTTGCGTCGCGGGTGCGCTTGGCTTCAACCGGCCATTTGAATCCGCAAGGATGGTTTTCCGCCGGATTGCCGCCCATGATGAGCATCATGTCGGTGTTCTTCATGTCAATCCAGCCGTTCGTCATTGCGCCGCGCCCGAATGATGGTCCCAAACTTGAGACCGTGGGGCCGTGTCAAACACGAGCCTGGTTTTCCAGGTAGCAGACCCCCAGGCTGCGCATTGCCTTTACGATCAACCAGTTGATTTCATTTGTGTCCGTGCATCCGCCATTCCAGGCCAAGCCTTCGCAGCGATTGACGGTGCGCCCTTGCTCGTCTTTTTCGATGAAGCCTTCATCGCGCGTTTTCTTGATATGCCGGGCTATTTCCGCAATCGCTTGCTCCCACGATATGTCTTCCCAGTGATCTGACCCCGGTCGGCGAACTTCGGGCTTGAGGAGCCGCCGTGTGTTCAGAATGTCGTGGTAAAGAGAGGCTCCTTTGGGGCAGAGGGTGCCGCGATTGATGGGATCGTCGGGATCGCCTTCCACGTGAACAACCTGGGGCGTCACGTTTTTAGCTTTATCGCCGATCGTATGAATAATGATGCCGCAGCTCACGGAGCAATAGGGGCAGATGGAGCGTGTCTCACTCGTGCGGGCGATTTTGAGCCCTCTGGCCTGGGCGAGAACGGGTTGAACGTTGAACTCAAAAAGCAAGCCGGCGGCCCCACCGCTGGCGCCAAGTCTCAGAAAATCCCGGCGACTCAACAACATGGTTCCTCCATTGGTATAAAGCGAAGCAAGGCCGAACCGGATTTTGAAGCGTGAACGACGTGAATTAAGTGAACGACATGAACAAAAGAAACGATCCTCGGGAGGCGCACCAGAGTGTTCGTAAATTCGCGCGTAGCTGCCTCCTGGGGAAGGAAGAGGTGAACTCCCGGCGGCGTAGAGCTGCCGCCGGAATTCAGTTGGAGAGATGGCTTCGGCTCAAGCAACCTTCCGGTCTCGATCGCGCAAAGGCAGGCGCTCAATCTCCACCTGCTGGCGGCGAACGGTATCGCGAACCGTTTCTACGCGGTCCGTACCTTCCTTGCGGATGACCACCTCCTCGGCGACGCGGGCGGATTTCGTGACTACCGCCTGCTCGGCCGTCTCGGTAACTTCGATGGTCTTGTCCGACCAATCGACATCCCGGAGCGCGGTGGGATCGGTGACGTTACGGCGAAGCAGCTCAGTGTGCTCTTCATGTAACGTAACCTTGGTCTCGACAGGTTTTTCAATCACGAAACGGCGAATGCGCGCCTTTCCGGTTTCAACCTGGCGTTTCCCCACGTCCAGTTGCTCCTCGGCCAGGCGGAGGACTTCTTCTCGTCCGGTTACCTTGTAGGTTTCGACCGGCTGCGTGACGGTTGTTTTGACCGGCGTGACCGGAACGCTTGTTGCAGTGCTGACCCGATCATTCACATCGACGGGGTTATGGACGTCCAGAATCCTCATCGCTCGTCCTACATCCGAATCCAGGACTCGAAGAGTCAGGACGGCGCCTCCGC
Source organism: Candidatus Angelobacter sp. (assembly GCA_035295685.1). Taxonomy (GTDB): domain Bacteria; phylum Acidobacteriota; class Terriglobia; order Terriglobales; family Acidobacteriaceae; genus Angelobacter. Next base: position 3,148 of record DATGIO010000087.1, read on the forward strand.
CCTGAACTGCACGGGTATAGGCGGTGCTCTCATGGTCGGCGACTGTGCGGCCAAAAAGCCTGCGCCAGAGTCCCTCCTCGCGCATTTCGGCATCCGTGAGAGAGTCGCGATTTAGTAGGCTGATATCGCCGGCAGAGAAGCCCGAAGACTCCAGAGCCCTGGCGGCGTCTTTTGCCTTTCCTGCTTTGTCATACACGGCGACAATTTTTTCGTAAGCCATCATTTCTCCTTCTTGGGTGTCTTGCTTTTCAGACTCCAGCCGCCGAATATTCAGCAGCCGTTAGGGGTTGCCGGTTGACGCGTGATGACCGCTTCTTGCTTGCGGACACGCACTCGCTGACGATGTTTCTCCGCCCCGCGCACACGCCGGATGCGGACCTCTTCTTTCAAGAACAATCGCCGTTCGGTGACCAGGACCTCCTCAACAACCGGGATAATGAGGACGTCCCCTTCTTCCCGAACTTTGGGCGCCTGATCAAGCGGCTTGCCGATCGGTACACGCTCAATTTCCACGTGCTCGTGACGAAGGAGCTCTTCCACAAGCTCCTCGTGCTCGCGAGTTACAGTGGAGATTTGGGCGCGCCCAGTCACGATGCGCCGTTTCGTGACCGAAAGCTCTTCGGCGTGCAGAGTCGCCACAATTGGCTCTTCTTTCGTGGCGCTCATTGGTTCCTGCTCCATAGGCTGGTTTGACTCCACAGGCCGATGCCGCATGCGCCCGCTCGATTCTTTTCCTCGAACGTTTGCGCACAGAATAAGCACCGGAGCTGTCGTTCCAGGGCCATCTTTCCACTGCCATTTTGTTGTCCGCGCCCGACAACGCCAATCCGCAAATGTCCGGTATAGGCGAGGGCAGAAAAGTACGGGATGACTTTTTTAGAGAGGGAACCGGACTTTGTTATCCCCCCAGGTTATCCCCGGTCTTTGTTGTCTTAAAGAGAAATAGCGGGTGCGGTTGCCGCCTGAGCAATTCTGGCCAATGAACAATGAAGGATGAAGAATGACGAATAACGACGAATAAAGAATGAACAACGAAAAAACGTGGGTTAAGAAGGCAACAAGCGAATCTCAACCAGGCATCCTCTCATACATAACAATCACACTGCAGTTTTTACGAAGGAGCAAGGAGGACCCCGATGGCTGTTTCCCAATTTCTGAGACCCGGAAGTCTGATGGACGCCGTGAAAGGATGCTTGACTCCGGACGTAGTTCGTAAAGCGAGTTCTTTCGTTGGAGAGTCTGAATCTTCAACACGGCAAACATTGAACGGAATTGTGCCCAGCGTTCTTAGCGGGCTTACCAACATGGCCTCTTCCCAGGAGGGAGCCACCAGCTTGGCAGGCATGATTCGTGATGGCGGCTATGGCGCCGCCGCCGACAATGTCTCATCCCTCTTTAGTGGCGGGGGAGCCACCAACAACATGCTAAGCGCAGGGCAGCAACTGCTGGGGAAAATCTTTGGCGGCAGAGGCTCCGCCGTCACCGATCTGGTGGCGAAGTCCGGTGGCGTCAGTTCATCCGCGGCTTCAAAGCTTATGGCGCTGGCCGCTCCATTGACGCTGGGCGTATTGGGCAAGCGAGCCGCCGCACAAGGCTTGGATTCAAGCGGCCTTGCCAATGTCCTGTTGAATGAAAGATCGGAAATTGCAGCCGCTGCGCCTTCCGGCTTGTCCCAGCTCTTGGGCGGTGGGCCCGCGATTGTGAAGAGAGAAGTCACCGACACATCCTGGAAGGCGCCCGAACCGGTTTATGTCGAGCGCGTGACCACGGCGGGCCCGACGGTGACGCCACCGACTCCAACTGGAACGGGCAGGCGTTGGTTGCCGCTCGCGCTCATCGCACTAGGAGCCTTGGCGCTCCTGCTCTATTTGTTGGGCCGCGCTCCTAACGTAGGGAACCGTGTAGAGAATCTGGCCAACCAAGGCGCGAACATGGCGAAAGAAGGCGCCGATATGGCCAAAGACGGTGTGAAAGCGGGCGCAGATGCGGCCAAGGGTGCTCTTGAGAAGATTCCGCTGCCGAGCGGCGTCGATCTTAACCTCACGCCGGGGTCCATTAACTACAATCTCGCGCATTTCCTGGGCGATACATCGGCTCAGGATGTACCTAAGACTTTCGTTTTTGATCACCTGAATTTTGAAACGGCTTCAACACAGCTTACGCCCGACTCTACCCAGACGGTGACGGACATGTCATCAATCCTGAAGGCGTACCCGAACGCCCAAGTCCAATTGGTAGGACACACGGATAACACCGGGACGCCCGATGGCAACCAGAAGCTGTCCGTGGATCGAGCGAATGCCGTGAAGCAACTGCTCGTCGGACAAGGAATTGCTACCGACAGAATCTCGACAGCGGGATTTGGACAGGACCGCCCGCTCGCCTCAAACGATACCGAAGACGGTCGCGCGCAGAATCGGAGGACAGAACTTACCGTGACTAGGAAATAGCGGTAGCCGTCGGTGGGCCGCTTGGCGTACCACGAACACAACGGCAAGAGAAAACAAGATAAGACAAAGCAAAGAACATCGGACCCTCCTTAACGACAGAGAGGCGATGCCTGGTTAGGCATCGCCTCTGTTCTCTAAAATCCATCTGTCGATCGCACCCTTGGCGTTCTACGTTTTTATTCAGACTTTTTAGATAAAGTCGTTCCCGCCTTGCGAGGCAACGTTCCGTTCTTTAGAGCTTTGCGGAATGCGTCGTAATCCGCTTCCACCTGTTCTGCGTAAGTGGAGGCGAAGCGCATCAGGGATTCCGCGGACTTCCCTGATGGACCAAGATAAGAAGCGATGGCCACCGGATCGCCGGAGCGGGCGTGGCCCTTGGCCAACAGTTCGGCGCATAGGCGGCTATATTCCATAAGCCGGCTGCCTTTCAGGTCTTCAATTTCCAGGGAAGATTTGTGGTCGTTTAACTGGCGCACCAGATAATCGCGCTCTTCGATGGTGCACCAGCCCAACATAAGGTCCGATTGAACCTGTAGCGCACGCTGGCCTTCTACCACCCGGCGGCCCTCATTTTGAGGTTGGGGATGGTTGATATATCTGGCGTAGATCGCGGGCGGCTCCTCTTTGACTTGCAGGAAAAGAGGATCGTTTTCGTCGCGGCCAAAGAACAGGACTACATAGTCGCGGGTCCCAACGCTGCCGGTACCCACTAGTTTGAATGCAACGTCTACCGGATGGAACCGGTCGAAGATAAGCTGATGATCGGACGAGAGCGTATCGCGGTATTGTTTCAGCGCGTCCAGAACAAGCTTCTTGGTCTTTCCAGGAACCTCCCATAACACATTAGGTACGGACCGGAACTTCCAGCCGGACGGGGTCTTCTTCGCCAGCTTCTTGAGCGTTTGTAAAGGAGTCGCGCGCTGCGCCTTTTCCAGGGCCTCTGCGATGGCCGGACGGTTCAGGTCGCGGCGGGCGCGATGGCGGGCGACTTCAATGGTCGTCATGTCGGAAAAGGTGTGGATCCAATGGCAGTATTCAGCCAGAAATCCCTCGACAATCTCCTTGCACTCGCGATTGCTCTCTCCGGCCTCGCGTCCGCCTACCACGATACTGGCAATGAGGCGCTTCACATCCCATTCCCATGGGCCTGGCCATGTCTCGTCAAAATCGTTGACATCGAAGACCACATGGGCGTCCGGCGTGGCAAAGAAGCCAAAGTTCTTCACGTGGGCATCGCCGCAGAGCTGCGCATAGATTTGCGTGTGGGTAGAAGAGGCAAGGTCGGCGGCCATCACTTCCACGGTGCCGCGGTAGAACGCAAACATCGAAGCCGCCATCAGCTTGAACTTTACGGGAATGAGTTCCGCAAGCCGGCCGTCGCACGAATCGTGAATCACGCCAATGGCATCGATTCGGCGCGCCTTCGCGTCGAACGTCCCCAAATCGGAGCGGCTGAGGCGCTTGCGCTGCGCCCGTCCGTATTCTATGGATTGTTTGCGGGTCATGGGTTTGGCGTTCATCGAGTCTCCCTGCATAACGGCATTAGTTGTAGAGACTAGGGCCGACAACTCTCAGAGTCAAGAGTCAAGAGTCGACAGTCGAGAGTCAAAGCGCAAGGAGATTGCGGGTGCCCTGCCGAGCAACCGAAAGTTGTGGGCCGAATACCGCCTGCATCAAATACCGCCCGTGATCCAAATAAAGCCGCTCTCAAATAAAGCATGAGGCCGATGATCACTGCTTTTTTTCTTCAGCCTTATTCGCTCCATTGCTTTCGCCGGCCTTCGCCGCACTGGTGTTCGATTGGCCCACCGTGGTCTTGGTGGTTAGGGTCCCGATGACTCCGGTGTGCTCGTCGCGCACGCCAATCCGCAGGATATAACTTCCAGCGGGCAAATCGATAAGCTGCTGGCACGGAAACCCGCTTTTCATCACGGCTGCAACTTGTTCGGCAGTCAACGCTCCGGAGACCGAGTGCGCCTCCGCCTTGATGACCTTTCCTTTAGCCGAGTAAGCCTCAACCGCGCACGTAACGGATGCGTGCTGCAGGCCGTCGGCCTGGCTGTCGAAGCTGACCGAGTGGGCGTCCACAGCGAAATTCACTGCGGCTTTGTTCTGAGTTTTTTCCGAAGGCTGTAACACAGAGGCTCGAAAAGGAAGCCCCGTTGCCGCCGGATAGTCGAGGCTGAGCGACATTGCCAAGTCGCGGTTTTTCTGCTCGGGCTTCTGCTTTTCGTAAGATGCCGGATCCGTTGCGAAATACCCAAGCCGGTAGCGCAGCTTGATTCCCGAACGCAGGCTCTTCACCTGGATCTTGCGGAATTTGCCGTCCCAGTCTTTATTATCCGGATAGTAGCCGAGCGTGTAATAGGTGGAGCCGTCTTCAATACTCTTGCCGATGGCATTATCGAGATCGTTGCCGTTATAGAAGGCCTTGCCCCCGGTCCTATCCGCTAGCTCGTTCATGGCGCTGTGAGCTGCGGTGGACTGATCCGAATCCTGGCTGAGAGTGCCATTCACGCGCTGGGAAGTCATCGCGTTTCGCCCAAGCTTGTCGCGCCCGCTGCTTTCCGCGCTGAATGCCGCGTGGCCTGCGAGGCCGTGTGCGTCCACAGGGTAGACGGACACCTGTGCGGTCGTCAGCGCGTCCGCGGTCTTGGCCACCAACGGGCTGTAGTCGCGCATCGTGTCAAAGGCGTGAACACCCAGGCTGGTATCGGGGTTGATAGAGAGCGGGAACGATTCTGAGAGCCATATTAGGTTCTTGCGCCCGGGATAGCCGGAAAGTGTTCTTGCCAGTGAATTGAGCACATCCAAAGTCAATTGAATGCGAACGTCCATCTTCGCCGCGGTGCTCTCCGCTTCAAATGCTTCGATGGACTGTTGCATTTGCCCGGGCAGGGAGTCGAAAACTCCCGGAGCGAATAGCTCCTCCGTTGGATCGTCCAGCACGGGCGATTTTTGCTCCTTCAGGTTACGCAATACGCTCTGCAGTACGGTGGGATCGCTGGTGAAGTCCTGAAGCAGTGTCAGCTTGCTTCCTAGCAGGTATACGGCAAGGGGCTCGTTGGGCGGCAGCTTCTGCAGGAACTTGATCATCTGCTCGTGAACATACAATTGGTTGGTAACGGTGGTATTCAATCCGTCAATCAGGAAGACATTCAAAGCGCTGTGTCCGGTGAAAGAGGGAACATTCGTCAGGATACCGGTGGCTGCCTGCGAAGTGCTCTTCGTGCTAGCCGCAGCTTCGGGATGCTGTTCTGGATGCTGGAAGTTGAAGGCCCGAACCTTTTGTTCTTTACCGTCCTCCATGAGTTGGAAGTCGTCCGCGGTCAGGTCCGCAACGGCTGCGCCTTTTTTATCGGTTGCTACCACATCCACAACCACCAGCCTCGTCGTAGTCTTTAAGACTGTAGCCGGTCCCTGCGAAGCCGTTCCCTGGGAAGCCGGACTCTGGACTTGTGCCTGTTGAGAAGCGCCCACGGAAGCGGAATTTGCCGGCGAAGCCGGTTGGGATTGCGAGGAAGAGCCCGCACAGAGCGGCAGGAGAAGAAACAGGCTGGTGATCCAACGATGCCAACTGCGCTGCATAGCCATAAGTTGATTGCTCCTGTGGGAAATGGAGCCATGGTAGCAGGTTTACCGGATTGCTTTGACAATTTTCAAACCGGCGAGAACAACGAGAACAACGAATTCGAGAACCGGAAGATGCCTGTTGCGCCTGCATCGTCATCGGTCTAAACTCCCCGACTCGAAAATTCATGGCGGCCCAAGGGGTTCGCCGCATCGATGTGTACTTGGTGCCGCAATTTCCACAGGTGAAGCGATGTGTATTGGCCCTGCGCAAGAGTCGGATGATTAACAAATATTTACATTCGCTGAATTAAAATTGATTGCTCTTATCGTGATTATCAAAGAAGGTTCTATTAGAGTCTAACAAGGTAGGGATTACATTCTGCCGATCCGGCTGATGCTGCCGGCAAGCCCGTTTTCGACCAGGTATATCAAGGAATTGCAATCGCGGCGCGGCCTTTCGCCCCAGGGAACGAAAAGGAAGGCCGCCGGGAAATGCGTTTGTCAGCATACGCAGGTTGAGAGACAGGATAAGAGCCAGAATTTTACCCCTATTCTGTCTAAAAGAAAATTCCTCGCCTTAAAGAGAGGACATGGATGTTCAGCTTCCCAGGTTGTGTATTGCGGCACTCGCGGCTCATTTTGGCCGCATGCTTTTGTTTAGTTCTGCTCGGTTGCGCCAATGGACCCTTCCAATCACAGTCATCCCAGCCGCAGCGCGGCGGACGTCAGGGACAAGGCCAGCAGGTGGTTTCCGTAGATGTTGCCACCGCGGAGCAGCGCGATATGCCGGTGGTTCTCGCCGGCCTTGGCTCGATCGAGGCCTTCAATACGGTCACAGTGAAAAGCCGCCTCGATGGAGAGCTCGTCGAGGTTCGTTTCAAAGAGGGGCAGGAAGTCAAGCAGGGCGACGTGCTGGCGGTGATCGATCCTCGTCCATATCAGGTACAGCTCAGCCAGGCGGAGGCCAACTTATTTAAAGATCAGGCGGCCCTGCAGGATGCCAAGCTGAATCTCGATCGATTTCAGGACTTGTACAAGAACGGTGGCGTCATTTCCAAGCAGCAGCTCGATACGCAGGGCTCCCAGGTGGGCCAGCTTGATGGAGCCGTTCGCGCCGACCAGGCACAGATCGACAACGTAAAACTGCAACTCGTCTATACGCGCATTACCTCTCCCATCAGCGGCCGCATTGGTCTCCGCCTCGTGGATGTCGGCAACATCGTTCACGCCGCCGATCCCAACGGTCTACTGGTGATTACGCAGCTCGAGCCGATTGCGGCGGTATTCACATTGCCGGAAGATAATCTTCCCTCGATCGCCCAGCGCATGAGGAAGGGCACATTGCAGGTAGATGCCTATAGCCGCGACGACCAGACCAAGCTCTCTACCGGCAAACTTGTAACCATCGACAACCAGATTGACGCTTCCACCGGTACCGGAAAGCTCAAGGCAGTTTTTGACAACCGCGATCGCAGCCTCTGGCCCAACCAGTTCGTCAATATCCATTTGCAGCTCGAAGTGCGCAAGAACAACACGGTGGTGCCCGTAGCGGCCGTTCAGCGCGGGCCTCAGGGCGCGTACGTCTTTACCGTGAAATCGGATAAGAAAGCGGAGATGCGCCCGGTGTCCGTGGGCCTTACCGCGGGGAACTATGCCGCCATTGACAAGGGGTTGTCTCCCGGCGAAATGGTGGTTACGGACGGGCAAGACAAGCTTCAAACCAACACGCAGGTGGAATTTCGCGGTAGCGGCGGAGGCGGTTCGGGCCCACGGGCAGACCGGCTCCATGCGGTAAAACCATGAGCCCCTCACGGATTTTCATTCTCCGCCCGGTAGCGACCTCCCTCTTAATGATAGGTTTGCTGCTGGTTGGTATCGTCGCCTACCAGCAGTTGCCGGTTTCGGCCCTGCCGCAGGTCGACTATCCAACGATTCAGGTAGTCACGTTCTACCCAGGCGCCGGACCGGACGTGATGGCGTCTTCGGTGACTGCTCCGATGGAGCGTCAGTTCGGGCAGGTTCCCGGTCTGAACCAAATGACCTCCACCAGCTCCTTCGGCTGTTCGGTCATCACCCTGCAGTTCAATCTCGATCTCAATATCGATATCGCGGAGCAGGAGGTGCAGGCATCCATCAATGCCGCGGCCACCTTTCTCCCGCGCGATCTTCCGAATCCGCCGATCTACAGCAAGGTCAATCCTGCCGACGCGCCCATTCTGACTTTGGCCCTCACCTCGGACACCTTGGCGCTCTCCAAGGTTGAGGACGTGGCGGACACCACATTGGCCCAGAAGATTTCTCAGCTTTCGGGCGTCGGTCTTGTATCGATCAGCGGCGGCCAGAAACCGGCAGTGCGCATCCAGGTCAATCCGACCGCTCTCGCTTCTTATGGCCTGAGCCTTGAGGATGTCCGCACGGCGTTAAGCCAGGCCAACGTCGATCAAGCCAAGGGAATCCTCGAAGGGCCAAGGCAGTCCTTTACGATTGCCAGCAACGATCAACTTCTGTCCAGCGATGGTTATCGATCGGTGATCGTCGCTTATCGCAACAATGCTCCCGTTCGCCTGACCGATGTTGCCACGGTAATCGACGGAGCGGAGAACGTGAAGCAGGCAGCCTGGATGAACGCGGTTCCCGCCGTCATCGTCAACATCCAGCGTCAGCCCGGCGCCAACATCATTGCCGTCGCGGACAGGATCAAGGCGATCCTGCCCAACTTGAAAGACTCTCTCCCTGCCTCAATTAAGGTTGCAATCCTGACGGATCGTACCCAGACCATCCGCGCCTCCGTGCAGGACGTTCAATTCGAACTCATGCTCACGGTTGGGCTCGTGATCATGGTCATCTTTTTGTTTCTGCGTAACCTGTCGGCCACCATCATTCCGAGCGTTGCCGTGCCTCTCTCGATTGTTGGCACCTTCGGTGTGATGTATCTGCTGGGCTACAGCCTCAACAACCTCACACTCATGGCGCTGACCATCTCCACCGGCTTTGTGGTGGATGACGCCATTGTGATGATCGAAAACATCGATCGCTTTCTGGAGGAAGGCTATTCGCCCCTTGAAGCGGCGCTGAAAGGATCGGGGCAGATCGGATTCACGATCATCTCTCTTACGGTGTCGCTCATCGCGGTGCTCATTCCCTGCTCTTCATGGGCGATATCGTTGGCCGGTTGTTTCGTGAATTTGCAGTAACGCTGAGCGTAACCATTCTGGTTTCAGCCGGCGTTTCGCTGACTCTCACGCCCATGATGGCTGCCCGGTTGCTAAAGAGCACGTCCGAGAGCAAGCACGGGCGCTTTTACCACGCTTCGGAGCGGTTCTTCGATAGCGTGATCCGCGTCTATGGACGCACGCTCCAATGGGTTCTGAAGCACCAGACCGCGACGCTTATGGCAACCCTGGGCGCGTTGTTGTTGACACTGTATCTCTACACCATCGTTCCCAAGGGTTTCTTTCCCGTGCAGGATACAGGCGTAATCCTCGGAATTTCAGAAGCGCCGGAAAATGTCTCGTTCCAGTCGATGTCCGACCGGCAGCAGCAGCTTGCGCGGGAAATTCTGAAAGATCCCGATGTCGATAGCCTCTCCTCGTTTATCGGTATCGACGGAACGAATACCACCGAGAACAGCGGAAGAATCCAGATCAACCTGAAGCCCCGCGACCAGCGCGCCGCCACAGCTTCGGACGTGATTCGCAGGCTGCAGCCGCAGTTGGCGAAGATCGATGGCATCACGCTCTACATGCAGTCGGTGCAGGACTTAACGGTGGAAGACCGCGTGAGCCGCACCCAATTCCAGTACTCCCTGGAATCCGCTGATGCTGCCGAGGTGAATCTGTGGGCTTCGAAAATCGTCAATCGGTTGCGGACAATCCCTGAACTGCGCGATGTGGCCAGCGACCAGCAGACCGGCGGTCTTAGGGCGGACCTGGTCATCGACCGTGACACCGCTGCACGCTTCGGAATTTTGCCCCAGGCAATCGACGACACCCTGTATGACGCCTTCGGCCAGCGCCAGGTATCCACGATCTTTACTCAGTTGAATCAGTATCACGTGGTTTTAGAGGTCGATCCGCAGTTCCGGCAGGACCCCAGCGCGCTCAAAGATATCTACGTGAAGTCCATTACCGGAACGCAGGTGCCGCTCACGGCTTTCAGCCACTTCGAGTCTTCGAAAACGTCGCTCACCATCAACCATCAGGGCCAGTTCCCGGTGGTCACAATCTCCTTCAATCTCGCTCCCGGCGAATCGCTGGGCGCCGCCACGCGGCGCATTGCCGAAGTTGAGCAGGAACTCGGAATGCCAGCCAGCGTTCATCCAAGTTTTCAAGGAACTGCTGCCGCCTTCCAGAAATCTCTGTCATCGGAGCCTTGGCTCATCCTTGCCGCTCTGATTACGGTTTACATCGTTTTGGGAGTTCTGTATGAAAGTTATATTCATCCCCTGACGATCCTTTCCACGCTGCCCTCCGCTGGTGTAGGAGCAATCCTTTCTTTGATCTTGACTCACAACGACCTCACGGTCGTGGCTCTGATCGGCATTATCCTGTTAATCGGCATTGTCAAGAAAAACGCCATCATGATGATCGACTTCGCCCTGGAGGCGGAGCGGGTGGAGGGCAAGCCGCCCGAGGAGGCCATCTATCAGGCAAGCTTGCTTCGCTTCCGCCCGATCATGATGACCACCATGGCCGCTCTGTTGGGAGCCGTACCCTTGGCTTTTGGCAGAGGCACCGGATCGGAGCTGCGCCAGCCGCTGGGCATTACGATCATCGGCGGTCTTCTCTTGAGTCAGCTATTTACCCTGTACACCACGCCGGTTGTCTATTTGTGGTTCGATCGTTTGGCAACAAGATTCGGGCATCTGAAGCTCGGTAACACGATTACAGGGGTCGAAGAGCCTGTTGTGGAGGAGCCGACAGCGGCGCACTGAATATGAGCATCTCCGCACCGTTCATCCGGAGGCCGATTGCAACCTCATTGCTTACCCTGGCATTGCTCTTGGCGGGGATTCTCGCCTATACGCAACTGCCGGTCGCTCCGCTGCCCCAGGTTGAGTATCCGGTAATTTCGGTTTCCGCGAGCCTTCCCGGAGCGAGTCCGGAGACGGTCGCTTCGTCGGTAGCCACGCCGCTGGAGCGGCAGTTTGGCCGTATTGCGGGCGTCAACCAGATGACCTCAACGAGCCAGCTTGGTTCCACGAGCATCACCCTCCAGTTCGATCTCAACCGCAATATCGATGCTGCCGGGCGCGATGTGCAGGCCGCGATCAACGCTGCCCTGGGACAGCTTCCTGCGAATCTTCCCTCCCGGCCCTCCTGGCACAAGAGCAACCCGGCGGACGCTCCCATCATGATTCTGGGGCTGACCTCCGAAACCATTCCGCTGCCAAAAATGTACGACGCAGCCGACTCCATTCTTGCGCAGAAAGTCGCGCAGGTCTCCGGAGTTGGTCAGGTATTCGTGGGAGGTGGCGCGCGTCCAGCGGTGCGGGTGGAGGTGAACCCCGCCTTGTTGAACAAGATGGGCGTTGGCGTCGAGCAGGTGGCGGCAGCTCTGAATTCCGCCAATGCCAATCGTCCCAAAGGCGAAATTTCAAACGCCGGCAACTCCTGGATGATCTCCGATAACGATCAGCTTTTCGAGGCGGAGAAGTACAAGAAGGTGATCGTTGCGCAAAATAGCGTCGGCATTGTGCGGCTCGCGGATGTTGCCGACGTTCAGGATTCGGTCGAGGATACGCGCAACGCCGGTATAGCCAACGGCCACCCCGCTGTCCTGATGATTGTCTTCCGTCAGCCGGGCGCGAATATCATCGATGCCGTAGATCGCGTGCGCGGCTTGCTGCCGCAGTTGCAGGCATCCATTCCCGCATCCATCAAGCTCGATGTTGTGCTCGACCGCACCACCACGGTCCGGGCTTCCGTCGCCGATATCCAGTTCACCTTGTGCGTCTCGATTGCCTTGGTCGTCCTCGTGGTCTTTCTGTTTCTCAGAAGCCCGAGGGCAACGGCCATTCCCAGCATTGCGGTGCCGCTCTCCCTGGTGGGTACATTCGGCATCATGTACCTTGCGGGTTACAGCATCGATAATCTCTCTCTCATGGCGCTGGCCATCTCGACCGGCTTTGTTGTCGATGATGCCATCGTGGTGATCGAAGATATAACCCGGTACATCGAAGAAGGCATGAACCCGGTGCAGGCCGCTTTTCGCGGCTCAAAAGCCATTGGGTTCACCGTGCTCTCCATGAGTACCTCGTTGGTTGCGGTGTTCATTCCGATCCTGCTCATGCCCGGCCTCGTTGGGCGGCTGTTTCGTGAATTTGCTGTGACCCTGAGCGCTGCTATTGGCGTGTCCTTGGTGGTGTCCCTTACGGCCACCCCGATGATGTGCGCAAAATTTCTGCGCGCCTCCGGCGCCCAGCATGGACGTATTTATCGGGCAAGCGAAGCGGTCTTCGATTGGATTCTCGGAATCTACAGAGGCAGTCTCAAGTGGGTGCTGCGGCATCAATTGGCGACTCTGGCGGTCACCATCTTGACGGCAGCTTTGAGTGTTTATCTCTATGTCATTGTTCCTAAAGGATTTTTCCCGCAACAGGATACTGGCCGGTTGGGCGGCGGAGTCCAGGCGGAACAGGACATCTCCTTCCCGGCGTTGAAAGACAAAATGTCCCAGTTCGTCCAGATCGTAATGAAAGATCCCATGGTCGAAAATGTGGTGGGCTTTGCCGGAGGTGGTGGTGGCGGTGGTGGAGGCGGCGGTACTGCGAATAGCGGCCGCATGTTCGTCACCTTGAAACCGATTGGGGAAAGGAAGGTCTCTGCCGATGACATCGTCAATCGCTTGCGCAAGCCGATGTCGGTCGTGCCCGGAGCCACCTTGTTCTTTCAGGCGACCCAGGATCTGCAGATTGGCGGGCGCCAAAGCAACTCGCAGTTCCAGTACACAATCCTGTCCGGCGATCTCAACGATTTAACGACCTGGGCGCCGAAGCTTCTGAACAAGCTGCGGAGCATTCCGCAACTGCGCGATGTCAACACCGATCAGCAGGACAAAGGTCTGGAAACCCAAATTGAGGTGGATCGCGACACGGCCTCGCGCCTGGGAATCTCACCCCAGCAAATTGACGCGGTCCTCGGAGACTCGTTCGGTCAAAGCCAGGTCTCCATCATCTATCGTCCGTTGAACCAGTATCACGTGGTCATGGAAGCCGATCCGCGCATCGAGCATGGGACGGATGCGCTGGCCCATACGTATGTCCGCTCCACCAACGGCAGCGAGGTGCCCCTGTCGGCCTTCACCCGTGTCCGGCCATCGAATGCCGCTCTGCAGGTCAATCATCAGGGGCCGTATCCCTCGGTTACCATCTCGTTTAATCTTGCGCCCGGCGCGGCTTTGGGAGACGCAACCAAAATGATCGAGACGGCCAAGCGCGATATCGGCATGCCGCCCTCGATCTCCGGAGGCTTTCAGGGAACCGCTGCCGCGTTTCAGAGTTCGCTCTCGGATGAGCCTTGGCTGATTCTCGCCGCCTTGCTCACGGTCTACATCGTCCTCGGCATCCTGTATGAAAGCGTCATCCATCCGCTCACGATTCTTTCGACCTTGCCATCGGCGGGCGTTGGAGCGCTTTTGGCCCTCCTGCTTACCGGCACGCAGCTTACGGTGATTGCGATGATCGGAATCATCCTGCTGATCGGCATTGTCAAGAAGAACGCCATCCTGATGATCGACTTTGCCCTGGAGGCCGAAAACAAAAATGGGATGACTTCGGAAGAGGCGATCTACCAGGCTTGCATGCTTCGCTTCCGCCCCATCATGATGACCACCATGGCTGCGTTGCTTGGCGGTTTGCCCCTGGCGCTTGGCACCGGAACCGGATCCGAGCTTCGTCGTCCACTGGGTATAGCAATCGTGGGAGGATTGATCGTTAGCCAGGCCTTGACCCTCTACACGACGCCTGTTGTTTATCTCTATATGGATCGCGTCCGCTGGTTCTTTGCCGACTTGAAGGCAGGGAGAAAAGGAAAGAGGCCGCATCAGGTACCGCCGGTAGCAGCCATGAAGCCCCGCCCAATGGGCGACTAGCAACGCATTCTCCCTCACGGGAGAATGCGTCTAGAGTTTCTACATTTGCTGGCGACAATGCCGGTTCTATTCGTGGGCAGAGTATGGGACCTACCCCTGATTCACAACCCACCGTATTCGTAATCCAGGTATTCGTAATCCAAGAAGAGTGAGGGTGGGCCATAGAGGACGGCCTTTCTTGCAAGTTTGGCCGATGCCGCAGGATGTCCATTCCTGCCGCGCTTTGTCGCTGGTCGTACCTGTAAATAACACGAATAATCGGACCATGCTACGCCTTACTGGATTGCTCTCTACTGTGCTTGACTCGCTTTCTCTTCCTACCGTCCTGTGTGTTCCTGTTCTAGCCGTCGCGTGTAGTGCGCAAATCAAGGAATACGACATTTTGGTCAACGAGCGGATAGTAGGAAGCGAGACTCTCACTGCGAATCAGGATGGAACTCGGTTGCACACGAAAACGGAGGTGATGGACTCCGGTGGGAATATGAGCAAGTCAGAGCTTGAGGAGGACTTTAACCCAGGCGGCTCTAACAAATGGCTTCGGTATTCCACCCGAATTGAAGGAAAGAAAGCAACCATGGAGATCACCTGGACAGGTGACAAGGTCACAAAAGTCGAGTTGGTTGATGTGAATGGTCAGAAATCCTCTCCCGGGGGAGAAGACGATAGTGGAATAACTTCGTCCACGGCAATGGGTCTGGATCTGAGCGTTAGCGTGTACAGGATTGCCATACAGCGCGCACTCAAGAGCGGAATCCCTGCGAAGGTCGGGATGATGACTATACCGGCTGGTGGCCAGGCTGGAGTGATATCGATGAGGGTTGAAAAAGTGGCCGGGATACGGACAATGAGGATTTCAAAAAAACCGTTCCAAGTTCAGGAATACACGTTCACAGAGACGGCAGATTCCGGAAAGTCTACCGATCCATCGGTGAAGGTGTGGGTTGAAGTGGAGAGCGGCGAGGTTGTTGCGGTTCGCATGCCAGAAACATTTTCTATCATCCTGCGCGGGCTGAATCCGTCCGATCTGCTGTGATTGAAATAGGGAAGCGCGTAGGTAAACAGCGCCTAAGTCCAAGGCAAGGACAATGGTTTTAACCGCGCGCTGCGGGCGATTTTGTACAAGGTAGCCCATTACCCACCTCTTTGACAGGTCGATTTGCTACCATTTGGCTATGCCTGTTGACACCGAAATTCAGTCCACTTATCTTCCGCCGCTCAAGGCTCCTCGCGGCAATGAACTTACTTGCAAGGGATGGGCCCAGGAAGCCGCCATGCGCATGCTGATGAACAACCTTGATGAAGAGGTTGCCGAGCGTCCGCGCGATCTTGTGGTCTACGGTGGAACGGGTAAGGCGGCCCGCAATCAGCAGTGCCTCAACGTGATTCTCGCGTCTCTACAATCTCTCGCCCAGGATGAGACTTTGCTGGTGCAATCCGGCAAGCCGGTGGGAATTTTCAAGACTCACGAGTACGCGCCCCGGGTTCTCATCGCCAATTCCAATCTCGTGGGTCATTGGTCGAATTGGGAAAAATTCAATGAGCTGGAAAGAGCGGGCCTGATGATGTACGGGCAGATGACCGCCGGCTCCTGGATCTATATTGGCTCGCAGGGAATTGTTCAGGGCACGTTTGAGACGTTTTGCGCCGCCGGCGAAAAGCATTTTGGTGGCGACCTGGCTGGCAAGTTGGTCGTAAGTGGCGGCATGGGCGGCATGGGTGGCGCTCAGCCTCTTGCCGCGACCATGGCTGGAGCCTGCTTCCTTGGAATCGATGTGGACGCCGAGCGCATCAAGAAGCGTCTGAAAACCGGCTACTGCGATTTCA
The DNA here is from genome assembly GCA_035295685.1 of Candidatus Angelobacter sp. GTDB lineage: Bacteria > Acidobacteriota > Terriglobia > Terriglobales > Acidobacteriaceae > Angelobacter. The sequence goes on from DATGIO010000087.1 coordinate 19,086, forward strand.
TGGTTAACAATCTGGATGAGGCTCTTCGCATCCTCAAGAACGCTGTTCGCAAGAAGGAGGCCATTTCCGTCGGCTTGGTAGGCAACTGCGCTGACGTGCTACCCGAACTTGCGGATCGCGGCGTCCTGCCCGACTTGCTCACCGATCAGACTTCTGCGCATGATCCCCTGAACGGATACGTGCCTGCCGGGCTTCCTCTTGAAGCCGCCTTGGAAATGCGCCGGAGCGATCCGCAAGGTTATCTGGAGCGCTCGCTGGACTCCATGGCCCGCCATGTCGAAGCCATGCTTCGCCTTCAGAAGATGGGCAGCGTGACTTTTGATTACGGAAACAATATCCGGACGTTTGCTTTTCAACGGGGCGTCAAAAACGCCTATGATTTCCCTGGATTTGTGCCGGCTTACATAAGGCCCCTGTTTTGCGAAGGGCGCGGCCCCTTCCGCTGGGTGGCGCTCTCCGGCGAGCCCTCCGACATTGCCATAACTGACGATCTGATTCTGAAGATGTTTCCTGAGAATCGCATTCTGCGCCGCTGGATTGATCTGGCCCGCAAGCGCATCAAGTTCCAGGGCCTTCCCGCCCGCATCTGCTGGCTTGGCTACGGGGAACGGGCCGAGTTTGGTCTGGCCATCAACGAACTTGTAAGAAAGGGAGAAATCAAGGCTCCGATCGTGATGGGCCGCGACCATCTCGATTGCGGCTCAGTCGCCTCGCCCTATCGTGAAACCGAATCGATGAAGGATGGTAGTGACGCGGTTGCCGATTGGCCGATTCTCAACGCGCTCCTGAACACCGCGGGTGGAGCAAGCTGGGTTTCGGTGCATAACGGAGGAGGCGTCGGTATTGGCTACTCTCTCCATGCGGGGCAAGTCACAGTCGCGGATGGCACCGAGATGATGGCCAAACGCATCGAGCGTGTGCTCACCAACGATCCGGGCATCGGCGTTGTCCGTCATGTCGATGCCGGATACAGCGAGGCAGTCTCATTTGCCCAGCGCGAGGGCGTGAAGATACCCATGCAATCGGGTGAAGCTTCGTCGTAGGGAGGATTTTTGCCCGCGGGAAGCGTTGGATTTCTCCCCGCTTCCTGCCCATTTCCGTGTATGCTCTTCTGAATCTTTTTTAAACCGTTTGCGAACCTCAAGACCATCGCCATACCTCCTGCTGACCAACATAGGCCAGCTTCTCACCTTGCACGGGCCGGAGAATCCTCGGCGCGGCGCGGCCTTAAAAGAATTGGGGCTCATCGAACGGGCCGCTGTTTTATGCGGGGCTGGAAAGATCATTGCCGTTGGGCCGGAGCGCGAAGTCATGCGCCATCTGTCTAAAGTCGGCAAACCGTCCGCAAAACTAGGCGCTGGAAAAAACAGGCTGGGGGAGCTGGATTGCCAGGGAAGGGTGGTGCTTCCTGGACTGATTGATGCGCATACGCATCCGGCCTTCGTGCATCCACGCTTGGTCGATTTTGAAAAACGGATCGCGGGCGCATCGTACGAAGAAATAGCCGCGGCGGGTGGTGGAATTCGCTCTAGCGTCGCTGCCGTGCGCGATGCCTCTCGCAAGGAGCTTGCGGGTCGCGTGCTGACCGCATTTCAGGCGATGTTGCTTCAAGGCACGACCACGGTCGAAGCCAAGTCGGGATATGGACTTACCCTTGAGGATGAAATCAAGTCTCTCCAGGCGATTCAGGATGCGGCTCGCCATTGGCCCGGTACGGCGGTTTCGACCCTTCTGGCCGCGCACGTAGTCCCGGCCGAGTTTGCCGGCAAGGAAGACCGGTACGTCGATCTGGTCTGCCGGGAAATTATCCCGTTGGCGGCGAAAAAGAAGCTGGCCTCCTTTGTCGATGTCTTTTGCGAGCGCGGCGCTTTCTCCATGGAGCAATCGAAGAGGATCTTTGATGCGGCGCGCGTGCACGGCTTCGGCTTGCGCGCTCACGTTTGCCAGTTTACGCCGTCAAATTTGAGTGCCATGCTCGCGTACCGGCCCGCCTCTCTCGATCACATGGATTGCGTAGCGTCCGAAGATATAACCGCGCTGGCTTCGCACCAGACGGTTGCCACCCTGCTGCCGGGGGCGAACTATTTCCTGGGGCATCGCGACTACCCGGACGTGCGTCGATTCATCGATGCGGGAGTGGCCGTAGCTCTGGCTACGGATTACAATCCCGGCACCTCGCCCACTCCGAGTATGCCGTTCATGATCTCTCTGGCCTGCACCCACATGAAGATGGTGCCGGCTGAGGCCATCGCTGCATGTACCATGAACGCCGCTTGTGCTCTCGATCTTCAGCAGAGCAAAGGCTCCATCGAGCCGGGAAAAGACGCCGATCTGGCCATCTTCGATGTGAAGGACTATCGGGAACTCGGCTACTGGTTTGCATGGAACCGGTGTGCTGGTGTCGTTGTCGGCGGCGCTGTTGCCTCTGAAGTCGTGGGCGCGGAAGAAACATAAGCAATCGAGAAAGTGACAAGGGCAGAACGAGCGTAACAAGCAAGCCGGCGGCAAAACCGCGAAAATAAGCAAAAAAGAAACGAAAGAAACGAAAGAAACGAAACGAAGACCAAGAAGGGAGCCCTATGCAAATCAAAAAAATTCTGGCGTTGGCCGCTCTGTTCCTTCCGCTCCTTGCGGGAGCGCAGAGGCTGCCTGGGAACGTGGTTCCCGATCATTACGATCTCAAGTTCACGCCCGATTTGCAGGCTGCCGCCTTTGCCGGCGAAGAAGTCATTGATGTCCGTGTCCTTCAGTCGGGAACCTCGGTGAAGCTCAACGCTGCTGAGCTTGCGCTTCAAAGCGCCACCATCACCCAGGGCTCTACGACTCAAGAGGTCCAAGTTGCCCTTGACGACGCAAACGAGCAGGCAACGTTGACCGTCCCCGCTCCTTTGAGCGCCGGTCCCGCCCAGATTCGCATCAAGTTCACCGGCATATTGAATGACAAGCTGCGTGGATTTTATCTATCCAAAACACGCCTTCGCCGCTATGCCACCACGCAGTTCGAGTCCACCGATGCCCGGCGAGCGTTTCCTTCTTTTGATGAGCCTGCATTCAAAGCCACCTTCGATATCACCCTGGTCGTCGACCAAGGCGATACGGCCATCTCCAACGGACGCATCGTTTCCGATACCCCTGATTCCGCCGCGAACAAGCACGTGCTCAAGTTCTCCACCACGCCCAAAATGTCGACCTATCTGGTTGCGATGGCGGTAGGCGATTTTACTTGTAACGAAGGCTCGGCCGATGGAATTCCCGTGCGCGTCTGCGGAACGCCGGACCGCAAGCCGATGGGCGTGGCCGCTCTGCGCTATGCCGAGGAGATTCTTAAATACTACAACCAGTATTACGGCATTCGTTACCCCTTCGGGAAGCTGGACATCCTGGGCCTGCCCGACTTCGAGGCTGGCGCCATGGAGAATACCGCCGCCATCTTCTATCGTGAATCGCTCCTCTTTCTCGACGACAAGACGGCTGCGGTTGATTCGCGCCAGGCCGTTTTTGAGGTGCTTGCCCATGAAATGGCCCACCAGTGGTTCGGTGATCTGGTCACCATGAAGTGGTGGGACAACATCTGGCTCAACGAAGGCTTCGCTACCTGGATGGCGCTTAAGCCCTCGCAGGCTCTCCATCCCGAGTGGAATGCTGCCTTGAGCGCGGTTCAGGAGACCAATGACGCTTTGCGCACGGACGCTCTAAAGAGCACCCATCCCATTCGTGCCCGGGCCGAAACGCCTGAAGAAATTAACGAAATGTTTGACTCGATCTCCTATCAGAAGGGCGCGGCAGTGCTCCGCATGATCGAGTCCTACGTGAGCCCGGATGTGTTTCGGCGTGGAGTCAACGTTTATCTCCACAACTTTGAATATGGCAATGCCACGGCGGAAGATTTTTGGGGAACCATTGCCAAAGTCTCCCAGCGGCCGGTGGATCAGATCATGCCGACCTTTGTCGAACAGGCCGGTGAGCCTCTGATTAGCGTCAAGGCGGCTTGTGCCAATATCGCTCCTGAAAAGGTCGCCTCAAAAGGGAAGCGACGCTCGTCGAAGAGCCTTACGCCTCAATCCAAAACGGAAGTTACGATCAGCCAGCAGCGTTTCTTTAGCGATCCTGCCGAGGTTGCCGGTTCCTCGGAACTGTGGAAGATTCCGGTGTGCGTCAAGGCGGCAGGGAACAAACCCTTCTGCCAGATCTTGACTCAACGGGAGCAGACGATTCCGCTTACCGGATGCTCGCCTTGGGTATTTACCAACGTCAACGGTGTGGGTTACTACCGCACCCACTACGACACCGATATCCTTGGCAAGCTGAGCGGATCGGCGATTGCGGAGCTATCTCCCGCCGAGCGGGCCTTCCTTCTTAGTGATGAGGCGTCCCTGGTTCGAGCAGGAAAGGACAACATTGGGAATTTCCTCGATCTGGTGGCCGCTATGAATCAGGACCAGGAAAAGACGGTTCTTGAGAGCTACTCTGGCTCTCTCCAGACGATTGCCGGATATCTGGTGCGCGATCAGGATCGCGATGCGTTTCGGCAGTGGATTCGCTCCAACTTCCGCCCGATGATGCAAAAAGTAGGTTGGAATCCCACGCCCGGCGAGAAAGACGATACCCGGCTTCTTCGCGGAGACCTGATTTCTATCTTGGGAGAACTTGGCGAAGATCCGGAGACGATTCAACAAGCCACGAAGGTCGCCAGGCAGTATCTGCAGAATTTCGACGCCGTCGATCCTAGCGTTGCCAGGGCGTCGCTGAACATTGCCGCGCATCATGGCAACGCGCTTTTGTTTGACGAATTCATTCAGGTGTTACGTCAGACGCAATCGCCCGAGCCCTTCTACAACATCACTAACGCGCTGTCGAATTTTTACGATCCGCAGATCGTCGAGCGGTGGATGGAGATGATCGTATCGCCCAGCTTCCGCAATCAGGACGCGCCCCACATGATTGCCGCCATGGTGAACGATCCTGAGACGCACCGTGTGGCTTGGGAATGGGTAAAGGCGCACTGGCCTGATGTTGAAAAGAAGATCACGATGTCCAGTGGCTCCAGTATCATCGCAGCCACGCGCAGCTTCTGCGACGTTGAGTCCCGCAACGATGTACAGGCTTTCTTTTCTACCCATAAGGTGCCCGCTTCCGAGCGCGCGCTGAAACAATCCGGCGAAGCCATCGATTCCTGCATCCGTTACCGTGAAGAGCAGCAGCCGAATCTTTCGGCGTGGCTGGGCAAGCACAACGGCGGCGCAGTCTCCGGAACTCGCTAGTGCTTTCGACGGCGGCGTGTATCCAGGGTTAAAGCCCGCACGGCCTTTGCGGCCCCTGGTTTTCCGTTAAAAAGAGACGCATCTAACTGGACGTAGTAACGCCGAGAACGCCGTAGCTGGAACGATCAACAACCGTTGAGTTGGGAGACCGAATAGAACCGATTTTGAAAAACGTACACTTGCGTGAATGACACCTAGGTACCTGTAAGTTCCCAGAAGGATAGGGCCTCAGTCCCTCATACTTCCCTCGCGACCTCGGAGTCGCGCGGACAAGGCTCATTTTTGAACCTTATGAAGATGGAGCATCTGGTTCGGGACCAGGGGTCGG
>DATGIO010000088.1:0-4971 GCA_035295685.1 Candidatus Angelobacter sp.
CCACCGCAGAGCTGGGCACAGCCGTTATGCGCCGGGAGGTGAATAACTTGCCGCTAAATGGAAGGAACTTTACCCAACTACTGGAACTGACCCCTGGGTAAGCCGGCTCAACGTTGCACAAAACGGCCCGGGGGGATTTAATGTTAACCCCGTCGGCAACTACAATGTCCCATCGATCAATGGCCAGGAGAACCGCAGCAACCTCTTTTTGCTCGACGGGATTAATAACGAAGGATCCCTCACCAGCTCCTATGCCGTGCAACCCATCGTGGACGATCTCGAAGAGTTCAAAATCGACTCTCACAACGATCAGGCTCAATTTGGAGGGGTCATGGGAGGCATCGTTAATCTGGTGACCAAATCAGGTACCAATGAATTCCACGGCACATTATGGGAGTTTCTGCGCAATACCATGTTTGACGCCCGCAGCCCATTTCTCCAGAGTGTTACCCCATTCACACAAAATCAATTCGGAGGCAACATTGGTGGCCCCGTAATCCTGCCTCGTTATAATGGCAGGAACAAGACATTCTTTTTCTTTGGAATTGAACAATTCATCAATCATACTGCGGGGCAAACGCTATTCCTTGATCCGACTCCGGCCCAGTGGTTAGGGGATTTCAGTGCGATTCCTCAGATAATTTACAATCCATTCAGTACCCAGCCGGATCCTAACCATCCGGGTGAATTCATCCGCACCCCATTTAGTAATAACCAAATTCCTTCAAGCCTCCTCGACCCCAACGCACTTGCTTATAAGGCTCTGTATCCGGCTCCGGTGAATACAGGGATTGCCGGCATTAACGGTCTTGTAAACACCCCAAGCATCGACGACGCGCTGGGCTACGATATTCGTGTTGACCAGCAGGCTGGTAAAAGGAATTCGTTTTGGTTTCGTCTGAGCCGCTTCCGAAATGTGACGAGTTCACGCGGAATATTTATGGGGTCTCGCAACAGCAACGTCTACCCTGCCTACAACCTGGGCGTGAACTGGCTTCACACGTTTAACCCCACGTCAATCCTGCAGGCACAATTCGGACGTGTTTACGCCTTTGACCAGACGAGCACGTACATTTCCGGTGCGCCCGACATCCCGGCCGGCTTTGCGCCCTCCTTTGCGTGTGGATTCGGAGGAATTAAGAGCTGCCTAATCCCAAGTATCGCGTTGACAGGTTATGCGGGGGGAGGGGAGGGTCTGGCTCTGAATAACTCTTCCAACATCTACCTCGGAAAGGCTAATTTTTCTCTGATCAAGGGCAAGCACACACTCGCAATGGGAGGAGGGATTAACAGCAATAATAACAATGGCGTGCTGGCAAATGACAGCATCGGTTTTACACCCTTTCAAACCTCCAATCTCGAAAGTCCGGCCAGCACGGGCGATGCATTCGCGTCGTTTCTGCTGGGAGTACCCGGTAACACGGAACGGCGCAGCCGGATTAACAACCTCACCGACGGCTGGGTAGATGGGTTCTATTTTCAGGACATGTGGAAATCAGCACCGCACCTCACGGTAAATCTGGGTATCCGGTACGATGTCACCTTTTTGCCTATCCTCAATCCCACGCCCACTCACAGCAATTTAAGCGGCGGTATCAACTTCAGGAACGGGACTTATATTGTGACTAAAGCCGTCGGTAGCTTAGGCTCTTGCGACACGTTGGGTCAGGCACCTTGCATTCCAGGAGGTACACTGCCGGCGAACGTCGTGGTCTCCGCGAGTCAGGCAATCCTTCATAATGACTACAGCAACTTCCAACCCCGGCTTGGGATCGCTTATGGTCTCAACAACAAAACCGCGGTTCGCGCCTCGTTTGGAATGTTCACCGATAATTGGGCAGCCATTACTCAAATGTCGCAGAACTACGGGGGATTGTGGCCTTCCGTACTGCTGGTCCGAGCGGCCAATCTTAATGCCACGTACGTAACGACGCCAATGGAAAATCCTCTTGGACTCGGCAACAAGGTGAATCCACTTCCTCCGCCTGATCCTTTCTCTCAGGTGGCCTTTTACACCGATCCTCACGCGCGTAATCCTTATTCTGAGCAGTGGAACGCTGGCTTTGAGCGCCAGTTGAGTGGAACCACGCTCTTGACGGTGAATTACGTTGGTTCGCATTCACTCGCCCTGAACTGCTGTGGGTTTTACAATACGGCCCTTTCTCCTGGAAAGGGATCACCCCAATCGAGGGCTCCATTTTCCTATATCAAGCCCACCTGGTACGATCGCAGTGTGGGATGGGGATTCTATAATGCCCTTCAGGCCTCGCTGAATAAACGTTCGAGTCATGGCCTCTCCCTCTTACTTTCATACACTTGGTCAAAATCCACCGACGTCGGTTGTGATGGATATTTCGCGGAGGGCTGCATCATGCAGAATCCATACAACCTGCAGTCCGGCTACAGTGTGTCAGGATTTGATCTCCCTCAATCCTTCACTGCAAGTTGGGTTTATGAGCTTCCAGTCGGCTCCGGCCATCAGTTTGTGAGTAGCAACAAAGCCGTGAACGCTGTGATTAGCGGGTGGCGGCTTAACGGCATCGCATCATTCACCTCTGGCCAGCCCTATACTATTCAATATAGTGGAGACGTCGCAAACACGGGAAACAACGTCCAACTGGTGGACATTGTTGGCAACCCGAACCTTTCTAATCCCACCACAGCTCGCTGGATCAATACAGCCGCGTTCCGGGCACCCGCACCATTCACATGGGGTAATATCGGAAGGAACACACTGCGTTCGGATTGGTTTAAGAACTGCGACTTTTCGATCTTTCGTGATTTCCGAATTCAGGAAGGTAAGGAGCTTCAATTTCGGGCTGAGGCTTTTAACACATTTAACTGGCCGACTTGGTCCGCACCCGTTTCAACCTTGAACAGCCCGAACTTTGGCCAGGTTTTGCGAACCGTCAGCATTCCACGCCAACTCCAGTTCGCATTGAAATTCTACTTCTAGTGCGTTTCCCTGGCAGATGCGCGTCTGGAATGAGAAAGAGGAAGAGTCGGGTGTCCCACGACGTTGCAATTTGCATCACCATTACCGAGCACCTATGAATCGACGTCACTTTATTCAGTCGGCCGCTTCGTCGCTTGCGGCTGGAATTCTTAGGACTGACGAGTCAATGGCCGCAACCAATCAGCAGACTCGTCCGAATTTCCTTTTCATGATTGCCGACGATCTCACTTACCGTGGTATCCGGTCGCTGGGAAATGAGGAAGTTCACACACCGAATCTGGACCGATTGGTAGAGAACGGCTGTGCCTTCACTCACTGCTTCCAGCAAGGGAGCTGGACGCCGGCAGTCTGCATTGCCAGCCGTATGATGCTGTTGACCGGTCTTACCACCTTTCGGGCACTGCGCAATTCGGATTTTACGCCGTTGTGGGGCCAAACTCTGCGGAAGGCTGGATATCATTCGTATATGGTCGGGAAATGGCATCTTGACCCCACCATGCTGCAACGGTGCTTTGACGAGATGGGGCCGATCGGCTTGGGTATGTTCGAGTCAACCCCCGAAGCCTATCATCGCCCGAGACAGGGGGATACATGGACGCCATGGAATCGAGAACTGAAGGGGCATTGGCTCCATACGCAACTCTGGCAAAATGCGGCTACGGATGAGATTCGCCACTCGGAAGCTATTTGGACCGACTGCGCCGTGGATTACTTACTTCACAAGGTGTCCAAGTTGCACCAACCATTCTTCATTTACATCGGATTTAATTCACCTCACGATCCCAGGCAGTCCCCAAAGGAATTTGTAGAAATGTTTCCGCCGGAAAGGATTCAGATTCCTCCTAACTACCCTCCTGAGTTTCCTTTCAACAATGGTTTCTTGTATGGCCGGGATGAACAACTGGCACCATTCCCCAGAACCCACGCAGCTATACAGCTCCATCGTTCCGAGTATTACGCGCTGATTGCCTATCTTGACAGCCAAATTGGACGCATTCTAGACGCTTTGGAGCGCTCCGGGAAAGCTGAAAACACCTACGTCATTTTCACGGCGGATCATGGGTTGGCGGTCGGCGAACACGGTCTCATGGGAAAGCAAAACTTATTTGATTGTAGCATTCGTATCCCCTGGATCATTACGGGCCCTGGAGTGCCCAAGGGCAAAAAGGTTCGCGAGTTGGTTTACCAGCATTGCACGTTCGCCACCACCTGCGAATTAGCTGGCATTCCCGTCCCCGGATCGGTTGAGTTCCCCAGTTTTGCGAACCTGATCAAGGGTGATGGAAAACCTAAATTTAATGCCGTGTTTTCGCGTTATCAGGACTACCAACGCACTGTTCGCACCCGGGATCACAAGCTGATTTTCTATCCCCAGGCTAACAAAATGCAGCTTTTCGATTTGAACCAGGACCCTTGGGAGATCACCAATCTTATTGAAAGGCCCTCTGTGGCGCAGGTGAGAGATGACCTCACGCAACGACTCCAAATCCTTCAACAGGAACTTGACGATCCCCTGACTTTAGGCGGGCGTCCCCAGTATAACTCACACGCAGTAAATGGCTAGAAGCTATTTCAAAAACCTCCGCAAGACGATCATCAACCAGGCGATATGAAAGAATACTCAATAAATTTCCAGCAACCTTTCATACCGCACCACCAGGCGGCGAAAGTCGCCTAACCAGGTCGTTTTTTGTTCCACAGCCCAGGGCCGCTGATAACGCCATAGCGCTCGACCGTCTTGGGTCACCGACTTCCCCAGATCATTCCAATGAGAGCGATCCGTTCGATGCCCCACTGCGTAAAGGGCTTCCGCAGCGGGTCACTGTCATAGCTCATTTGGGCTTTTCATTTGAGCGGAGCACTTCAGCTTCGGTCGGACCTTCCCTTTTGTTGCGGGCGGTAATTTCTGTGGAACTGCTTGACATGAGAAGGGTTGTGCGTTCGGCGCGGGTCGGACCGCCTGACTACATGGCCGGAAGGCTGACGCCGAAAGCCTGGAGAATTTCTCTCTGCCG
>DATGIO010000089.1:0-20056 GCA_035295685.1 Candidatus Angelobacter sp.
GCTGAATTGCCTTTGTCCATTAACGCTCGGGGGCAGAGCTACAATGTTCGTCAAAAAACAGAGAAGCAGGCCGGCCCCTAACTTAAGACCCATCATTGATATCGCATCTCCCTCATGAAATGCATGGTGCTTCTCCTCCGAGGCGAAAATGAAACCATGATCGAACCGATCATACCTATCATATCTCCACATCGCAGTCAAGAAATTTTAGTCACGTCCGCCAACCAGAATGTCAACACTTAATGGGGGAGACTGTAAAGAAATCGCTGGATTTGTTGTTGAGCAAGGCTACTCTGCGCTTCATCGCCTCGAAGCTTCTGGAAAACTTCCTCTTCCGTTGCCGCTAGGCGGTTCTGACCTAGGTGCCGATAGACCTCAGCAAGACGATAGTGAGCCCCAGCGAGCCGGGAATTCAGCCTGATTGCCTTCTTGAACTCCACAGCCGCATCTTGCCATTTGTGAGCTTGGCTGTAAATTATACCCAATGCGACGTGAGAATCAGAAAAATTGGGGTTCAGTTCAATGCTGCGTTTCAAAAGTTCAATTGCCTGTTGAAAGTTATTTCCTCCTCTTGCTAGCTCTGACTGATAGGCAGCTTTTCCAAGAAAATAATATGGCCAGAACTCATCGGGGTGTGCCTGAGAAAAATTCGAAAGTAACTTTAAAGTTTTCTGAGTCTCTTGTCCCGTCACTTCATCAGTTAGCGCCAGAAAATACAATGGCAAAGCTTGATCAGGAAATCTACTCGCCGCAATCGTGAAAGTCTTTTGCGCCTGCCTATAGTGCCCGTTTCCAAAATCGGCCACGCCCAGCGCCAGAAGCAGTTTAGACGAATTGGGGAACCGCCGAACAACCGGTTCCGCCACCATAGTAGCGGCGTCAAAGGTTTCGTGTCGCAGTAGCTCCAGCAGATAGTCGTACCAATAACTTTCGTTCGCCGGATCAAGCTTCGTGGCTACCTGATAAGCCCTGACGGCATCGAGATAACTGCCGCTCTTTTCCAGTGCATCTGCGAGAAGATTCTCGACCTCCGCCGTATCAAGGCTCTGCCGTTCCGCTTTTAGGATTTGTATTGCCCTCTGGAACTGGCCGTCGCGGTAATAGGCCAATGCAAGGTTATAAGCAACTTCGTAGGATTGTGGGTTAAACTGATGTGCCTGACGGAGATTCTCGATGGCTCCTTTATAATCCCCGGCCTCAGCTTGGAGAGCTCCCAACTCTGCAGCATCTCGGGCTGGCGAAGAACTGTTTCTCACGAGCTCCAGACCAATCCTTCTTGCATCCGTGAACATTCTAAGAACGAGCTCTGTTTTAAAAAGATTCAGCAGGATTTCTCGGTCCTGCGGTGCGCTGCGCCTGGCTGCAAGGAATTGGAGAAGCGCTTCGTGCGGCTCTCGCAAATTGAGGAGAATGAGGCCAAGATCATTATGAGCCGTTGAGTCTCGAGGATTTAAGCGGATAGCCTCCGTAAATTCGTCGCGGGCAGCTATGAGGTTACCCAGACTTGCATCATGTTTACCGAGATTGACGTGGATTTGCGAGTCATTGGGGCGCAAGCGCTCCGCTATATTGAAATGAATTGTAGCGACTTGAGATTCACCTTGTTCGTCTAGGACAATACCGAGAAGTACCTGAGCTTGATAATCCTTCGGATTGGCCTTAACAAGCCTTTCAAGCTCTTGACGTGCAGCGGCCCGTTTGCCTTCCTTGATTTCCTTTTCAATCTGGGTATAGTCAGGTGTCGAACCAAAACCGCAAAGTCCAACTGCCAGCAAAAGCAGCACGGCCAGAGCACTCTGCTTGCCGAAGAAGCGCTGGGCCACTGAAAGTCGAGCGCAGAAGGCACACCACAGCTTTGTCAAACCGTCGATTGTTTTCTCGACCCTGGACCTCATCACTGGCACTCTGGCACGCCGGGATGGAAAGATGATGCTGGGACGCGAGCCACAATTTCACGCGCATCACCGCTGATGAGGATCTCTTTCCCGGTGTATCGGACATCGCTGATCCGCCTGACCTCCGCCGGAACTTGAGACAGAAAGGCCAAATATTCGACGATCCTGCGTCCCCGCGTCGGAACGCAGGCGAAAGTCTCCGTATCGTACAAGTTTCCCCGGCGTAAACTATCTCTGCGCGTGGAAGGGATGGGAGTCGTCCCGAACTCTAGCCCGCGGGTCTCGGTCCTTTTCTTCCACGGCACAGCACCAATCGCGCGGTTTTCCTCCCACACCGTGACCCAGGGGAAGTTTTCCCTCCGGAAGCAATATCCAATCAGGAGCCTGTGTTTCGCGTTCAGCGCACAAACGTAGCCCCAATCCCGTCGTGGATCGATCAGAACGGAGGCCACAAAGCCCAGTCCCTTGCGAATGAGGACATTCTCGAGATTTATAGAACGTCCAGAGCGGACCGGGGCATCCGGCCAACGGAACTTTCTTCCGTTTGCAAGCAATGATTTCCCTTCGTTATAACCGAAGGGAAATGTGATCCCCCTGGTTCCAGGAAGAAATACCCACGCCTCGCCTTTTGTAATGAACGGCGGTCCCAGGGTGACGTGTTGTACCCAATGAAAGAAGTGATCCCGTCTTCTGTCGTTCGAGACAGTTTCCCTGAAATAGGCCACCGACTGGTCTTGGCGGAGAGTGATCTGTCGCTGGAACGTCAGACCCGCGACCGCCAGCCTTACGGAAAGGCCAAGCGTCACGCGATCGTTCCCAACGCTCTGACTGATTTTCTGCCATCGCAAGCTGGGAGCTTCACCATGCGTCGAAAGGCCGTGCTTCGCCTCTTCGGGCGAGGGTGACCCGAAATAGTCCAAGCAGAGGTTGTGGCCGGCAATCCCCGACAGCAGTTTCCCTTCGAGGACGGGCCCGTAACGCGCCTCATGAACCCTTTCCTGGTAGCAGTAAGGGTCGATGCTCTTCCAAGGCGGAGCCCATAGGGGATTCAGTTTCAGTATCCTGCCGCGCTCCATGAAACGGAATTCAGCGATGTGTCCTCCCCCCATCAATGTAATTAGCTCGACAAGGCCGTTGCTCAGCCGATAGGCTTCCCGCCCTCGCCAGAGCACCTTATCGCAGCACAAAGAGCCGGAAGATCTTACGCTATTCTGCCCTTGTTCCTTATTCCTTCCCATTACTCAGTCTCATTTATGCCTTTCCGCCCCGAAATCTGTAAGTGTAAGCTTAGGATCCATGCGCGTCAGGGCGGATTTTAGTCTTGCACTCCGGCTTCCCTTGAATGCCTAGATTAATGCGGTAGAGCGGCCCGCCGAAAAAGCCAGCCCGAGGATCATAACCCGGAGGCATGACCGGCATCGGCTCTGACTTCGCTGCGGTGGTAACAAAGATGTCCATTAACTCTGGTCCACCAAAGGCAAGGGAAGACGTTTGTTTAGCCGGAGTTTCGATTTTCCTTTCGATCTTGCCGTCCGGGTCGTAGCGGACAACACACTTTCCGTACCACTGGGCAGACCAGACAAAGCCCTCGGCATCAACCGTCAGACCGTCCGGCAACCCTTCGGAGTGTGGCACGCGTACAAAAACACGGCGGCTCGAGACGGCACCTTTTTTCACGTCATAATCGTACGCATAGATGATGCGGGCCACCGAATCGGTGAAATAAAGGGTCCGGCAGTCCGGGGAAAAACCGAGGCCGTTTGACAAATGGAAGCCTTCGTCAAGAATACGCGCTTTGGCATCCCGATCCACACAAATGAGCTTCCCAAGCCGGTAATCCTTTTCAGGCTCGTACCAACATGTCCCTGCGATTAACCTTCCCTCGGGGTCGGCGATACAATCGTTCAACCGGCACTCCTCGTCGCCAACTCGGTCAACAATAAGCTGAGGATCGCCCGCTCCGTTCCATCGCCACACACCGGAGCTGTTGACCACGATAAATCTACCGGATTCATCGAGAGTAAAACCGCTGATCTCGAAGCCGTCCCTTACCAGCGCATGTCGGCGCGCTTTCCATTCATAGCGATAGAACTTATGACCAACAATGTCAGTCCAAAAAAGGCAGGCGTTTTCCCTGTCCCAAATAGGACCTTCACCGCAGAGGTTATTCTCGTCCGCAATGATCTCGAAGTCGAGCATTCAGCTTCGCCGGTTACCTCTGATCCTTCCGGGAGGACTCGTTAAAACGTACTTGTAAGCCCTCCGTCAACCACCAGGGTATGGCCCGTTACGTACGAAGAATCCTCCGACGCAAGAAACAGCGCTACGCGTGCGACTTCGGATGGCTCTCCTGGGCGCGCGAGAGGAATCTTCCGCCTCTTTATATACCACTCTTTAAAGAGTTCCGTTTGGGTTTCGTCAACTCCGTCAATAATGGACATTGGCGTGTGAATACATCCCGGCGCTATAGCATTGGCCAGAATCCCGTGGGGCGCCAATTCCACCGCTAGAGATTTAGTGAAACTTATAATGCCTCCCTTAGCCGCTGCATAGGCTCCCACCCTTCCTTCCGTCGCAATCGCCTGCGTCGAACTGATGTTGATGATTCGCCCCCACTGCTGTCTGGCCATGTAAGGAGCTACCAGCTTGCAACCCCAATAAATGGCTTCCAGATTAACTCGTTGTGTTTCGCGCCATTGCTCTAAGGAGTCCTCAAAGATGTTACCGTAGAAAGAAATTGCTGCGTTGTTCACCAGGATGTCGATCCGGCCGTGTTGTTTTGCAACTTCGTCCACACACCGCGCATAGGCTTCGTGGTCCGTGATATCGAAGACGTAAGGGATAGCCCGCCCATGGTTTCCTGACGCTTCATGGCAAACATGTTCCACATTTCGCTTTCGATCAATCGCCGCAACCGTTGCCCCCTCGCGGACGAACTCAGCCAGAATAGCCGAACCAATCCCTTGTGCAGCTCCGGTCACCAGCGCCACGCGCTCGCCAAGTCTCATCTGTCGCTCTCCTTTCTCTCCATGCGTTGACATTATGCGGATGAAGGTTCCAGGGTTGTGATCAAAATGGTGCCTGTCAAAGTGACTAGGCCTCCGATGATCATGGGAACGGTGATCCTTTCATGCAGGGTAGCGGCAGAGATGAGAACGCCCAGAAAGGGCAGAAGATAGATGGAGACTGAGGCCTGGCTCACGTCCAGACGCTTGAGCAGGAACATCCACAGCACCATCGCTAAGCCCCAACTCAGCACACTTAACACAATCAATGCCAGCCAAGCGGTCGCTGGATAACTGCGAACCGTGTGTAAAGAAAAGCCTTCGATCTCGACCATTAACGGGACGCTTAAAATCACGGCAAGAAAATATCCCACAACTAGGACCTCCAGCGGTGTGAAACGGCTCAACAGTTCTTTGCAGTAGACGTTATAGAACGAACTGCTGGCACAGGCGGCGAGCACCAAAAGATTTCCGGTCAGAAACTTGCTACTGATCAAACCCACATGGCGCCAATCGACATCGGACAGGATCAGTACGCCAACTAAAGCCAGGAAAAGGCTTCCCCAGCGGACCGCGGTCATTTTCTCATTCAGAATCAAAGAGGCCAGCAAAGCGGTTATGATCGGAACCGTCAGATAAATGAGAGCTGCGTCTGAGGCCGAAGAACGGCTGACGCCCCAGGCAAGAAAAGCCGAAGCCGGTATCAGGCCCACAACCCCGATCATCAAAAAGCCAATGAGGTTTCTCTTGCTGAGCAGCCGACGGGCACCCGGCGGCAGCGCGATGCCCGCCGGCCCTTGGAAGGCGATTCCTCTGCCCATTCGACGGCGTTCCCACAGGAGGAAGGGCAGCAGGATGAAGCCAGCAAACAAGAACGTCCACGCGCTTAAGGTAACCGGCCCCATCGTCTGGCTGGCCACTTTATAAGCCGCGTATTGCGCAGCCCACATGGCATTCACAAGAACCAGCAGGCTGACGTCCATCACAGAGCGTCGAGATAGGTTCAATGCGGATGTATCTCCCCTGAGAGACTGCGGAAAACAGCTCGGGGTGTCTCACAGTGATTCTTTCACTTGTCACTCTGAGGCTAAGCGCGGCGGAAGGATTCCTGTATTTGCAAAACCAGGCGAATACGGGGATCCAACGTCGTCTTTGGCTTCTCAGAATGACAGCGTCCAACGTCTTTTCGCCGGCTGCTAAAAGGGGGCCGACGCAGAAAGACTGGCTTCTTGCCGCTAACGTTCAAGAAGCAGGCAACGAATTCCCGCCGGCTCAACCCTCAGCCGAACGCTGCCGGACGCTGTGGGAAAGTCCCCACCAAGCAGGTCGCGGGCTGTTTTGAAACCGACAAGCGGAACGGATTCCTCAACGGACTCATTCGTATTGTTAAAGAGGAACCAAGCAGATTGGTTTCTGAAAGTGCGCCTCCGGCGGTTCAGCTTGCCAACTTTTTCAGGTTTAATCCCCACTCGGCCCAGAATCACAGCCAGGAAAGTTCGATTGCTCGGGTCACGATATGCCAGCTCCCCATGGCCCAACAGAGTTCCGATCAGGTACGCTTTACCTGTGCCGTAAGAATTCACGCAGCCGGCAACCTCCCGGCCATACATCAAGATAGGTGTGGCTTTTGAAGGTACAAAAGTCTGGAGGTAATAAGCAGGGGTCACGTTATACAGTGAAAAGTCTCCCCTGCCTTCAAGCTGACGATATTCCAGAGTGTCTCCGTACGAAGTCGCTACCCCGGTCCACTTCGCCCCGTCATGGGGCTCACGAATCAGACCAAGCTGCTTCTGTCTTACCCCGAAGAGTTCCGCAACTCCGGGTGCCATATAACTTCCAATAGAAGTCATGCCAAAATTGCTGAACCTTCCGGGGCAGGCCTCGCTGATAAGCGTGCCTCCCGCTTCTACATAGCCACGCAGGGCCCCGATCACGCCCTGACTCATGGCCACAGGAAAGGGAGCGATAATCGCCTTATACTTTCCGACTTCGTTTGCAAGTTGGCTGGAATCCATAAAGGCGACTGGA
Source organism: Candidatus Angelobacter sp. (assembly GCA_035295685.1). Classification (GTDB taxonomy): domain Bacteria; phylum Acidobacteriota; class Terriglobia; order Terriglobales; family Acidobacteriaceae; genus Angelobacter. The sequence continues at coordinate 6,929 of DATGIO010000089.1, forward strand.
ATACCCTCATTCCAGAGGCACTTATAAATGCCTCGAATTGTATAGACATAATGTTTCAGAGCCTTGGATGGGTCTGCCTCCAGAAAATGGTATAAATCTTCGCTGACCAGAACAGCGACTTCGGGTTGCGGTGGTTGGCCGCGGGTGAAGAGGTCCCTGTGCGCATTAATAGCCCGGGACAGTCGTCCCGCCTCGTCGGCACGTGGCGACGCGTCGGAACCCCAATTCAGCAGGCAGAATCCGTATCCTTCCTGCCAGAAAATTTCCGGACGGTGATTCCAAAAGCAGATGCCCCGCGCGCCTGCCGCAAGACATCCCAATACCCATCGTCGGATATCGTCCGGGTCGGGATCGCGCCCATGCAGATTCAATCCCTCGATGATCGGCCCACTTTGCAGCTCCGCCGTCCAGATCTCTCCGCTCGGCTTGGCGGACCGGAGATAATCAAACCGCATCATGATGCCTTCCCACAACTCGTGCTCGACGCCTGTAAAGCGAGGAATGGGCTTGCCGGGCTCCGGATATTCCGCGTCCCATGAGTTGAATTCAGTCCATGCGGGATAGCAAGAAGAACCCAAGACGTCGAGAACCGTGGCAAATTGCCACTCCCGGGCTCCACCGTAAGTGGGCTCACTCACGTGAGCCAAGATGGGGCGACCGAATGGATCAGTTCGGCGCAAGGCATTCCCTTTCCACTTCAGCGCCGTTGTGAGATAGACGTCATCCATGAAGTAACGCCAATCAAGAGTGGGCGGCACTTGCGGCGAGAAGCGTGGGGGCTCGATCTCTTCCCAGTCCCCATAGGCGGATTTCCAGGTGCGGTTCAGATTTTGGAGTGATCCATACTTGGCGCGAAGCCACTTTCTGAATTCCAACAGAGTGTTATGGCAGAAGCAAAACCCCAGGTGACCCCGCCGCATGGGCCAGAAGCCAATCTCCTGCCACACATTCCACACCTCGATGTTGTCGTATTTTCCGATTTCCCGACCCACGGCTTCGATAAACCGAATGGCCGCTGCGCGGGCTCCGGGATGGTTCCAACAGGGGCCGGGTTTGCCATCGGCAGGCAAGACATACTGTGTAGGGTCATTTTCCGGCTCCCCGGTTTCATAGACTAGGTTCGCGTCAGGAAATTTTTTCCAGAGCCATGCTGGGGCAGTTTCCATTGTAATTCCGAAATAAACGCGAAGACCATTTTGCCTGGCATCCGAAACCACTTGGGAGACATTAGAGAGGTCAATCTCTCCTTCGCGCTGTTCATCATTCGCCCATACTTCCTGAATTTTGATCATCGTGAAGCCAAGCCGCTTCAGGATTGGAAAATCGTGACGAAGCTGTTCAAGAGGCAGGTGCGGCTCGCGGTAAACATGCGTCCCAAACGGGAAAATGGAGTCGTCCTTGGAGTTAGAGAACACAGTTGCCTGTTCAGAAAAAGCGGATTCCAATAACGTCTTCCCGCCGAGCGTTGTGCCGGCCAGAAGAGCATGGAACTTGCGGCGGGTTATTTTCTCACTCATAGTGCGAGTTTCCTTTTTGGCTGTGAGCGTGCTCCACGCATAAACAGACTACGATTGAACCGTCTGGGCGGGCTGGAAGATTTTTTTGCCTGATGTTGCAAATTTGTTCTTTGCTTCGCTTCGCAACTCAATACCCAAGCCAGGCCGCCTCGGCAGATCCATTCTGCCATCCTTGATGGTCAGTTCCTCGTTTACCAACTCGCGCCGAAGTCTTGAATGAGCCACCTCAGCAGGAAGATTTTCAATAAAAGGACAATTCGGAGAAGCTGCCGCCACGTGGGCTGTGGCCGCCACGCTGATGCCGGTTTTCCAGCAGTGAGGAACAACCATTGTGCCGCGATCCAGCGCCATCTGAACCACGCGCATGGCTTCTGTGATCCCGCCCACACGCCCAATATCCGGCTGTATCACGTCCACCCGGCCGCGTTCCATCAAGTCTGCAAACTCGTATCGTGTTTGCAGCCACTCGCCAGCCGCAATGCGAACGCTGGTGGCTTCGGCAAGCCGGGCATATCCACCCAAGTCATCAGAGGGCAGAGGTGTCTCAATGAAGAAAATGTTGTAGGCTTCGAGCTGACGTATCACACTTAAAGCCTCTTTCCAATCGTTCCAGCAATACGCCACGTCCACCATTAAGGTCATCTTTGGACCCACGCGCTCGCGGCAAGCGGCAACCATCTCCACAATCGCCTCGTTTCCTTCCTGAAGGCAATTGTGTGCGTAGGGTCCTTTGACACAGACTTCGAGCTTGGCGGCCGTGAAGCCGAACTCCTGGGCCCAGGTCACTCTTCGCAGCAAATCTTCCCGCTGGCTTTCGAGCGTCCGGCCTTCAGGGATCAAACTTGCATATGGGGTGATCGAGTTCCGGCAGGCGCCGCCCAGAAGACTCCAGATCGGCCTACCCTGTGCCTTTCCGTAAATGTCCCAGATCGCAATATCCAGCGCTCCAATTGCACAGATCCCCGCTCCGCGCCGACCCGTCATGGCACTAAAGGTATAAAGTCGGTCCCAGATGGATCGAGGTTGGGTAGGATCCTGGCCGATTAACAAATCCGCAAGGCCGAGGCTCATGATGTGCGATCCCGGCGCCTCGATGTGAGCTTTGATCACCCAGGGATTCGCGTCAACTTCGCCGACCCCAACGATCCCCTCATCGGTATGAACTTCCACGACAATCGTATCCTGTGACGAATCACAGGCATCTGGGTTGCAGTCTGGAACTGCGAGAATAGAACACTCTACGGATGTTATTTTCATGTGACTCTGGGCCTCATAATTCTTTCAATCGAGTTTTCCTGCATCAAAAAGCATTTATTTCCGTCGCAACAGCCTATTTTCGCTTCGTAATAAACCTCGGCTCTATGCGCTGCTCCCGAATCTGTGTGAAAACGCTCGTCTCATAGCGATGTCTCACTGGCGACCATTATTTTTAATCGTTTCGGCGATGAGAGCACCGCCGCTGCAGCGGGTCTTTCAGGGGACTTTTAATTCCTCGTCTGCGAATTCAAGAAATTCTTCCTCCCTTTTCGCGTGCTCCTTTTTCAGGCTATTAAACCTGCCGAAGGCCGAAGCGGACTTTTGCTTTTCACCAAGCGCATCATAGGCCCGTCCCAGTTGATAGTAGGCCTGCGTAAGATCGGGCTGATAAATGATGGCCTTTTTCAATTCGCTGAGGGCGGCCTCGGGGTGACCCGAGTCGATTTGCATCTTTCCAAGCTCATAATGGGCTAACGCATCATCAGGCTTCAGAGTTATAACCTGCCGGAATACCCGCTCTGCTTCTGAGGCACGATTCTCCCGCAGCAGCAGCGCTCCGAGATGAAATCGAAATCGGGCATTATCCGGCTCAATCGCAATGGCGCGTCGCAGATAGCTTTCGGCTTCGGCATTTCGGCCTTCGATGACAAACGTTTCTGCATAGAGAAGTAGTGCCTTTCCGAAGCGAGGGTTCAGCCGCAATGTCTGGTCCAGGCTGTGGCGGCAGTCGGAGTATCGACGCAGAAAGTAGTAACTCACGGCGCTGCTATACCAAATGGCCGGCCAATCCGGAGCCAGCCGCTGCGCCCGCTCAAGGAACTGCAAGGCTGAAAGGTTATGCCCAAGCTGCTGGTCGATGCGAGCGTTCAGCAGCAGGTAGCGCGGTTCGTTCGGCACTTGCCTGAGCGCCTCGTTCAGGGCACGTTGAGCCTCTTGTGGCCGGCCAAGCAGAAAGTACGCACTGGCTCGCAAGTAATTGTCACCGGGCGTCCTGCAGGAGGCAAACAACAGCCGCTCGCGATATTCCAGCCTGAATAAAAAGCTGGCCTATGGAAGTAAGCCACTTTGAATCACTTCCGAAAATTTTCTGGGCCTGTTCTGCGGCTTCTTGCGCCTGTGCAAACTCGCGCGCAGCCAGTTCGGCGCGAATGAGGTTGAAGGCGACATCGGGCCGTTTGCTATCGAGCCCCCATGCTTTCCGTAATTCAATGGAAGCCTGCGCGGGACTGCCGAGTTCCAGAAGCGTCAAACCAAGGTTATATAAAGCGTCTGAACTGCGCGGATTCAGAGCCAGGGCCCGTTTCAGCTCCAAGGCTGCCTCCCGCCAATTCGCTTCATGCAGCAAGGCGAGGGCCAGGTTGTAATGACATCCGAAGCAGTTGGGGTCCAGACGCGTCGCCTGCCACAAATCAACCCTGGAGGCTCTGAGATCTCCTGCTTGTAATTCCATGGTTCCGAGCATCAGGTAAGCTGATGCAGAGTGGGGGTCTTTCTCCAAAACCTTCTCCAAGGCAGACCGTGCTTCACTGAGGTTACCGGCGTTAAGAGCCTTTTCAGCTTTCAAAATCAATGATCTCGCCGCCGATGAGGCGTTTTCAGAACCCTGTACAGGACCCGCGATCAGACGCGCTTGAGCTGCTGAATATCCCAAGAAGATTATGGCGAAGAAAACCGCGGCTTTCGGATAACAGGAGTTCTGACGAACTATGACTCGGGGGCTGATGGCTTATCCGCCTCCTTTGTAGTCACGATAAAGCGAAACAAGTTGGTCCGGGCGGACAGGAACATAGTGTGACCCCAGTCCCGCCGCAATCTTCTCTGCCATTTTCATATCCGTAAGCCAGTTTGCCAGGAACACGTGCAAAAACAGGGGCCACTCGCGCGGTGTCCAGCGTTTGATATCGTTCACCTCAAACCAAACGGCTTCATTCTCAGTGTATGGCGTCACGGGCATCCCGATGTCGGGCCCGTCGTTGACCGCCCGGAAAACTGGAATTCCTGCCACCACAGTTAAGAGATTTTGATTCGTAGTCACATGGGTCCTTCCGTAGTTGGCAAAAATGCCGCGAAGCCCCTGAATGCCAGCAAACAGCGCCAGCCGCTCGGGCCGCATTTCGGCAAGGGTGGACATCACGGAAGCATCGATTCTCTGCCGGTAGAGAGCCGAGAGCCGGATGTAATCCTGAAGAATCCGAGCCTGTTCTTCGGGAGGGTAGTTTCCTGCATAGACGTCCTCATGAATATAGCCCACGCCGGTCAGTGCGTTGACGAAACAATCGCCGGGCTTTGCGTGCTTATAGTAGTAGTCGAGAATATCCGGCATCCCATCAAAAGCGGTAGGACCAATTTGCCACCCTAGAGGGACCGCGCCGTGCGCCGGGTCATCAAAGAGCTTGCGATAATAGTGGCGCTGAAAGTTCCATCCATCTCCGTCCGAGCGGACAAAACTGTAATAGGCTTTGCTCCGGTCGAGCTTCACCGGCGGCGTTTGCTGGCGAAAGCTGGCGGAAGTGCCCGAATGGACAGACAGGTTCCCAACCGTGGGCGAGTATCCATCGTAGGCGGTGCACACCTCGAACTTCGCGCACTCGCTGAACAGACGAACTCCCAGCCATTCACCGATTCCGCCCTGCGGCTCATCGCCACTTCCCGGCCAGCCCAAGCAAGGAATATTGGGAGGCCACTTCATGAGAATTTCACGCGCAAACTGCTTCTCCTCTTCCGGTAACGCTGTCGGATGGCTGGAGACATCTTGGGGGCCGGAGATCCAGAGAATCGGGATCTTGAATTCCACCAAATAATCTCGAAGGGCCACTTCGTGCGGATCGAGAACGGCGATGGCCTGCTTCGAAAGCTGATCCCCGTAGTGCTGAAAAAACCATCGGTACGCCTCAACGTCTTTCTTCCAATTCATGAAACGGAAATCTAGGCCCGTTTTCCATGAGTCCGGAAGGCGTCCGGCGGGAAGGTTATATTCATCCGCAGTGCGAGGGGTTACAACGAGTCCGCCTCGCAGACTAGCCAACATCGTCGCGACATTGATCGTGGCAGGGACATTCGGGTCAATGATGAACGCCTGGCTTACCTCAGGTAGAAAACGGGCGAATATCTGCTCCAGATTCAGCCACTGCACTTCGTGCACATCGCCGCGCTCCCGCAGCCAGTTGAGCCATAGCTCGTCGTAGTCATCATGGATCAGGTAGAGGCGCGGCTGGGAGCGGTTTACGATGCCCTGTAAACAACTCAAGGTTAACCGCAAATCCCACGAGTCGGTGGTGAGATCTGTCAGTCGCAGCGCGTTCATGACCTTCGCGGGAGGGCGGGATTTGGGGCAAACGTGAACTTCCTGCGTCGGCGCATCACCCAGTGCCCTATCGTACATAAAAGCGCTCCAGCAGGCTGCAGACACTCGCATAAATTGTCGACGACTAAAAACGCTCTTCATATATTGCTACCTCTATTTCGAAGGAGCGGGAACCGCATAAATCTTTGTTTGGGGGCCGTGTAGGGTTTCTGCCACGATGGAGAATTTATGCATAGCATGTACAGATCGTCCGCGCTTGGCTATGAGTTCTACGCTGCATTTGATTTCTTCATTTGGAAGCAAATCAAAGTATTGGTCACTCCAAAGCGGCAACACAGAACCTTCCGCAAAATCCGGGCCCTCGAAGCGCAGCCGGAGGCCCCTTTGATAAAACGGACCGTTTTTAATGCGAATTTGCGCTTTAGCCGATGTCTTGCCTATTTCAAGCCAGAAAAGCGACACGTCCGGCCACGTCCCTGTCGGCAACTTTCGAAGCGTTTCGAAGATTGGAGTGACTCGGGTTCTCAACAGTTCTGCCATTGGTGCAGCAAGATTTTTACCGGAGGCTAGGGCAAGAGCAACAGCAGCGACCATCAAGAACAAACGACCTTCACGTGTCCGGATACAACGGTCGACCACAGTTTGAGTCTTGCCATCCCAGTCTGGAGAGAACCCCAAGTAAGCAATCGTCCGTCCTCTTCCATAATGTCCCATCACGAGTAGTGGCTGGCCGTCCACCGAAAAAAGAACGGTTGCTCCAGGCCGTGGATCAAGAACATGATAATTCTGCGGGTAGAGGCCCTCGAAATCCGCCTGCTTGAGCCAGTCTGGCGCGTTACCCGAAAGTTCAATCTTTGGTTCAGTCGAGCTTGCTGCTCTCCGTCCGGGAAGGACAGCAAGCTGACCGTCCCATACGTCATTTGCGTGCGGGACCACAACAGGAAGAATGTCTGCCAGAGGCGTAAGGTCAAGGGCAGCTGTCTTATCGTCCTCTCCACCGTGGAAACTTGCCCAGCTCCCAGTGTGGATGAAGGCGACTCCTCCCTCCACGGCCCGCACTATGACTGGTGCCCAGCTTTGGGGCGCTTCGCGCCAGTAACTGTCAAAGCCCGTCAACCAGATCGTGTCATATTGTTCGCGCAAAGCCTCGGCGGAACCTGGAAAGACGCCAGCCGAATTCAGAACTTGTCCAGACTTTCGAAGGACCGGCGTGATCTTTGCTCCCAGGTTTGAAAGATAGCTAATTACCGGCTCGGCCCAGTTGGCCGTTCCCAGTACGAGCAGCCGAAGTGGTTTTCGTGTTGCTGGTGGCACGACCTTAACGTACATTTCATTGGTCGCCAGCACATTTCCGCCTGTCTCGCAGCGCCCTCGAAGCAAATAAATGCCAGCCTCTCCAGGCAAATCACAGCTGAAATGGTCTACTGCCGACGCCTGATGCGAAAGTACTAACGCCCGTTTCTCTTGCTCATGCAGCTTTTTGCCCTGCAAGGAATACAGGGCCGCTCTCACGACAACCGTGACGTCTGAACTCGAGGCATTTGAGACCCAGATAGGAACCGTCCATCGGGAATTAACCGGGATCGACTCCAGCGCATAACGGACGGCAAAGCTTATCGTCACCGGCGCGTAAGTCCGCCGCTGGGCGTAAAACGCCATCATTGGGGTATTGAAACAGTCGATTACCCCAAATCCACTCACCGGCTTAAGTGGAAAATTTTTGAACATCCAGCTCCGAATTCCATGGATGGGATCGAAAAGTTTGCGCCGATATGCATCTCCTGCGTATCCATACAGGAAAGCTTGATAAACTTGGGAATCATTCACGAGGTCCCGGAGGGATTGAGGATGAAGGTCGACGTTATCCGCAAGTTCCGGCATCAAAAACTCCAGGCCTTGATAAGAATCGCCAGTCAAATAGGATAACCGTTGAGGATTGACTGGAAGCTCCATGGCGGACCACTTTCTGAAGCCGACGTTCCACACTTTTTCTGGGTCTAATATCTTCCGGATAGATTCCATTGGAAAATAGGCCAGTGCTCCATATTCGGACACAAAATCTGCTTTCGCATCAAATTGCTGATCGTAGGTGGTTCCCTTGAAAAGGCTGCCTTCCCAGAAATGATGCTCGCCAAAGTCGCAGTATCCTTTGAAGTAAAGCGCGTCCGGATCATTCGCGAGAACAGCCTCTTCCATCTTGTCAGAGAACACGCGGTACCCATCGGCAGCGGCAGCGATTCGAGGGTCCGGGGAAGTTGAAAAATCGTAACCGTTCCCAGTCACCTCGGAAAGCGCGCTCCATACACCGATGGAAGGGTGGTTTGAGAGATCGCGTACGATCTCCGCGACTTGCTGTGCGGACCAACGAATATACTCTTCACGGCGCGGGTATTCGCGGTTCAACACGTTCAACGGCCCCTCTTGGTTGAAAGGCAGTTCAATAAAAAGCAGAATTCCGAGCCGGTCCGCCAATTCGTAGAATTCACGCTTTTCAACGACCGTATAGTTAATTAAGTGATTCATGTTGGCGTGCCTGGCCAGCAGCAAATCCATTTCGTAGGTCCATGCGTCTGTTTCCGCTGGATACAATTTCGACATAGGATACCAAGCTCCACGCACCAGTAGCGGACGCCCGTTCAGTTTGTATTGCAGTTCTGCACTTCTCTCGATGGTCCGAATTCCAAAATTGACGGACAAAAAGTCGAGCGCCACGCCCTTTTCATCGCACACCCTTGCACTAAGCTTGTAGAGATTCTGTGGACCTAGATCCCACGTCCACCACAACCGGGGATCTGATAGTGTGAACTTCAAGTAGATTTCTTTTAATTCCTCAGGGGCTCCCGAGAAAGTTATCCTTTGAGTGGGCAATTTGAACCGCGGACCAGAAAAGTTCGCCGGTTCTACAAATGATTCCAAATGCAAGGTTCGTGCAGAACCTACCACGTTGGAGAGAGTCCCGCGGATCGCAAGACTGGCTTTCTGCTCCTTCAATTGCAGAGTCCACACTTGCAACTTTTCCACTCGAACGGGGCCGGTGACTTCGAGACGGACACTGCGGTGTAAGCCGAGTGGGAAAACAACTTGGCCCGGACCAGGGAGGGCGTCCCAGGAAGAATCGAATTCTCCTTTCATGTACTCATAATGCGAACGGCTTGGCATCTTCCAAGGAGCGCTGACGCGAATCGCAAGGTAGTTGGAACCTACTCGACTCAAGAAAGGCCGAATGTCAAAACTGAATTGAGTGTAAGCACCCTCATGGCTTCCAAGTTTCTGCCCGTTTAGCCAAACGTCAGCGAAATAATCGACTCCTTCAAAGTGAAGTTTCACACGCTGGGAAGAATTGACTTGGGGTGAATGAAATGAACGGAGATACCACCATTCTTTGGCGTTGATTCCCCAGAGCTCCTGGCCTTGTCCGTAGGGATCTCCAACGCCAGCCGATAACTGAACATTGTTAGGGATTGATATGGGTATCGGATTGAGACCCCGTGGCATTCGAGTTTGAATTCCTAGCGTCTCCCCTTGACCCAGTGGCAGCCCTAATAATTGCCAGCCTTTCCCGTCAAGTGAAATCAACTTTCGTGTTTCCCAAGCAGAAGCTCCTGGCCTAGCCGAATAGGCTTTCCCAAGGCTTTCAGTTACATTTGCGACACCGATGGTTGCAAGTGTGACCTCCATAAGCTCGCGGCTAAAAGAGCGGCGGTTCATCGTGAGCTCGAAAGGTAAGTTCCTTAGAATGGGATATTCACGCATTACCAATTTCAGCGAGTGATTACTCTCCAGAACGACGACCGCAAGTTTCTCGAAATCATTAGTTAGAATAGAAATTTCACCGCAAGCTGGACAATGCGGGGAGCATTTGCGCCGGTCACCAAGCCGAAGGTTCCGCTATTGAAATTTCCGTTCGGGTTCAAAAATTGCGCGTGGTTGAACGCATTGAAGAACTCGCCGCGAAATTCCATGCTTTTCGACTCAGTCAGTTTCACATCCTTCTGGAGTGATAGGTCGAAATTGTTGAATCCAGGCCCGTGGAAAAACTCGCGGTTCGCGGTACCAAGATATCCCAATTGCTCCTGAACGAACAGAGATGTATTGAAGTACGGTTTGCCACTTCGCGGGTCAGTAAAATTCAGTTTGCCGCCGAGAAAATTGGGAGTGTCCACCGCCGCTCCGATGCCTGATCCAAACGTGCCCAGCAAAGAGCGATCGTCCACTTCGCTTAGACTGACGGGAAATCCTGTGGCAAACCGGGTGATTCCCACCAGCCTCCAGCCAGAGGTGAGTCGCAGCTGGCGGTTGCCTGCCAGCCGATCAAAAGGAAGTTCATATTGGTAACTCACCACGAAGTTGTGGGTCGAGTCGAAAGTTGAAAGGGCCTTACTGACCCGAAGATTATAAGGATCAGGAACCTTGTCTCCCAAGGATGAAGTATTGTCCATCGCTTTGCTGTAGGTATAGGAAGCAAAGAAGGTCATGTGTTGGGTGGTGTGCCGCAGGCTTACTTGAAGAGAATTGTAGTTTGAATTCGCGGCCGTCGTCATCCAGTAGTTGTCACCGTAGTTGTTTCCGAATGGTCCACGGGTGCCGTTGACGATGGTTCCATCCGTGCGCGTATAAACAGTATTCTCGCCAAAGGGCCCACACGTGGGTGTACCCGGTGCAACCTCACTGGGCTGGCTCAGACTTAGACAGAGTTGCGGGATGCCTGGATTAGAGGCGATGCCCGCCAGCAAGTGATGACCCTGACTTCCGACGTAGCCCAGGGTGAACACAGTGTTGTTCCCAAACTGACGCTGAAGAGTGAAGTTATAGTTCTCTGAATAAGGAGTTTGAGCGTTGATCTGAGGCACCGGATAGCCCGAAAGCGGCAGATAATTGGCCCAGACGAAGTTCGTGCTGCCCGGCGGTGGCGGCGTGTAAGGAAACGGCTCAAAATGAACAGCGCCGTCCGTACGGTTGCGGTATGGAGTCGCAAACAATGGCGGTGCCGGAGCAAGGTAGAAAATGTCAAAGGGCGCAAGGCCGGTATTATCGAGCATTTGAGAGCCTTCGACATTGGTGTAAAAAAGACCAAATCCACCGCGAAGGCTGAACTTTCCCGGCCCGCCAGTCAGCCAGCCGAGCGGACCCTTGCCCGCTCCGGAAGGTGAATAGGCAATCCCCAATCGGGGCGCAAAATTGTTGAGAGGAGTGCGGGAGATTGTGTTAGGAATGGTTCCGAAGCCAGCGACTTGATCGCCAGGGAAGACGTAGCCAGACGGAGCGCCAGGGTAGACCTTGGATTGGGCCCCAAGCGCGAATGTGCTCAACTGGTTGTGCTTCTCATACCAAGGCTGAAAGACTTCGTAGCGTAACCCATAGTTCAGCGTTACGTCTGGCCTTGCCCTCCAGCTATCTTGGCCGTACAACCCCACGTAATTGCGGCGGTTATCGTACCAGAAGCCACCTTCCTGGACAAAGGAAGTTGGCGCGCCAATCAGGTAGTCGGCAAAATCGCTTCCCGTTTCTGTTCCCGAGAAACTGATGAACCCATTGCCTCCCACCAGCGGCATGGGCTCATAAAAATCGTTGAAAGTATATTCTCCTCCGGCCTTCACCGTATGCTTGCCAAGAACCTTGGAAAAATTATCCAGTATGGACGGCGAGTCTTCGTAGCGATTATAGGCCACCCCGGTCAAGCCGATTGAAAAATTGTTGAAGCCAATGCTGGGGACGCCCGAGAATTGGGAGTTGGCGGGAACAATGGCGCCGGGAACACTCTGCGGAAAACCGTATTGGCTGAGTGGAACACCAAAATTACTGGCTGGCGCATTGTTATGAAAAACATAGCGGTTCCAACTGAGGTGCAGTTCGTTTAATGCCGTCGCCCCGAAAGATTTGGTGTCACCCAGAGTAATAAGCTGCGAACGGCCGCCATTGAGGGTCGGAAATCCCGGGGTATTGTTTGTACCAAAGGGCACCAGTTGGAAAATGTCGTCGATGAAGTAATAGGCCGAAAGCATCCCCCACCGGTTGCTGTTCCCGTCGATTCGAAAACTTCCAAGGTCATCGCGCGTGTGCTGATCGTTGGCCGAACTGACGAAGTAAGGACCTTCGTTTGGCAGCGGGATGTACTTCAGAAGGGCCTTGGAAGGAGCTGTGAAAACGGATTGTGGAATGATTCCGTTCGGGAAAACACATTGTGATGAGGAAACACATCCTGGCGCGTAGTAAGGCTCGGCAGCAGTGACTGGATAACCAAGTTCCTGAGAGAGAAGACTCGCAAAATAAGGGCCACTTACCGTCCCCGTGAATAGCGTTGGGGCGACAGATGAGAAGTCGCCGTTCCGTTCCGCCATGGTGGGTACAAGGATTAATCCGCTTGGAACCCCTTGCGACTGCCGAGTGCCCTGGTAATCCGCGAAAAAGAATATCTTGTCATGCTTGATAGGCCCGCCGAGTGTGCCACCAAACTGATTTCTTCTCAGCGTGCCACGCGCAGAGCCCGGAATTTCCTGGCCAGTTACGGGATTCGTCTGGTCGTATTCATAAAAGTTCCGGGAGTCCATCCCGCTGTTGCGTAGAAATTCAAATGCATCCCCGTGCCACTCATTGGTACCAGATTTCGTTACGACGCTTACCATCCCGCCGCTGTAATTGCCATATTCCGCGTCGAAATCCGCCGTGAGAACGCGGAACTCGTCGATGGAATCAAGATTGGGAATGACCGTTGCCCCATTATTGAGGGCATTGTCGACGACGGCGCCGTTCACCAGAAACCCGTTTGCCGTCTCTCGCTGCCCACTGATGGAAACATTGCCCTGTTCCGTACTATCAAAGGTATTGGATTTGCCAGGGGCGGAGTCCACCGGGACTACTCCCGGCTGAAGCCCCAGCAAGTCCGTATACTGCCGACCATTCAGCGGCAGCGCTTCCATGCTTCTGCTCTTGATGACATCGCCCAACTGCGTGTTCGCTGTTTCAACATGCATGATGCTTGTCGTCACCTGAATTTCCTGCGTCACTTGCCCCACTTGCAAGGTTACGTCGTAGCGCAATTGATCGTTAGTG
>DATGIO010000090.1:0-11459 GCA_035295685.1 Candidatus Angelobacter sp.
CGTGTCCTCAAACGCCAGCGACAGGCGCTCCGGAAGTTTCTCCGCTCCAACAATCACATACTGCAAGCTGCCAAAGTGCTCGGGCGAGCAGCGCTTCATGTAGGTTTGCAGGAAAGTCGGAGTAGCGATCAGCAGCGTGACGCGGTAGCGGTCCACCAGCTCGCCAATCGACTTTGCATCGAGGGGGTTGGGGTGAAAAACCGCTCCTATGCCATGCACGGCGGGCATCCAGAGCGCTCCCATGAATCCAAACGAATGGAAGAAGGGCAGGATGCCGAGAATCTTGTCTCGCCCATCCAGCATGAACACCTGTGTTACCTGCCGGATGTTGGAAAGTATGTTGTAGTGGGTGAGCATCACCCCTTTTGGATCGCCGGTGCTACCGCTCGAAAAAATCACCGTGGCAAGATCGTCGTCGGTGTGTATGGGCGCAGACAGAGCTTTCTTGAGCAGCCTGTATGGAAGCAGCCACGCGAATGCGAAAGCGGTCAGCTTTTCCAGAAGGCGTGGATTGGCAAGCTCATCTTCGAGAAGCAAGGCTCGTCCAGGGATCTCCATTTTGGGAAAACGCTCAAGAAAGGCTTTGGATGTGACGACAGTCTGCAGGCCGCACTGCTGGGCACAAGAGGCTAAAACCTCGTTGTTCGCCGTGTAATTCAGGTTCACCGCTACGCGGCCGAGAAGCGTTGCCGCATAGTTCACCAAAGCGCCGCCAACCGAAGGAGGCAGCAAAATGCCTACCATCTCCTGCTCTTTCCAAAGTGGCCGCAGGCGGCGCGCCACAAAAATAGACTTGACGAGCACGCCTCCGAAACTGATCTTGGGCACGCGGGCGTCGGCCCCGGCGAAGCGCAGCGGATTCCGGCGGGCGCAGCGAACGAAGGCCCGGTCCAAAGTCCGTTTCGGATTGCGGTCGATCTGAAACGCGGCCGTCTGTAATTCCTGAACGGCGCACCGCACTTCAACGGCGGTTGCCGTAGCCGGAAGCCAAGCACCAAAACTAACCGTTACCGGATATGGAATCCGGCGGGGTATCTTCCAAAGAAAGCGATTACGCTCGAAGCTGAAAACGCTGCCCCACACGCCGTGAAGACCCACTGGGACCACCGGCGCATCCACCCCCTTCATGATGCGTTCCATGCCCCTCCGAAAAGGCAGCAACTGCCCTGTGCGGGTAATTTGGCCTTCGGCAAAGATACAGACAATCTCGCCATTGCGAAGAGCGTCGCTGGCCGTCCGCAAAGAGCGGATCATGTCACGGGGACGAAGTTCCGAAGAAATCGGTATCGCTCCGGTCATTCTCGCAAAAGGCTTTAGCCATGGGAGGTCGTAAAACGCCTTGAACATCAGAAAGCGGATGGGCCGGTCGGTCGAGGCAATCAGCAGGAGAACATCCACGAACGACATGTGATTGGAGACAAAAAGAGCGCCGCCTTCTTTGGGGACGTTCTCCCGGCCCAGCACCTTGATGCGATACAACGTATGAATCAGGGTCCAGAGAAACAAGCGCACGTACCAGGGATACCGTCGCGGAGCGTCGCCGGAGGCGCTGTTCATGCAAATCGTTTCCTATGCTCTTTCAGGATGCAGCGATCCATCACCACCAGAATTCCCGCCTTGCGTGCCTTCTCCGCGGCCTGTTCATGGATAACTCCTTCTTGCATCCATATCGCGGGGATACGCAATTGAATCGCTTCTTCCACTACCTCCGGGACAAACTCAGAGCGCCGGAAGATATCGACCAAGTCAATTTTTTCCCGGATGTCCGACAGGGTGGCAACCGCTTTCTCGCCAAGTGCACCTTTGATCGAGGGATTCACTGGGATAATTCGATAACCATGCTGCTGGAGATAGGCTGACACTCCGTAGCTGGGCCGCAACGGGCTATCGGACAGGCCAACTACCGCAATGGTCTTGACTCGCTGGAGAAGCTCGCTTATTTCATCGGAAAGAACAGGATTGGAGGCCATATACAAAGCATTGTATGAGAAGGCTAAAGGGAAAGTGAATCTTTTCCTCTACTCGCTTCGCCAGGGCAATCGCATGAAAAACTCTTGGAGAGCCTCTTTATTGGGCGCGCTTGACGGGGCCATAAATGGCCCCTCTTCCACAGTTGCGCCAGCTTCATCGCCGACCTGATTTATCGAGGAGCCAAATGAACACGCTAGCCGTGAGATAAGTTTCGAGACGGCTCAAACGGTCAACATTTCTTTCATGCGATTGCCCTCCTCTACTCGCTTCGCTCCCCCGGAGGGGCGAACTTCTGCTTATAAAGCTTGGCGGCTACCTGCCGGACTGTATCCGGCACATTCTTGTTCGTACGCAAGGTTTTGAGCTCGCCGACCAGCAGGTTCTTCATCAAGGTAAGAGAAATATCCAGCGGGCATTTGGGATTGTTCACCAGATTGCGAACAATAGAATAGTTCTTCAGAAATCTGCGTTTGCGCGCGATTTCCCTCAACACATTCTCCGCAACATTTTTTGCGGAGGCAAAACCTTCCACCTCAGCGTCGCTCACTTTCGGGGAAGCCAGCACTGCATTTTGAACTACCCTGGAGCCATCCCGGATCAACAATGCACGCTCCTCCTTCGTCCCAATGAACGCGGCTTTGACCCGCTCCGCGGCATTCATCTTCGTGATCCGTTGAAGAATCGTGAGCCGTTCCTTTTCTTCCTCCACCGGCTGTGCCAGCGCCTTGGCGGCCAGACCGGCGCCTGACGGAGCCACAACAGGAACGGTTTCGGACTCTTCGGGGGCAATGGTGAGTTCAAATTGCTTCCCTGCTTCCGCTGTAATTTCTTCCGCATGCTCCCTCTGCCAAAGCTCATGGGCGGCTTCGGCTTCTGCATCGTCCGCGACGACGGGAGCAACGGTCCCAGCAGAGAGCTGTTCTCCACCTCCAAGCTCTACATGGATTTGTTGCAGTTCCGCAGGTGCGAGCCTGGGATTGCCAAGGAGGGCCTGCAATACAGGCCTATTCTCTCTGACGCGGGGACTCGCCAACATGAGAGCTACAACTTCGCGGGACGCGCTCCGCGCAAGCTCCAGTAAGGCAGCCATCGGAATACGAGGGTTTTCCACCAGTACCGATAGAAGCGCGGGCCTGCGATTTTCCGGAGCCCAAAAGTAATTCAGCACTTCATGAGAAGCCGAGTCACCGGAAAGCACAGAGGCAGCCGACGTCACGTCCCAGCCTGCCAAAGACATCTCTGCCTGGCGGCCAAAGACCGTATTGCCCGTGAGATAGACCAGAATCTCAAGCATCTCCGCCGGGGGCACAGAAAGGGCGCCTTTGGCGGCGGAGCGCAAAATCTCGACCGGCACCGCATTTTTTTTGATCAGGTCGAAGATCTGGGACATTCCGGTTTCCGCTTAGTTCTGGCTCCGCCGAGCCAGCAGATAGGCGCGAATAAAGGGCTTGAGATCGCCATCTAAAACACGATCCACGTCCCCAACTTCCGTCTTGGTGCGGTGATCTTTCGCCATCCGGTAGGGATGCAGAACATAGGAGCGAATTTGAGAGCCAAAATCTATGTCCAGCTTGGAGTCTTCCAGCTTCTTCGAAACCTCTTTCTTTTTTTCCAGCTCAAAGTCGTAAAGCTTGGACCGGAGAATCTTCATGGCCCGGTCGCGATTCTTGTGCTGCGACCGCTCGTTCTGGCAAGCCACCACGATTCCCGTTGGGATATGCGTAATGCGGACGGCGGAATCCGTGGTGTTTACGTGCTGACCACCCTTGCCTCCTGAACGGTAGGTATCCACCCGCAGGTCTTCCGGCTTGATGTCAATCTGGATCGACTCGTCGATTTCGGGCGAGACAAATACACTGGCAAACGAGGTGTGCCGCCGCTTGGCCTGGTCGAAGGGAGAGATTCGAACCAGCCGGTGAACACCAATTTCACTGGCCAGCAGCCCGTAGGCATAGTCGCCTGTGACCGTAAAGGTCGCCGACTTGATCCCCGCCTCTTCGGCAGCCTGATACTCGTTCAGATCGGCGGCAAATCCCTGGCGCTCAGCCCAACGTAGATACATTCGCATGAGCATCTCCGCCCAATCCTGGGATTCAGTCCCTCCGGCGCCGGGATGAATCGTCACGATGGCGTTTCGCGCATCGTTTTCGCCAGATAGCAGCGTCTGGGTTTCCATCTTTTCGGTGACTTCACGAAGGTCGTCGATTTCCCGGCGAAGATCGTCGGTGACCGCCTCGCCTTCACGCGCCAGATCGAAGTAGGCGGAAATATCCTGCTCGCGACGGGCAAGATCGGCATCTTTGCCAATCGCTTCTTCAAGCCGCCTGCGCTCGCGCATCAGGCGTTGAGACTTTTCCGGGTCGGACCAGAGATTGGGATCTGCGATTGTCTTCTCAATTTCCCCTAGCTGGGCGCGCAGGGTTGCAGCGTCAAAGATAGCTCCGCAGGTCGTGGACTTTATTGCGTATGGGAGCGTATTCGCGTTCTAATTCTTCAACCATGACTCTTAGTTCTTTTCAGGTGGAGCGTGCTTCTAACAAGCCGCTCGCGGAGATTCGCGTTCGCACAAACAGCGCTATACATGAGATTACCACACATATCCAGGCGAAAATATCGCCGTGGCGGCTATAGAAGGTAACCTCAGTTTCGGCGGCGTAAGGGGCGGTCAGCACGGTCCTCACGTTTCTTGGCACCTGCGCCACGACCCTGCCCAAGGGATCGATCGCCACTGTATTTCCGCTGTTGGTAGAAAGCAGAATCCAGCGATGGTTCTCCACAGCCCGCATCCGGGTCATGTCGAGGTGCTGAAACGGAGCGCTGGTTTCGCCGTACCAGCCATCGTTGGAGATGTTGACGAATAGCTGTGCTCCGTTCGCGGCGAACTGCCGGACTTCATCGGAAAACACGGATTCATAGCAGATGAAAACGCCGGTCTTGATTCCGCCTATATCGAAGACTCTTCGCTCCGTCCCTTGCGCGAAATTTCCAACCTCGCGGGTAAGCTTATTCGCAAAGAAAAGAAGGTTCTGAAAAGGGACGTATTCCCCAAAAGGCACCAGATGGATTTTGTCGTACCTGCCGATCGCCGTTCCGCGTGGATCGACTACCAGGGCAGAATTGAGCGGCTGGCCCTGTGCTTGTGGACCCTGTGGCTCCGTAGTTGCCGTCCCGCCGACAATCAAATAGGCGCTACCTGCCTTTGCCATTTCCGACAACCAATGCCGTAGCTTAGGATCGGAAAAAGAAAATGGCGTCGGAGACTCCGGCCAGACAATCAACGCGTTACCGCCGACCTTATCTTTATCTTGAACTTTATCTTGGGCTTTATCTTGCGGCACGGCGTCCATACTTCTCTGCACAAACTCCGCCACGGTGCGATCGAAAAACTCCGGAGTCCAGTTTTCGTCCAGAGCGACATTCTGCTGCAACAGCACCGCCGAATTTGTAGCGGGAATTTGCGGAGGTTTTGCGAGGATGCCCATTTGCAGCGCCACCGCGGCGGCGGCAGCCGAAATCAACAGGTTGATACGACGCTTGCCATAGAGCAGCAGGCCCGCGGTAAACGCAGCGTTGACCAGAACGATCGCAAAGGAAAGGCCGTAAACACCGGTAAACTCGGCGATTCGTCCGAAGGGAATATTGCCGACCTGGGAATTTCCCAAAGGATTCCAGGGATCGCCGATTCCGCGGTCGCGCAGAAGTTCAATCGCCACCCAAAAAAAAGGCGCCAGTAAAAGCGGGCGACGGTTGCCCAGTATGGATCGGCGCGCCATAAGCACCACGAGCATCCCAAATAAGCCGTGATGCAAGCCCATCAGGAGGCAAAACGCCACCATGATAAGGGCTGCAACTACGGCATCCAGGTTGCCGTAGAGGTTCATTACATTGAAGATCCAATAGCAGGTTCCGAAGTACCAGACAATGCCGCAAAACCACGCAAGCAAAAATCCCTGCCACAAGGTAAAGGGCCTCAAGGATCGCCCTTCAACATCCAGCAGTTGCCCTTCTCCGCACCGGCCTCTGAGCAAAGCGTAAAGAAGAGGCACGAGCGCAATCCAACAGAGAAAATACAATGAGGGCTTGGGAAAAATGAGGACTTGCACGCCCCCGGAGACCAGGGACAGAAGCCAAGCTCTAGCTGGTATCTTGAGCACTGCCCGAATTCTAGCAAATCCGATTTCAGCGACTTACAGCTTGTGTCAAAATCTTGTCAATTCCTTCGGAATGGATTCTCGCCGTGTCCTCAACCGATTTTGAAAGGCACCCAAGAGTTTCCTCGATAGCCGCGGCGTCAAGTTCCCGCCTGCCGAGTGAAAGAAGCGCCCGCGCCCAGTCAAGAGTTTCGGCTACTCCTGGCGCTTTCGAGAGCTTTAGCTGGCGCATCTTTTGCACGAATCCTACCATCTGCTTCCGAAGGTCTTCTTCCATCTCCGGAACCTTGGCCTGAATAATCTTGAGCTCTTTCTCTAGATCCGGATAGTCGATCCAGTGATAGAGGCAGCGGCGCTTAAGGGCGTCACTCAACTCCCGGTTGCGGTTCGAGGTAAGCACCACCAGGGGGAGGTGCCGAGCCGCAATGGTTCCTAGTTCAGGAATGCTGATCTGAAAATCGGACAAGAGTTCCAATAGGAACGCCTCAAAGGCCTCGTCAGCGCGATCGATCTCGTCCACCAGCAGCACAGGAGAAGCGTCCTGATCCAGAATTGAGCGTAGCAGCGGCCGTTCCAGAAGGAAGTCGCGGCTGAAGATATGCTTCTCTTTCTCTTCGACGCTCCTGTCGCTGTTCTCCTGAATCTTGATGGCCAGTAATTGCTTTTGATAATTCCATTCGTAAACGGCGGAGTTAATATCCAGGCCCTCATAGCATTGCAGGCGAATCAGGCGCGTTCCCAGGAAAGACGACAGTACCTTGGCTACCTCGGTCTTACCCAGCCCAGCGTGGCCTTCCAGCAAGATGGGCTTGCCCATTTTGACGACCAGGAAAATGGCAGTGGCTAGAGCCCGGTCGATAACGTACCCAAGACGCTCAAAACCTTCGACAATCGAGTTGACGTCCGCAATGGTCTTGGCGGGAGAAAGCGATGGAAGGCCCATAAGATTCGCGGAGGAGTATAAACGACCTAAGCAGCCTAAAAGGCTATCAAAAGTCCTGGCTGCGCCTCGTGTGCAGAAACCAGGCGGCCGGCTGCTCCCGCTCATTCCTCATTGATTACGCATTGATTTTCGGGGGCTTTTGGAGAAAAACAAATTCACAAGTGCGATGGTACGGCCTTTACCATCAATGAGTTACGTTCATCATTCCCTTCGTTATCATCGATTGGGAGCACTGAATAGCCGCGACAGGCTTGCCCAGAGCGCCGCGAACGCCAATGAGATTCCACTGATGGGCTTGGCCGCAGATGGGGGAACCTTCGGGCGATCATTGCCCTGCCGACCATTGCTCTGCCGATCATTGCCCGAGTCCGCTCTATTCGAGTCTTCGCCAACATCCGCTGGAGAGGCCTCCGCCATCAAATGCTGTTGAAAATTCTTGATGAAGTCGGCGAACAGGATATTTGAGACTTCAGAAATGACGCGGGCACCCATCTGCGCGAGAATGCCGACCACGGTAATCTCGGAGGTGCTAGCCACCTCGGTGCTTCCATCCGGCAGTGCACGGAGTTTGCCGGTCATCTTCATCGAGGCGCTGCCCTTGCCTCTCACGTCCTGCCCCTTACCGGCGATCTCTATCTCGCGCGCAGCATCATCGATACGAAGCACCTGAACTTCGCCCTTGTACTCCGTGAGGCTTGGCCCAACTTTTACTTTGATTGCGCCCTTATAGGCGTCCGTGCCGGTCTGTTCAGTAATTTCCGCCCCGGAAACACAGACCACGACCTTGCGCGGGTCTCGCAAAAAATTCCAAACTTTATCGATGGGCTGATTGATCTGAAAGGTCTTTTCGATTTTTATCGCCATGGATCTTGCTTACTGGTCCCTTAATCCAGAAATGCACTCCGATTGCAAAGCGCCCGGCAGGCCATTGCACTCCATGGCTGCGCGCTAGTACGCAGGCTCGGAATTCGAGGTGTATTTTAACTGCTTCAGCTGCTCCTGCACATTCTTTGTGAACTCATTGAACATATAAATCGAGATTTCACTGACCACACGGGAACCTAGCTGGGCAAGAAGACCGATTACATTCATTTCCGAATTGCCGACCACTTCGGTTCCGCCACCGGGCAAAGCCCGGAGCTTCGCCATCATCACCATGGTGGCGCTGCCTTTGCCTTTATCGTCCTGGCCTTTTGCCGTAATCTCGATCTCGTGTTGGCGGTGGTCGATGCGCGACACCTGAACCTTGCCATTAAAGCCCACCGATGTAGGACCCAGCTTTACGTTGATCTGCCCCAAATAGGTGCGATCATCGATCTGCTGCGTGATTTTGGCGCCCGGCACACACGAGGCTACCTTCTTCGGGTCGCTTAGGAACTCCCACACGTTGTCAATGGACTCGTGTGTACGAAACGCTCTTTCAAACTTGATCGGCATGATACCAGCTCGCTGTTTTTGTTGTCGGTAAAAGAATTGTTAAGGGGCCTTATGCGAAGCTTTCAAAAATAAAAGGAGCCTGCACTCTTTAAGGGTGTTCTGTTTTGGGACAACAATGCTACCCAATCTACCCTATTGAGTTAGAAATTGTTAAGGTAACATTAGCGCAGAATTAAAGCTGAATCAACGGGATTCTTTTCGGTAAATTGTCCGCAATTTCCGATCGATAAGCGCTTGGGAGGGATGCAAGATCTTCCCATTTCGGCTTCCTATCTCAACCATTGGGAAAACTCACACCGGCCTTCGCCCCCGCCGATTCAAGCCGCGGGCGGAGATTCGAGGCATATCAAAGAAAAGACGGCGATCGATCGTTGGCGATCACGCAATGCAGATTGGCTTTTATGAATGCTGGCAATGGATCAGGTATCAGATCGAAAACGGTTGGAGACTTCAGGCCGGTATTGCCCTAGCTTTCGACGGTGACTGGTATTGCCGGACTTGCCGCTGGAAGTTCCGTGTGAATTCAGCAAACATGAAATTTGCGATGTCGCTGAATACTCGCGATCCCATTTGAGCGAGGAGACCAACCACAGTGATCTCGGCGGTACCGGCAACTTCGGTGCTACCATCGGACAACGCGCGCAACCTACCTTTCATGACCAAAGATGCGCTGCCTTTTCCCCTTGTGTCCTGCCCTTTGCCTGCGATTTCTATTTCGTAGTTGCGCTCATCGATTCCCACAACACGGATTTCGCCCTTGTAGTTGGTAGAGGTTGGGCCGATCTTGACGTTTATACAGCCTTTGTAGGTATGACCGTCTAGCTGCTCCGTAATCTGCGCTCCAGGGACGCAAATTGCAGTAATCGATGGATCGCTTAAAAACTGCCAGACCTTTTCAATAGGCTCCTGGATCTTGAACGTTCTACCCATGTTGATTGCCATAGTATGCGCATGGCCTCCACACTTCTCTGATGAGGTTCGAGCAGGAATCGTGCGGCTACATCGGCAAAATCTCTTTCACGGAAGGTCATGCCCTCTTTCCCTGCAGCACATGGAAGGGGTTAACGGCCTGCAAGTCGATGACATTTGTAATTCCCAGAAAAAAGTGAAGGGGACACTTAAAGGGTGTCCCCTGGCAATCCAATCTATCGATTTCAAGATCAGTTAGTTTGCAATACCTTTTTCTTTAAGAATGTTCCAAACCTTCCATGGAGTCACGGGCATATCGATATGCTTAACACCAAGATGTGAAAGAGCATCAACCACGGCGTTGACAAAGGCGGCCGGAGAACCGACGTTGGGCGACTCTCCGACACCCTTCGCTCCAAATGGATGGTGGGGAGAAGGCGTGCAAGTATTATCGGTTTCCCACTTGGGAGTCTCCACGGCAGTAGGAATCAGGTAGTCCATGAAGGTGCCCCCCTGGATATTGCCGTTTTCGTCATAGTCGATGAGCTGCATGAATGCAATCGCAAGACCTTCGGTGAGGCCTCCGTGAATCTGGCCTTCCACAATCATGGGATTGATGATGTTGCCGCAGTCGTCGACGGCCACAAACCTCCGTACTTTGCTCTCTCCCGTACCCTTATCGATATCGACGACGCAGATATAAGTCCCAAATGGGAAGGTAAGGTTGGGTGGATCGTAGTAATTCACAGCCTCCAGGCCCGCTTCCATTCCGTCGGGGTGGTTCGTATAAGCAGCAAAAGCAACGTCCTGAATCGTCTTGAACTTTCCAGGGGCACCCTTCACAAAGAACTTCCCAGGCTCCCATTCAAGATCCTGCTCGCTGGCTTCCAAGAGAAAAGCGGCAATCTTCCTGGCTTTATCGCGAATCTTTCGAGCGGCAAGCGCAGCAGCCGCGCCGGATGTCGGCGTACTCCGGCTGGCATACGTGCCGAGGCCATAGGGAGCGGTGTCGGTATCGCCTTCCTCCACGGTTATGTCTTTTGCGGGGATGCCAAGCTCCTGCGCCACGATTTGCGCGTAGGTAGTCTCGTGTCCCTGGCCCTGGCTCTTGGTTCCCATGCGGCAGATGGCTTTGCCGGTCGGATGGATGCGAATCTCGCAGCTATCGAACATCTTGATACCGGCAATGTCAAAGGTTTTCGCCGGACCGGCCCCAACGATTTCCGTGAAGCTGGAGATGCCGATGCCCATCAGTTCGCCCTTTTTGCGCTTCTCCGCTTGCTCCTTGCGAAGCTCATCGTAACTGACTTTGTTCAGAGCCTTGGTCATGGCAGCGTCGTAATCGCCGCTGTCATAGGTCCATCCGAGGGCAGATTTGTAGGGGAAAGCCGCCGGTGGAATAAAATTCTTGCGCCGAAGCTCAACCGGGTCCATTTTCAACTCGGCGGCAAGAACATCGACAACCCTCTCAATCAGGTAAGCGGCTTCGGTCACGCGGAAGGAGCAACGGTAGGCAATGCCTCCTGGCGCTTTGTTGGTGTACACGCCATCAACTTCACAGAAGGCATTCGACAAATCGTAGGAGCCGGTGCAGATGCTAAACAACCCCGCCGGAAACTTGGTGGGCTGAGCAGCGGCGTTAAACGCACCGTGATCCGCGAGTGTCTTGACGCGCAAGGCCGTCATTTTGCCGTTCTTATCGGAGGCAATTTCAGCGGTCATGTGATAGTCGCGGGCGAATCCTGTGGATTGCAAGTTCTCCGAGCGAGTCTCCATCCATTTGACCGGCACGCCGAGCGTGAGCGAGGCCACCACCGCACACACATAACCTGGATAAATCGGAACCTTGTTTCCGAAACCGCCGCCGATGTCGGGCGAGATGACGCGGATATTGTTCTCGGGAATGCCACCCACCAGAGCAAAGAGCGTGCGGTGAGCATGGGGCGCTTGCGAGGTCAGCCACACCGTGAGGCGCTCGGTCGCCCGATTGAAATCGGCAACGCATCCGCAAGTCTCCAGCGGCGCCGGATGACACCGGGGTGAAAGCG
>DATGIO010000091.1:0-2635 GCA_035295685.1 Candidatus Angelobacter sp.
GGAGAAAATGTCAGGCAGGTTGCCAGGCTTGTAGGCGGGAATGGCGCAACTTTGTTCTACGTACAAAAACCAATTCCGGCCGCGGATGGACCCGTCCTCCAAGTGAAAGCAGAAGATCTTTCATTGTCGAATCGGCCTGAAGTGCCCGCCCCTACCAAAAAGCTGCAACTCCCACCGGCGGAGGCCCAACAAGTAATCCCCCCGGAGAAACTAGGCAAACTGGTCGAAATGACAGCCAAAGCAGTATCCGATGCGAAACAATTCTGTAAGTCTTTAAAATGTCAGAATATCGCGAAGGACCTTGAAAGCGCGATCGGCGACTGGAAGCGGAGGGACGCATCCAATACTCGTACCAGGGACCATGATACTCAGACCCAGAAAGTGATTCTCCAGAATATTCAGGATCTGCAGGATGCTATCAAAGAAGATAATCCTGATGTCCTCACACTTCTACGACAAGATGGCCGCTGTGCGGCGAACTCGGCATGTGCGGCGGCAGGGAAATCCTGGGAGCTGTCGGACAAGCCTTTCTTAATGCTGACGGACGCTCATGATACTTGCATGAGCAATTGCGATCGACTGGGCCTATATTTCGGGGCCATTTGCGCTGCATATTTCGCTGTCAGTCCTATTGCCGGCGCAATCTGCGAGCTTGTTGTGGCGCAGCAGTATGCCAAGTGCATCTTGAACTGCCCGCCACCAACCCCAGGCTGTAGCTGAGGGAAGAAGGTGAATCCATACGGAGCGGCTGCCAGGGGCCAGAGCGCCGCTGGCAGTCAGTACAAATGCGATATTGGACTATGATTGCCTTTGGAGGTTGAGTTATGCCGTTATCCAGATCACATTTACATCCGATCGCTACTCCTCATCCCGTCGTGATGATCATTACCCTTGTGGTAGTAGCTGTATTGATAGTTCTCATGCTTAATCCACGATTTCACCCGCCGGTGATTCTCTTTGTATCGATTTGCGTAATTCTGGTGGCGGTGAACTCGTGGTCGAGAATGCGGCGAGCCAAGTCATTGAAGCAGCAAGAGAAGCCCAGCGGAGAGATCTTTTTGAACATTGAGTCACAGGGAAAGCAAAAATCGAATTAGGCATGAGGTTTAACTCAGCGGCTTCAGTTGCGCTATTCGCTTTGGAAGACTAAAAAATTCAGCACGTTTAACCACTACATCCTGGAAGTCCTCAGCGTCCCGGAAAAATTAAGGCTCGTCAAAGCAGTAACGAAGGTGCCCAAGCGAGTTGCTGCGGATATTGAGGCGCTTAACGCTCTACGCAACGGCTTGGCACATGCGTTCTTCCCAGAGAATTTACGCTCTTCAAAACCGATCTGGAAAGGAAAAGATATCTTTTCTGCCGAAGGGCTTACTCTGTTCATCGAAGATATGAGCAAGATATCGGGCTTTTTCTTGCACCACAATTTTAGAGTGCGTATCGGAGATGATCCGGTTGATCGACAACCAGAGGCCGTTGTCGCCACGATCGAGCCGTAATTTTCTCCCAACGAAGCGCCACCGTCACAAAATCGTCTACATCGATGTAGATGGCATACCAGAAATCGATTTTAAGTTATTGAAAAGATTGGTCGGGGAGAGAGGATTTGAACCTCCGACCCCCTGGTCCCGAACCAGGTGCTCTACCAGGCTGAGCCACTCCCCGACATGGACCATCCAGGCGGACGGTCATTGGTAGGCCTCGATTATAGCAGAGTATCGCCGCCTTAATGCGGAGAAACCAGCGTCCTCTTGCAGCAGAACCGCTCCGATTCCCGACATTCGATTTCGTGAACGCGTGATTTCCTGATAACTGACGTGGCCACGAAACTTGCCACAAAAAGGAGATGCCGTAGACTTTGTTCCAGGGAAACTCCATAAGTCCATGGCCGATTGTTCGCCAACAGCAGGTGTTCACCTGATTGTGGCTCAGTAATTTGCAGCCAAGAATATTCATTTCCCCTTCGTCTATATGCTTTCATTTGAACTCTGCGATCGAGCCGCCGCACCAGAAACTCCGGCCACAATAGGACATGAACTGGCCACCCCGGCGATCGGCTGTCTTGCCAATGGCTCACACGTCCCAACCGATGGTTCACGCGTCTCGACCGATGACTCACGTGTAGCGGCGACCACCGATGCCGCACGCGCTGAGTCAGATTCACGCCGCACCAGCGGCATTCGACGACGCCTGCGGCTTTCCACGCGGCGTTTGGTTGTTCTGGCGGCCATCGTTCTGGGAATGCGTATCTTTGTGGGCGAAGCTTCAGTGGTGCCAACGGCGTCCATGGAAGGCACTATTCTGGTGGGCGATCATCTGTTTATGGACAAGCTGCTTTATGGACCGGAGATCCCGCTGGTCCACTGGCGCCTGCCTGTGCTCAAGACCATCCATCGCGGTGACATTATCGTTTTCCGCTACCCTAAAGATGTTACGGAAACTTTCCTCAAGCGTGTTATGGCTCTCGGCGGCGACCGGTTGGAAATTAAGAATGGCGTGCTGTACGTGAACTTTCAGCCGGTAAAGGAGCCATACGCGGTGCATCACGCGCCAGTACACAATCCTTTGGAAAGCTGGGGGCCAACCATTGTGCCGGAAGGCAAGCTGTTTGTAATGGGCGACAATCGCGACAACTCGA
>DATGIO010000092.1:0-8666 GCA_035295685.1 Candidatus Angelobacter sp.
CGCGTCCGCCACCGCCGCCACGATTGAATCCGCCGCCGGCACGCTCGGCCTTGGGCCGGGCCTCATTCACGTTGATATTGCGTCCGCCTAGCGGAGCGTTGTTGGTGCCGATAATTGCCTTATCAGCTTCTTCGTCGTTTGCCATTTCCACAAAACCAAAGCCGCGGGGCTGGCCAGTGTCGCGGTCACGAAGAATCGTGACGTTATCTACCTGTCCGAATGCCTCAAACTTTTCCCGAAGCTCCTGCTCTGTGACGTTGTAATCGAGATTACCTACATAGATATTCTTCATAATTCCTTCTTTTGGGGTGGGAAAAACGGTGGACAGTTGCCGCGATTACTGGGCGTGCTACTATTCCGGGCAATAGCGGAGAAAATTGGAGAACGGTCCTTGGCTTCACAGGACACGCGTAAAGATTACGCCAGCCCTATAAAAGATGCAAATAGGAGTTGGAGCCGGGGAGAGTTCCCCAGCTTACGCCAGCCCAGGTGGTTAACGAGGTTGGGAACCCCTGGCCAGCTCTGTCCATGAATATCCTATAATAAAGGCCAGGGAGGGATTGCGCCATGCTTCCGTTCGGACTCATCCTACTCTTGAATCTGGTCTCGCCACAGAACAGCCCTGAAGTGCCAACGGCGGAGCCTAAAGCCAGCCCTAAGACACAGCAGTTCGCGTTACGTCAGCCTTATGGCGTTTGCTATACGATGCGCAGCTATTTCTTTAAACGTGAGGATGGGAAGGCCCCTACCCTGGTGGGCGAAACAACCTGCACGAAGGTTCAACCACGGACCGAAAGAACTTCGCCGGCTCCAGCCAGGCTCATACCAGCTTTGATGAAGTAGAAAAGCTGGAGCGTTACGGGATTATTCCTTTACTCCCGCACTTCTCCATCTTTCTACTCTCCACCTTCGGGCTTTGTGCTTTGCGGGTAATTTCCTGGCAAGGGCAGAAGTTGGTTCTGCCCTTGCAGCGATAGCTCGGGCGCCAATTCGATCCGTTGGTGACTCAGGTGGCCGGATCGATCTCTTCGACACTCTTCGACACCGCGCACATTCACATTTTTGCTTTCTCTGAAAACACGCAAGCTGGAATGTACGAACAATTCCCGTCCACGTCTATTTTCGCCCCCTCATATTTCCACCCAATATTTTTAGCCCCAGTATTTTCGCCAAAATATCGCGAAACGACCCAATTTCAATCAGGGTCTTGCAAGAGGGCTTTGGCGGAAAAGCTACACAGCCATCTTGATTCTTTCTTACAGGCTGAAAACATAATTACCGGCGTAATTTCAACAGGGCTTGTACAAGTTGCTTTTTATCTTCTTTTAACATTGTCTCTGTAAGCTCCTTTCTAAGAAAGAACAAGTGCCGGGGATTCCGCGCTCAGGGTTGATGGAGTTCGCTTCCATCAAAGAAACATTCAAAATCGCTGCAAAACTTGAGGACGAGGCCGCGTCCGCGCAAAAGCAATGAGAACTGCCGGAGATATGAATAACTACAGGATATTTGTTGTGGAAGACGACGTGGATATTTCACGTCTTGTACGCCACAACCTGGAGGCCGCAGGTTATCGCGTGCGGTCATTTCCTACTACCAGCGGCGTACTCATGGACGCTCAAAAAGACCGCCCATGTCTTTTCCTTCTCGACATCATGGTTCCCGGCGGAGACGGCCTGGAACTATGCCGCCAGATTCGGCAGGCGGGAGCGCTGCTTTCCATGACGCCCATCATCTTTCTTACCGCGAAGACTACAGAGGTAGACCGCATTCTGGGCCTGGAGATGGGAGCGGACGACTACATTACCAAGCCCTTCAGCCCCCGTGAACTGGTGGCAAGAGTGAAGGCCGTGCTTCGCCGCTGCGAAAATCCACTGCCGCCGGACGTCATCAATGCCGGCGATCTGCAGATCGACACCGCCGCCATGACGCTGAACGTACGCGGCAACTCGGCGGTCACCACCGCAACCGAGTTCCGTTTGCTCCATTACCTCGCGCAGCACCCCGGCCGCGTCTTTACCCGCGATCAACTTCTCGATGCAGTGTGGCGCGACACAACGTTTGTAAGTCCGCGCTCGGTGGATGTATATGTCCGCAAGCTGCGCGAGAAAATCGAGACCAACCCGGAAAAGCCGCAATACCTCAAAACCGTACGGGGCACCGGTTATCGCTTTGAGGTTCCCAAACAGTAGCCTGCAAGGCTGGCAAAATCGGGCGAGACAACGGCTAAAAGCAACAAGCCAAAGATAGCGGGAAAAGCAAGTTCAAGCTCTGCGGGAAAAGCAGGCTCCGGCGGAAGGAATGCGGGGCCTGCAAAATCAAGCAACCCAAAAATCAAGCAACCTAGGATCGATCCAAGGGACCGAGGAATCGTCCAGAGAAGTCGACGAGCCGTTCAGGGTTGCCGGAGCCACACGAAAGGGCGTATCGGCTCCCACAACATGAGACGCTCATCTCTATCTCCAATCTCTATTTCTATTGCACACTCCTTTCAATCCGATACCTTAGCCAGTCAATCTCCTTTTCCCACCAGCGCAACGTTTCGCGTATACCTGCTTCGCATTTGACGGGCGTGTCGGCTGTTCTTGCCGCGAAGCCATGGGGCTTTTGCGGTGCCATATTGGGACTCGCCACAGCGGCGCGCCGAGTTTTGGCCGCGTGAAATTCAGTCCGCCGACCGCAAGCTGGCCGCCCGCGATGTACCTATTGCAAACCGCGGGAACACGCAAAATGATTTTCTACCCCTATTGGCAAAGGCCGGCATGCTGGAAAAAAACCGGCCTTGTATGTACTATTGCAAATTTCGGAGGTGAGGCTTGGCAGACACACCGCTCCCCATTCTGCAAGAAGGATTCGGCAGCACGCGCCGCCGGGACGCATGGTGGATGGAGATTCTTCCTGTCATCGTCGTTCTTGGTGGGTTCGGACTCTACGCGACGCTAAGGGCTTTTGAGAACCAGTTCTATCAATGGGGGCCGTATCTTTCCCCGTTCTATTCTCCTTTATTCAATGTGAACTGGACGATTTTCAACTGGCGGGTGTCGCCAGCAATCCTAATTCTTGGCGGACCGCTGTCGTTCCGAGCCACCTGCTACTACTACCGCAAGGCTTATTACCGGGCCTTTTTCATGGACCCGCCATCTTGCGCCGTCGGCGAGCCACGCAAGAGCTATAGCGGCGAGACGCGGTTTCCGTTCATTCTGCAGAACCTGCACCGCTTCGCTTTTTATCTTGCCGTGCTTTTCCTGGCCGCTCTCTGGTACGACGTTTTCCTAGCCTTTTTCAACTGGAATGGCGGCCACTTTGGCATTGGAGTGGGCAGCATTGTCATGCTCGTCAACATCGTCTTCCTCTCGCTGTACACCTTTTCCTGCCACTCTTTCCGGCATCTGGTTGGAGGAAAGCTGGACTGCTTCTCTTGCACAGCAGCCACGCGCCAGCGCCACGGAGCCTGGAAGCGCATTAGCTTTCTGAATGAACGGCACATGCTGTGGGCCTGGATCAGCCTCTTCACGGTGGCCCTGACCGACGTTTATATCCGCCTGGTATCCAGCGGCGCAATCAAGGACCTGAGAATACTGTGAACACTAAATACGAAACCCACGAGCATGATGTCCTTGTCATCGGCGCCGGAGGAGCGGGCCTGCGCGCCGCAATTGAAGCGCTCGCCCATGGCGCAAAGGTGGCAGTCGTCTCCAAGTCACTGCTGGGCAAGGCCCACACGGTCATGGCGGAAGGCGGAGTCGCAGCCGCCATGTCCAACGTCGACAAAGCCGACAGCTGGCGCACCCACTTCCGCGATACGATGCGCGGCGGCAAGTTCCTGAACAACTGGCGCATGGCGCAACTCCATGCGCAGGAAGCCCCTGACCGGGTCCGCGAACTTGAGCAGTGGGGCGCGATCTTCGACCGCACCTCCGACGGAGAGATTCTGCAGCGCGCCTTTGGCGGACACACTTACAAGCGCCTTTGTCACGTCGGCGACCGCACCGGACTGGAGATGATCCGCACCCTTCAGGATCGCGGCGTAAGCTTGGGTTTCGACGTATTCATGGAATGCACGATCGTGAAGCTGCTGACCGACGGCAACCGCATTGTGGGAGCTTTCGGATACTGGCGCGAGAGCGGCCGCTTTGTCGTTCTGAAAGCTAAAGCCGTGGTGATCGCGAGCGGCGGCATCGGCAAGATGTATCGGATTACCTCCAACTCGTGGGAGTACACGGCCGACGGAATGGCCTTGGCCTACGAGGCCGGCGCAGAGTTGCAGGACATGGAGTTTGTCCAATTCCACCCGACAGGAATGGTCTGGCCGCCGGGCGTTCAAGGAATCCTCGTGACCGAAGCCGTGCGCGGCGAAGGCGGCATTCTTCGCAACAAGAACGGCGAGCGCTTTATGGAAAAGTACGATCCAAAGCGCATGGAGCTTTCCACCCGCGATGTGGTGGCCCGCTCCATTTATACGGAGGTTCGTGAAGGCCGTGGCAGCGAGCACGGCGGCGCGTATCTTGACATCTCCCACAAGCCGGCCGAGTACGTAAAGAGCAAGCTCCCCAGCATGTACCACCAGTTCAAGGAGTTTGCCGACATCGACATTACCAAGCAGCCGATGGAGGTAGGGCCTACCTGCCACTATTGCATGGGCGGCATCCGCGTGGAGGCCGAAACAGCCCAGGCGTCTTTGCCCGGCTTGTTCGCCGCAGGAGAGGCGGCGGCCGGACTTCACGGCGCTAACCGGCTCGGCGGCAACTCGCTCTCCGACTTGCTGGTCTTCGGACGCAGAGCGGGAATGGCAGCTGCAGCCTATGCCAACAAGGCATCCGCGGGCGCGGTTCACGACGACCAGATTGCCGATGCGGAACGGGCCATGCTGGAGCCTTTTGAGCGCAAAGACGGCGAAAATCCTTACGCCATCCACCGCGACCTTCAGGAGACCATGCAGAATCTAGTCGGAATCTTTCGCGTGGAAGAGGATCTGAAGAAAGCCGTTGTGGAGTTGGACAAGCTCAAACAGCGGGCCACGCGCATGCGTGTGGAAGGCTCACGCTTGTTTAACCCCGGATGGCACCTTTCCCGCGATATGCGCTCCATGCTCACCATAGCAGAAATTGTGACACGCAGCGCAGTGCTGCGCCAGGAAAGCCGGGGGGCACACAGCCGCCTCGACTTCCCCGCTCTGGACGACAAGATATGGGGCAAGCAAAACAACGTGGTTTCCCGCGACGGCGACAACGTCAATATTCGCCAGGTTCCCACGAAGGAATTGCCGCCGGAGTTGCAGCAAATCTTGGACGAAGACAAGTAACGAGGAATCGCAGGAAGAGACCATCAATAAGAACCGGGAAGACCAAACGGAGGAAAAATGGCGGATGTAACTTTAGAGGTTTTTCGGGGCAACAAGGAAGGCGGGCAGGCGAAGCAGTATTCGGTCCCGATCGCGCCGGGAATGGTCGTGCTGGATGCGCTGCACTATATTCAAGGACATCTTGAGCCGGATCTAGCGGTGCGCTGGAATTGCAAAGCCGCCAAGTGCGGTTCGTGCTCCGCTGAGGTGAACGGACGCCCCCGGCTTACGTGCAAGACCCGCATCGACTCTCTTCCTCACGATAAGCCGATTACCGTCTATCCGATCAAGAGCTTTCCTGTGATCAAAGATCTGGTTACCGACGTCTCATGGAACTATCAGGTCAACAAGAAGATCCAGCCGTTCACGCCCAAAAAGGATGTGCAGTGGAAGATGCAGCAGGAAGACGTTGACCGCGTGCAGGAATTCCGCAAGTGCATCGAGTGCTTCCTGTGCCAAAACGTTTGCCATGTGCTACGCGATCACCACAAGAAGGAGGAGTTTGGCGGCCCAAGGTTCTTTGTGCGCGTGGCTGGCCTGGAGATGCATCCTCTCGATGGCGCATCCAGGACCAAAGCGCTCAAGGAAGAATTGGGAATCGGCTATTGCAACATCACCAAGTGCTGCACCGAGGTTTGCCCGGAAGACATTCACATTACCGACAACGCGATTATCCCGCTCAAGGAGCGGGTTGTAGACGAGTACTACGATCCGATCATGCGCCTTGTGCGAAAGATTACTGGGGCGTCGTAAGGAACGTGGTTTGGTGTTCGCAAAGAAAACATCTTTGGGATTCCGAAACAATGGCATTGTCGAAACCCACCCTTTGCTTCGAGCGCGAAGACCAAGAGCGCGCTCTACGCAAAGGATGGGGCACCCACTTTCCCGTTGAGGACTAGCTTTTTCGTGTTGCGGGTAAGCCGTTTCTCTGTGAACGCGGTAATTAAGAATCTTAAATTTCTATGACTCAATACCCTTCCCATTGAATACGGCTTTGGCCGGTTGCTATCCTTTGCCAATTGGCGCTCGAATCTTGACATTCTCTCGTATAATCCTCCCCGCAACGTGCTTGGAACACGCAAACGCGCGCCACAAAATCCACAGGCAGGCTGTGCTTGGCCCGACCTGTTCCCAGGAGAGAGCATTTATGCCCGACACAAGCAAAGGGGGAGCTGCAGCAATGGCAAGAGAGCCTGAAGTCCTTCCACCGGCAAAAATATGGTTCGTCCTCATGGCCTCGGCTGTGGGAACCATGATCGAGTGGTACGATTTTTATATCTTCGCAAGCCTGGCGACGGTTCTCTCAGGCAAGTTCTATCCCAAGGGCAACGACCTGTTTACCCTGATTGCCTATTACTCCACGCTGGCTGCGGGATTTGTAGTGCGTCCCTTTGGCGCTCTGTTTTTCGGCAGAATCGGCGACAAGGTGGGCCGCAAATATGCCTTCCTGGTAACGCTGGTCATCATGGGAGGAGCGACTTTTGTCATCGGACTCTTGCCCACGTTCGCACAAGCGGGGTGGATCGTACCAATCAGCTTGATCGCGATACGCATCCTGCAGGGCCTGGCCCTGGGCGGCGAATATGGCGGCGCCGCAATCTACGTGGCCGAGCATGTGCCTGACAATAAGCGCGGGTTTTACACCAGCTTCATTCAGATCACGGCGACCCTTGGATTGCTGGTCTCCCTGCTGGTGACACTGGTGACCCAGAATAGGATGTCGGCAGCAGATTTCGACCGATATGGCTGGCGCATTCCCTTCCTGATCTCTTTCTTCCTGGTTGCCGTCTCCCTCTATATCCGGTTAAAGATGAGAGAGTCGCCGATTTTCGAGCAGATCAAGAGTTCGGGCATGACCTCGACCAAGCCCCTCACCGAGGCCTTTGCCAAATGGGACAACCTCAAACTCGTTCTAATCTCTCTCTTTGGAGCAACCGCCGGGCAAGGCGTGGTGTGGTATACAGGGCAGTTCTACGCCAATTTCTACCTGGAAACGATTCTGAAACTTAGCGGCCCCACCGCCAAGGTCGTGATGGCGGTCGCTCTACTGGCCGGAATGCCGTTCTTCGTGGTTTTTGGGGCGCTTTCCGATAAGATTGGGCGCAAGAAGATCATGATGGCGGGCTGCCTGCTCGCTGTACTCGCGTACTATCCCATCTACGGGGCCATGCAGAAGGCCGCAGGCAACAACATTGAAACCTTTACATCGACCAAGAATAAAGTAACCGGGGCGATC
This sequence comes from Candidatus Angelobacter sp., assembly GCA_035295685.1. Taxonomy (GTDB): domain Bacteria; phylum Acidobacteriota; class Terriglobia; order Terriglobales; family Acidobacteriaceae; genus Angelobacter. Next base: position 7,575 of record DATGIO010000092.1, read on the forward strand.
ACGCTGATTTCGCAGACACGGGCCAATCCCAACGCAGAAAATCCCGCCGACAGAGGACCGCTGGTTCCCGCCAAGGAAGCCACGAACGCCAACCTGCCGCTGCTCACTTTGCTTATTTTCATCCAGGTGATTTTTGTGTGTATGGTCTACGCGCCGATTGCGGCCTACCTTGTCGAAGCGTTTCCGGCCAAAATACGCTACACCTCGCTCTCGCTCCCGTATCACATCGGAAACGGCATCTTTGGCGGACTATTGCCTCTTATCGGACTCTATAGTTGTGCGGTCACAGGTAACCTTTATGCAGGGTTATGGTATCCGATGACTGTGGCGGGCATCACGTTCATTATCGGATCGCTCTTCCTGCCGGAAACCCACCACCGCAAGATATGGCAAGAGGTGTCGTCGGCAAGCAAGTAACCAATTCCATTCTTTATCGAACTCGCGGAGAGAATCTCCGCGAGTTTTTTTGTGTCGGTATTGCCCCAGAAGGCGCAAAGTACGGCTACGCAATTGCACTCCCGGCCATGAGCAACATGATGCCGTCTAGCGTGGGGGCACATTCGCTAAAACCGGCACTAAAACCCCGCCTTGTTAACAAACACTTTACGGAATACTGTAAGAACCCTTCTTGCATTTGTGGCCAAGAATTTCTTGTTGCCAAAACTCCTGTTTGGCTTCGCCGGAAAGCTGCGCAGTGATCTCCATTTCTGCTTACATTTATTCTGAAAAACGCTCTAGCGACATAGAAGATCTCAAGCCTGTCGACAACCCGACGTTAAGAAACATTCATCTCCTGCAAAGCTACCGTCCGTTGTTCCTGCAGCATTCCGGCACAAGTAAACTTCGCAACCCCGTCCCGGTTCTCGCATCAAAATATTCCAGTGACACCGGGTTACGTTGAACCGTCAATTGAGTATTCGCGGCCCGGGCAGAGCGTATGTTTCTTTTGTAAAGAAGGAATAACGGCTGGGTTCTTTCAGTTATGACGCCGGTAATGCAGCCGCAGGACGGCGGTCATGCTAGATAGTAAGGAAACAATCCAATGGTCGTCCCTAAGGAGAAGGTGGCGACTTGGAGTTTCCTGGGCAGAAA
>DATGIO010000093.1:0-6127 GCA_035295685.1 Candidatus Angelobacter sp.
GGGAAGCGGGGCAACGACGAATGTTGTTACCGTGCTCGATGCTGTATTGAGACGCTTGCAAGCCATACGCCCGGTAAAGCTCGCAGTGTTCACACCTTACGTAAAAGACCTGACCGACAGCATAGGCCGCTGCCTAAACGAAGCCGGCTTTTCTTCGGTGAAAACGGCAGGCATGGGCATTATCGCCAATGTAGAAATCGGCCGGGTTACACCGGCAGAGATTATTCAATTCGTAAAGTCCCAGATTTCCGGGGTAGATCCCGATTGCATCTTTCTTTCGTGCACCAACTGGCGGGCCATTGAAGCGATCCCTGCCTTGCAAAAGCAATTAGGAATACCAATCATCTCAAGCAACCAAGCCGCAATCGACATTGTTTTGCAAGGCGATCAGGCCACACGTGCCACGGGAGGCAAGCAATGAGCACCGTTATGGTTCGCGAGCGCGCATGGATATTCCAACTCAATACCCAGGAGCGCAGCACCTTACAGGCTACGTTTGGAGGATGGGCTCTTGACGGAATGGACGCCATGGTCTTCAGCTTTGTGATTCCTAGTTTGATCACCGCCTGGAATATGAGCAAAAGCGAGGCGGGCTTGCTGGGCACGGCTGCATTGCTTGTCTCTTCCGTCGGAGGTTGGCTGGCCGGCTTGCTGTCAGACCGCTTCGGACGCTCCTACATCCTCCGAATCACGATTCTGTGGTTTGCGACAGCAACTTTTTTTTGTGGCTTTACAAACTCTTTCTGGCAAATGCTGGTGGCTCGATGCCTGCAGGGGCTAGGTTTCGGCGGCGAGTGGGCCGTGGGGGCTGTGCTGATAGGCGAAGTCATCCGCGCTGAGTATCGAGGGAGGGCCGTGGCAACTGTGCAAGGCGGATGGGCGGTTGGTTGGGGTATGGCTGCGATCTTCTACACGGTCCTGTTTTTGTTCCTTCCCGCTTCGCTCGCTTGGCGGGCCATGTTTTGGATCGGCATCTTGCCTGCCGGGCTGGTCTTCTACATCCGCAAGCATGTTCCCGAACCCGAGATCTTCAACAACACGCGCCACGCCGTATCAACCACTGGACAGAGTCGCTTCCTAGAGATCTTTAGCCCCGCTCTACTTAGGGTCACAGCATTGACCTCGCTCATGGCGATCGGCGCACAAGGAGGCTATTACGCCATCACAACCTGGTTGCCCACCTATCTGAGGGAAACCCGTGGGCTTTCCGTTGCGAATACGGGAGGGTATCTACTCGTGATCATCACCGGCTCATTCGCTGGCTATATTATGAGCGGCCATCTCGCCGATCTGCTTGGCCGCAAGAAAACCCTCATCCTTTTCGCCGCCTGCTCTTTCGTGGCCGTAGTCGTGTACATGTATGTGCCGGCCGGAAAGGGGATCATGTTGCTGCTAGGCTTCCCTCTTGGATTTTGCGCGTCCGGCTCGTTCGGCCCGATTGGATCGTTTTTCACGGAGTTGTTCCCTAACCATGTACGCGGCTCCGGCCAGGGCTTCTCGTACAACTTGGGGCGTGGTGTGGGTGCGCTGTTTCCAACCCTGGTCGGCTTCTTGAGTACAACAATGTCGCTAGGTCACGCAATTGCGATCTTCGCGATGGCCGCGTACCTGATTTTCATTCTCGCAACGCTGCTTTTGCCGGAGACACGCGGGCTCAACTTACACGAGCCAAAAGCACAAGGGAAAAGTATGTAGGGCTGGTTACACGTACTGGGGGCGGGCTTACGCGCATTTTTATCTGTTTCGCCACAGATTGTTAGGGTACAACATGCGCCGTCAGGCCCGCATCGAAGGGTCATTAGGAAGGACCTATGTTCGTCTACAAGCACAGCAAGCTGCACCCCACAAGCCCGGGGCACTCTTTGTGTTGGTATTCTATCGCTGGGGCCAATCTTCCGGATGCGACTGCCCAAAGGCTTGCGGGACCGTTTGGCACACACGCAGAAGCTACCGCTTGGATCGTCGCCAACGACCCGGCCCACCCGCTTGGCGTGCCATGGGTTTGCTAAACCAAAGATTTGCTAAACCCGAGACTTGCTAACCCAAAGATTCGCTGTTGTACGAGCTGCCTCCCGCTCCAAGGGGCAAGAGCTTTTGATCAGGCGGGCTGGTCTTGCAACGTTAGTCCAGCCCCGCCCTTTTTCTTGCGGGAACAGCAAATATGCGGCAGCCGCTATTTCCCTTGCAGTTGAGCCAAGTCAGCCAGCACTTGCTCGCTATGGTTCTGTGGATTGACCTTGAGGTATACCTTTTTGATTACGCCCGCCGGATCGATCAAGAACGTATTGCGAGCCGCGTAAATTGCCCCGTTATATTCCATGCTCGAGCCATACTTCTGAACAATCTCGTGATTGGCATCGGCGAGGAGTTTGAAATTCAACGCCTCTTTGGTGCAAAAGCTCTTGTGGGAATCTACCGTATCCACGCTAACACCCAGAATCACCGCGTCTTTTTGCGTGTATTTGTCCAGATCGCGCTGGAAATTGTGGGCCTCCATCGTACAGCCTGAGGTAAAGTCTTTGGGATAGAAATAAAGAACGACCCATTTGCCCTTAAATTGATTGAGAGAAACTTGCGCACCTTCCTGGCTGGGCAAAGTGAATGCAGGGGCGTTGCTGCCCACGCTAGGGAGTGATGGCGTGTCGGTGGAGAGCGCGAGAAGCCCAGCCGCGGACAGAGTCAATGCGACAAACAAGAGTGCTTTCATGATGCTCCTTTCAAATCCTCAAATCTTCAAGTTTTCAAATTAAAGAAACAATTAGGAACCTTCCGCGCCCAATGCCCAACAACAGATATTGAAGCCACGGTTTCGTGCAGAGCCCTTTGTCCGGCTAGTACCGCATGAAAACACCAAGCGATGTAGCCCCATGTTTCATCTTCCCATCTTTCACGATGGGTTCTTTCTCAGTACGGTGAAGGCGATGCAAATGGATTGCTCAAACGACGCACGGGCGTTTTAGACAGGGGATGCTCAGGTGAAGCCTGGCCCACGCGTCAATCCGGTAGCGGCTTGTATCGTGAAGGAACTCAAACGTCCATCATCTTAACCCGGAACGCCAAAACAAGCCAAATGGATGAATCCCTTGAAACCATCACAGGATTCCATGCAGCCGGACACCAACTCCCTTTTCTTAATAGAAATCCGCCCACAATATGGCTGCGTGCCTCGCGGCTTATGCGCCAAATTGCACTTTAGTAATCACGTCAGTGCCCCCTGAGCAGGGACTTACCCAACACGAGAGCGGGCGAGAAGCAAGCGAGGAAACGCGAAGCTCAATCGGTAATTTTGGTAACCAAGCCAAAGATATTTCGACGATTCGTCCATCCGTTGATACGGCCACGGTTATTCCCGATTTGAATTCGGTCTCCCGAGATCGCTTTGACCAAGTGCAGATACTGCGCTCCGTTTACCTTGCACAACACAATGCTGCCCACTTTGATATCCCTGTGCAACACAGGTTCAACGGTTACCAATTGGCCGCTTTCCACCTTTCCACTCATGCTATCCCCGCGTGGACGGAATTGAACTTGATTGCCTTGCATTAATTGCTCGATATATTTCGTTGCCCATCCCATATTTTGCACCTCGATGCACAAGCAACCGAGCAACACCACTTACGTTGCCATAGCGATGGCGGATAACTACTTTGTAGCTGTCAGCACGAACGAATGCTTAAGTCTATCTCAGAGTCATGCGCCGGGAGCTAATCTTCCCCAAAGCTATCAAGCTTAAAAATGTGGAGGACCCCTGATGAGGTTTCCAAAGGAGACACATCGATTGACGCTAGGCCTTGGTTTGTGAGGGTTTCGAACTTAACCCGAAGAAATGGATATCATTCCAAAATGGCTGTTTTCCCCAAGTCAATCATTGCTGCGGCTGCCGCTTTCCTCATCTCTCTCTTCCCTTCTGCCCCTGTAAATCATGGCGATACAAAACCTCATGAATCTGAGCATGGTCCGGAGATTCACATTGAAGATGTCGCACGATTTTATAAGGTCTATGACGCGGCAGGAGGGCGACCGACCGCCGAGCAGCTACAACGCGACTACATCGATCCAGGATCGGCCGGGCTGCACGAGTTGGCGAAGCTGCGAAATGTTACAGGCAGCGCTATTGCCGAAGCATTGAATAAGCGGCCCGAAGTTTATTCTGAAGCCAAGCGCTGCATGGCCGTGTTGCCTCGAGTACGCGAGCGCCTCCAAGAGGCATTCCAGCGGCTCGCCCAAATCTATCCGGAAGCCAAATTTCCTCCCGTTACGATCGCAGTTGGCCGCAGCAAGCCTGTGGGCGTAGGAAGCCCTGTTACCGGAGTCCAGATCGGGCTTGAGGCCCTTTGCGCGATCAAGTATTTTGATTCCGACGTAGAGGATCGTTTTGTACACGTGATCGTTCACGAATATGCCCACGTACAGCAGGCACGCGCCCTTGTCGACGATCCTCACCCGACCGTACTGGAAGGCTCATTAATTGAAGGCGCAGCGGAGTTCACCGCCGAACTTATTTCGGGCGGCGTCTCCGGCCCTGGCTTGAAAGCGCGTGCGAAGAGTCACGAAAAGGAAATCGAGTCTGCATTCGTCGCCGACGAAGGCAAGACCGATCTTTCGCAATGGCTCTATAACGGCACCCTGGACAAACAAGGCGACCTCGGCTATTGGGTTGGATACCGCATCACCAAGGCATATTACCAACATGCGGCGGACAAGAGGCAGGCGTTTCGCGAGATTCTGCAGATGAACGACCCAAAGGCTTTTCTGGCAAAGAGCGGTTGGTATCCCGGCATTCGACTCGATTAACAAACATTTCAATAACATCCTGTTTCAGTGTTCATTTACGAACATTCTTTGGCTATTGTTCATTTGCGAACAAAATGATCACCAAGCTCGTTCGTTGTTGGACATTCTAGATTCCGCCTCATTGGTCGCTTGGTGGGCAGGTAGTTAACTCTTCCCTACAACTAGATGTTCAGCTGTAAATTGCTTGCTTCCTCAGAAGCTGTCTGTTAATAATACTTTCCGCCAATCAAGGCCTCTTGAACATCGAGCGCACGATCAAGGTGGGCGTTGTCTGCCCATGAGCAAAGATTCTCCTTGTCTTTGCACCAATCCTGCAAATGGAAGCCCCATGTCCCATCCAGGGCCGGACCGATCGAGGCAGGATGCTGTTGGGCCCTTTATTTGACTACGAGGGATACTCTTTTGAAAAAAATCGCAATGTTCGCATTCGCACTGGCTCTATCCGCACAAATCTGTAACGGCCAGATCAAGCCCGCCGGGCAAACCGGCAACATACAACAATGCCTGACTCCTCCCTGTCCAGTGCGACCCACGCCCACCCCAATACCGATCCATACGCCGACACCTACGCCTACGCCGGTTTCAGTCGCAGGAAGCTGGGCGCCCACAGGAGGCCTGGGAACCACGCTTACCGACCACAGGGCCACGCTTCTATCCAACGGTTCTGTGTTGATCAGCGGCGGCACTATCGGCACCAACCTCAGTTCGAACATGGCCGAGATCTATAATCCCGCAACCGGAAGATTCACCACGGCGAATATGACCATCGCCCGCGACGATCATACGGCGACCGCCCTTTCGAACGGTACTGTCCTGATCGCAGGTGGCCGCGACAGCAGTACGGGCAACGACCTCGCGAGCGCGGAACTCTATAGCAATGGAACATTCATCGGCACAGGCGACTTGAAGGCGGCCCGCCGCGCGGCTTCCGCGATCCTCCTTCAAAACGGTAACGCGTTGATCGTAGGCGGCACAAACACGGTCGCGGTGCTCAATAGCGCGGAGGTCTACAACCCGTCTACGGGAACGTTCTCCTTGACTGGAACCTTGAATACGGCGAGGGCAAGGGCGGCGCTGGCCTTGTTGCCGAGCGGACTGGTGCTGGTCGCCGGAGGGAACAACCAGACCCAATTCAGCAGCGCGGAATTGTTCAATCCCTCGACAGGAACCTTTACGAACACCGGAAGCATGAACGTTGCTCGCACGGGGCATACGGCAACGATGTTACAGAACGGAACCGTACTGGTAGTAGGTGGCAGCAACAGCACTTCATTCAGCCTCAACACCGCAGAGATCTACAACCCGGCCACGGGAGCCTTCACTCTAACCGGAA
>DATGIO010000094.1:0-27268 GCA_035295685.1 Candidatus Angelobacter sp.
CTCCTTCGAAAATTCAAATCAGGCCGCAGGCGTCACTGTCACGGTAAGACCGAGTTTCTGTAACCGTTTGACGAAGTATCGCTGGAGTCGGTCTTTGTTCACTTGCTCCAGATAGTCGCCACCCAACTCGTGATAGGGGTGCCCGGTCTTAAGCATCGTATAAGCGATCACCAACAGCGTGTGAGCCACGGCCATCACTGCCCGTTTCATCCCCCGCCTGGCTGCCAAGCGCCGGAACTGGGCCGAGAGATAACAGTCCTTCTTGCGGGTCACTGCCCAAGCTGCTTGGCAGAGCGTTCGTCGCAACCATTTGTTGCCCTTGCGCGTGGCCCCCGACAATCGCTTGCCCGCGCTTTCGTGGTTGCCGGGGCACAACCCCGCCCAAGAGGCCAAGTGTTGGGCCGTGGGGAACCGGGTCATATCTACCCCGATTTCCGCCACCAGATTGCACGCGGTCACATGATCCACACCGGGAATGGTTTCCCACAACGTGACCGCATACTCAAAAGGGACGATGTGCTGGTCGATTTCCGCCTCGGTCCGCACAATCCGTTGCTCCAGCGCCTTCCACTCGTCCATGTACTCCCGCAGTAGAAAACGATGGTGCTCCCGGACTCGCCCCTCCAGGGCCAATCGCAGTTGTGGGATCTTTCCCCGCAGCCTTTTTTGCGATAATTCAGCCAAGCGCACCGGGTCGCCCTCTCCTGCAATAATGGCTTCAATCATATGTTGACCCGAGACCCCCAAAACATTGGAAGCTACCGAACCTAGCTTAATATTGCACTGCTCCAGCATCTTCTGGATGCGGTTGGCCACTTTGTTTTGCGCCTCCCGCAACTCCACCCGGTAGCGGGTTAGGTCGCGCAGGTCCTGGATTTCCGTAGGAGGTACAAAACTCCCACGCAACAGTCCGTGCTGCAGTAACTCAGCGATCCATTCGCAGTCCTTGGTATCTGTCTTGCGCCCAGGCACCGCCTGGATGTGCTGCGGATTGACCAGCAGCAGTTCCAACTGCCCCTCCAGCACCGCCCACACGGGTCGCCAATACACCCCCGTTGCTTCCATCGCCACCTGGGTCACATGACGCTCCCGCAGCCAGTCTGCCAGATGCAGCAGGTCCACGGTCATGGTTCCAAAACTGCGAACTTCACGCTTCTTCTTTCTGTCCTTTCCCAACGTAATCGCACAGGCAAAGACACTCTTCTTATGCACATCCAACCCCGCGCAACATTCATAGACGACCTGCATCGGCTTTCCTTTCCGGACTTGCGCCTAGGAAGCCTTCTACATAAGAGTCTCCTTCGCGTGCTCGCCGTCATTCACGGCGGCAACAATTCGTTGTGCCTCCAGGCTTCCCGGCCAAACTATTGTGCGGGCTCTAATGCACCATTCCCAACAACGGCCTTGACATGGCGCAGTCCAACACTACCTTACCCCAAGTGCATATTTTCATCCCTCGTTGTGACCGGGCACGGTCATGGCCAACTATTGTCTATACAGGCAAACATCACGACAGGAGAGGCAAATGAACAAGCGCACATTGGGAAAAAGCGGGCTGGAAGTCTCGGCTCTGGGACTCGGCTGCATGGGATTGAGCTTTGGCTATGGCCCGGCCACTGAAAGGGGAGAGGCGATCAAGTTGATCCGCGCCGCGTTTGAACACGGCGTGACGTTCTTCGATACGGCCGAGGCTTATGGTCCCTATGAGAACGAGGAATTGGTTGGGGAGGCCATTGAGCCTTTCCGCAACAGAGTCATCATTGCCACTAAATTCGGTTTTAAGGAAGGCACTCCGGCGAAAGGCCTGGACAGCAGGCCCGAACGTATTCGCGAGCACACGGAGGCGGCACTGAAGAGACTGCGCACCGACGTTATCGATCTCCTGTATCAACACCGGGTTGATCCCAACGTGCCGATCGAGGATGTCGCCGGAACTGTTAAGGATCTGATCCGCCAGGGCAAGGTAAAGCATTTTGGGATGTCCGAGGCGGGAGCCAAGAACATTCGCCGCGCGCACGCCATCCAGCCTGTAGCTGCGCTCCAGAGTGAATATTCCTTGTGGTGGCGGGAGCCGGAGTCAGAGATCCTGCCGACACTCGAAGAACTCGGTATCGGATTTGTTCCCTTCAGTCCCCTCGGAAAAGGGTTTCTTACCGGAGCAATCTCCGACAAAACAGAGTTCGACAAGACAGATTTCCGCAACATGGTTCCCCGCTTCTCAGAGGAATCGCGTAAAGCAAACCAGGCCCTTGTCGATGCGCTCGGAAGAGTTGCCGACCAGAAGAAATCGACGAAGGCACAGATTGCGCTGGCATGGCTGCTCGCGCAGAAGCCGTGGATCGTACCCATCCCTGGAACCACAAAGCTGCACCGCCTTGATGAGAACCTGGGCGCGGCGAACGTATCGTTGACTGCCGGCGACCTGAAGGAAATCCACGATGCGGTGTCAGCGATTGATGTGCAGGGCGAGCGGTATCCCGCGCACTTACAGAGTCTCGTCAATCGCTAGAGCGTTTTCAGCGTAAGTGTAGACCAGGAACCAATGTCTCTGCGCGGCTTTTTCTGCCCTTGTTCTTCATTCAAAAGAAAGCCGCACGGAAAGCATGCAAGCGGGATACAGTAACGCTGAAAACGCTATAAGCAATCGCAGGGATCGAACTGCACCCATTGTTGGGTCCAATGGGCATGGATGGAGCCGTAGCGAATTTTCGCAATTCGAGACTATGTTTCCATCCGTTCCACCCATTGACCACGCCATGCGGGGGCCTCGAACGGATCGGCAAAGTACTGTGTTTCCCGCGCCACCTTGTTGCCGCTGAACTCCATGATGCTCACGGTGTAGGATGGCTTGCCGTCATATGTAAGGATGAATTCGGTGACCCAAAGATCACCGCTGCCTATGATTCGCCGCACCGTAAAGCGCTTCTTGCTCGGTTGACTGGCACGCTGGCCCTGTATGTTCGCTCGGCCGCGAGTGCGCTCGTTAGACTGTGGATACTCCAGCACCGCGTCCTCGCGATAGATGTGGTGCTCCGTTTCAAAATCGTTGGCATCGGATGCCGCCCAATGCTGATCCAGTGCCGCGCGTATCTCTTTATCTCGTGCGTCAGAATACTGCTCTTTCTTCTGTGGATCGTTCATTTTGAGTTCCTCTGTCCGCCAATATTCTTCCAGTCCAGCGTGCGCCGTTCACGGCTGCTCGCAACCGAAAGTTCCAAGGCGGCCATCACATTGAGCATCTGTTCGCCTGTGACATCGATTGGGGACTTGCCCAGCATTGCGTCTCGCACATTGGAGTAATAGAGACGGTAATCTCCGGGCAGCGTTGGGATAGTTTCGGCAGAGATGGAAAAGACCCCTGGCGTTGAGAGCACGCCCCATTTCTCTTTTGGTTCACGGCCCCAGCTATCGTCTTTCGGAATCTCGCCCCGTTTGAGCGCCTCTTCTTGCGGGTCCGTGCCGTACTTCACATAAGCCCCTTCCTCGCCGCGCACGACGTAGCGTACGTCGGGAGCCAGGGCGATCATGCTCGCTCGCAGCAGCGCACGCATTTTGGAGTAATGCAAGGTCACGTCGAAAGAGTCGTCGACAATGGATTCTTTCCGTTCCATACGGATGTCAGCCGTGATCGCTTCTGGCAGACCGAACAGCACAAATGCCTGATCGATCAGATGCACGCCCAGGTCGAAAAAGACGCCGCTTCCGGGCTCTTGACGTTCACGCCAGGCTCCGGGCCTCATCTGCAGGCGGAATCGGTCGAAGTGAGCTTCGTAAGAAGCAATGCGTCCGAAACGTCCTGCCTGCGTAAGCTGCCGGATGGTGCGAAAATCTCCGTTGGATCGAAGATTTTGGTACACCGCGAGCAGCCGGTTATGCTTCCGCGCAAGTTCCACGAGTTCGGCGGCTTCCGCATAAGTCGTGGTAAACGGCTTGTCCACCACCACATCGCGTCCTGCCAATAGACATTGCTTCGCCAGCGGGTAGTGGGAGGTATTGGGCGTAGCCACAACCACGAGCCTGATGGTGTCGATGCGAAGCAGCTCTTCCACCGTTTGGACGATCTGGGCTTCAGGATAAATATCGGCGGCATCGTTGCCATCGTGTTGAGGGGTGCGCTGAAGAATCGCTCGCAGCCGCAATCCGGGAACTGCCGATAGGATGGGCGCGTGAAAGACGCGTCCAGCAAAGCCGAAGCCAATCAGTCCAACATCAATCATGGTGATCTCCCTCCGCTTTCAATTTTCAATTTTCAATGACCTGAAAGCATTTATGTAAATGTATGCAATGGTTGAATGCTTAATTGGTGATGGGGTGCAAGCCCGTGGGCCTGCTTCGTTCGAGCATGTAGAAAGTTCAGCGATATCAGAGTACCAGACCGACTCCGGAAAGGCTGCTTGCCTTCATGAACTCTGCCGCGAGGGGGTGGCTGCAACAGGAATGGCCAAGCCAGCGTCAGGCGCTTTGCGTTCGGGATCTACCATTATCCATGCTAGCCCGCCAAGAACGCATAGCCCAGCGGCTACGGCAAAAGATGCCGTCCACCCGAAGCGGTTGGCAATTGCGGGCGTGAGCGACGCGGTTACGGCTCCGCCAATTTGCGCTCCACTATTCATGATTCCGGAGACCGAGCCTGATGAAGAGCCGCCGATATCGGCCGATACCGACCAAAAAGAGCTTTGAGCCAAATAGAGAGCGCCTGCGCCGCAGGCTAGTACGATGCTTGCGACACGCGCATTTTGGGCCCGCGATCCGAACAGCAAAAATGCCGAAGTCGCCAGAATGGCAACCGAGGCCAGGCCGCACCGCCCCAGGCGCTTGCCATAGGTGCGGGTGAGCGAGTCGCTAACAATTCCTCCGATGACGCACCCGGCCGCCATGGCGAGGAACGGCAGCATGGCATAAAACGCGCTTGTTTTGAGATTTAAGCCGCGTACCCGCGCCAAATAAGTGTAGAACCAGCTAAAGAAGATCCACGCGCAATAGCCGTAGCAGAAATAACTGAGCGTAACAGCCGCCAGGTCGCGGTTCTTCAGAATCTTCCATGGAAACGAACCGGACCTCGCCGGCGTAGGCAGGCCGGAACGAATCAGCGCCAGTTCTGATGAACTGACCAGAGGATGCTGCTCCGGCGCATCTCGCGCCATCAGCACCCATACCAGTCCCACGGCTACGCCAATCACCGCGCAGATTTCAAAAGACCGCTGCCAGCCATAGTGGGTCATGATGTACGTAACAAGAGGAGGAGCAATGCCGGAGCCTGCGCCAACGCCGGCAAAGATCCAGCCATTGGCCTTGCCGCGTTCCTTCTGGGGAATCCACCGCGAGATGAACTGGTTGGATGCCGGAAACATGATGGCCTCACCAGCGCCAAGAAGAAAGCGGATAGATACGAGAGCAAAAATCGCTCCACCGATCTCCGGCGGGATCACAACCGTGAGGGCGGTAAATATGCCCCACCACAGCACCGCCACAGCCAGCACGTAGCGTGATCCTAGCCGATCGGCAAGCCAGCCGCCGGGAGCTTGAAAGGCTGCGTACCCGATTAGGAAAGCGCTGAAGACCCAACCCAACTGGACATCGGTGAGGTGATATTGCCGGGCGATGGAACCTGCCGCAATGGAAAGATTCACCCTGTCGAGAAAGGCCACGGAGCTGAGAACGAACAGCCAGAAAACCAGGTACCAGCGCATTCGCGTTGTGCCGCCCTGCATTGCTCTCCTTGATTTATAGAAGGCGACACCCGGCGGTTACGCCGAGTGTCCCTGAAAGATTTGCGTTAAGCGTTCGGCAATGATCTTGTCCTCGCCCGGCTGAAGCATGAACGAACACATCGAGAGCCCTTCTTCCGAGCGGCCCAGGACGATTGCGGGCTTGGAGCTGCGCAGCGCCTCGGAAACCTGACGAGACGTGAGGTTGATGCGGCGCGGGTCCCAATTAATGTTCATGTGGGGAACGTGGTTGGCAATGCCGGGTACATGAAATGATGTGGTCACTCCGGGCACTTTGGTGATCTGAGTGGAGATTCTGTCCAGGCGCGCCCACCATTCACGAATGAGCGGCTCTTGATCTTCAGCAAGATAGAGTTCCACCGCCTTCACCATTCCCACGATTTCCTCTTTGCCGATCTTCTGGCTGCGCCCCAACGTATCCTCATGCGGACACATATTGAGGAGTGCGTAGGAAACCAGGTCTTTGCGCCCAATCAATATCCCGGCGCACTGCGGGCCGCGCATGGCCTTGCCGCCACTGAATGCCACCAGATCATAGCCCATGCGGGTATAGTCCCAAAGATGTGAGACCGGCGGCACATCGGCGGCGGCGTCGTTGAAGCAGGGAATCTGATGCTCCTTTGCTAGCTTCGCCCATTCATCCACTTTGATTCGCCCGTTGTCGTTGGCAAAGTTGCTGAAGTGCATCATGGCGGTACGCGGGCTGACTGCTCGCAACACATCCTCCCTGGTTTCAACTTCCACCAGCTTCACTCCGGTCGCGCGAAGTTGATGGTCGAAGGGATTGCGATGCGACTTCTGAATAATGACTTCGGACTTCATGCCGGTCACGTCCGGTAGTTGTCGGATGAAGTCTTCGTTGTCTCCGGTAAGCACGCCGCAGAGGCCATTTTGGATAGCGGACGCCGCGCCCGAGGTTACCAGCGTAGTGTATCCCTCCGGAAGCTTGAGTAGTTCGGCGATGCGCTTACCCGCCGCCACTTCCAGTTCGGGCATGTGGACAAAGTGATGTGATGCGTTGGCCATCACGGCCTCCACCTCGGGGCGCATCAGAGAGCCACCGAGCATGGTCATCGTGCCTTCTCCATTAATCACGGTGGTAACGCCCAATTCCTCGTAGACGTTACTGCTTTGTCCAAAACCGGTAAGGGAGCTTTTACCCGGCTGTGACAAGCCGGACATTTTACGGGTAAAGAAGGCCCCCGCAAGGGCGCTCATGCCGCCTAGAAAAGTGCGCCTGTTCCACTCATAACGTAATTTCATGATCTGCTCCTTTCAAAACCGATTAGCGATGGGTTACCGCTGCGATGCAGTTGATTTCCACGAGAGAGTTTCCGGGGAGCGCGGCAACCGCCACCGTAGTGCGAGCCGGTCCCCCGTGCGGGAAGTACGTCTTAAATACTTTGTTCATGCCGTCGTAGTCATCGATCTTCGCCAGAAAGACTGTGAGCTGAACGATGTTGTCTACATTGCTCCCTCCGGCCTCCACAAGTTTCTTGACGCTATCCATTACCTTGGTGGTGTGGCTGTCGATGGTCCACTCTTTCGGATCGCGGTCGTCATGAGCGCCCTGCCCGGCAACGTAGATCAATCCATTGTGGGCGACGATGGGGGTAATCATGTCTTTACCGCTGGCAGGCTTGCCATCGGAGTTCATTTTGTGGACGGCTCCGCTCTCTTGTTCAGGCGTGGAGCGGGCGAGTGCGGTTTTGGCAATTCCCAAGGGGAGCAGTGATGCCAGCCCCAGGCCAAATCGCCTTCTGGTAAAGCTATTGCTGGTATAGCGAAAGAACGACATGCTCGGTCTCCTCTGATAGATAGAAATCCATACCGATCTATTCCGGTAGTGCAAAAATAAAAAGGTCGCTTCCTGAAGCGATAGCGACATATTGCTTGCCGTTGACGGCATAACTCATTGGCGAGGCGTGCAAGGATTGCCCGGTATTGAAGTGCCAAAGCGGCTTGCCGGTCTTGGCGTCAACGGCTTCGAAGGACTCTGCATCATCTCCGAAGAACACAAGCCCTCCGGCAGTGGCCATTGTGCCGCCCCATGAATGTCCTTCGCCCACCTGCGGTGAGCGCCACAAAAACTCTCCGCGATCCAAGCTGTACGCCAGCAGAATTTTCTTGGGTTTGTCCGCGGAGAGGTGGCGGACGCCTGAGGCGTAGAAGGTCTTTCCATCCACAAATTTTTGGGGATGTTTAAAAAACGTGGCGCAATCCTCTAAGGCGAGGAAGTAGACGGTGCGAGTCGCCGGATCGTAGGACGGAGAGTACCAATTGGTGGCGCCGGCAAAGCCTGGGCACGCAAGCGATCCCGTTTCGGATGGCTGTACGTCGGTCCGAATCGGCCGCCCTTGCGGATCGATGCCCGTGGCCCAATTCAATTTTTCGACAAAGCGGGTTGCTGCGAGATATTTGCCCGTGACCCTGTCGAGCACATAGAGAAAGCCGTTGCGATTGGCTTCCACCAGTAGCTTGCGCGGCTCATTCTGGTACACGGCATCGATCAGTAGCGGGGTTTCCGTTGCGTCGTAGTCAAACAAATCGTGCGGGGTAAATTGAAAATGCCACTTCAGCTTGCCGGTATCGGGGTCAAGGGCAAGCACGCAGTCGGTGTAGAGATCGTCTCCGGGGCGGACCGTGCCGTCAAAATCCGGAGCAGGATTGCTGGTTCCCCAATAGAGAGTATTCAGTTCGGGATCGTAGGTTCCGGGCATCCACGTTGTGCCTCCGCCGCGCAGATAAAGCTCGCCCGGCCAACTCGCAGCTCCGACCTCTCCCGGTCCGGGGATCGTCCAAAACCGCCAAGCTTCTTTTCCAGTGCGGGCGTCGAAGGCCGCAACAAAGCCGCGCACGCCATCATCGCCACCCGAGGTTCCCACGATCACCTTGTCTTTCACTACCAGCGGAGCGCTGGTCGCTCCATAGTTCTTGTTCTTGCCGCGATCGGCATAGGCGGCCTCCCAGAGAAGCTGGCCGGATCGAGCGTCAAGGCAGAGGAGGTGCGCATTATCGGTTTCCAGAAAGATCCTGTCGTGCCAGATGCCCACACCGCGATTGATGTGCTGCGAGGCATCATCGATTAGGCCTTCGGTGACCGGGCGGGAATAGTGCCAGATCATGCGGCCGGTTCTAGCGTCGAGGGCAAAGGCATCGTTCGATGAGGTTACGAACATGATGCCGTTCACAACTACGGGGGTGACCTCCATCATGGCCGAGTTAGGCGGATGAAAGACCCACTGTGCGCGAAGACGGCCTACATTGCCCGTATTGATCTCGGCGAGGCTGGTATAGCGGCGTCCGGAGTAGTCGCCGTTATAGGAGGTCCAGTTTTGGCCCGCGGGCTGAACGAGGTCGGCGGGAAGAAGGTCGATGGTGGTGGAGATGGCAGCGTTCGGCCCGTCTTGCGCTCGTCCAACCGGCAATAGGCATCCGAGCAGGAGCGCAAAGGCAGCGGCGTTTCGTTGCATCGACATTTTCTACGATCCTCCATTTCCTGATGGAACTACCGCTTCACCTAGAGACCCCTTGTCCATTCCCACATCGTCCATCAGGTGGAGGGAGATTCGTGTAGTCGAAGGCGGAACTTGAAACTCCTCGTGCAGATTCAGTGGCTCCAGGGGATCCACAGCTTGCAGCGGCAGAACGCTGCTCCTAATGCCATTCCGGTCGTAAAAATAGAGCGCCAATTTGCCAGAGAAGAACACCCCGGCCGAGCCCGTGAGAAGCAGTCCGTGGGCGCCCGGCGAAACGTGGATAGGGCCAGCAATCGTGCCCGCGTCTTCAATGCCGGTGATAGGGGCATCAATGCGCGTTGGAAACCACTTTGTGTCCATCGCGTAGGTTTCACCAGGCGAAAGCTTGACCAACGGGCTGTTAATTTCAGCCTCAAGATAGTGCAGTGCATCGTCGGGGTTGTCCTTTGACAAAGAAGGCTCACCCTTCTCGTTCACATGCAATGTCGGGCCATTGCTGTAAAAAATCACTGTTGCTTTGCCAGGGTAGGAAGCGGTCGGTTGGTAGTTGAATCGCTCTACCATCGCATAACGGCTCGCGCCATCCGCCACGGCCAACCATCCACCTGTTGAGTCGAGCCATATTTCGCTCTGTAAGTTGAGCCAATGCAGCAGAAACAAATCGTCCTTGACGGAGTAGGCAGGAGAGTGGCCAAGTCCTGTACGCGCGTAGTACCCATCGGGGTAGGCGCTGCTTCGATTCACCGGAGCGTAGGCCCGTAGATTGCCATTCAGTCCGTTTTTTCCATCCGATGTGTCATATTGCGAGACCGATTGCATGGACCATTCGATCGGATGGCCCGTAATGTTTTTCATCACCGCATGGAAAGAGATCTCGGGCGAGTCTGAGCGTACGCCGATCTCACGCGAATATTGCAGCCCGGTTTGCGGGTCGGGAGGCCCTTCCAGCAAGACACGGCAGGTTGGCTGTTCGGAGAGAATCTTGAATCCATACTCGCCATCGTCCAATGCGTCAGCGATGGGGCCGGGCCAATGCCGTTCATCCTGATCGCCCTCGGGCAGAGGCCAAATCTTGTCGCCGCCGTAGTTGAACCAGTTGAGATTAGCTGTGGCCTCGGAGGGCGGATGGTATTGGCCAAGATAGTGCTTATTTACGAACAGGTAGGGATGGCCGCCGAAGATCACCTGCATCAAGCGGCCTCCGAGTTGTGGAACAAGAATCAGCTTGAGCCATCGGTTCGAGAGTTGCTGGGCCTTCCAGCCCTCGAAGTTCACCGGTTCGATCTTGCAAGGAGTTCGGTCCGCCGCCGTTCTTGCGGGTGATTGCGCAAGGCACATGGAAGAAACAAATAGAGTAAAAATCGCCAAGAGCCCCGCGCGAAAGCGTAATTGCCGGGCGGCTGAAGCTGCGAGCAGAGTCTTGGGGGATGGCGACAATGGGTTCACTGCTTGGTATTCAAACGTTTGAATATGGCATCCGATTATCTGCCGAAAGTTCTTTCCGCGCAATATGCAAATAATGGGTAAGTTCGATTTGGGCTCTATTCGAAGCTGGTGTCGCGCCTATACGCCCTAGAGGCACCCGAATTTTTAGAGTCGCCCGAATTTTTCCACAGCCTGCTGAATCGATTTCAGCTTTTCGATGGTTCCGTACATGGAGTGCTCCTTATAGTCCAACTCCTGTGAGCGAGCCAGTACTTCTTGCGCATTGGCTCTTGGAACCACTACAACTCCATCGCTATCGGCCACGATGATATCGTTAGGAGCGACTTGTACCCCATCGCAGACCACGGGAATGTTGGCGCCTGCAAAGCGATAATGCCCCACGGACGTTGAAGGAACAATGCCCCGTGCGAACACTGGAAAGCCGATCTTTTGCAGGTAGGTAACATCGCGGACACCGCCGTCGATGACCGCCCCCGCAAAGCTCCTAGCCGACATAGCAGTGCCCATCAGGCCGCCGATCCCGGCAATGTCCACGCCTTGCTCCACCACCATCACATAAACCGAATTGGGAGAACCCTGGTCAATCGCTGAAAGCATACCCTTCAGCGCGTCGGGGGTCTTGTTGCCTTCGTCTTTCTTGAGTTGCACCGTAAGGGCAAAGCCCGCGAACTTAGAGGAAAAGATAGGCCGCATTTGATGGCTCATGTACATCTTGCGGCCCACGATTTGTTCTACAGCGTCCGAGACGGACGCCACTTCCACATGCCGGAATCCTTCCAATAGAGTTGAATCTGGGGCGGACACCGGAGCAGCTTGGGACGACTGCGCCGAACTATGCCATACCGCTATTAGAGACATACCAGCTAGTAGTACAAGTGAAACTACAAACCCTCTTCCACGTGAGAGAAAAAACTGGCGCATGATATCCTCCTCAAATTAAGCTCGGACTTTAAAGCGTTTTCAGCGTAAGTGTAGATCAGGAATCAAGGGTCACTGCGCGGCTTTTCCATCTGGTTTTCGATTAAAGAAAAAGCCGCACGGAGAGCAAGTAAACAGGATACAGTAACGCTGAAAACGCTATAACACGCTGGTGGTTCACTCATGGCAGCAAATATCCGTCTTCGTCTTCATCGATTTATTTCAAGCTTGCGCATGATAGGTGGCGAAGAGTCCTATCGCAAAAACAAAGCTTCAAAAATAGGACAAGCCTTCTCGTCCCGTTTGCCTTCCGTTTTCCTCATCTCGTTGGTTGTGGGCATGGTCCCGGTCGCTGGATGGAATTTGCAGCGGCGTTCCGGCGTTACGGGATCGGCGGACACCCCAGACCACGCTCCTGGACGCCAATGGTTTACTGCGAATTGCGCCTCTTGCCATGGCCTGGATGGGCGCGGCGGAGGGCGAGCGCCCGACTTGGTCGCTAGCCAAAAGGCGCTGCAAATCTCCGATGGCCGGTTGTTTCGGATCATTGAAGATGGAATTCCATCGGCGGGCATGCCCGGCTTTCGCGCGGCTCTGGAGGAGTCTAGGGTTCGCGCAATCATGGACTATCTGCATGTCCTGCAGGGCCGCAAGACAGTCCGCGCAATTCCAGGTGATCCTCTGAAGGGCCGTGTGCTTTTCTTCAGCAAGGCTCAGTGCTCTTCCTGCCATACCATCGACGGAGAAGGCGGGTTCATTGGGCCGGCGCTTTCGCAATACGGTCAGTTCAAGTCGCCGGACGAGGTCCGCAAGGCGATTCTTGAACCTGGGAAAGGCCGCGATGTGTTGAAGAGCGCTTCCTTGACCGCTGGCGATGAGCGAACCTACAGCGGCGTCGTTCGCAACGAAGACAATTTCTCTCTGCAGTTGCAGACCATGGACGGTGCTTTCCATCTCTTTCAGAAATCCGATCTGAAGAACGTGGAATATCGCAGTCAGTCCTTGATGCCGTCGAACTACGGCTCTACCCTTAGCAAAGGCGAGCTTGACGATCTTGTGAGCTTCCTCTCAAAAGTTTCGAATACTTCTGAGGGAACGGCGGCAGGACCTTTACCTCGTAATGCCCAGCCCCGGAAGACGCAGTCCGCCAACCGCAAGCAGCCTAAGAGCGAGCCCGCCGAGGAATAGCCAGGAACAACGATTAGCCGGAACAACGCCCAGGCAGGAACGACAAAGTCTACAAGCGTTTTCCGTGGTCCGCTTCCAATGGCTAAGCATTGCAGGATCGGGAATTGCTGCGCGGGAATCATCAAGAAATAAGCAGATTCTTAGACCTTTTCTTTTAAGCGGCGTTTTGCCGATCGCCGAAGTCCCAACCATTGAATCTGTTTTTGTTCCATTGGATGAGATGGCCGATTGAGGCGGGCCTTCATTCGCTGGAGTGCAAACCGATCTAACCGGTTAAGGATATTAAGTGAAATTCCCGATGGAAGCGGCGCGGCTCGCTTCCGTTTTTTCATATCCATCGATTGGGGTTTGATCCTCGGTTGCTTCGCGCACTTACCAAAAACTTTTTCTCTTGGCAATCGTAATTCGAGAGTATTATAACGTTTGAATAAAGGGCGTGGAGCTGGTTCAGACTGTAAGTGCGGTTTGGCGGACCGAGGCGCGGAACCTTTTTCGAGATCGCTTTCATAAGTGGTCTTTATCGTTTTCCAGCTTTTGAAAATTTGAATTGCGCGGACCATGGACTTCATTGAGGTGAAGAGGATGATGACTGGGCAGAAATCGCTTTGTATGTTGTTGGGCATTGTTTTGTTAGGAACGATGAGCGTCTGGGCAGACATTACCGGCAGCATATCCGGTTTCGTCAAAGACTCCAGCGGAGCTGTCATGCCTGCCGTGGCGGTGGTCGCCACCAATTCGCAGACTGGCATTAAGAGTCAGGGTAAGACCGACGATAAGGGCTTCTATAGTTTTCCAGTCCTTCCGATTGGAACCTATGTTGTTGAGGTTCAGATCCAGGGCTTTAAGGCATTCAAGCAGACCGGCCTGGTTGTCGATGCGAACTCGGCATTGCGTGTGGACGTGAAGCTTGAAATCGGGACCGTTACCGAGGAAGTGACCGTGCGCAGCGATGCTGTGCAGGTCGAAACGCAAAATACCCAGATGGGCGAGGTCATCAACAGCGAGAAAATTACCTCCGTTCCCCTCAACGGCCGTTCTTATACCGATTTATTGTCATTGCAGCCCGGCGTGGTTCCATCCGCATACTCGGTGAACGGTGCGCCGGGAGGTGGTGGTGGAACCAATACTGGCGATCTTGGCGATCGCACGCCTTCAGGCGGGCTGAATGCAGGTAACCAGTCGGTGAATGGGCAGCGCGAAACCTCCAATGGTTTCATGGTCAACGGCGCCAACGTCGAAGAAGGCAAGAACAATGGCGCGGGTATCGTACCCAACCTTGACGCTATCGCCGAGTTCCGCATCATTACGAATAACTTTGACGCTCAATACGGGAACTACAGCGGCGGTCAGGTCAATGTAGTTACCAAGTCCGGTGCGAATAAATGGCACGGAACCGCATTTGAGTTCTTGCGCAACACCAACCTCGATGCCCGCAACTTTTTCTCCTCCACGGTGCCGACATTTATTCAGAACCAATTCGGCGGTGTTTTTGGAGGGCCGATCAAGCACGATAAGGCTTTCTTCTTCATCGACTATCAGGGCACTCGGCAGATTACCGGCCAGACGCAGACTGTGGGAGCGCCAACGCAGAGCAATTTAGGTGGCAATTTCAACGATACGCAAAGCCAGGCCGCGAATATCTTCGGAACCTTGGGGAATGCGCCAAGTACGGTGAACGGACAGGCGTGGGCCGATGCTCTTGCGGGACGCATGGGTCTTCCGGCGGGGACATTTTCCAATGGAGAGCCATACTTCACCCCTGGGTGCGGTCCCGGTACGTGCGTCTTTCCAGGCGGAGTCATTCCTACAAACGCCTTTTCGCCGGTTGCGTCGAAGATGCTGCAGGCTGGCTTCATCCCTGCCGCCGCGTCTTTTTCCGCCCAGTCC
Organism: Candidatus Angelobacter sp.; assembly: GCA_035295685.1. Classification (GTDB taxonomy): domain Bacteria; phylum Acidobacteriota; class Terriglobia; order Terriglobales; family Acidobacteriaceae; genus Angelobacter. The sequence goes on from DATGIO010000094.1 coordinate 14,648, forward strand.
GGCGGTCTCTTTACCTCTGTGTTGAACCAGAGGCTCAATGACGATAAGGGCGGCGCTCGCGTCGATTTCAACACTCGCTTTGGGCAGCTTTTTGCCTACTATTTCAACGATACCTTTACCCGAAGCGATCCCTTTCCCAATGCGGGAGCGAACGTTCCCGGTTTTAATGCGACTTCAACGGGCAGGGCGCAATTGCTGAACCTGGGTGCTACCAAGACGTTCGGAGCGAACGCGGTCAACGATTTCCGTTTCAGTTACGTGCGGACCACCAATCTGTTGTTCCAGCCTCAGGGCGGCCTGGGAGTCTCTCTGGCTTCCTTGGGATTTGTATCGGGTTTTGGCTCTCCCGGCGGCATCTCTCCCATTCTGCAAAAATTCGAGGGTGTTCCCAGCGTCGCCTTCGGCAATCTTGGCATGGCCTTCGGTCTGCCGACTGATACGCCCAACCAGTTCAACAACACTTTCCAATGGCAAGATAACGTGATGAAGGTGATCGGAACTCATACGCTCGGCTTCGGAGCGCAGTTCCACTACGACCAGATCAACTATCGCAACTTTTTTGGCGAAAATGGTTCATTTACTTTCGACGGATCGGAAACCGGAAACGACTTTGCCGATTTCCTGCTAGGCGCCCCCGCAGCGGGATTTAATCAGGCAAGCGAGCAAATTCTGGATTCTCGCAGCAAATACTTCGGCGCTTTCTTTCAGGATAGCTGGAGAGCGCGGACCAACCTGACTTTGAACTATGGCCTGCGATATGAAACCAGCCAGCCCTGGTATGACACGCAGAATAAGATCGGCACGATTGTTCCTGGTGAGCAGTCGAAGGTGTTTCCCGGCGCTCCCACTGGCCTCGTGTTTCCCGGTGATCCTGGGATTCCGCCAACGCTTGCGCCCACGCAATACAACGCATTCAGCCCTCGCCTCGGCGTTGCTTACTCACCGGGATTTGACAAGGGCTGGTTGTCGAAGCTGACGGGCGGTCCGGGAAAAACGAGCATCCGCGCCGGTTACGGGTTGTTCTACACCGCAATTGAAGATTTGTCCCAATTCCAGGAAGTCGGCGACATTCCTTACGGCCTGTTTTACTCTAGTGCCAATGCTTCACGGTTTGAAGCGCCCTATCAGAATCGTGCGGACGGGTCTTTCGTGCCGCAGCAGTTTCCCTTTACCTTCCCTCCCGGCAACGTTTCACCCGGCCATCCCGATACCACCTTTCCTTGGGCACAGTTCCTTCCCATCTCCGGCAACGGCGCTGTTTCGTTTTTCCACAAGAATCGTCTGCCGTATGCAGAGCACTATGAGCTATCGTTGCAGCGTGAGCTTGGCGCCAAAACTCTTGTCTCCGCCAGCTTTGTTGGGACCCAGGCTCATCGCCTCGTGAGCTTCGTAGAGTCCAATCCAGCCAATGCTGGGCTTTGCCTCTCTCTGAGCAATCCAACTCAGGTTGCGCCCGGTAGTCCGGTTTGCGGGCCCAACAACATGGACCCTGGTCCTGGCAATCCTTTTGTCAGCGCGTCAGGGCAGGCGGTGCCTACCGTGCGCAATCCCGTTCTTGGCGCCGCGTTTGGCAGCAACGCGTTTGAGAAGACGGACGCCAACTCCACGTACAACTCGCTTCAATTGAGCGTGCGGCACAGCACCGCGGCCGTTGAGTTCCTGGCTGGTTATACGTTCAGCAAGTGCCTCGATAACTCCTCCGGCCTGGAAGAGCGCACGAATCCCTTCAATCCGAGCGTGAGCCGGGGCCTTTGCAGCTTCGATGTAACCCACAATTTTGTGGGCAGCTACACCATTCAACTTCCGTTTCAGAAACTTGCTGGCAACGGCCCTTGGGCACGGCAGGTGCTCGGTGGATGGGCGGTTTCCGGCATCACCACCCTGGCTACCGGCCTTCCAATCTCCATCCGCGAGAATGGGAATCTGTCCCTCACCGGCGCAGGCGTTGATGAGCCGAACTTTACGCCTGGCAAGATTCTTGGAAACACCAATCCTCGCAGCGGCCAGCCCTATTTCAATACAAGCTTGTTCAGCCTGGAAAATCTGGGTCAACTGGGAAATTCCCGCCGGCGATTTTTCCATGGCCCCGGCCTGAACAACTTCGATATGGCATTGCTCAAGAGCTTTAAGTTTAACGAGTCCAAGGAACTGCAATTGCGGGCCGAGGCTTTCAATGTGTTCAACCATACCCAATTCAACAATCCAACAGGCCTGGTCGATAGCTCCAATTTCGGTGTCGTGACCTCCGCCAACCCGGGACGCATTCTTCAACTCGCGGGCAAGATCGTGTTCTAGACAATTGATCCAAGCCGGGACCGGCGTAGTGAGCCTCGCCGGTTCCGTCTCAAATCGTGGCAAGGTGAACAGTATCCTTGGAGATGAGACACGCCGTAGATCATTGCCTCGAGATGGCGGTCGCGAGATCGTGGTCGCGAACGTCATTAAATCGTGGTAGTGTCAAAGAATCCTGCAGAAAACAAAAGCAAAAATAGAAGACATCAGGTAGCTGCTTGTGAACACCGTCAAGGAAGAGCTGCAGGGCCGGAGGATGATCGATGATCCGCGTGAGAATGAAGTCAGTTTTGCCGTTGCTCGCGTTGCTGATTGCGGGCCTTTCCGTGTGCTCGGCGTCAAACGGGCCTGAGCGAGAGATTGCCATCACCATTGACGATCTCCCCTCGGGAGATTCAAGCGGTCTTTCCGCCGCCAGCCTGAGTGAGATGACTGCAAAGTTGTTGTCCGTGCTGCGCGAGCAAAAGGTTCCAGCGGTTGGCTTTGTTAATGAGAGGAAGCTCTACAAGTGGGGAGAAGTCGACCAGAGGATCAAGGCTCTGGCCATGTGGCCCGAAAACGGATTTGAGTTGGGGAACCACACATTCAGCCATGCATCGCTGAATAGAGTTGGGCTGAAGGCCTTTGAAGACGAGGTTGTTCAAGGCGAGACCGTCACCAGCCTGCTGCTTTCGCAGCACGCCATGAAGCTCCGATACTTCCGTCATCCATATCTTGATACGGGCAAGGATCTGCAAACCAAGCGCGAAGCAGAAGCTTTTCTTGCCAATCGTGGATACAGAATTGCGCCTATCACAGTGGATGCGTGGGACTGGATGTTTGCCGGCGTCTATGCCGATGCCCGGAAGCGTGGAGACAACGCTCTTCAACAACAGGTAGTTGCGGCCTACATTGCGCATACGGATGCCGTGCTCGCCTATTGTGAACAATTTTCGAAGCAGTTATTGGGATATGAACCCAAGCAGGTGTTGTTGCTGCACGCGAGTTGGCTGGAGGCCGATCATCTTGGCGAGATTCTGGAAGTGATGCGGAAAAGAGGGTATCGCTTCGTCACGCTGGATGAGGCTTTGAGCGATCAGGCCTACAGCCTGCCGGATACTTACGTTGGCGAAGAGGGAACAAGTTGGCTCGATCACTGGGCGCTCACTCGAGGGCAGGTGCCGCAGGGATTCCCGGTCTTTCCGGCCTGGGTTATCGAGCGCGATAAAGCGCTGCATCTGCATTGATTCGGTAACGTCGAATCGGAGCGCTATATCCTTCCGTCACGAGAGCCTTCATGTCCGCATAGCGTCGTTGCGATGAATGGCGCCGCGTATGGTTATGAAGAAATTTTGACTAAATTCAGCAGTCGCAAAGCACAACATTTCAGCACTCGAAAGCAAAACATGGAAACCCATTTTGATGTAGCTCCCATCTCGGACGATAGATTGCGCAAAAAAGCGTTCCGGCCGCGCCGGCCCTTATTTTTTGTTGGGTGTATGTTTGGTTTGCTGTGCGCCTCGGCCTGCGTATTTGGGCAGACCATTCGCGTCGATGCCACTGCCGGCCATTCCGTAAATTCCTTCATTCCGAATCAAACTTTGGGTGCCGGTATTGATCGCCTGCCGAGCGAAGCCACCGACAGGCTCTTCCAGGAGTCGATGATCAAACAGTTCCAGTCTTCCGGATGGCAGCCCGTTACCTATCGGCAAAACACGGAGCTCTTCATCGAAGCCTGGCACTGGAACCCAAAAGGAACGTGGAGCGATCCCAGCGGCAAAGGTTACTTTACGGGCAGCACCGCCCTCGCGGAGCCGCTCCGCCATTCTTATGGGTATTTTCTTCCACATCGCGGGTTCACACGGAATGACGGTGCAGATTCCGGCTACTCGCGTCTGACCGATGGCGACCTGAATACTTATTGGAAGAGCAATCCGTATCTTACCCACGCGTTCACCGGCGAGGACGATTCACTCCATCCCCAATGGGTCACAATCGATCTCAAGAGCAATCAGCAGGTCGATTCGATTCGCATTGCCTGGGCGGAGCCGTTCGCGCGCCGTTACCTGGTGCAGTATTGGACTGGTGAAGACCCAATCAAGAAGCCCACTAAGGGCGTGTGGCAGACATTTCCCTCCGGCGCAATCTCCAACGGGCGAGGCGGAACAGAGACGTTGCATCTGGCCACCGCGCCGGTCTCGGTGAAGTTCATTCGCGTCTTGATGACCGAATCTTCCAATACCTGCGATTCACACGGTTCGGCGGATCAGCGTAATTGCGTGGGGTATGCGATTCGCGAACTATTTCTCGGTACCTCCAGCGCCGGCGGGCAATTTCACGATCTGGTTCGGCACACCCCCGATCCCGATCAGACGGAAACACTATGCTCTTCCGTCGATCCCTGGCATGAGCCCTCAGACCTGAATGCCGAGAAAGACCAGGTTGGATTCGACCTTTTCTATACCAGCGGAATTACCCGTGGCCTGCCTGCCGTTGTTCCCGTCGCCATGCTCTATGACGTACCGGAAAACGCGGCGGCCGAAATTGCGTATATCGAAAAGCGCGGCTACCCGATTTCTTACGTGGAAATGGGCGAGGAACCAGACGGGCAATACATGCAGCCGGAAGACTATGCCGAGTTGTATTTGCAGTGGAGCGCGGCAATTCATCGTGTCGATCCCAAAATAAAGCTGGGTGGACCCGTCTTTGAGGGTGTGAATGAAGATATCGAAACCTGGCCCGACGCCCAAGGCCGCACATCCTGGGTGCGGCGATTCTTGAGCTACCTCAAGAATAAAGGAAGGCTCGCCGAGTTGTCTTTCTTTTCCTTTGAGCACTATCCCTTCGATCCCTGCAAGATCGAGTGGAGCAGCCTTTACGATGAGCCCCGGCTCATCACGCACATCATGCAGGTTTGGCGGGACGATGGCGTGCCGCCGGAAGTACCTTTGATTATTAGTGAATCCAACATCTCGCCCGATAGTGCCGAGTATGCCGTGGATATCTTTGGCGCTTTGTGGTTGGGCGATTACATTGGCTCGTTCCTCACTGCGGGTGGAAGCCAGATTTATTACTTTCACTATGTCTCCACTGGGGTTTATCCGGGATGCACTCATTCGCTGGGCAGTTTTGGAATGTTCACTGCCGATGACCACCATCAAATTACGGGATACACATCCCAATACTTTGCCAGCCAGTTGATCAATCTTGAATGGGTAAAGCCTGGAGATGGCCGCCATCAGGTATTTCCCGCGGCTAGCGACGTGCTCGATCCGGCGGGCAACGTTCTGGTCACAGCGTACCCTGTGCTGCGCCCCGATGGCGAGTGGTCTTTAATGCTCGTGAATCGCGACCAGGAAAACGCGCACTCCATCCGCATCGTCTTTCATGATGAAAAATCCGCCGAGGATAGCTCCTTTTCCGGAAAAGTCGATATGGTCACGTTTGGAAGCGAGCAATACCGCTGGCATCCAAATGTTCGCGGCGGCACAGCCGATCCCGATGGTCCCGCGAAACGCTCTACGCTGAATGCTGGCGCCGACACAATCTTCGAATTGCCCAAGGCTTCATTGAGCGTGATTCGGGGAAAGGTACACTCCGCAGGAAAATCGGTGGCCGGGGTTAAGTAGAAGGCGCCAAGTAGAAGACGTCAAATAAGGTGAAGCCAAATAGAAGACGCCAAATAGGAGCGGAGATGCAGATCAAGGTATTCGACGACAAGCAATCTCTCAGCCAGGCCGCTTCGCGCCACGCGGCAGAAGCGATTCGCCAAGCGATTCATAAGAAGGGACGCGCCCGCGTAGTGGCCGCAACCGCTGCATCGCAGATAGTATTTCTCGACCATCTTACGAGCGAACCGGAGATCGATTGGAGCAAGGTCGAGGTCTTTCACCTGGATGAATATGTTGGTTTGTCGATCACGCATCCGGGCAGCTTCCGCAAGATGTTGATGGAACAGTTGATCCAGAAAACTGGAGTTGTGCAATACCACCTGCTTGATGGAGAGGGAGATGTTTCAGAGACGTTTCGCCGCGTGAATCAAGCCATCGCCGCGGAGCCAATCGACATTGCATTTCTTGGAATCGGAGAGAATGGCCACATTGCGTTTAACGACCCACCGGCCGATTTTCAGACGGAAGAACCTTATTTGATTGTTGCGCTCGATGAAGCCTGCCGCCGTCAGCAGGTAGGCGAGGCGTGGTTTGCCGATCTCTCTCAGGTTCCAACGCACGCCATCTCCATGTCCGTCCGCCAGATCATGAAGGCCAGGGAGCTTTTGGCGGTCGTTCCGGATACCCGTAAAGCCGCCGCGATCAAAGCCTGTTTTGAGGGCGAAATCGGCCCCATGGCTCCCGCTTCTATCCTGCGGCAGCATGGCAACGCCACAATTTACCTCGATAAGAACTCTGCTTCCTTGCTGAACCCCGCCCTGCGGACATCGGCGTAGGGCATAGAAGACCAATGACCTCGCTGCGCCCTATTCCTCGTCTGCGCTGGTGGATTGCGGCGATACTCTTTGCATCCACAGCCATCAACTACATTGACCGGCAGGCCCTCTCGGTGCTGGCGCCCTATCTGAAGCGCGATTACCACTGGAGCAATAGCGACTATGCCAACATCGTGATTGCCTTTCGGGTGGCCTATTCAGTGGGGCAGACCTTGATGGGGCGGTTCCTGGATCGCGTTGGCACAAGATTAGGTTTGGGCTTGGCGGTGGCCGGCTATTCCGTAGTTGCTATGCTGACATCCCTGGCGGGCGGCCTGCGAAGTTTCGCCGTCTTTCGCTTTCTGCTTGGCGGAGGGGAATCCGCCAACCTGCCCGCGGCGACCAAGGCTGTATCGGAGTGGTTTCCCAAGCACGAGCGCGCGCTGGCCACAGCCTTTTTTGATAGCGGATCTTCCGTGGGCGGAGCCGTTGCTCCCTTCATTGTGCTGGGAATCTATTTTCGCTGGGGCTGGCGTCCAGCCTTCATGATTCCCGGCATTCTAGGCTTTCTCTGGCTTATAGTTTGGCGTCGGCTGTACTATCTTCCGGAGCGTCATCCGCGTATCGGCACTGCTGAACTCGAACTGATCATGGCCGATCGCGAGCCGCCTTTGTCACAGCCGCCCTTTTCACAAAAGACTATTGCGCGGGCCGGATTGGCTGATCTGCTCAAGCTTCCGCAAACTTGGGGTGCAATTGTCGCCCGCACTTTTACCGATCCTGTTTGGTTCTTTGTGACCGATTGGTTTCCTATTTACCTCGTTGCAAAAGGCATTGAGCTAAAGAGCGGCCTGGTGGCGGTGTGGATTCCCTTTATTGCCGCCGACCTTGGCAATTTCTTTGGCGGGATCGTCTCAGGATGGCTGATCAAGCGCGGCTGGTCGTTGGGAGCCGCCCGGCGGGCCATGGTTATCTTGGGAGGAATGGGTGTCACCCTCCTGATTCCTACCATTTTCACCGCCCATCTGTATTGGCTCACGCTGCTCTTCGCCCTGGCTACCTTTTCTTACGCTGTCTTCTCGACCATGGCCAACGTGCTGCCTTCCGATCTGTATGCCAGTGAGTCGGTCGCCTCGGTCAGCGGCTTGGCGGGAACTGGAGCGGGGTTGGGCACAATCATTGCATTCAAGCTCATCGGGCACTTCTCCGATGCGCGCGTGCTGGAGCAGGGGCACTCCTTCGACCCGATCATGATTGTGGCCGGACTAGTTCCGCTCACTGGAATGATTCTGGTTTTGTTGTTGGTGAGAAATACCAGTGCGACTGAGCGGGACCTGGTTCGCTCAATGTAAGCCAGGTCGATCTAAAGCCCGCTCGATTTAAGTCAGGCCAATCTGAGAAATCATGCAGCGTCGACGGTAATTGAAATCGAAAAGAATCAGGACCGGATCTTAGAGCAATTCCAGAAATACAAAGGGTTGTAGAAATCATGCGCAACAGACAGAACAACCGAAGAATTCAATCGCATTTGCAAATAGCCTTTGCGGCGTTCCTTTTGGCGGGAACGATTCAGGCGCAGGATCAAAGCCAGGATCGAAGCAAAAGCCAAACAGTTACGGTCGACGCCGCTCCAAGCCATGTGGCGAACTCCATCCGTCCACCTTACGCCTTGGGGAGCACAGTCGATCGAGTGCCGAGCAATGCCACAGACGCTTTTTTCAGTCCAGATGCGCTGAAGAAGATTCTATCGGCAGGTTGGGGCGCAATCAGCTACCGGCAAAATACCGAGTTGTTCGTACAAGCATGGCATTGGAACCCAAAGGGAACATGGAGTGATCCGGCAGGGAAGGGTTATTTTGTCGGTAGCTCCACGCCTACGGAGACGATTCGGCATTCCTACGGATACAGTCTTCGTCACCGCGGCTTTACCCGTAATAACGGGACCGAATTCGACGGTTTCTCTCGCCTCAATGATGGCGATCTCAATACCTATTGGAAGAGCAATCCTTATCTGACTAAGCCCTTCACCGGGGAAGACGACGCACTGCACCCGCAATGGGTGGTGATCGATATGGAGAGCGAGCAGGCGATCAATGCCATTCGCATCACCTGGGCCGAGCCGTATGCACAAGCGTATCAAGTGCAATATTGGACAGGGCCCAACGCCATGGACGACGAAGGCAATGGGGACTGGAAGAACTTCGAGGCTGGTGTGGTCGCCAATGGCAAAGGTGGCGATGCTACGCTCCGCCTTGGATCGGCTCCGGTAAATACCCGCTTCGTTCGAATCTTGATGACTCGATCTTCCGACACCTGCGATACCCACGGATCGCAGGATCGGCGCAATTGCCTGGGCTACGCCATCAAGGAGTTATACCTGGGAACGATTGACGATGGTGGCGCTTTCAAAGACCTGATGCGCCACACGCCCGATCAGAACCAGACCCTCACCTATTGTTCATCGATCGATCCATGGCATGAGCCTTCCGATCTTTATGTGGCCCCGGACCGGATGGAATCCGGAGACCAGCCGGGCTTCGATCTATTTTTTACCAGTGGCATCACGCGAGGATTACCCGCCACGATTCCGATCGCCATGCTCTATAGCACTCCGGAAGATTCGGTGGCGCAAATCGCATATCTCAAGAAACGGAAATATCCGATTGCCTATATCGAAATGGGAGAAGAGGCGGATGGGCAGTACATGCAGCCTGAGGATTATGGTGCACTCTACTTGCAATGGGCGTCTGCATTGCACCGGCTTGATCCTACCTTGAAGCTCGGCGGACCTGTTTTTGAAGGAGTCACCGAGGACATTCAAGCCTGGCGTGACGCGCAGGGAAGGACGTCGTGGTTCGGACGATTTCTCGACTATTTGAAATCGCACGGCCGTCTCGGCGATCTGGCATTCATGTCGTTCGAGCACTATCCCTACGATGGCTGCGAGACGCCATGGAAGAACCTTTACGACGAGCCTCGCCTCATCACCCACATCATGCAGGTTTGGCGTGACGATGGCTTGCCGCCGGGCATCCCCATGTTCGATACCGAGACCAACTGCCACGGCGGGGATGCGGCTGTAGATATTTTCGGAGCACTATGGCTGGCTGATTCCTTTGCTGGGTTCTTGACCGCCGGAGGAAAGGCGACGTACTACTACCATGCTCTGCCGTACTCCCCACCTCATCCCGCGTGCAAGAACAGTTGGGGCACTTATCACATGTTCATGATAGATCGGAACTACCAAATTAAGCAGCCGATCGCCCAGTTCTTCGCCGCGCAAATGATTACCCAGGAATGGGTGCAGCCGAAAGACGCCGAGCATAAGCTCTATAACGCCGCCAGCGATGTTCAAGACGGCGAGGGACATACTCTGGTTACGGCCTACGCGGCGCTGCGTCCGGATGGCGATTGGTCTCTCATGCTGATTAACAAAGACCACGATCATGCCCATCCGGTGAAGGTCGTTTTTCAGCAGGAGGGGACGAGCCAAAGTTCTTTTGAGGGGCGGGTGACACTGGTCACCTTCGGAAGCGCTCAGTATCAATGGCACTCGGCGGGAAGGGAAGGCTATGCTGATCCCGGCTTGCCCCCGGCAAAATCTACCGTCACCGGGGGCCAAAATACCGTCTACAACCTGCCTCCTGCATCGTTGACGGTACTACGCGGCAAGATCAAAGCACGTTGATTGGCGTTCACATTTTCTTTTAAGGAAGCTGGTTTATGAAACTACGTTGGCTCTATCCCATATTGTTGCTTGCGTTTGCTCTCCAATGCTTCGGCCAGGGCAAGTCTCCTCGCAAGTTCGAGCTTCAAGCCCAATCGCCGGAATTTTGGAAGCTTGTGAGCCAGGATGCAAAGCTTGATTTGATTGCGTCCGGCTTTGGTTTTACCGAGGGACCTGTTTGGGACACAGCAGGATTTCTTTATGTGAGCGATGAGGAAATCAACAAGATCTTCCGTGTCTTCCCCGATGGACGGAAAGAAGAACTGATTGCCCTTGGCGATCCCGACGGTAACACCTTCGATCGCAACCGCCAGTTGCTCGACTGTGCCAGTGTCCTGCGGGCAATCATTCGCGTCTCGCCCCAGGGCCAGCATACCGTGCTGGCGGACCATTACGAGGGAAAGAAGTTCAATAGTCCAAACGATGTCATCATCGGCCCGGACGGCGCAATCTACTTTACCGACCCCACGCTTGATTTGCCCAAGGGAGAAAAGCAGGAGATTCCCTTCGAGGGGGTCTATCGGCTGGACGACAAGGGCGGTGTTCGCCTGTTGACAAAAGACTTGACGCAGCCGAACGGCCTGGCTTTTTCGCCCGATGGAGCTCATTTTTATGTCGACGACAGCGAGCAACGCAATATCAGGGTCTACGACGTTGCTTCCGATGGTGTTCTGAAGAATGGGCGCATTTTTGGCGAAGAGCCGGGCGCACACGACGATGGTGTGCCCGACGGAATCAAAGTCGACCGGCAGGGAAATCTTTTCGTCACCGGACCCAAGGGAATTTGGGTGTGGGACCCCCAAGGCCATCATATCGGCACGATTGTGGTTCCGGAGCAGCCTGCGAATTTGGCTTGGGGAGACAAAGACTACCGGACGCTCTATATCACCGCTACGACTTCGGTCTATCGTTTGAGGATGAAGGTCGCGGGATTCGTGCCGTATCTGGAGCATGGTACCGGGAAGGCTAAGCCCTAAGTCCTAAAAATTCGCGATGAATCAAAGGGCAAACTAAGAGACAAAGGTTGAGTCGCTGGAGCCGTGATACCCGCGTCAAGATCGCTCCTGCCTCATCTACGCAAGTCATCCTGCTGGGAGTTGCATTGAAATGTCGTTTTCGTTTGTAAGAATGCGCAATGTCGCTGCGATTGGCCTGTCGTTCCTGTTCCAAAGTGGAATTACAACCGCTCAATCTTCACAGGTGGCCACGGTCCACGTGGATACCACACCGAGCCATGCCATTACCTCCTTTGATCCGGATAAGGCGCTGGGTAGTTCCATCGATGTGCTATCCAAGCAGGAGATCGACCGCGTCTATACGCCCCACATCATCCAGGAATCGCTGTCGGCGGGTTGGGGCCCACTCACTTACCGCAACAACTCCGAATTGCGCATGGCGGCTTGGCACTGGACGGAGAATGGGGCATGGAGCGACTCTGCCCACCAAAGCGGGTACTTCACCGGCAGCACCGAGTTAAAGCAGTCTCTTCGCTACATCTTGTCCTATGCCCTGCCGCATCGCGGTTTCGCTACCAGTGGGGACCGTCCCATTCAAGGGCCCAATCTAACTTACTGGAAGAGTAATCCTTATCTTTCAAGCAAGTTTACGGGTGAGAGTGACAGCCTTCATCCGCAGTGGGTGGTAATGGATCTGAAGGCCGAGAAGCAAGTAAATGCAGTTCGAATCCAGTGGGCCAGCCCCTTCGCAACTCAATATCGGGTGGAGTATTGGCAGGCCGCTGGAAAGAATGACAAGAATAACGACCCGCTGGATTTTGATGCCGGGCCCCAAGGCGAGTGGAAAATCTTTCGTGGTGGTCTGGTCAAGAATGCCAAGGGAGGAACTGCCGTTCTCAATCTCGGGGAAACTCAGGCCGCCGTGCGCTATCTTCGCATCTGGATGACGGAGTCCTCCAACACTTGCGACGAACACGGTAGCGAAGATGTCCGCAACTGTGTTGGTTATGCGATTCAACAGATCGCCGCAGGCATGCTCGATGGTCACGGAAATTTTGTCGAGGCTCCAAAAGGAGCGAAAGGCGCAAAGGAAGCAAAAGACGGGCGCACCACCTTCTGCGTCTCATCCATCGATCCGTGGCATTCCGCCGAAGACGTGAACGATAGCGGGGCCTACCAGCACACTGGATTCGACCTGCTCTTTACCAGCGGGCTTACCAATAATCTTCCCGCAATGATTC
>DATGIO010000095.1:0-5320 GCA_035295685.1 Candidatus Angelobacter sp.
GGACGAAAGGGAAATTCCGTTGCCGGAGGTCTTGCCAGGGCCCCTCGAGCTTCGGACGCTCGCTGCGAAACGCAGGTGCCGCAATGATCCCTGCCACTCTCAACTGCATCATCTCCCGGATCTTCGCTGCTTCGAGGTCGAGACTGTAAGAACCATTTGCCAGCACAACGCTGTAGCCCTTGGCGTGTGCGGCAGCTTCTATTCCTCGAATAACTTCCGCATAATAGGCATTTGTGCTGTCCGGAACAACCACTCCAATAAGGCTCGAACGACCTGTGGCAAGCGAGCGTGCAACGCGATCAGGCTCATATCCCATTCTCTTTGCGAGAGCCCAGATTTTGTCTTTGGTCGCTTGGGAGATTCTAGGATGATTCCGAATTGCCAGTGAAATCGTAGTGCGCGAAAGCTTCAACGTGTCCGCAATATCCTGGAGGGTTACTTTCCTTTTCAACATCCTTCTCTCTTCGGGGCCCTGGAGCAATAAAGGGCATTCACGGGAATTAATGGTCTGTTTCCCTTCGAGCTCGAAGGTTATGCGCAAAGCGAGTATAGCCTAAGCTTTAAAGTAAGGGCAACAAAGCCAGCAAAAATACTGTGATTCTGAAGTTTCTCTGCGAAACATTGTTGACATGGGAAGGGCAAACCCGGTATAAAGTTTAACCGGTAAATCTAATTTTAAAATGCTCAGAACGATTACTGTGTGAGCCTCGCCAGAAGAGACAGTTGCATTGATTTTGGCTCGGATATTTTGCCGAAGATATTCATTACCACCATTAGTGCCGAATGGATTGGGGTTAGGTAGCTCCAGTCGAACCACGATGATGCTTTGGAGCATCGAGAATCAAGTTAGAGAAGCGCGCGAATTTGCGACAACGGGGGCAGGATGGAAAGTGGGCTAAGAGGGAAAAGGTGCTTGATTACGGGAGGGAACACTGGAATAGGCTTCGGGATCGCTAAAGCCCTCGCGACAGAGGGGGTTGAGCTTGCCGTGGCGGGATTAACCTCGGCACCTGAGGCACTCAAGGAACTTCAGAATCTAACAAAAAATGCTTTTTTTTTGAAGGTCGATGTAAGCGAAGAGCGGGCCGTCGTCGAAATGGTATATGAAGCCCTTCGCTTCTTGGGGGGAGTGGATTTGTTTGTGAATAATGCCGCCTGGGCTTGGCATGAACCGGTCACGCGGATCAGCAGCGAGAATTTTTATAGGACAGTGAATACAAATTTAGCTGCGTGTGTGTGGGCTTGCCGAGAGGTAGCCCGGCACATGATCCCGCGGCGGTCGGGAAGCATTTTGATTATCGGCTCGACAGTGAGGTTTTGTCCCGCCTATTCGGAGGCTGCGTATCGAATTTCAAAAATGGGCCTGAAGATGTACATGGAGACTTTGGCAATTGAACTCGCCCCTTATGGAATCCGTGTGAATATGCTCACGCCGGGTCATCATCGAACTCAGCTCACTTCGGGCATACCTCCTCAGATCGAGGCCAAGCTGATAGGGGAAATTCCCCTGCGTCGCTTTGGCGATCCCAGTGAATGCGGCCCGGCGGCAGCATTCCTGCTGTCCGATCGACTTGCGAGTTATATCACCGGGGCGGAGATTGTTGTTGATGGAGGGTTAGCTTTGCGACCGCTGCCCTTGCGTACCGACGAAGAAATTCTGAAAATGAACCACCCGTAATTTAGATTTCAAGAGAACACATAACCGGTGGAATAACGGCCCATGACGAAAGTTTTCGATAAATCAGGAGACAATTCATGAATCCTCTTATCCCAGGGTTCGGGCTGATCTTTCTCGCTGCAGTTTCCGGTGGAGTCTTCGCCGTACCTTTAAAGATGCGCCGACGGTACACATGGGAGAATACGTGGCTTCTAGGCTTCCTTTTTGCGCTGATCATCATACCTCTTATCACCGTAAATGTGTTCCTTCCCATGTGGTTTGCCGCAGTTCGGGCGGCTGGAATCAAGGCAATGATAATCGCCATGGTTTTTGGGTTTCTCTGGGGATGGGGATCTGTAACATTCGCCATCGGCATCACCTGCATTGGTCTTTCTCTGGGATATGCAGTCATCATGGGAATTAACACCGTCGTAGGCTCGACGATCCCAATGATTAGACGATGGGGCAGAGTTCCGGGTGATGCCAAGCTAGTGGTTTTACTCGGTTTGCTTATATGTCTTATCGGCACTGCGATCTGCGGAAAAGCGGGTGTGATGCGGGAACGAGTTGCAGGGTCGACCTCCGAGGTGGATGCGCTTTTTTCTGGGCAGCGGAGCATGGCAATGCGAGTTTTCATCATCGGCCTGCTTTGGTGTGTTCTTTCCGGTGTCTTGAGTGCCTGTGTAAATCTGGGGTTTGATTTTGCAAACCGAGTGTCCAAAGAAGCGCTTCGTCTGGGGGCGCATCCGTTGTCTGCAACCCTCGGACCTTGGATTCCGGTGTACTGGGGAGGTTTTCTGGCAATCCTGATTGGGACTGGCTCAGTAATGATCCGGCAGAGAACCTGGAAAAACTATCTTGCGCCAGGGACAGCAAGCGATTTCGGGTTTGCGATTATTCTTGGGTGTCTTAACTTCCTCGCCCAGATTCCTTACGGAATAGGCGCTTACTACCTCGGGCGCTTGGGCACAACGGTGGGATGGGTTGTCAACATCGCTTCATCGCTACTTGTGGCAAACGCATTTGGATTTCTGACGGGGGAATGGAAGGTTGCACCGAAGTCCTCAATAAAGATGCTCTATGGAGGGTTGGCCGTCTTGGTGCTCTCCATGATAATTCTTGCGTCTGGCAACAGCTTAGCTGCCTAATTCGGAGAGCCATCGATACCACTCAGCCCAGGCCACAATCACACTCGCTCAAAGGGCTAAGCTCCATTCTGTTATTCAAAAACTCTTGACAAAAAACAGTTTAAAAAATATAAGAAGTTTATCGGTAAAACATAATGGGTCTTAAGAACCGAAACAATGACGAAGCGGATAATTCGTCGCAGGTTTTTGGGGGTCGGGAATGGAGCAAAAGGCCAAGAGCGATCCTTGGTATCTGATCGGTAGCTTGTTTGAGAAAGTGACGGCCAGAATACAAGGCGTGGGATGGAGTCAGACGAATTGGGGAGGGAAGGCGTCTTCCTCTAAGGTTGACGATTAAGAGATAGGGCTTTTCAGAAAAGACTGGGAGAAGCGATGCATGTGGGGCAGCTCCATTACTCTTGAAGAGTATCCGTTGGAAGACGCATTACGTCTCATGCATGAGTCAGGGTTTACACGGGTGGAATTGTGGAAGCATCACCTTAAGCGGTGCAAAACACCCGAACTCCGCCAGCAATTCATTCAATACATGGAACGGATCGGTCTGGAAATGGGAGGCTTTAACGCAGTTGGCGAAGACTATTACCAACCCTTTGGAAGTGATCACGCTTTGCAAGTGACGCTAGACGGACTCAAAGCGGACCTGGAGTTTGCCCTTTCTCTTGGCGTTCGGGATGTCTTGATCTGGGAGGGAGTTCGTCCCCAAAACAGTTCGGACTCGTATTGTGAGGCGCAGCTTCTTCCTCGCTTAGTGGAGTTATTTCGAGCCGCTCTCAAGTTTGCCGAACCTGCAAACGCGCGATTTCTTGTTGAACCTCATCCCTTTACCGTGGGAATGAACGACGGTTTGCTGGCGAAACTTTACGATGCGCTCGATTCGCCTCACTTTGGCATTATCTATGATTGCTGTCACTTTGGTGTGGGACAGCCTGCCGATTACGTAGGTGCCATCAAAAGATTAGGCCGGCGCATTTGCCACATCCACTTTTCAGATTCCGATCAGAAGACATCAGAACTTCATTATATTCCAGGCACCGGCCGCTTGGACCTTCAGCGGATATTGGGCGCTTTTAAAGAGGTGCAATATGATGGGACGCTAACACTCGATTTGTATGGCTACCCCACTCCGTTATACGGAATTCAACAAAGCATTCCTATGCTGCGCCACGCATATGAGTATCTAAGTATTAGAATCTGAACGGCGGCGAAATCACAACGCCGCAGACACGATAAGTACTCAATGGAAGGCTGGCACGGAAAAACCTCATCTGGCTACCATTGCGTGGGCGGGCGAATCGTAGTCTAGCCTGAGATGGGACATCTTTTTTTGCTCTTTCCAGGGTTTTTCGAGCGGACGGTTTAGCAAAGAAATTTCTAGATGGATGAAAAATGCAAGGGTTGCGGGCAACGTCAGCAAGGATTTCATAACCTGCTTCATGAACCTTCTGGCCTTCATGAGGCATTCCTTCGATTGATAGACAAATTTAGTTGCTGAGGCTTGAGCGGGGAAGGGGCAGAAAGCAGCCGATAAGAATCAGAAAACCCATGCAGAGATTTGAGCCGAATCAATTGCGGCAATTCACTCAGGAGGTATTTGAAGCCTGTGGAGTGCCCTCTCACGAAGGAGCCATCGTAGCGGATCACCTCATCCAGGCCAATCTAATGGGGGTGGACTCCCATGGGGTAATCCGCATCCCGCAATATGTGGAAGAAATTCAACAGAAACTGATCGTGCCGGGCGCGCCCATTTCCATTGCAAGGGAAACGGAAACCACCGCCGTAGTCGATGGAGGATGGAACTTTGGTTTGGTTGCAGGTTGGCATGCAACGAAAATCGCGATAGCCAAAGCAAGAGATCATCATGTGGCATGTGTTTTAACGCAGCGATGTGGTCACGCCGGACGCCTGGGAACTTTTACTCAGCGAGCGGCGGAAGAAGGATTCATCGCTTTCGCAGTATGCAATTCCCCTCGCCACGGACATTTTGTGCTGCCTTGGGGAGGGCGAGAGGGACGTCTTTCAACAAACCCCATCTCCTTCGCGGTTCCCACGAACAAAGAGTTTCCAATCGTAGCCGATTTCTCAACTGCTGCAGCACCAGAAGGCAAGATTCGCTTGTACAAAGAGCAAGGAGAAAAATTACCCGAAGGATGGATTCTCGACGCGCAGGGCAGACCTAGCACGGAGCCTTCTGATTTTTACGGACCGCCGATGGGAGGCATCCTGCCATTTGGAGGAGAAACCGGGTACCGAGGTTATGCCCTTTCCCTTTTCGTCGAAATTCTGGGGGCGACTCTGGCAGGCAAAGACATTACCATTGATCGTCCTGGAAACGACTTGGCTTTTATCGTCATTGACGTGTCCGCATTTCTCCGGAAAGAAGAATTTTACAGACTGGTGGGGCGGGTGGTGGAGTATGTGAAATCCAGCCCTCCCGCAGACGGGTTTAAAGAGGTGCTTCTGCCGGGGGAACCAGAGTTTAGGACGTTAGAGATCCGGCAGCGGGAGGGTATTCCAA
>DATGIO010000096.1:0-15602 GCA_035295685.1 Candidatus Angelobacter sp.
TCTTCAACAAGCTTCGGGCTGCCGACGAGGAACAAATCGTTCTTACTCAATAAGACCACTCAATAGAACGACTCAATAGGACCACCCAAAAGGACCGCTAGAGCTTCAGCATTTTCGTTTTTGGGAGATACCCCAACGTAAATGACACGTTAACGCAACCAAAGCATAAATCCAATGAAATCGCCGTGCCGATATCTGAAATCTTTGGGACTCTAAAATAAAATAGATTTCACTTGCACTCCGATTCATGGCTCCTGTAAGTTGGCCTTAGCTTTGATGAAGTTGGGCTTTTTGTTGTATATATTGCTTCAAGCTAGTATTCTCGTTCCCACTCTTAAAGAAAATTTCACTCGCTTCACGAGGGTAATCATGCGCCTGCTCCGCTTCGCCACGCTTATGGCATGCCTTGTCTCAAACGTCCTCCTTTTTGGGCAGAAAGAAGATTGGCAACCGATCACGGCGGCCGACCAGCAGATCAAGGAGGCGCCAGGAAACCCGGGAGCGTCCGCGATCATGCTTTACTATTCGCAATTCATCGACGACAAAAACGGCTCCCAATTCACCTATCGCCGGATCAAGGTACTTACCGAAAAAGGACGGGAACCGGGCGGTGTAGCCGACGTTGAGATTGTGGTTGGAGCCGGATTTTCGATTGGCGGCCTAAAGGCAAGGACGATTCACCCGGATGGCAGCATCGTGGAATTTACGGGCAAGCCGTTTGAAAAAACGATCATCAAAGGTAAAGGCATTAAGGTTCTGGCCAAGACGTTCACGATGCCGGATGTGACCGTGGGCAGCATTATCGAATACAAGTATCACATCTATACACCGGAGGGCGTGGTTTATGAGAGCAACTGGGAGATTCAGCACGACCTCTACACGGTGAAAGAAGACCTGGCCTTTAAGAGCTACGAAGGCGATTTGGAAACCGATAGCGGGCTTGGAAGCGGATTTTCCTGGGTCACCATGAACATGGACAAGAAACCGACGATGAGAGGCAATACGGTCGAACTGCACATGGACAACGTGCCCGCTTTTACAGCAGAAGGCTACATGCCGCCGGAGGAAGAATATAAGCCTAACGTCCGGTTCTTCTATGGAGGAAGGGAGTTATCTTCAGCGGACAAATTCTGGCAGGAGTACGGCAAGCGACGGAACAGCGAAACCGAACATTTCATCGGCGCTCATCGAGAGATTGCGGCCGCGGCGGAGGCGGCCATCGGCAGCGAGACCGATCCGGAGAAGAAGCTGCGCAAACTGTACGCCCGCGCTCAGGAGATCAAGAATCTTTCCTACGAACGCGAACGGTCCGCTGAGGAAGAAAAGAAGGAGAAACTCAAGCCCGCCGAAAGTGTAATGGATGTTCTCCAGCGAGGGTATGGCAGCCGCACCGATGTGAACCGGTTCTTTGTAGCGTTAGCCAGGGCATCCGGATTTGAAGCCTCTGTGGGCAAGGTGTCCAATCGATCGGAGCGATTTTTCCAGAAGACCATTTTCGACCGGCGCCAGCTTGATTCGGAGATTGCCATCGTGAAGGTCGGGACCGAAGATGCCTTCCTGGACCCAGGGACGAAGTTTTGCCCCTATGGATTCGTTCGCTGGATGCGCACTTCAACCTCCGCGTTGAAATTAGACAAGAAGGGTGGAACATTCGTCACAGTTCCCACGGCTTACCACGACAAGTCCCAGATTTCGAGAAGCGTGAATGCGGAACTGGAGGAAGATGGCACGCTCAAGGGCGATCTGACCGCCGAATTCAAGGGAGGCGAGGCCCTGGAGCGGCGGCTGGACGAATACCTGGCGGATGAAGAGGGACGCAAGAAATATCTTGAAGACGAGGTAAGAACCTGGTTGCCCAATGGGGCAAACGTGAAGATCTCGAACATGTCAGGCTGGGATGCCACCGACACCCCCTTGACCGCAAAGATCACCTTTGAGCTTGCTTCTTACGGTTCTCTGGCCGGGAAGCGCCTTTTAGTACCTCCCTACATGTTTCAGGTCAAGCAGAAAGACGCGTTCGCGCATTCCGAGCGAAAGTATCCTGTCTACTTTCCCTATACCTTCGACGAAATCGATCTGGTTTCGATCAAGTTTCCGGCAGGTTATTCCATGGAAGGAACAGCGCCCAAGCAGGAACTCCGGCTTCCTTACGCCGCTTATCAAAATGTCAGCCAGTTCAACAGCAGCAAGCTGGTGACTCAAAGGAACTTGCTGGTGAACGGAATCTTCTTCGACCAAAAGAACTATAACGAAATCAAAGATTTTTTCACCAAAGTCCAGGCGGCCGATGAGCAGCAAGCAGTCCTGCGCACGGGAGGGGTCAATGCTCAAAAGAGTAACTAGCGCATGTTTCCTGATGTTGGCCGTGGGCCTGTGGCCCTCCTCCGCATCCGCCGACGTTCCCGAGTGGCTGCGGAGCGTCGCGAAAGAGCCGGCCAAGACCTATGCCTCCGATGTCAATGCCGTAATTCTCTTTAACAGCCAGGAGACCACGGTTAAAGACAGCGGCGAGATCTTTACGCGCGAGCGAATTGCTTATAGGGTGCTTCGTCCTGAAGGCAAGGATGTCACGGGTCTGGCGCTTCCGTTCTCCAATGAGACCAAAATTACGTTTTTTCGAGGCTGGAGCATCACCGCCAAAGGTCAGGAGTACGAAACCAAAGATAAAGATACCTTCGAACGAACCGCTACGGATTCCGGAGAAATCTTCTCCGATACGAAGGAAAAAATCATGATGGTTCCGGGTGGGGATATCGGAACGGTCGTCGGGTTCGAGTACGAACAGAAGGAGCGACCGTATGTCTTTCAGGATAGCTGGTCCTTTCAGCGAAGACTACCGGTCGAACATGCCCGTTATGAACTGCGCCTGCCGGCAACCTGGGAGTACAGGGCAGATTGGGTCAATCACCCCGAGAAGGCCCCGGTGGAGCAGAATGGAAGTCGCGTCTGGGAGTTGAGTGACATTCCGAGGATCGAAAACGAGTACAACCGTCCGCCGGACCGGGCTCTTGAAGGCCATGTGATCGTGACCTTCTTCTCGGAAAAAATCAAAAACCAGACCTATAAAAACTGGAGTGACTTCGGGACTTGGTGGTCCCAACTGGCGTCAGGAACACGTGATGCCAGTCCCCCCCTTCAGCAAAAGGTCCAAGAGCTAGCTCCGGCAAACTTACCGGTGTTCGAGCGCATTCAGGCCTTGGCCCGGTTTGCACAGCGCGATATTCGCTATGCCGCGATCGAGATGGGCATTGGAGGCTACCGGCCGCATCCAGCCGCCGAAACATTCACCCACCGTTACGGCGACTGCAAAGACAAGGCGACCATTCTTGGATCGATGCTCGCTCAGATTGGGGTTAAATCCTATTTCATGCCGATTCACGACAAGCGAGGAATGGTCACCCAAAAATCTCCGCCCAATCTTGGGTTTAACCACGCCATCATCGCGATTGAAATTCCCGATTCCAGCCCCGCCAAATCGCTACCGGCTATTTATGAGCACCCCAAACTGGGACATCTGCTTATTTTCGACCCCACGAACGACCAGGTTCCGATCGGGCAGATTCCTTCCTACGAACAAGACAGTTACGCTTTGCTGGTGACCGACAGTGGCGGTGAACTTATTCACCTTCCTGTGAGCAAGCCGGAACTGAACCGGTTGACCCGCACCGCCAAGCTCAACTTGCTTCCGGATGGCACGTTGAAAGGCGAAGTCGAGGAGATCCATTCCGGAAGTGACGCAGCGGATTTTCGCGCCCGCTTCAGCCGAGAAACAGAGGCCGATCGCAAAAAAGCCTTGGAGCACTTCCTGAGCCATACGGTGGGCAATTTCCACCTGGACAGCATTGACGCCGAGAACCTCGACAATATCGACCGCGACTTGGTGGTGCGCTACAAGTTCACAGCGGAACACTATGCCAAAACGACAGGCCCCCTGCTCCTGGTGCGTCCGCGCGTGATGGGAGAGAAGATGGGCGCACTCGATGCAAACAAGCCCCGCCATTACGCGTATGACTTTGACGTCCCCACGCTACAAACCGATACTTTTGAGATCAATCTTCCGGACGGATACAAAGTAGATGAACTTCCCGATCCGGCCAAAGCCAGCTATCCCTTTGGGGAGTACCACAGCAAGATCGAAAATAGCGGCAACGTGCTGAAGTACACGCGGGAATATAAGATCACAACCACACAGATTCCCGTGGAGACAGTCGGGGATCTCGGGCGGTTCTTTTATCAGATCAACATGGATGAAAGAAATATGGCGGTGTTGAAGAAGGGGAACTGAAACGCTCTACTTCTTCAAGTAACCGGACAAAGCATCTCATGTAACGGGCCTGATTCTTTGGAAGCGAATCAGGCCCGTTGTTATTTTATGGGTGTATGGCCTGATGCGGATCGAGGCCATCCATTCGATCATATTTCACGAACGCCGACGGCGGCCCAGGCTGGCCATCCCGGCTTGAGCTTCTCACTGCGCGCAAAAACCGCCTGGGGTTCTTTACTCCCACGAGAGATCCTTATCCGGGTTGGGACATTTTGGCAGCCGCTTGCAGATGAAGGCCAATATCGAGACTTTGCCCGGAGCCGGGGAGGACTGGGTTGTGGGAGTTGGGACTGCCGTCCCCGGACTGGACGAAGGTAATGCAGATTTCGCGGGCGCTGGGGCGGCAACACTTCCTACACTGGGCGCAGGTTGGGGCAAAGATATGGGCGCCGGGTGCATGGTAAAAGCAGCGGCGTTGAGGCGCATCAAGACCGCGGGATGAATCACAGGAGGCGCCACTCTGACCGGTCTTGCCGGCAGCTTCGCGGGCGGCCGCGCAACCTGCCTGGGGGCAGTGTTTTGAGCAGTCTTTGGATTCACCTTCGGAGTGTTCTTGGGAGCAATCTTTGGATTGATCTTTGGATTAATCTTTGGAGCGACCCTGGGAGCCGGGTGTGAGGCACGGGTGACGACCACGGCAGAATGAAGCGCCGGTGCTCCGGCTGGATGCGGAGGAGCCACGACTACTGGAGGAGCCATAACTACCCGAGGAGCCACAAACCTGGGAAAAGCAGTGAGCGCCTGCTTCTGCACTGTGCCTGCTACCGTATGTTTGGTAACAACAATGTTGCGGGCAAAGATGAGCGCCGTAGTATAAGCCGGCCACTCTCCTTGCGGCGGATTGCCGCCGTCACTCAGTTGCCGCGATGGATCGGCAAACTTCCAGAATTGTGCCGCAAACACTTCCGAGTGAAACCATGGCCGGACGAGCATGACTGAGCAGAACTCGAAAGAAAGAGAGTCAATCATTGTGTCGGGCGCTGCCGTGCCTATAGCGTGGATCAGCTCGGGCGGCGCCTGGCTTGCAAGTTGCTGGATTTCCGCAGTGTTCATGGTAAAACTGGTCCAATTGTCCTGGCTGAGCACGTCGAAGGGCGAGAAGACCGTGGGCGCGAACGTCTGGTTATTGGAGTCTGTAAGGAAATCGATGTCAGGATTACATTCCGACACCCAATTCTTCCACTGAAGGGCCGGCGATTGCGCCACGCATTCCTGCACGGTTTGTTTTGCCTGCTCAATTTCGGCCTTAAAGCCGCTTTTCTCCCAATCACTTTCCGCAGCATCGATCTGAGCCCGCAGCGCAGGTTCATCGACGTTTTGCCATTGCGCCTGAACCGCAGGGTCGCTGGAGGCTACGCTGGTGACCTGCTGCGCCTTGTAGTTTTGCGTCGCCCTGAAATAGGCCTGCTGATAGTGGTCGTAAGCAAGAGCTTGCGCGCTGGGCGCCGGCAGGCCGGCGGGTCCTTGCGTTTGCAGCAGCGCCTGCGCCGCCTGCAGTTGCGCGTTTTGTTCCTCCGGCAAGCTCCCTTTGGCCAGCTCCGCATTGCGAAGCAGGTCGAGATAGACGGTTCCCAGGGTGTGGTCAAGCGAAGGTTCAAACAACACGCCCTGCGGGAGGGCATTGGTCAACTCTGAAAACTCCGAGAGAACCGACATACTATGAGCTGTGGGCAGGAACGTCAACTGTTCGGGCGCATAGCTCAACGGCGACAGCACCGGAAAGCTAAGAAAAGTGTCGGGGCGTTCAAAGACAAGTTTTGCCTTGGTCATTAGCGCAAGTTGCGCAAGGGCATCCATGATCGAATCTCCTTTCTGTTCGATGAGGCGACGCGACAGTCTCAAGTGCAGACTGCCGCGTGACGACTTCCAGTAGGCACCAGAACCAACGAGGAGTCGCTGCTTAAACCCAACTGGTGATGCTAGGGTCGGGTGCGGGACACTTGCTTGCAAGCACATGGCACTTAAAGCCTGCAATCTGCATTCCCGGCACGGACAGCCCCTGATCGTCCCACTGGTAATTGGAACTGCGCTGCGAATAGCCGCTTTGGGAATAATGGGAGGCACTGCCGCCTAAGGAGAATAGTCCAAAATTGACGGAGGTTCCGCCACCCTGAGAGGACGCTTGCTGCTGCTGGATGAATTGGCCGGCGCCAGAATTCTTGTCAAGCGAAAGATACAGATCCCGGATGAAAACTACCGAGGTCGGATAAGCCGGCACGTACCCCTTGGGCGGATTTCCCCCATCGCTGAGCAATAGATTCTTATAGTCCGGGTTCGATTGGTCGAAGCGCCAGCACTTGCTGAGCAGATAGGCATCTTTGAACCAGGGACGGACGATTGGGATCTGGCAAATGGAGAACCTCAGCGAAAAGCGGTCGGAATCAAATCCACTATTGCACTGGACGC
Organism: Candidatus Angelobacter sp.; assembly: GCA_035295685.1. Taxonomy (GTDB): domain Bacteria; phylum Acidobacteriota; class Terriglobia; order Terriglobales; family Acidobacteriaceae; genus Angelobacter. The sequence continues at coordinate 6,731 of DATGIO010000096.1, forward strand.
GGCCTTGGCTGGCACTGGCGCCGGCGCTGGCGCCAAACAACCCCAGGAAGCCGCCGGTGGCCTGGGCCTGCCAGCCACTATTGCTGAATGAGGAGTTGGCATAGTTACCGATGTCACCGCTGCTGAACGTGAAGGTACTCCAGCCCGCCGATTGCGCGAAATCTCCGGGCACCAGCCCAGTGTAGTAGAAGTCGCTTCCGGAGGAGATGCCTGTCAGCCTGGCATTCTGCAGATCCTGTTCGTACTGCTGCTTCAACATCGCCATGTCGCGCTGCATTACCTGGTTGATGTAGGCGGCAATTTCTTCATAGTCGTCCTTGTAGCCGTTGGTAATCCAGTCATCCATGGCAGCGACGACCGTGTTGCGCAAAATGCTGGCGTTGATGGCCCAGTTCTGCACGGCAGCGGGATCGTTGCCGGCCAGGGCATTGATGCGGGCCATGTTATAGGTAAGCGCGGCACTGTCATAAGCCTGCATCTTCTGGTTGTACGCCTGGACCAGGGGGCTGGGGCCAACCACGTTGGTTACGGCGCCGGTCACAAGATCGGTTTTCTGCGTTGTGGTCTGCAACAATCCACGGAACTTGGCAATTTTGTCTTGTGTCGCCTGATCGAGTTCCTGGGCCATTACCTGGCTCATCTTCAGGATGAGGTCATACCGGTCGGAGAGCGTGCCCTCATTGTTTTCCACTGCGAACTGAGCAAACTGGTTGTTGTTAATTTTGGCAACGTCGGGAACGAAATCCACGATGCGCGCCAACTGCTCCGCCTGCTGATATACCGCGTTGGTATCCTGGGCACGAAGCTGATTCAACTGATCTGGCGTGAGCCTTGGTGGGGCGGCAGCCGGCGCCGCAGCCGTTCCAGAGGCCGAAGTGGAGGCCGATGCCGCAGGAGTTCCCGAGGTGGAAGCGGACGCCGGCGCTGCAGCGGAGGTAGAACTCGACGGCGGAGCCGAAACCGCTGCAAGATTGGCCGCGGCCTGGGGCGTGACTACACCGGTCAGGCCTTGGGACAGAAATCGAAAATCTTCGTCGTCAACAGGAATTCCAGGTGTACACCAGCTAAAAAAACTATCAGCAGCTTTGGGTACGGTTGTGTCGCCATTCGTGAGGACATCATAGAGCTTGCCCATGATTGCATTGGCAAGGACGCTTGGTGCTACATCAGCCATAATCTTCCCCTTCTAATCTGGGGCTGCAGCCCCACGGTTGGTTGTCAGTTGTAGTTATGTGAAGCGAACACCAGAGCATCCCCAAGGCGTTCGTTCACTATGGTTTTGTTTAGCAAAAAGCCTCTTTCCATGTTCTAAGAACGTTAGATCGATCAAATTCCCTACGAATCATTGCTAGAAAATATGTAGTTGAGTCAATCCGATTTGAAACAGATCGTTCTATAGAGACAGAATGTCCAACACTGGTTTGCGAAGCTCAGCAGGTGTTTTCATTTCAAAATTCGTTGGGTGTTGAACGTCGGGCGTCGGGCGTCGGGCGTCGGGGCGTTGGACATTGAGCATTGGGCGTTGAGCATTGGACCTTGGGACCGTCGTATCGTGGGACCGTTCACGTCCTTCTTTTTGAGGATTTGCATTTCCTACTTTTCGTTGCAGCGCTGCTTAGGAAAACGTTGCCTTGTTGCGTTCTATGAGTGGAGCGGAACCGGCAATTGATCTATGGGCGTGACCGCGGTTTCCCGCAAAGCGCGGGTGGACATGGCGGAACACCGAATCGTAGTTCCATTGCGATGGGAAACACAATACCGGCCAAAGGCAGATTGAAGAGGACTACTCATGCTTAGTGATGACGATCAGACTCAAACTCAGGATCCTTCAACTCAGGATATTTCAACACAAGATTCTCCATCGGCTGATGCCGAGGGCGGATCAGCGCAACCGGCCGCCGATGCCTCTGCCCAGACTGCAGCGGACTCAGCCCCGCAGGCCAGCGGTTACGTTGGGCAATTTTCATTTCAAATGCAATCAGGGGAGGCCATTGGCGATCGAATCGTCCGATGCTGCCAGCAGGCTCTTGCCGATGGACAAATGGGAGAAAATGACCGCCATGATTTTTACCGCGACTTCATTGCGTGTAACCAGGAGGCATCCCAGAACAAGGCTGAAGCACTGACGCACGTAAGAACGAGTTGCGCCATGTTCGTACGGGCCGTTCGCCAATGGTGCGGGGCTGCGGCCGTTGGTCCATACCTGCCGGGCACTGGTATCTTTGTAAGTATTGGAAATGTCAGTTTCGGACATCCCGCATTCGTTCCTTACAAAGATTCGGCGAAACCCAACGTCGGCGACAGTTTCTATATTTCCTCGACGGACACTACAAAGAATGATGGGCATACAGGGATATTTATTGCAGAAGGCCCCGACGGTATCTGGAAGACTGCTGAAGGCGGTGGTGGTGACGGCACTCTGTGCCGGTTTACCCAGAGAACACTCGACACCGGCAAATTCAAGGAAGATGCTCGGCATCTCTGGGGCTGGTTCGACTGTACCAAGGTTGGGTTGCCACCAAGCCCCGACGGGGCTTAGGGCATGTTCACACTCAATCCCATAGAGGCAGAGTAGGGATGCAAGGCATGGAAATCATCGCGGATTCGCACGAACGAATTCAAGATTGACTGCCGTTGCATCGAGACTTTGGCCAAAGCAAGATCGGTGTGGGCGGCGAGCCCTTTGTACGCCTCGTACTAAAATCGGGAACAAGCGATGCTTGGCGCGCGTATATTCGAAGGCAATGTTTATCGGACATTTTGCCGTTGGATTTGCGGCGAAGAAGTTTGCGCCGCGCGCCTCCCTTGCAGTACTGATTGCCGCACCCAACCTGCTCGATATCTTGTGGCCGCCGTTCCTGCTGTTCGGATGGGAGCATGCGCGCATCGATCCGGGCAACACCCGCTACACGCCGCTGGACCTCTATGACTACCCCTGGTCGCACAGCCTGCTGATGTCGATGGTGTGGGCAACGGCATTTGCGCTGATCTACTGGACCATCACGCGCTACCGGCCCGGCGCTGCCGCCATCTGGATCGGCGTTGTCAGCCATTGGGTGCTCGACTGGATTACTCATCGTCCGGACATGCCACTCTATCCGGGCGGCGGGCCCAAGTTGGGACTGGGGTTATGGAACTCGATTCCCGGCACGATGATTACCGAGATCGCAATGCTGCTGATCAGTGTGGGCCTTTACATGAGCGTGACGCGGGCGCGTGACTGGATTGGCCGCTATGCGTTCGCAGCCTTTGTGCTTCTGCTGCTTGTTTTCTTCATCAGCGACCGGTTCAGCTCACCCCCGTCGGATATTTCTTCCATCATCTGGCCGGGCATTATCGCCTCGGTGGTTTTATTGCTCTGGGCCTGGTGGTTTGACCGGCATCGCAACCTCCGGCAAGAACTCAAAGCCGGAGCATGAAAGAACTTGCCACTCGTTTTGGGCGGCATCAGACTTGTGAGAGCCGATGCTGCCCCAACGCATCGTCTCATGCTGTTATTAATGCAGGACGCCCGCGGCGCATGGCTTTGGCAAACGCGGGCAGCGGCAACGTATTCAGCACATCCTGCTTCGTGAGCCATGCGCGGCGAAGCTGCAGAATGCCGTACTTCATCTTGGCCAGGTGCGCGGTGTGATGCGAGTCGGTATTGACCACGAATTTCACGCCCTTTGACTTCGCCAGGCGCAGATGCTGCTCGCGGAGATCGAGCCGGTCCGGGTAAGAGTTGTGCTCCATGGCGACGCCTGCTTTGGCTGCAGCCACGAAGATCTTTTCGTAGTCAAAGGTATAGGCTTCACGGCGCAGCAAAAGCCGTCCGGTGGGATGGCCAATGAGTGAGACATTGGGATTCCCGATCGCCCGCAGCAGTCTGTCCGTCATCTGCTGCTCGTCCTGCTGAAAGTGGGAGTGCACGCTGGCAACCACCACGTCCATCTGCTCCAGAACCGAATCGGAAAGATCGAGTTCGCCTTCCGCCAGAATATCGACCTCAATCCCGGCGAGAACCGCAATGCCTTCGATCTCCTTGGCGGCTGCGCGAATTTTCTTGATGTGCTCTTCCGCCCTCTGGTCGTCGAGTCCGTTGGCAAACGCCAGATTCTTGGAATGATCGGTAATGGCCATATATTTATAGCCGCGTTCGCGCGCGGCTTCCGCCATCTCTTCAATGGTGCAGCGGCCATCGGTGGCGACCGTGTGCATGTGAACATCTCCCTGCACATCGGCTTCGGTAATCAGATCGGGCAGCGTGTTCTTCTCCGCAGCCTCTAGTTCACCGAGGCTCTCGCGCAGCTCCGGCGGAATGTAGGCCAAGCCAAGCTTCTTGTAAATTTCTTCCTCGGTCTTGCCGGCCACTGCCTGGTTATCTTCCAGCCGCGCCAGGCCATATTCGTTGAGCGTGTAGCCCATCTTGAGCGCCCGCTGACGCAGCGTTACATTGTGCGACTTCGATCCGGTGAAATACTGAAGGGCGGCGCCGAAGGATTCCGGCGGAAGGATACGCACATCCACCTGCAGGCCGGTGCGCAGCTTGAAGCTGACTTTATTTTCCCCTTTGGCGAGCACTTCCAGAATGCCGGGGAAGCCAAGGATGGTTTCGATCACCTTGTTGCGCTGGGCTTCATTCTCGCAACATTTCCCGGTTACCAGAACATCGACATCGCCCACGGTTTCCCTGCCCCTTCGCAGAGAACCGGCAGGGGTCACGTTCTCCACTCCGGGCAGGGGCTTGATCAGCTCGGCCAACTTTTGGGTCACTTCGTCGGCGGCGTCCAGAAGGAAGCGACCGGTGACCTGCCGATAGCTCTCGATGGCCTTCAGGATTTTTTGCTCCGACTTTTCGCTCAGCCGGGGCAGCTCGCGCAGCTTGCCTTCCTGCGCCAGCTTGGCTACCCCATCAACATCGGAGACCTGAAAGTTATCCCAAATCAGGGCGATGGTCTTCGGCCCCAGTCCCTGGATCTTGAGAAGATCGAGCATGGAGCGGTGATATTTCTCCAAAAGCTCGGCATGCACCTGCAGCCTGCCATCGGTGAAGATCTCGCGAATCTTGCCGACCATGCCCTTCCCTATTCCGGGAATCGCGAGCAGGGCCTTTTCATCCTGATAGATGCCCGATACCTGCTCCTCATGCCCTTCCAGCGCTTCGGCGGCGCGGCGGTAGGAGCGGATACGAAAAGAATCGTCACCGCGAATCTCCATGAGATCGGCGGTTTCATTAAAGATATTGGCGATGGCTTTGTTATCGATTGGCACAGAAATATTCTATGGCGTTTCAGCGTTCCATGTCCTTGAATGAGTTTATGTATTCCCGGCGCCCTTGATCTTGCCCAGGCGGGCGAGAATGCGGCGGACTTTCTTGGGTGAGATCGAGAGGCGGGTGGCCACCCGCGATATCTTCTTCCCTTCCTTTTCCCAGACGCGCGGAATCACGAGTTCGGCAAATTGCTCGGTCATCTGCTGGAAGGTCTTATCGGAAGTCATACCCTGCGACCAGGCCCGGAGCAGCGTATCGACGCCTCCACGCGGGACTGACTTCTGCTTCAGCACCTGCAGATCGTCCCAAAGATCGTCGTAATCCATGGTCTTTAGAAACGAGGTGGCCGCGTCATAGCACTGCTTGGCCTCCTCTATATCGTTGAAAAAAGCGTTGCACGAGGTGAGACCGCGCCAGATATAGGCGCGCGCCAACAGACGGCGGTTCTGCGTATGCTTGGCGGCCTCAATCGCGTCCTGGGCATAGTCGCGAGCCGCCTGCGCGTGCTCCCATGAGTGGGTGCTGCCTTCGATCTCCTCTTCCAGCTTGGCATTCTCCACCGCGCATTGCAGGAAGCATGCGCGGGCAACCAGAATGGAGTCGTTTTCCTGCTTCCCTATCTTGCGCGCCAGCACAGCCTGCGCGCTCGCATTATCGAGATCTCCTATATCGAGATAGAGCAGACCGCGGTTCTCATAGACGCTGCCGATTCCATGATGAAGGTTGTGGTACCTGTAGATCTCCTCGGCCCGCTCCAGGTTGTCAAAGGCCTCGGTGCGGAGCTGCTCGTACGCCTCGCGCTGACCCTGTTTCCGGCTGGCCTGTCCCGCGCTGGAGGCGCTGTTCCGCTTGCGGCGGCGGGCGGTCTCGACGTCGATCTGGCGGCTGACCTGCACGGCTACCAACCGCTGAACGTAAGCGATATTGGTAAGTGAACGCGCCAGGTTCCGGTGGCGGGTGCTGCGCTTCTGGAAGTGGGTAATTGCCCTGGCGAAGAATTTCAGGGCCTCGTTGTAGCGTCCCTGCCGGCGGATCATGCGGCCATGCGCGGAGTAGATGTTGCCAAGGGTATTGTCGTCGTCGGTGTTCCGCAGCACCTGTTCCGCCTGCTCCAGGATGCGGGCCGCCTCCTTCGGCTGCCCTTTCTGGAAGAACAGCCAGCTTTCCAGCACGCGCATGACCGCGCCCATCTTTTCAAAGTGGAGAGCCAAAGACAATTCGCGGCCAAGTCCGGCGTGCTTCAGGGCGGTATCGTATTCACCCTTTTTGCGGTGGCAGCGCGCCTTCCAGAAATGGGCGATCGCCACAAGTTCCTTGTCTTCCACCTCTTCCTGCATGGCGAGCACCAGATCGAAATATCCGAGCGCGTCATCCGGCTTATCGTGCAAGAGCGCCAAGAGGCCCTCCGCCATCTTGAGCTGAAGGTAGTCGCATACAGGAAGCTGCGAGCGAAGACGCCTGGGAAAGCGCGCAAGCAACTGCTCCACCAGTTCAGGCCCGCGATAGCCGATATCCACCCATTGCGCCACGTAGCCCACAAAGGCGGAAGCGTTCTTCTGCATCGGATCGATCGAGGCAAAGAGGTGATAGTGCTTATCAAGAAGCACAATGCCATCGCTCACCCGCCGGGACACAACCTGCTGCTTCAATTCCCTCAAAAGGGAATCGGATATCTCCGGACTCTTTCCGATTCTCTGCGCAGTTGCCACCTTGGACCTCATCATACCGACAGTTTTTGGCCGCCTCAAGAAATTTGGTTATGGACAAAGCTATTCACACAGAAGCGGTAGCAGGCGGAATTCTTCCGATTTGGACAACTAGTCCGATTCGGACTACTCGGTTTGATGCGCGGGGGTGGTTGGACATCTAATCATTCACGGCAGTCTTAACACCCAGGTACATATGGAGGAGAAACAACGTCGTGCATCACCCTACTGAAAAACAACTGCAAAGCTCTTGGGCCTCAGATCCCCGATGGAAAGGCGTGACCAGGTCGTATGCAGCGAGTGATGTGGTTCGCCTGCGGGGCACGGTTCACATTGAGCACACCTTAGCCAGGCTGGGCGCCGAGCGCCTGTGGGAACTGGTCAACGAGACGCCGTACGTGGCCGCTCTGGGAGCGCTCACGGGCAACCAAGCCGTGCAACAGGTGCAGGCCGGACTCAAGGCCATTTACCTCAGCGGATGGCAGGTCGCCGGAGACGCCAACCTGGCGGGCCAGACCTACCCCGACCAGAGCCTCTATCCGTGCAACAGCGTTCCGGCCATCGTGAAAGCCATCAACAACGCTTTTGTCCGCGCAGACCAGATTCATCATTCGCAGGGCAAGAATGGGATTCACTGGTTTGCTCCCATCGTGGCCGACGCCGAGGCTGGGTTTGGCGGTTCACTGAACGCCTTTGAGCTGATGAAAGCCATGATCGAAGCGGGCGCCGCCGGGGTGCACTTTGAAGACCAACTCGCCTCCGCCAAGAAATGCGGACACATGGGCGGCAAAGTCCTGGTTCCGGCGCAGGAGTTTGTGCAGAAGCTCGTTGCAGCCCGCCTGGCGGCCGACGTACTCGGCGTACCATCGGTGCTGATCGCGCGCACCGACGCCAACAGCGCCAAGCTGCTTACCACCGACAGCGACGTTCGTGACGTGGAGTTCCTCACCGGCGAACGCACCCCCGAAGGATTCCTTGGATTCAAGGGCGGCCTCGACTCGGCCATTGCGCGCGGCCTGATCTATGCGCCTTACGCCGACATGATCTGGTGCGAAACTTCGGAGCCGGACATCGCCGAAGCCAGGCGGTTTGCCGAAGCCATCCACGACAAGTTTCCGGGCAAGCTATTGGCCTACAACTGCTCACCTTCCTTCCATTGGAAAAGGAAGCTGGACAATGCTTCGATCTCCAGGTTCCAGCGCGAGCTTGGAGCTATGGGATACAAGTTTCAGTTCGTTACCCTCGCGGGCTTCCATGCGCTCAACTTCAGCATGTTTGAACTGGCAAGCGGTTATGCCAAGGAAGGCATGTCGGCCTATGCGCGCCTGCAAGAGAAGGAATTCGAGAGCGCCGAATCACACGGCTACACCGCCGTGCGCCACCAGCAATTCGTGGGAACCGGCTATTTCGATGAGATCGCGCAAACGATTGCCAATGGACAATCTTCCACGGTAGCTCTGGCCGGATCGACCGAGGAAGAACAGTTCCATCCAGTCACAGCAAACAAACGATAGAAGGCAGATGGGACGCAACTCGATAAGACAAAGACAACCAGCAAAGACGAAAGACGCGGGAGCTTCCAGGGAAAAATTCGGAAGCTCCCTTTTTTTAGCTGGAGTCTTATGCGATTTGCCGCGGGTCATTTTTGAATATTCGGCTTTTGAATATTCGGGATTTTGGGCTCGCGAGAGTGAAATTCTCAAGCAGGCCGTAGCACTTTGTATTTTGTTCTTTACCAGGCAGCAGACATGGCTAGGAGATATAAACCTCATCAGTCGTCCCTAACGGGACTTTTATTTCTATTGGTATGATTCCCACCATTAGGATTCGTCGCCTAAAAGGCTCCGAACCCATGGTGGGCTCCTTCGAAAATTCAAATCAGGCCGCAGGCGTCACTGTCACGGTAAGACCG
>DATGIO010000097.1:0-104854 GCA_035295685.1 Candidatus Angelobacter sp.
CTGGATCTTCGGATTGTGTTTGCTCAACACCTTCGTGATCGCCGCCGTCAACGTCGTCTTCCCGTGATCGATATGCCCGATCGTCCCTACGTTCACATGCGGCTTACTGCGATCAAATTTTTCCTTTGCCATGGCTTCTCCTCAACGCTCCACCTTTGACTCCAGGGTGGTCAGTAATAGCGATAAATCTTCTGGTACTTTTCACGGAGTTTCGAATCGACCAACTCAATTCGCTCCAAATAAAACTCGCGCAATAGCGCCTGGTCGGATAGAGCCAGGCTGCGATAAAGCTCCTTGGCCTTTCCCGGCCGCGCAGAGCCAGCATCCAATTGCTCTAAAAGTCCGAAATCCAGCACCCGCTCAAACTCCCTGATCCGGATGCCATGACGCTCAAGCTTTTTGTAAAACCGCTCCAGGGTCCGGGAGGCCAAAGCGGATTCGACTGCCGCCCTTAACCACTCGAACTCTTCCGTTTTCTGAACTTGAATTTGGGCCTGCTGAAACGCCATGTGCTTAGATCAAAATCCCCGCTTCAAATACTGAATGTCTTGGAGCGGGAGACGGGAATCGAACCCGCGACCAACAGCTTGGAAGGCTGTGACTCTACCACTGAGTTACTCCCGCGACTCTCAAATCAGGGCAAAACCGCGATTCAGTCGACTTAGCCCGATCGCTAAAACCTGGAGCTGATGACCGGGATTGAACCGGTGACCTCTCCCTTACCAAGGGAGTGCTCTACCAACTGAGCTACATCAGCCCTTTTAACCTTGTATCACCGGTTCAACCGGTGACAACTTTTTCTGTGTTGCGGCTACGCTTTCGCTGCCGCAACGTCTTACCAAGGGAGTGCCCTACCAACTGAGCTAAATCAGCCCTTTAAACCTTCAAGCAATTCCAAGAAATCTAATTCGCTGGATGCTCTTCGACTTCGGCTGCCATTTCATCCACCTGGGCTTTTTCTTGCTCTTCGCGGTGGTGGTGCAACAGCGTCTTAAACGCAAAAAATCCCAACAGAACCAGCGTCAACAACCGGAATCTCGGCTCCGTCAGCGTCTGCCACGCTATCAACGCCAACAGCGCGTACACAGCTAAAGCCGCCCACAACTTCTTCATAAAGCAATCCTGGTGCACAGGGGAGGATTCGAACCTCCGTAGCTCCAAGGAGCGGCAGATTTACAGTCTGCTGCCATTAACCACTCGGCCACCTGTGCATTTCATGAGCCTGCCGCTTACGCCGAGTTCCCCACAAGCTCCTGAGCTATCAACAAAGGACGCCTCCGCCTGCGCCACCCTGCGAGAGCGGACAGAAACACGCAAAAACAAACTTCCGCACAGACGCCAATACGTTACGGAGAAATTCTTCGTGGATTGCGTTCGGTGGAAAATCTTTCGTGCGCAGTATCTGTCAATTCCCGAACCGCCTAACTGGCAGACAACGGGAATTCCCTTCTTCATCTGGAGCTGGCGAAGGGATTTGAACCCCCGACCCTCTGATTACAAATCAGATGCTCTACCGACTGAGCTACGCCAGCGAACTGCTCCTGATAAACAGGGCAAAGATCATAAGTTAGCACAACGGTACGACCGCGTGCAACAACCCACGCTTCACTCAAATTCGAGGGCACGTCAATCAACCCAGAGTTGCGACTGCTCCGGAACTATTCTACCAGTTTCTAGAGGTAGCCTTCATCTCACCCATGAAAAGTTGATCCGTCACCTATACTATAAACGTTTTCAGCGTTTCCATATGCGGTTCGTCTGTCTTGCCGTGCGGGATTTTCTTCAATAGAAATAGAGAAGCTGCGCCGCGATTTTGACTTTGGATACACCCCGCTGAAAGCGCTTGCATTGATTCTTTCATGAAGCATCGGCGTAGATTTCTGGCGGTTCTTTCCATCTCTCTCGCTCTGGTGGCGGCAATCGCTATTCTTGGCGTCCGGTCATGGATTGCCCGGCCTCCGAGGCCGATCAGCCTGCTGCCTGAAGGCGATTTGCTGTTTTACGCCAACCTTAAACCGCTGCATCTCTTCGCACTGAACGCCGTAAAGCCCAATGCCGAATACAAGGATTTCATCGAGCAAACCGGAATCCAGCCCGAGCGAGATCTTGATGAAGTTTCCATGTCCCGCCACGACCCGGGGCGAGGGGCTGACATTGAATCGTCGGAAATTTTTTCAGGCCGCTTTGATTCATCCCGGCTTACGCGTTATCTGGAACGTGTCGCCACCGGGCGTGAGCACTATGCCGACAAAACCATCTACACCATTCCGCATGAAGGCCACACCGTCCGCGTCTGTGCCCTAGATGACCGGATGGTTGCTGTAACAAACATGGTGTCTTCCAGTCCCATCCGCAGCATCATCGAGAAATATCGGCACAATTCCACCTTCTTTGGGCAACTGCCAAGTGCGCCCTATCTCGCTGAAGGCTATTACCAACAGCTGCCTGCCGCAAGCTTAGCCTGGGTGATTTATCACATTCCTCCAGAGACCAATAAAGACCAACTACTCGGGATAAATCTGGATTTTCTGCAAGACAAGATTTCGGTGGCATCGCTGCGTTATGCCGGCTCGTTATCGGTAAGCGCGAAGGTCTTTGCAGAGAATCCGGCAGAGGCGAAGCGCCTCATGGATTCGGCGACGACCTTTCTAGCTCTCTATCGGACCGTTGCGCTTTCTACCGGAGCCAAGGGTGCCGACCCGGATGTGAAGGCAGTGTTTGAGAGCATCAAGGTTGAGCAGGAAGAGAACAAACTGATTGTGAATGCTACGATTCCCGATCGGTTTCTGCAAAAAATCTGGTCGGCCATTCAGGCAGACGGCCAATCCGAACCCGAAACAACGCCCGCGAAAAAATAATCTACATTGCCCCGGAAGCCGATTGCTGCGTCAAGCTGAAACGGAGGAATTTGTGGGGATTCACTGGGGTATTGTTGATTCGCACTTCATAATGCAGGTGCGGTCCGGTACTCCGTCCGCTGAGCCCGATAAAGCCGAGCGTGTCGCCGCGATGAATGCTTTGCCCGGCAGTTACGGCAAAACCGGAAAGGTGACCATAGAGTGTGGTGATGCCGTTGCTATGATCGACCAGCACAGTCCTTCCATAGCCGTTCATTAAATCCGCTATCCGGACAATACCGTCTGCGGGCGCGATCACAGGCGTGCCGTATTCGCCGGAGATATCCACCCCGCGGTGGAAAGCTCCTTCACCATTGAACGGATCGATCCTCTCTCCAAAAGAGCCCGTTATCCTGCCCTGCACCGGCCATAATGAGGGTGCGGAGGCAAGTCGCATCCAGTCGCGAGTCGTGGCGTCGCGCATATCTCCCATGCCGATTCCAATGGAGGCAGCGCCGCTCAGAGCGGTACTCCTCAAAGCATAGAGTTGTTGGATTGAAGCGGAGGCGGGATCGTCCTGCTGGAGAGCAGGGTCGGCTTTCAGCCCGTAGAGTGCCGAAACCTCACCGGCCAGGGAGCTAAGGGATTCTGCCTGCAACTGGTTTTCCTGTGCAATTTGTTCAAGTTGGTTATAGCGGGATTTCAGGGCTTCTTTCTCGTTGCGAAGCTGGTTAAAGCGGGCCGTTTTCAACAACATCCTGGTGTAAGAACCCGCCATGCCGGTCACGGTCATCATCCCAATCAGCGCGCCCGCAATGAACACATAGACGTAATGCAAGGGAATGGGAATCTTGAGAAGCTCGCCTTCGGAGTTGCGAGCCACCAGCATGATATAGAAACGTTTCCGCACTTTAAGATGCTCCTGCCTAACGTGAGTTTCTGCCGAGGAACAAGTCTGCCCTTCGGTTCTCGAGCGTTTTCCGCCACGTAGGGCTGATTATAACCAGCCAGTTCTTTTTTCTTCTTTTCCTGGACCGCAGGCGCCAGCTATGGGGAACAGAAAAGGCGGCCAGAAAGATCACGAATTGACGAGGTCAAACTTAACAAGGGATTTCTACCCCTGTCAATGCACGGATGGATGCCCGCCAGACACGAAGGTTTGCTGCACATGACGCGAAAATGGTGCAAGGAATAGTATGCACTTTGGGGCAGAAGTCGACAGCAGCAGCTCTAAGTCATTTTTTTCGATATAGTTAAGCTACTTTGACGCTACCCGAACGACAACTTGTTGAAAGAATTCGGCGGAAGGCGAGAGGTGCGAATCGGGTATTGGCCTTAGGCATTGGAGACGATTGCGCGGTCTTGCGTGTCGAGCCCGGCTCAGATCTTCTCGTCACCACCGACATGTGTGTCGAAGATATCCACTTCAAGCGAGCCTGGCACACGGCGCGTAGTGTCGGCCACAGGTGCCTTTTGCGCGGGTTAAGCGACATTGCAGCTATGGGGGGCACACCTACAGCCTGCTTTCTTTCTCTGGGGCTCTCAGAAACCCTATCGGCCAAGTGGGCTAATGATTTCATCGCGGGCCTGCTTGGACTGGCAGGAAAATTTAATGTCGCGTTAGCGGGTGGCGACACCACGAAATCGGAAAAGGTCACGGCAGATATCGTGGTGCTGGGGAAGGTTCCATCCGGAAGGGCCGTTTCCAGGTCCCGGGCTCGCCCTGGGGACAAGATCTATGTGACAGGAATGCTTGGCGGATCGGCGTGGCTGCTAAAACGGCTTATGGCTGGGGAGAGCGTCAGCCGGTTGAGCGTCCAGCGACAGTTTTGCCTTCTGCCCAGGCTTGCCGTCGGCGATTGGCTGCGGGAGCGAGGTGTTCCCACTGCCATGATCGATCTTAGCGACGGCCTGTCCGTCGATCTGGCCCATATTTGCAAGGAAAGCAACGTAGCTGCGGAGTTATGGTCCGGCGCGATTCCGGTGGAGCGCGGAGCAACGCTAGAAATGGCCTTACATGGCGGAGAAGACTACGAACTGCTCTTCACAGCGCCGGCAAAGATTAGAGTTCCACCACGGATTGAAGGAGTGCCAGTATCGTCTATTGGAGAGATACGTCCGGCGCCGAATAAGGCGGCGAGGGTGTTGATCGGCGAGCAAGGGGGGAAGCTTCGGCCCCTGCCTCCCAGGGGATGGGAGCATTTTTCCAAACGCAACTGAAATTCCACACGTATTGAAACCCAAGCGGCAACCTGGGCGTAACAGAAATGTGACTGACAGCGAACACTGCCCAAGGTTACAATTCAGCCAATTCCCGTCTATTGAAAGGATTGCCTATGAGTACCGCCGCGTCCTCCCAGCCCAACGAGCAAGAACAGCCGCTTAATGAATTTCAACGCCTGACGAATGTTTTTGTAGCGCCCTCAAAAACATTCCTGGACCTCCGCAACAAGGCAACATGGTTTGTGCCTTTTCTGCTGACATCTCTATTCTTCGCGGCGTTTTCTTTCACCATTGACAAAAAGATCGGATTTGAAAGCATCGTCCGCACGCGAATGGAGCACGCTCCCGAGTTCGCGCAGCAGCAGTTGGCGAAGCTGTCTCCCGAAGCGCGCGCTGCCCAGCAGAAGCAACAGGTTGTGTTTGCCCGGGCGAGTTCCCTCTACTTCGGATGGGCGATTCTTCTGATTAGCGGGTTGATTGTCGCCGGCGTCCTCATGGCGGTCTTCAACTTTGGCATGGAGGCTGGCGTCCCATTTAGCAATTCATTGGCGATTTATTTTTACGCATCGTTGCCGGGCATATTGCGACTTGTCCTTGGCATTATTGTCTTGCTGACAAGCACCAATACCGATGGATTCAATATCGAGAATCCCGTGGCCACCAATTTGGCTGCCTTCATGAACCAGGAGACGGCGGGAAAATTTGTCTACAGCCTCGCGGGGAGCGTCGATCTTTTTGCCCTATGGACCGTCGCCTTATTGGGTATTGGATTCGCCAAAGGAGCGGAGAAAAAGATTTCAACGGGAGCCGCAATCACGGCCGTGGCGGTTTGCTACGCAGTGGTGGCACTAGGTAAAGCAGCTTTTGCTGCGGCGTTCAGTTAGCCGCCAAGTCCGTTCAAACCTCAAAAATGTCCTTTTAATGCAAGCCTTTACCGGAATGGGATTCGTGTGTGTTGTAATAGACTTACGCAAACGTGCGATTGGCGAACACATTCCGGCACAAATTCAAGGCTGCAAGCCGAAGGGCTCGCGAGCTGGAGATGATTGGAAGGGGGCTGCTCTCCACCGATCATCCGATTCAGGTGCACATCATTCCGATGCGGCGCTGCAATCTTTCCTGCGCCTACTGCAACGAATACGATGACGTATCCGATCCCGTCCCGCTGGAGGAGATGTACCGGCGCGTGGACAAGCTGGCGGAGTTGGGAACGACACTGATTGTTATCAGTGGGGGAGAAACCCTGCTGCATCCCCAGCTCGATGAAATTATCAGCAGAATTCGCTCGCATGGAATGATCGCCGCGCTCATTTCCAACGGCTATCTACTCACGGCCAAGCGCATTCAACGCCTGAACCGGGCGGGCCTCGACCATATCGAGATTTCTATCGACAACGTGATGCCAGACGAAGTTTCGAAGAAGTCTCTGAAGGTGCTGGATCGAAAGCTCCTCCTGCTGCGCGAGCACGCCGAGTTTCATGTGAACATCAATTCGGTGATCGGAGCGGGCGTTAAAGACCAATGGGATGCTCTTACCATCGGGAAGCGGGCGGTGGAATTGGGATTCAGTTCCACAGTGGGAATCATTCACGACGGCTCAGGCCAGCTTCGGCCATTGGATGAAAAGGCCCTCGCTGTTTTTCGCGAGTTGAAGAAACTGAGCAAGCGCAGCTATGCCCGATTCAACTCATTTCAAGATAAGATCGCTCTTGGTCAGCCAAACCAATGGCGGTGCCGGGCAGGGTCCCGTTATCTCTACATCTGCGAAGACGGGTTAGTACACTATTGCTCCCAGCAGAGAGGCTTTCCAGGCATTCCTCTTTCCGAGTACACCAAAGAAGACGTTCGCCGTGAGTTCCGCACAGAAAAATCCTGCGCTCCAAACTGCACGGTTTCCTGCGTACACCAAACCTCTCTGGTAGATTTCTGGCGCACTCCCCAGCACCTAAAGTCTCATGAGGTGTTCCGGCCATCCAAACAGGCCCTCGAAGCATCTCTGGTGCAGATTCAGGTGAGAGATTCGGTTGCGGCCGACTAAATCCGCTTCATTTTATTCTTTAAGGCCATGAGCGGAAGTCTTAGAACGAGCGGGCTGTGCCGGCAAAACAGGTTGCATTTTTCCGGCAAAGCGACGTTCTAATCAAAGAAGTGCGATCGAAGACTCCCCTGCCAACACCGATGTTCAGGAGGTATCCTATGCGCCATTTTGCAATCGGCGTTCTTGTTGCTTGCCTGCCTATTTTGGTTCACGCGCAACCAATCGACAAATCAGAGAACGGAACAAGCCAGCCGGCGATAACGATCTACAACGCCAACTTTGCTGTGGTTCGGGAGACAATTCCACTGGACCTCAAGACCGGCCCCAATCATGTGACTTTTACAGGCGCAACTGCTCACATCGAACCGGATTCCTTGGTACTTCGCGACTCCAGCGGGCGGCGGTCGCTGCAAATCCTGGAGCAGAATTACCGCAACGATCCAGTGTCCCAGGAACTTCTGCTATCTCTATTTGAAGGCAAAACCATAGATTTCCAGGTAATGCGCCCGAATGAACAGGGGCAGATGCATCCTGAGATCATTCAGGGCAAAGTCATCCGAAGTGGATACGTTCCACGTTGGACTACGGTTAATGAATACGGGCAGCAGACGGCCTACGGCAGCGGCGGAGGCCAACCGATCATTGAGGTGAATGGGCGGATGCAATTCAGCCTGCCGGGCCAACCGCTTTTTCCCACGCTAGGCGATGACACGATCCTCAAACCCACCTTGGATTGGCTAGTGGAAACCGACAAGCCTGGGCATGGAAGCGCCGACCTCAGCTACATCACAGGCGGCTTGAGTTGGCATGCCGACTACAACGTGGTTGCTCCACCCAAAGGCGACACGATCGACCTGGTCGGCTGGATCACGATGGACAACCAGAGCGGCAAGCAGTTCGACAATGCCCGCATCAAACTCATGGCTGGCGATGTGAACAAGATCCAGAACCTGCCACAAGGTCAGGCCTTTCGAATGGAGGCTGCGGTGGCAAAAGCGGCTCCTGCCGTTACCGAAAAAGCTTTCGATGAATACCACCTCTATACGCTGGAGCGCACAACTACTTTGCGCGACCACGAAACCAAGCAGGTGGAGTTCGTATCAGCCACGGGCGTCAAGGCCCAACGGTTTTACGTCTACAACGGCGCCGCCATCAACGGCAATCTCTCCTATTACTCTGATGAGCAGATTCGGAACGATCAAAACTATGGCACACAGTCCAATGCAAAAGTTTGGGTGATGCAGGAGTTTAAAAATTCGAAGGACAACGGCCTTGGCATTCCACTGCCGAAAGGAAGGCTGCGGTTCTACCGGCGCGGCGACGATGGCCAGATGGAGTTCACGGGAGAAAATACGATCGACCATACCCCCAAGGATGAAACGATTCGTGTCCGAACAGGAAACGCTTTTGACATCGTCGGCGAACGCCGACGCACGGACTACAAAGTAGACAGCGCCCACAAATCCATGGATGAATCATTCGAGATCAAGGTGCGCAATCACAAAAAAGAAGCGGTTGAGGTCCGCGTCGTCGAGAGGCTTTATCGCTGGTCAAATTGGGAAATTCGCCAGAAATCGGACGAGTACACCAAGCTGGATGCGCGAACGGTCGAGTTCCGTGTTCAGGTCCCTCCAGACGGAGAAAAAGTGGTGACTTATCAGGCGCACTATACATGGTAGGCAAGAATCGTCTTGCCATTCGTTTTTGCAAATTGGCCCGCTAACCCAAGATTTCAGGAGCTTTCCAATGCGCTGTCTATGGATGTGTGCGCTCGCCGTTAGCCTTGCCATGGCTGCCCGAGCCCAGTCACCCGAAAAATCCGAGCCCAATGCGAACCAGCCGGCGCTCACCATCTACAACGCCGACTTTGCCGTTGTCCGGCAAACCGTTCCGCTGGATCTGAAGACGGGCGTGAACCACGTCACCTTTACCGATGCGACCGCTCATATTGAGCCGGACTCCGTAATTCTTCACGATTCGACCGGACGACGGTCGCTGCAGATTCTTGAACAAAATTACCGTAACGATCCAGTGTCACAGGAACTTCTGCTCTCCTTATTCGAGGGCAAGACCATTGATTTCCAAACCGCTCCCATCGCCGAGAATGGCAAGGCAAAATCGCTCATCGTTCAGGGCAAAATTGTCCGTAGTGGATATGTTCCCCAGGGCTCATCCCTCCAACCGATCATTGAAGTGAATGGACATCTGCAATTCAGTCTGCCTGGTGAACCACTGTTTCCCGCTCTGGGGGATGACACGATCCTCAAGCCCACCTTGGATTGGCTGATGGAAACCGACAAGCCCGGACGCGGAAGCGCCGACCTCAGCTACATCACAGGCGGCATGAACTGGCACGCCGATTACAACGTGGTGGCTCCGCCAAAAGGCGACACACTGGATCTAGTTGGATGGGTCACGATGGACAACCATAGCGGCAAGCAATTCGACCATGCCCGCATCAAACTCATGGCCGGCGATGTGAATAAGATCCAGAATCAGACAGGATCGATAGCTCTCGCAAGAGACACGAATGGAAGTCTAGAAGCAGCACCTCCGGTTACAGAAAAGGCTTTCGATGAATATCACCTCTATACATTGGAACATTCAACAACGCTTCGCGATCACGAGACCAAACAAGTGGAATTCATCTCGGCCATCGGCATCAAGGCACAGCGGTTTTATGTGTACAACGGAACTGCTGTCGATGCCAACCAGTCCTACTATACAGAGGAACAAATCCGTGACGATCAAAACTATGGCACGGAATCCAATCCCAAGGTCTGGGTGATGCAAGAGTTCAAGAATTCCAAGGAGAACAATCTTGGCATAGCGCTTCCCAAGGGACGGCTCCGGTTTTACCGCCGGGGTGACGATGGCCAGATGGAGTTCACCGGCGAGAACACGATCGATCACACGCCCAAAGACGAGACGGTGCGTGTCCAAACCGGAAATGCGTTTGACATCGTTGGCGAGCGCCGCCGGACGGATTACAAGCTGGACAGCAGTCGCGACTCCTTGGACGAATCATTTGAGATCAAGGTGCGCAATCACAAAAAAGAAGCCGTTGAGGTCCGCGTGGTGGAGAAGCTATATCGCTGGTCGACCTGGGAGATTCAACAAAAGTCGGACAACTACAGCAAGCTCG
Source organism: Candidatus Angelobacter sp. (assembly GCA_035295685.1). Lineage (GTDB taxonomy): Bacteria > Acidobacteriota > Terriglobia > Terriglobales > Acidobacteriaceae > Angelobacter. The sequence goes on from DATGIO010000097.1 coordinate 10,244, forward strand.
ATTCGCGAACGGTAGAGTTCCGCGTTCAGATCCCTCCAGATGGCGAAAAGGTAGTCACCTATCAGGTTCACTATTCATGGTAGTGGTTCGGCCTAAATGGGGAGGGAGTCGATTTTTTGCAGGAATTCCAACTTCTGCTGGGGCGGCAAAAAAGAAGCCTCAAAGGAATTGCGCGCGATCTCACGTAGGTGGTCGTCTGTGAACGCAAACTCCCGCCGCGCCAGTTCATACTCATCATTCAGCGAGGACTGAAACATTTCAGGATCGTCGGAGTTCAGGGTAATCATCAGGCCATTTTCAAACATGCTCCGGACGGGATGCTCCTGAATTGAGTTACACACCCTGGTGCGAAGATTGCTGGAGATGCAGACCTCAATCGGAACCTGCCGTTCGGCCAGAATCTCCACCAATTCCGGATCATGCTGAACCGTAAGCCCATGGCCAATACGCTCCGCGCCGATGTTCAAGGCACCCCAAACAGATTCCGGCCCTGCGGTTTCTCCGGCATGCGCGGTCAAGCGTAAACCCTGATCCGCGGTTTTTTGATAAAGGTCTTTAAAGCCCTCGGCCGGTCCCCGGCGCTCATCGCCACCTATCCCGACTCCCACTACATTATTGTCGCGCAGGCTGGCCGCCAACTGAAATACCTTCTCCGCCGCCTCCACGCCAAAATGCCGAACGGCATCGAAGATCCAGAGCAGCGAAAGACCAAAATCGGCCTCGCCCTGGCGGCGTCCACGCTCCAACCCTTCAAATATCGACTCGAACTGTTGTCCTCGCCAATGAATCACACCCACGCTAACGTAGACCTCGGCGTGTAGCACGTTCTGCCGGGATAACTTCTCCATCAGGCGATACGTGACTAATTCATAGTCTTCAGGCGTGCGCAGCCGCTCTGTTACCGCCTTAAAGGCCATCAGGAAACCATTGAAATCCTGATAGGAGTAGAGCCTGTGGACATCTTCTTCCCTTAACTCGTCTCCACTGCCCGCCACGTTGTAACGGTTGTTTTCCGTCGGCAAAGGCGTGTTGTGCCGACGGCTCAACTCCGCCAGAGTCGGGGGATCTACGGAGCCTTCCAGGTGCAGATGAAGCTCCGCCTTGGGCAAACTCGCCGTCAACAACCTTGCATTCATCCCCGAGGCGTGGCTACAGCTATATTGTTTTGCGAAGCGGCAAGCTTGCTGTGATAGCGGCCGTAGGTGAAGTAGATCACCAGGCCAATCAACAGCCAGGCAAAGAAGCGCAGCCAGTTCATGATCGGCAGCCCCGCCATCAGAAGCAGGCAGGTAAGGATCGTCATGATCGGCGCTACATTTCCGCCGGGGGCGCGGAATTTCCGATACCGGTTCGGTTCGCGATAGCGCAGAATCAAGACTCCACCGGCAACCAGCGCAAACGCAAACAGAGTGCCAATATTCGAGAGGTCGGCGAGGGTTCCGATATCGAAAAGCCCAGCGGGAATGCCAACCGCAAAACCGGCCACCCAGGTGGCAAAATCCGGAGTTTGAAAGCGAGGATGCACGCGCGCAAATTTCTGCCAGAGGAGCCCGTCACGGGCCATTGCAAACCAAACTCGCGATTGCCCAAGCTGAAAGACGAGAAGCGACGAGATCATGCCGGTCATCGCGCCGGCAAGAACAACCAAGCGCACCCAACGAAGATTCAGCCTGCGCAAGGTGTTGACTACAGGAGCGGCATCGCCAAGGCTGCTCCAATGAGCGATCAAGGTGAGGATGGCCACCACGGCGATGTAGAGGCCCGTACAGATGAGGAGCGTGGCGATAATACTGCGCGGCAGATCGCGCTGGGGGTCTTTCGCTTCTTCGGCAGCAGTGGAAACCGAATCGAAACCAATGTAGGTAAAAAAGATGATCGAGCCACCGGTCAAGATTCCGGGCCAGCCGTTCGGTATAAATGGATGCCAGTTGGCAGGGTGAATATATTCCATTCCGGCAAACACAAAGATCAGAATGGCCGCAATTTTGACCAACACCATGACATTGTTGGTTCGCGCAGATTCCTGGATTCCGCGCACCAGCAGTACAGTCAAAAGCATGACGACCAAGAACGCCGGAAAATTGAAGCCAAAGTGCAGGCCGGGGGCATAGAGATCTTTTCCCGCCAAATCCTGGAGCCCTGTGGGCAGGTAAGCTGGGGAAACCCACTGCAGCGGCGGATGAATGCCGAACCAATCCAACAAATCGACCAAGTGAGCTGCAAACCCGACACTCACGGCCATGTTGCTTACGGCGTACTCGAGAATCAGATCCCAGCCAATGATCCAGGCGATAATCTCACCCATGGTCACGTAGGTATAGGTGTAGGCGCTACCGGCAATAGGGATCATCGAGGCCAGTTCCGCATAGCACAGGGCGGTAAACGTGCAGGCTATCCCAACGAGGATGAATGAGAGTGTGATCGCCGGTCCCGCGCCCGGCCTTCCGAACGTAGGTGAATGATGGATCAGGTATTCCAACACCGGAGCGTTCAGAATGGACTGCGTCTCAAATTTTTGGCCGGCAATGGCCGTGCCGATCACGGTGAAGATCCCCGACCCGATTACCGCTCCAATGCCAAGGGCAGTGAGCGACCAAAAACCGAGTTTTCTGGGGAGTTGTTGTCCCGATTTGGTCGATTCCGCAATCGCCGCCTCGATGGACTTTTTTGCAAAGAATTGGCTCGCCACAAGGGCTCCTTAGTAAAACTTCTGGATTGGGCCGTTCAGCCTATCCTGCGATTCGGCCCAATCCCATGCGTATTACCGCTTGGCCTGACCGCGAACAAGCTTCTTAACCTTGGGCTTCTTGGAGCCGCGTGGGTACTCCCTGGCTTTCTTTGCCGGTTGCTTCTTGCGGGAAACCCGCTTGGATTTCTTGCGTTCTTCCTTACTTAAGCTCTTCGTATTTGCCATCCGTTATCCTATGAGTATTGAATTAATTACTGCTTCAGGCTTTCTTGCTTGCCCTTTGGTTCTTGCTCTCGGTTTCCGGCCCTTTAGTTTCGTCGAGTGTTCTCAGGCCCGCTCCAGTTGAGCGTATTTCTCCACCAACTTCTTTAACCCGAATCGTGGGAATTGTACCGTAATCTTGACGTTTTCTCCTTCACCTTCGCGCTGGTAAACCGTTCCTTCGCCATACTTCGGATGTCGGACGCGCTGACCGGGACGGAAGGACTTGGCAGATACAGGTTCCTCGGCGACCACAGGAGGGCGGTTGAACTTCTTTCCGCGCGAGGCGAAAAACTCCGCAATGTTGTCGATCGAGTTGTATTTTGGCCCGGAATATGAAGGCTTGGGCTTTTCTCGCCTCCCAGCGGCTGATTCGAGGTTTGGCGAACGCTGGTCTTCGTCTTCGTAGCTGTAGTGGCGACTAATGTAGTCGTCATCCTGGCCGCGAGATGCGGTTCTGGCTCGCGGGGAGCCAAGGTCCTGCAATAGCTGAGGCGGCACCTCTTCCAGGAAGCGCGAAGGAAGGCTGGCTTCGGGAAGGTCGGTTCCATAGCGCCGGCGATACTGAGCCCGCGTTAGCACAAGCAGATCCATTGCACGCGTCATGCCCACGTAGCACAGGCGACGCTCTTCTTCCATCTGGCTCGAATCGTTGAAGGTGCGAGAGTGGGGAAACAATCCTTCTTCCAGGCCCATCAGGAACACCAGATGAAATTCCAGACCCTTAGCCGAATGCAAGGTCATCAGCGTTACCTGGCCCCGTGGATCGTAAGTATCGGCATCGCTAACCAGAGCCGCGTGATCCAGAAATTCGGTGAGGCTCTCTCCACGGTCGCGGGAGTCCATGGCCGCATTGACCAGTTCGCGAAGATTTTCGGTGCGGGCCAGGGCATCCGGCGTTTTCTCTTCTTCAAGCTGCTTGATGTAGCCGGTGCGATCAAGCAGGAACTTGATGATCTCGGGAATGGAAGCAGGGCCGCCGGGCGAGCGGAATCCATCTTCTCTGAATGCCGTGGCGGAATCAGGACTCGCGGAACTTAGGGTTTCAGGAACGGAATCTTCAGCGTCCGCGACATTCTCGCCAAAATCGAAGCTGATATTCTCGCCAATCTCAAAGTCAAACGAGGTATCGTCTTCTTCCGGCTGACCGGGCGCGGCTACCTGGGCGTCCTCGTCCAAACGCTCCACAAAAGTGCCTTGGAGCATAGCCCGCGCATCCTGAATCAGCGTGCGAAAACTCTGCAATGCCGCCAGCGCCCGAGCGGGAAGCAGCTTGCGTTCGATGGCTTCGCCAAGGGACGACCAGAGAGAGATCCCCGTCTCCAGTGAGAGGCGCTCCAGCGTTTCCACGGTACTCTTTCCAATGCCACGCGGGGGCGTGTTGATTACGCGCAACAGCGCCACAGAATCATGGGGATTGCTGACCAGCTTGAGGTAGCCGATCATGTCCTTGATTTCGGCGCGCTCATAAAAGGAGAATCCACCCACTACCTGATACTTGAGCTGGTACCGCCGCATGGCCTCTTCAATGAGCCGGGACTGCGAATTGGTACGGTACAGAATGGCGATGCGGCCCGCATCTTCGCTGTCGCGGGTTGCTGTTTTTAGATATCGCGAGATGTAGTCGGCGGCGAACAGCGCTTCATTTTCACCATCCGGGGCTTCGTAGTAGCCGATTTTGGCTCCGCCCTGGCGCTCAGTCCAGAGATTCTTGCCCTTGCGCATGGTGTTATTGCCCACCACCGCCGAAGCCGCTTCCAGGATGTTCTGCGTGGAACGATAATTCTGCTCCAGCCGAATGACGCGAGCTTCGGGGAAGTCTTTCTCAAACTCCAGAATGTTGCGAATATCGGCGCCCCGCCAGGAGTAAATCGACTGATCCTCATCGCCCACCACGCAGAGATTGTGGCGGGTGCCTGCCAGCAGCTTAATCAATTCGTATTGCGGCCGGTTGGTGTCCTGATATTCATCGATCAACAGGTATTCGTATCGTCTCTGGTAGCGCTCGCGGACCTCCGTGGAGCCACGCAGCAGCTTTACAGATTCCAGGAGCAGATCGTCAAAATCGAGTGCATTTGCCTTCCGCAACTCTTTGCGGTATTCCTCGTAGACATGTGCGGCTTTTTCCGAAAACGGGTCCGCCGATTGAAGATAGAGTTCCTGCGGCTCCAGCATGTGATTCTTCGCCCAGGAGATGCGCGATTGCATGGCCGAGGGCTTGATCTGCTTGTCGTCGAGTCCCAGGCGGCGCATGGCGGCCTTGATCACATGCTGCTGGTCGGAATCGTCATAGATAGCAAAATCTTTCTTGTAACCGGTGCCGGGAACCAAGTTCAAAGCTTCGATGTCCCGGCGCAGCAGGCGCACACAAAAGGAATGGAAGGTCGAGATAAGAGGCTTGGCCAGGGATCGTCCGCCAAGAAGATGATCGACACGCTCCGCCATTTCGCGGGCAGCCTTGTTGGTAAACGTAACCGCAAGGATGGAATCGGGAGCGGCGCCGAGATCTTCAATGAGGTGGGCAATGCGGAAGGTAATCACGCGGGTCTTGCCGCTGCCTGCGCCGGCAAGGATCAGCACCGGGCCATGGATGGCCTCTGCCGCTTCGCGCTGTTGCGGATTCAGTTTGTCGAGAAGTTGGTTCACGGTATCGATAGCCTGCTTACGATCAACTGGTTACGATCAAGCAGAGATTCGGGGGCCTTTCCTTTACGCATCTTCCTTGACGGACTCAGGCTGCGAAGGATGCGGCTCCGGGTGCCGGCATTCGCCGCACTGGCACTGTTCGCGGAGATAATCCCAGGAGTATATTCCGCTTCCGTGCCCGTCATTCCACTGGAAGCAAATGGCATATTTGCCTACGCTTTGAACCTCGTTCGGGCGGGGCGGTTCTTTGTAGAGAGGCAGCAGAGAGGCGGGTTGGGGAACAGGTTCGCCCGGCTTCCGATCACTCTGTTTCCGCTCGTCGTCGCAGGTGGCGCAAGGACAAGCATCGCGCAGCCATTGAAAAGCATAGTGTGTTCGGTGGCCATCCTTCCACTCGATGTCCACACCTTTTCCGGTGGTCAGGTGGACCTGAATGGATTTAGGATTCGCAAGGGCCATCTTAGCCAGTATCGCACAGGGGGCCAGTATCGCGCAGGTAAAGGCCGACATGCGCCCTTGGTTGCCAATCCCGCTATCGTGCTGTAAAATCAGTCTTTCATTAATAAGTGCTCTGAAGCCTTCCGAAAAGCCCTTCTGAGTCGATTTCTGGGAGTTACCTGCAATGGCAAGAGTATGTGAGATCTGCGGCAAAGGTCCGCAATTTGGAAACAATATCAGCCACGCCCACAATGTCACCAAGCGGCGCTGGAACGTCAACCTGCGCCCGGTGCACGCGGCGGTCAAGGGCGGCAATAAGCGGATGCGCGTCTGCACCACTTGCTTGAAGTCGGGCAAGGTCGTCAAAGCATCGTAAGCGCCAAAAGCCTACGCTCTAACAAGATTAAAAAGGCCTCTGCGAGAGAGGCCTTTTTCTTTGCTTCGATGATCGCTGCGCTCTCTCGGTCTTAAATCTTCCTTTTTGCCGAGCGTTTATGCGAGCGCAATCACATCAATTTCTACAGAAACGTCCCTAGGGAGCCGCGCCACTTCCACAGTAGCGCGCGCTGGCGGCGCGGTGTGCTGGAACTTGGCGTAGACCTCGTTCATCTGTGCGAATTCCGACATGTTTTTCAGGTAAACAGTGGTCTTCACCACTTTTTCCCAAGCGCTCCCGGAAGCCTCGAGAATCGCCGAAAGATTCTTCATGACCTGCTCAGTCTGCTGCTCAATGCCTCCAGTGATGAGATTTCCCGTGGCGGGATCAAAGGCCACCTGTCCGGAAATGAATACCAGGCCGTTGGCTTTGATGGCCTGGGAATACGGCCCAATGGCTTGCGGCGCATTGGGGGTAGAAACCGCTTGTCTAAGCTGCCCGCTCATGAACTTGCCTCCAGAATGAATAAGTACGATGTCCGCAGGAATTGCGGAATGAGAATATCAAACATGGGGGCAGGTGTGCCCGCTGGAAAGCACTCTGTATCTATATTCCTTACCTTCAGGTTCAAAGGCTGCGTTCAAACCTTGTTGAGCCTTTGAACATCGTGGATGCCGGGAATCTTCCTCATGCCCAGCATAATGCGGTCGAGATGCTTCACATCTTCGATGTCGATCACCATGTCGATGGTGGCGCGGCTATCGGCAGTGCGGGCTTCGATGTGGCGGATATTGGCATTGTCGTCGCTGATCACGGCGGTGAGTTGCTTGAGCATTCCAGCGCGGTCGTCGCAAAACACTGTGAGCTTTACCGGATAGAGCGCATTGCCTTCTATCGAACTCGCCTTAACAGGCTTGGCCCACTCTACGGCAATCCGTCGATCGGATTCATACAGAAGATTGGTGACGTTGGGACAGCTCACGGCGTGGACGGCCACGCCTTTGCCACGCGTCACATAACCGACAATGGCTTCGCCACGGATGGGGTTACAACATCGTGCGCGATACACCATGAGATCGTTATAGCCCTTGACCTTGATCGCGGAGTTTTCGGCGCTTTGTCCGAAGACCCGGCGAATCGCGGTGCTTAGCACACCCGCGGGCTTGGCTTGCTCATCCCCTTGAACCTCTTCGTCCAATCCGGGTGAAAGCTTGCCCAAAATTTGCCGAGATGAATACTTGCCATACCCAATACCGGCCATCAGGTCGGGCACTGTGGCCAATCCGTAATCGTTGGCAATTTTTTCCAGGTCTTTTTCGTTCAGATCTTTGATGGCCAAACGATACTTGCGGGCCTGTTTTTCCAGAAGCTTCTTGCCGATCTCGATGGCGCGCTCGCGCTGGTGGATATTCAGCCAGTGCTTGATCTTGTTTTTAGCGCGCGACGACTTGGCAAAGCTGAGCCAGTCGCGGCTGGGATTGTGCCCAGGCTGGGTGCTGATTTCCACAACATCGCCATTGCGAAGCTTGGAGCGAAGCGGCACAAGCCTTCCGTTGACCTTGGCTCCCACACAGGTGTGGCCCACTTCGGTATGAATGGCATAGGCGAAATCGATGGCCGAAGCGTCCCGGGGCAGAATCACCACTTTCCCCTTGGGTGTAAAGGTGTAAACCTCTTCGGGATAGAGATCGACCTTCAAGGTCGAAAGAAACTCGCTGGGATCTTTTACGTCCTGCTGCCACTCCACCACCTGGCGAAGCCAGGCAAGCCGCTGCTCGTCTTTGGCACTGACAGGCGTGCCGTCCTTGTATTTCCAATGTGCGGCGATTCCTTCCTCGGCCATCTTGTGCATCTCTTCGGTACGAATCTGCACTTCGAACTGATGTCCGCTCTCGGTCATCACCGTGGTATGCAGGGACTGGTAGAGATTGGGCCGGGGCATGGCGATGAAGTCCTTAATGCGGCCCGGAACCGGCCGCCACATCTGATGAATCGCCCCAAGAACGGTGTAACAATCCTTAATTGACTTGGTGATGATGCGGATGGCGAGAAGGTCGTAAACCTGGTCGACGGAGATGCGTTGGCGCAGAAGCTTCTGATGAATGCTGTAAAGGCGCTTGATGCGGCTTTCAACCTTGGCTTCCGCTCCGTTTTCCTGCAGCTTGGACTGGATGATCTTGATGACCTGCGCCAGGAAGGCTTCACCAGCCTTGCGCCTCGACTCCACCTGCGCCCGCACCTGCTCGTAACCGTGAGGATCGACATAGCGGAAGGCCAGATCTTCAAGCTCGCTGCGGACTTTGCCCATGCCCAGCCTGTGGGCGAGCGGGGCATAGATTTCCAAGGTCTCGCGGGCAATATGCTGGCGACGTTCTTCCGGAAGGTGGCGCAGAGTGCGCATATTGTGCAGCCGGTCGGCCAGCTTGATCAGCACTACCCGGATGTCATCGACCATGGCCAGCACCATCTTGCGAACATTCTCGGCCTGGCGCTCTTCCCGGCTGGCAAAATCGATCTTTTCGATCTTAGTAACACCCTCGACAATATGGGCTACATTTTCGCCAAACTCGCGACGAAGATCGGCGTCCGTGACGGGAGTGTCCTCAATGGCATCGTGGAGCAGGCCCGCGGCGATTGCCGTGGAATCAAGCTTCATGTCCGCCAGAACGAGCGAAACTTCCAGCGGGTGGATCATGTATGGCTCACCGGAAGCCCGGGTCTGGCCTTCATGGTGCTTGAGAGAAAAATCGTAGGCTTTGCGGATGATTTCGAGATTATCGGAGGGACGATTTTCAGCGACTTTAGCCAGCAACTGCTTATAACGGGCAGCTAGAATCCGGTACGACGCAGTTGGATCAAGGTTCGTCGCCATAATCGATTATAGCTTGAGTATTCAGGCCCGCGCGCCGCAATTTCTATTGGAGCCGTCCTTTGTGGAAGAGCGGCCATCAATACATCGCACTCCGATATGCCGGCGCGCTCATCGACCGCGCACTGCCGGGCCGGCTCCGCCCGTATGGCCGCCGGTGAGAAGATCGACCTGAAACGGAACTTCGCGGTCCGTGATTGCGTCCCATCCCATGCCATGGAGACATCGGCCCTGAACATCAATCTCTAAAATCGAAAGCCCTTCCCAGGAGAGGCGCTCGGTCACCCACCGCTCCCCATCGGCCATTAGGGCGCTGATGGCGGTGAAACCGGTAAAAAGAAGGAGTTTCAATTCTGGAACGGCGCGCGCCTCCAAGATCGGCTGAGGCTCGATGCGAGACCAACGGTCAGGATGAGCAGCATGTACTGTGTAGCCGTAGCCTCCAACGACCGCACACAGAACACCAGGATCAGGTGTGGAGTAAATGCCGCTTGCAACCTTCTCTGAATCAAAACCCAGGGCAAAGAAACCCACCCAACTGCTGCCTGCTTTTGGCGATACGCGGAGAAAGGCGCCCACGCGGTCTCCTTCCTCCAAGTTGGCGGGAAACTGATGCAGCTTTCCAGCAGCGTCGTCTAAACCAAGCAATACGCCCAAGGCAGACCGATCAAGAACGTCAACCTCATAGTCGCGAGGAAAGACAAAATTGCAATGGAGTTGGCTGGGTTTCATGATCGGCACCAGCGCCCTTGATGCAAATGAGCCTTCACTGCAGCTTCATGAACTCCTGAATGCGCTCCCGCACACTCTTGACATGGACCGGCAGAGGCAATTCGCTGCCCTCTTCCAACAAAGGAATCAGACGGTCAAATTCCGGGCCGGAGTGGGAGCCAATGAGCATGATTCGCACCGGATGAAACAAGTCTTTGCCTTTGACGGAGACTTCCTCTTTCACTTCGTTCATGATCGTTTTAAAGCGCTCGGGGGCGAGCGGAAATTCGCTTCCAGCTCGACGGCCAAAGGCGCGAACTACGTCCGGAGTCTTGGCAGCAGCGAAGACCTCCGCATTCTCCGGGTTAGCGATGGCTGCCGACGCATCCGCCTGAAAAATAAGAGAGGCCTTTGCCGGGAGTTGATCCAGCTTATCCACGTAGGGCGCGAGCAGGTCAATGAGCCGGGCGAACCATTTGGAAACCTCCGGCCCAGGGTTCTCAGGCAGCAGACCTGCCTTTTGAAAAAAGGGTAAGGCTAACTGTTGGATGCGCTCAGGCGGCCCCTGTTTGACGTACTGCCGGTTCAGCCAGTAGAGCTTCTCCATGTCAAAGATTGCCGGTGCCGGAGTTACACGCTTCAGGGAAAATTCTTTGATCAATTCAGCGGGAGAAAAGATCTCGCGCGTACCGCCGCTCGGCGCCCAGCCCAGCAAGGCGAGATAGTTCGTGAGGGCTTCGGGAAGGATACCCATGTCGCGAAAGTTCGCAATGGAAGTGGCGCCGTGACGCTTGGAGAGGCGCTCGCGATCCGGCCCCAAAATAGTAGAGAGATGGGCAAACTCTGGCACGGGCAGGCCCAGGGCCTCATAGAGAGCCACCTGTTTGGGTGTATTGGAAAGATGGTCGTCGCCGCGAATCACATGGGTGATCTTCATCTCCGCATCGTCGATCACCACCACATAGTTGTAGACCGGCATTCCGGAAGACCGCATGATGATGGGATCACTCACCGACTCACTGGCAAACTCCACGTCGCCGCGCACGATATCGTGAAACTTGATAGGGCGCTCGGGAATTTTGAGGCGAATGGCAGCCCCTTCGCCCGCATCTCTACGGCGTTGAACCTCGGCGGGCTCCAGCCTTCTACATTTACCGGAATAGATCGCCTGCCCGTGCTCAGCAAGAGCCTGCTCCCGCTCCCGCTCCAATTCTTGAGGGGTGCAGAAGCAGTAATATGCCTTCTGCTCGCGGATTAAACGTTCGGCGGCAGCCTGATAAATCGGCATCCGATCGGACTGCCGATAAGGGCTATAAGGGCCGCCTACATCGGGGCCTTCATCCCAGTTCAAGCCAAGCCACTTCAGGTCTTCCAGTAGCTGCGTCTCGTAGCGTGCCTCGCTACGCTCCAGATCGGTGTCCTCGATCCTAAGGATATTGGCGCCTTGCTGCTGGCGGGCATAGAGCCAGTTGAAGAGCGCGGTACGCGCGTTGCCCACATGAAGTTGTCCCGTGGGGGATGGTGCAAAGCGGACGCGAACGTTTCCAGTCATCCTTGTGATGATAGCAAGCCGCTTGCTCCCACCTCCCAGCAGACACTCCCTCAAACTTGAGATGTGCCTCGCACAACGCTTCCCTGCCGTGCCTCATCTGACCGAAGGCAACGACGAAGTTCCGTCACGCCAATCATGCCCTCGGATGCCATTGGTCCTCTCATTTTCCAAATCGCCGTTCTCCTGGTCGGAGCTCATTTGCTCGGATACCTGTTTGCCCGCCTGAGGCAGCCCCGAGTGATTGGAGAAATTCTTGCGGGAATTGTGCTTGGACCATTCGTTCTGGGCCAATGGCCTTTGTACTGCCGCGTCATGCAGCTCAATGTTGCGGCCGCACCCAAGAAGGCGGCTCTCGACCTCTTGTACTGGATGGGGCTCCTGCTGCTGATGTTTCTTTCGGGCGCGGAGACCAAAGAGCTGTTTCAAAAGGACGATCGCAAACAGATTGCAGCGCTAATGATTTGCGGAACAGCCCTGCCCTTCTTTGTCACGCTGCTTCTTGGGGCATTTTTACCCTTGGGATGGTTCATGGGGATCCGGTCGAATCGGCTTTCACTCCTGCTGGTTATCGGTATTGCCGTTTCCGTCACATCGATTCCGGTTATTTCCCGCATTTTTTTCGATTTGAAGATCCTGCATACCCGATTTGCGAGGCTGGTGCTGGGAGTGGCCGTCCTCGAGGATATTGGCTTATGGACTGTTCTGGCCGTTGCGACCGCCATCGCTCAGTCGGCGGCGCTCCCCGGTAAGACCATCGCGACGCATATTGTCACCACCTTGCTCTATTTCGCGATGGGAGTCTCCATTGCGCCGCGGGCCATCAAGCGCATTTCCAAATCAAGATTCAATGTGCTGGCGATCAACTCGCCCATTACCTACGTACTGCTGATTTCTTTTGGCTACGTGGTGGTAGCGGGAATGATGAATGTAAACCTGGTTTTCGCTGCGTTTCTAGCCGGCTTTGCCGTGTCGCGAAAACGAATGGGAGAATCGCTGGAGACGATTTCCCGATTCTCCTTTGCACTTTTCATCCCCGTCTATTTTGCGCTGGTAGGCTACAGTCTGGTCTTTGGGAAGACATTCTCCTCGGCCATGTTCCTGGCCTTCCTGGCGGCTGCCTGTATCTTGAAGTTGCTTTCCGTTGCACTCGGTGCGTATTCCGCGGGCTTTGCAGGAACCGATGTCATCAATCTCGCAGTGGCCGCCAATGCGCGTGGAGGACCGGGAATCGTACTGGCCAGCGTGGCCTACGAATCCGGTATCATCAGTGCGGCGTTTTACACCACACTCGTTTTGGTGGCGGTAGTAACGTCGCAAGCAGCCGGGACCTGGCTGGAGTTCGTTTTAAGACGAGGTTGGCCGCTGCTCTCCGGAGAGCCACCTCAAGGAAGCGCCCAAGCAAAGCAAGAAGGGCCGGAGACGCTTGTGGCCTAGAAGATCTTCGGGAACCCAGCAACTATTCGATGCTTCTTACGTGTGTTTGCGTAATGCGATCATGCCAACTGAGCGTATCCTCATCGACAAAAGCCCACGCAAATCCCAGCCCAACGGAGATTCCGGAGAGTAGACACGCAAAAGCGCGCCAGCGCCTTGCAGAAACTGGTGCGGGGTCTCCCTGAAACGTACAGACCTCGAGGCCGGCCAGTTTCATCCCGGGCGTTACCGAGGCATAGACCAGAAAAAGATATTGGTAGATCAGCCACAGAAGGCAACAGACGGCTGCCGCTCCGAGAAGAATCAGCCGGAGCTTAAATGCTTCCGCGCTCGCGGAGCCTGCAGCGGTAGAGGTGGAATTGGAAAACATTCCATTACTCATCAGGAAGAAAATGGCGGCAAAGGCGACAGCGGCCGCGAGTACAAGCGCAATGTCTACCAGAATAGCGAAGGCGCGCTGCTGCAGAGAGGCGGGCTGGGGCGGCAACTCAACGCTTCGGTCGGCTTTGCTTTCATCGGCGTCTAACCTGATATCCGCAAAGGTGGGAAGGAGATTCAGTTGTTGCGCGGGCAATGTTGGCGCTTTCCTCTGGTTCTCTCTTTCTTTAGGCTCTTTGGGATCGGGCGCGTCGAGAATCCGAGGCCCTTCAGAAATTCCGGCATCCTCACCGATGCGAAGATCTGAACCTGCCTGTTCGAGCTCCTCTTGTAGACCATATTCTCGCCTGTCGGCTGCCCAGGACGTTGTGGAGCGAGGAAACTCGATCACCTTGGGAGAATCTTCGCGAGGCGCCACAAGAATTGGGGTCCCTACTGTCTCAGCCTCGAACACCGGGGAGTCGTTGTCAAAATCAAGATCAAGACTATTGCCCGATCCCGATTTGCACCGGCGAGCACGGTGCCGCCTCAAACGCGACCGCACTTCCTGCCTCCACAGTTGTTCATTTTCCTGCGTTTGACCCGATACACTACCCTTGGGCGGCGTCGGACCAGGCTGGCCTTGTGCTTCGGGTGGGCCAGAGCTCGGCGCCTTTGGCACTTGAGATCCCACCGGTTGATGAGAACAAATCGAGGAGTTACCGCAGACAGGGCAGGCCATCGGTCAATTCTTTGTAAAGTTTCGCCAGAAACCAGGAGCGGGACTCGGTATCGACACGGGCCGTTTTGCCTTTCCAAAAGGAGCCGTGTTACCTTGCACCTTCGCACAACTTACAAGCATGCGGTTCCCACTTAAGTTTGTTATCACAGCGGCAGTGGTTTGTCATCTGCTTCTGTGCGCGCCCTTAGTTATTAGTCAGGCGCGCCCGTGCATGATCGCGACCGAAGAAGCAGCGGCGCCCCAAAATTCGGCGGACAAGAAGCTTCCGCTTTCAGCGACCGAGCGGGGCCCAATTGCCATTGCCGCCGATTCCTGCGAAAAGAACGGGGACACCTACACGTTGACGGGAGCCGTTGAGATTCAGTACCGGGGCTACGTCTTGCGAGGCGACAAGATGACGTACAACTCCGGATCGGGAGGCGCTTCCGCGGTCGGCAATGTCTCGCTCGATGGCGGTCCCCATGATGCCCACATCCTTGCCGATCACGGAGATTACAACGTTCATCAGCAAACAGGAAAGTTTTACGAGGTCTCCGGCACCACGGGCGCCAGATTTCAAGGCAAGAACGTCACGCTTACATCTTCGAGTCCGGTTGCGTTTAAAGGAAAGGAAGTTGAAAAGACGGGACCTGATGAGTACATCATTTACAAGGGCTCGGTAACTTCGTGCGAGCTGCCTCGTCCGAAGTGGACGTTCAGCGCTGCCAAGATTATCGTTCGCGTTGGCGACTCGGCAAAGGTCTACAACACCATCTTCCGCATCCGGGGAATTCCCGTTCTTTATCTTCCCTTCGCAGCTCCACCGGTTGAAAGCCTGGGCCGCAAGAGCGGATTCCTCGTGCCGAGCCTCGGGCAATCGAATACGCGAGGCTTCATCCTGGGGGATTCGTTTTACTGGGCCGTGAATCGAAGCACCGATGCAACGGTGGGTGCGGAATACCTTTCCAAGCGCGGCTGGGAATTGACAGACGACTTCCGAATCCGCCCTTCCGACACGTCTTATCTCAACTTGAATTTTTTTGGCGTGCTCGATCGCGGAGTTCCCAATAGCACCGGAGGAAGGACCGACCAGGGTGGCCAGGACGTAAAGCTGAACGGCGAATCCATATTTCCCCACGACGTCCGCGGCGTGGTATCACTCGAGTACCTCAGCTCGTTTGTCTTTCGGCAAGCATTTACCCAGACGTTTTCGCAGGCGGTGGATTCCGAGGTTAAGTCAACCGCTTTTCTTTCCAAGACATTTCAGGGATTTTCGTTTAACGCATTCGGTTCTCGCTACCAGAATTTTCAGAGCACGAATGCCAACGATGTCATCACCATTCTCCACGCGCCCGGAGGAGAATCTTCCAGCGTGGACCAGCGGCTGGGCAAATCGCCGTTGTACGCATCGTATGACGTGGCAGCCGAGGGATTGCAGCGCACGGAGCCCGGATTTGAGACCCTTAACCTCGTAGCCCGATTTGACGTACTGCCGAGCGTTTCTATGCCGTTGTTTTACAAGGGATGGTCATTTCGACCGGAAGTCGATGTACGCGACACGTTCTATTCGGAGAGCCAATCTCCCAACAATGTGGGGCTGGGCGTCGCGCTCGCTCAGACGCTGAATCGGAAGACCGTGGACACCAGTGTTGCCTTGCGTCCGCCGACAATCGGAAAGGTCTTTGACCGCACATTCGCGGGAAGAACTCTGAAACATACCTTGGAACCGAGCCTGACCTATCGATATACGAACGGCGTTGACAATCTTGGTTCAACCATCCGGTTCGATTTTCGCGACATTCTCAGCGATACCAACGAGGTTGAATATGGCCTTGTGCAGCGCCTTTATTTAAAACCTAAACATGAGGACTGCCGCGAGCCTGGCACTGGAAGCAACTCTGATCCGGCGGGCGATGCCGCCGGATGCGAACCGGCCGGGGCCAGTGAGTTCGTTACCTGGGAGGTAAAGCAGAAATACTTCTTCGATCCGAATTTCGGCGGCGCGGTCGTCAACGGCAGACGGAACGTACTCGCCACCACGGTGGACTTTACCGGAATCGCTTTTCTCACCGATCCCAGGCGATTTTCACCTTTGGTATCGAAGCTGCGGGTACGCACCAGCAAGAACAGCGATTTAGGCTGGCAACTTGACTACGATTCCAAAAAGGGCAGAATCAACGCCAGCACCTTTTACACGACCTTTCACTTTGGCGATTTCTTTGTGGAAGGCAGCCATGCGTACCTGCAAGTTCCGGGAGAGATCGTAACCGGCACGAATCAAGTTCCATTGCCGACATGCAAAGCCGGCACAATCAATCAACCGTCTTGTGTTCCGGGCCAGTTCAATCAGGTTCGCGCGCTTCTGGGCTATGGCAAGCCGAACAAATTGGGGCTGAGCGCGGCCGGCAGCGTAGGCTACGATTACTTTTTCAAGTTTCTGCAATATGGAGCGACCCAGGCTTCCTACAATTGGGATTGCTGCGGCGTAACGCTGGAATACCGGCGCTTTGCGCTGCTCTCCGTGCGCAATGAGAATCAATATCGCTTTGCGTTTACTCTGGCCAATATCGCGACATTCGGCAATCTGAAACGCCAGTTGCGGCTCTTTTGAGGGATGCCGGATTTCCACCTTCGGAGTTGCAGGCCTTCAGGCTCAAAGGGAATGTGTTTATGCCGCCAAGCCAGGGACGACGGGGCAATTTTTCGGATGCTATCATCGAACCAATGGACTTAGCGGCCAAAAACGCCGAACTCGAGAGGCTATTATCCGGCTTGGGGCGCACGATGATTGCCTATTCAGGCGGCGTAGATTCAGCTTATCTAGCTTATGCCGCCCACAAGGTTTTGGGCGCCGAGATGCTGGCGGTAATTGCCGACTCACCCAGCATGGCCCGCTTCCAACTTCAGGATGCAATCGCATTTGCCCAGGAAGCAGGGTTTCCTCATCTGGTGGTGAGTACGCTGGAAATGGATCGCCAGGAATACGTTCGCAACGATTCTCAGCGTTGTTTCCACTGCAAGGACGAACTGTTCACAACCATGCGAAGACTGGCGAGCGAACAGGGATTCGATGCAATTGCATATGGCGTGAATGTGGACGATCAGGGAGACTTTCGTCCCGGCCAGCAGGCCGCCGGACGCCATCACGTTGTGGCGCCACTGCTTGAAGCGGGAATGACCAAGAAAGAGATTCGTGACCTGGCCCGTGAAGCGAGTCTGCGTATTTGGGACAAGCCGGCGTCGGCCTGCCTATCCTCGCGAATCGAGTATGGAAGGCCCGTAACTCCCGAGGCGCTGCGGGCAGTGGAGCAAGGGGAAAATCAGCTGAGATCTCTCGGATTTCGGCAGTTCCGAGTACGTCATCATGGGCAGATCGTTCGAATTGAGATTGCCAAGGAAGAGTTGGCTCGAGCGTTGACCCTCGCGATGTTCACCGAATTCGGAAGGATTTTTAAAGCCCTTGGATTTACTTACGTAACACTGGATACCGAAGGGTTCCGCTCGGGTTCCATGAATGCGGCTCTCGCCCCCGTCGATCTTGTAAAGCTCCCATAGCAGGCCAGCTGAGCGGTAGTCGTGAGATAATGCCTTGGTGTTTTTATAGCATTACCGGCGTTGCTGTTTTGCCCCGTGTCCGTGTAAGTCATCCTCGATGAAGAGAATCTCCCCGGGACGGTCGATTCCAGCATACGCATGCGCCGGTGGTGCTTTAAGGAAGGTGGCTCCTTTGGCAAGAAATATTCGCACTTACAATTCCGTTCTTTGTCTCTTGTTCATGGCCCTTGTGGCCGTCGGCTGCCAGGCGCAGAGCGCCACTTCGGCGAGCGGGCTAAGCCCGGAGATCGTGCATCGAATTCAGACTGAGATCCGGGCGAAATACGGTGTTCCGAACTCCGTCTCCATTGCAGTAGGAGAGTTGAAACCCGGCTCGGTGCCCGACTTCGACAATGTGACCGTGACGTTCACCGGTTCCAAGAAGACCACTCTCGATTTCTTGCTCTCGAAGGACCGCAAGACGCTTGCTCATCTGGACAAGATCGATATCTCCCAGGATTTGATGTCCAAGATCGACATGAACGCCAGGCCGAAAAGAGGCAACTCGGAAGCCAAGGTAACAATCGTTAATTTCGACGATTTCCAGTGCCCGTTCTGCTCCCGCATGCACTCCACCCTGTTTCCAGGATTGCTACAGGCCTACGGCGATAAGGTAAAGATCGTTTATAAGGATTATCCCCTGGTTGAGATTCATCCGTGGGCCATGCACGCAGCGGTGGACGCAAACTGCCTAGCGCAGCAGAGCAACGAGGCTTATTGGGACTTTGCCGATTATGTTCATGGCAATCAGAAAGCCATCGCCGGGCACAATAGCGAAGAGGCATTCACAAACCTAGACAACGCCGTGAGTGCGCAGGCCACCAAGTACCATTTGGACGTGAACAAGGTGCAGGCTTGCACGGAGAAGCAGGATGAGGCGACTGTGCGAGCTTCCATGGTCGAAGGCGACAAGATTGGTGTAGATTCGACTCCTACCCTGTTTATCAATGGGGAAAGGGTTTCCGGCGCTCTTCCCGAGAGTGAGATGCGTGCAATCATCGACCGCGCACTGGCGGACGCAGGACAGCAACCGTCCGGCACAGATGCAAAGAAATAACGGCTTCGAACCACAGTTGAGATAGGCCGTAGTTTTCTCGAAGATCACTGCAACGTGGAGGTTTTTCTTGACCCAGGCGCTTAAGCTTAGGCCCGGTTTTGTTTTGATTGGGGCAACCTTTGCCCTGTTGGTAACGGCCTGCAATACCCAAAACTCGCCGGACGTGATGGCGAAAGTCAACAGCTACAAGATTATGCGCGCGGAGGTAGACAAGAGCTACAACCGGCAGGTTGCGAGCGCGGCGCAAAAGTTGACTTCGGAGCAGGAAGAGGCGGTGCGGCTCGAAATATTGCGCCAGATCATGACTCTTCAGCTTTACCTCCAAAAGGCGGAGAAGCTCGGCGTGGTGGCCACGGACGAGGAGATCGAAGGGCGGCTGAACCAGGACAAGGCGCCATACACCAAAGAGGAATTCGGCAAAAAGCTGCAGGAAGCGGGCTTTACGGAGGATGAGTATAAACAGGAGATCCGTCGCAAGCTCACCATCGATAAGCTGCTGAATAAAGAAATAGCGTCAAGGGTAACAATCTCCGATACGGACATTCAGAGTTACTATAACGAGCACAAGACCCAGTTTAATGTGATTGAGCCTCAATACTATCTGGCTCATATCTTCGTCAGTGGCCAGCCGAATGCCCCTTCGTCTCCGCTGCCAGGCAAGGCGCAAAATGACGCTCAAGCCCACGAAAAGATCAAAATGATCTATAGCCGACTGGAGAGCGGGGAAGATTTCGCAACCCTGGCCGGAAAGTATTCCGAAGATCCGAACACAGCCAGCAACGGCGGAGAGCTTGGCCCCGCTCCCGAATCGCAGATCAAAAATACCGAGGCCGCCACCCGCGAGGCGATTAGCAAACTGAAACCCGGGCAGTTTAGCGAGATCATTCCGCTGGTGAATCCGGCGACACAGAAAACCGTTGCCTATCGCATCGTGAAGCTGATCGGTAAGGAAGCCGCCGGGCAGCGCGACTTGAGCGATCCCGCGGTTCAACAGCAGATTCGCGGTCAGTTGCGCAACCAGCGTGAACAGTTCCTGCGCACGGCCTACGATGAAGTCCTGCATGACAACGCCGAAATACGAAATTATTACGCCGAGCAGATTGTAAAGAGCACAACCCAGAAATAGCTTGGCTCTCGACCATTCAGTGCGCTGACCCACCAATAGCTCTATGATCGATGATCGATTCTGAGGGCTCGGCGCACGCGTGGAATAGCTGGCTGCCAACGCAATCGAAATGAGTGTGGCAGCCACGCTCAGCGTGGGCCACGAGCTGTCTTTTGGTTTCTCCCGAGTAGATTCTGGTTTGAAGATCCAGACTGCACGGTGGACGAGAACCAGTCCAGTTCCGGCCACCCCCGAATTCCGGCTACCCCTAAGACCCGGGCTTTTTTCCAGGATCATTCTTAGAATGCTCTTGGGTGTGGCTCCCAACGCCCACGCGGATGCGCAATTTCTGCTGGTATAGTGGTTCACCCAAGAAAGAGATCACTTTAATAAAGCCGCTAACGTGAGGGTGCGAGTTACGCTTGCGGCTTTTTCAATTTCTCGATCGTCAATTGTTTGATCGTTAATTGCTAGATCTAGGGAGCATTTAGTATAAGGGATAATACGCGGTTAGCCGTGCACACGGCTTGTCGTAGCGCCTGCGAAGTATGAGAGTTTTTCCCCGTTTCAGAATACCGTTTTTAAGACCCAGAAGACCCCGCAAAAAGGGACCTGCGATTCCGTCGGCCGGATCGATTCTCACGCTTGAAATTTTTGTGTCCTTGGTAGTCTTGGCGCTGCTCTTGACAGGCGCCGCAGGCCGATTTCTGGATCACCTCCATCCGCGAGCTGACGCCTTGGTTGTTGCCGTTCTGGCGGGCGTAGTGGGAGTCGTTCATCTTTATGTTGTTCGTCGTTGGCTCCCGGAGTTGCGACGGAAGTCGTCCCCCGAACGATACGATCAGCAGGACATCCTATTGGATCTGAGCGATGTGGCCCGGCGCGCTCAAAATCTCTCTGACGTCTACAAATTCAGCGTGGAAAGAACGGCTGAGGCTCTGGGCGCTCCGGATGTGTTTGTCCTGGTGCGCGCTCAGGAAACGGGGAATTTCGTTGTATCGAGTTCGGCCAGTCATAGTTCTGGCGACGTGAAACCCGATCCGGCCGATGTTGCTACTGGTTCAAATGAGTCTGTACCGCCCGAAAATGGGGGCGAGCTGCCTTCGGGGGACCAGGAGCCTATCTTCCTGCGGCAGAGTGCTTTTGTGGTGCGCCGACTGAGCAAGCTTTCTTCGCCTTTGCGGCTTGAAACCGAGGATCTTGATGCTTGGAAGCGTGCGGTGGGTTTTGTGCAGAACCTGGCTCATAAAGAACGCGAGGAGGAATCGCGCGTCTTGCGGCGGATGAATTCACGCGTTCTGGTGCAGATCAAGAACAGAAGTCAGCTTACCGGCATTCTTTCGATCGGTCCACGGCGGTCCGGCTTTGATTTTTCCGAGGGAGACCTGAAACTTCTGATGTCGATCGCCGAGCAACTAGCGATGGTGATTGACAATGCCAATCTTCTCGGGCGGATCGTAGACCAGGAGAAAGTGTTGCACGAGATGGCGCTGGCGGCTTCGGTACAGCAGCGGCTTTTCCCCTCGGAAGCGCCGGAGTCGAGCGCGGTGCAGATCAGCGCTTCCTGCAAACCTGCAGGGTGGGTAGGCGGGGACTACTATGACTTCATGCGCTTTGAGAACGGTAGCGTAGGAGTTACCGTTGCGGATGTTGCAGGCAAAGGTTTGGCGGCGGCGTTGCTGACGTTTATGATTCACGCATTTTTGCGGAGTCAGGCATTGGCGGCCAATTACCCCTCGGCGGCTTCCATTTCCCTGTCACAGACGGCAATCTCGCTCAACCGGCTCCTTTTTGCATCGACAAGCAGTTCCAGCTACGTGACCCTTTTCTTCGCAAACTACGATCAGGCGTCAGGCCGCCTGAATTTTGTAAATGCCGGACATAATCCACCGTTCATTCTCCATGCAAACGGAAATCACTCACAGCAGGGGGGACTTGATCTTCCCACTCTGGCCATCAAAAAATTGCCCGCTGGCGGGCCGATGCTGGGACTATTCGGGGATTGCCCTGTGCAAGAAGAGCAGCTTCTGATGGCTCCTGGCGATTGTCTGTTTGCCTATACAGATGGAGCCATTGACGCTGTGAATCGTTCAGGCGAAGAATTTGGCGAAGATCGCCTTGTCGACGTGGTAAAGGCAAAATCGCATCTACCCGCCGTGGAGGCCCGCCATGAGATTCTTCGCACGATTGAAGAATGGTGCGAAGGAACTCCACAGGCAGATGACATAACGTTGTTGGTGCTGAAGGTAGGGGAAGCGGCTTAATCTGTTTTTTGGCTCCAGTTCTTTCCAAGAGTTGAAACTGCGGATGACCTTTTCCGCGAGTATCGCAGATCAAGCGTGGGCAATTGGAGAGAATCGTGTCTCTACCGGGCTTGAGCGGCCAGTGACACAAAGGTTATTCAATTTCAGCGAGAACCTGGCCGGCCTCCACTGGCGATCCCTCGGCCACGTTGAGTTTTGTAATCGTGCCGTTCTTTGGGGATTTCAACTCGTTTTGCATCTTCATAGCTTCAACTACGAGCACGCCCTGGCCGGCCTCCACCTGTGCACCTGCCGCCACCAAAATGCGCACGACTTTGCCAGGCATCGGCGCCGTAATCTTTTTTGAGCCTTGAGCCGCGGAATCCGCCCGGCGCAGGGAGCGAAATGATCTTGGATCGCGAACGGTCGGCGTAAAGCGATGCCGGCCAACAACAATATTGTTTCCCAACGGCGTGTGTTCCTGCGTCGCTTCGTAAGATTTGCCTTCTATGAGAATTGAATAGACGCCATCGGAACGAAGCACAATCTCTGCTGGAAAGGGTTTCCCATCAAGCTTGCATTGCCATGAAGCATCCTCGCGGGAAAGTTCTACTTTGTAGGTTCGCTCGGCAACTGTGACTTCATAAATCATAGGTTACGTAACCCTTCCGCGCGGGCCACGCGCTTCCAACCAGAACTAGCAGCCCCTTTCGCTTTTGAGGGCATAACGCCGTTTGAAGATCCATGATTGCCCGAAGGCGCTGCGGCGCTAAATAGGGCGGCAGAGAGGGCAGCGATTTCAGACAGACCATTGACTGGAACCGCACCGTTTTCTTTGGCAGAGAGTAGACGATCCAGAAAGCCCGTATCGATGCGGCCTGCAATGAAATCCGGATGATCTAAAATTCGGCGAAAGAGGCCCAGATTGGTCTGAATGCCGCCGATGAAATATTCGTTCAGTGCGCGCTTCATGCGGGCGATTGCAGACGGGCGATCGGAGGCGTAGACAATTAACTTGGCAAGCATTGGATCGTAGTCCAAAGGCACAGTCCAGCCTTCGTAAATACCACTATCTTCCCGTACACCGGGGCCTGAGGGCTGCAACAACCGGGTAATCTTGCCAGGGGAGGGGAAGAAATTGTTATCGGGATCTTCAGCATAGATCCTGCATTCGATCGCATGGCCGCGCATGACGATATCGTGCTGCTGGAACGGGAGGGCCTCGCCGGAAGCAATTCTTAATTGCAGATGCACCAAATCTACCCCCGTGGTTATTTCTGTAACCGGATGTTCTACTTGTAGCCTGGTATTCATCTCCAGGAAGTAAAAGTTGCGTTCGGAATCTACGAGAAACTCAACGGTTCCAGCGTTGGTGTAGCCGGCGGACTTGGCCGCGCGCACCGCCACCTCGCCCATTCGGCGGCGCATTTCAGAATCGAGAAAAGAGGAAGGAGCTTCTTCAATCACCTTTTGGTGACGCCTTTGGACAGAGCATTCCCGCTCCCCTAAGTAGACGAGGTTGCCGTGCTCGTCCCCCAGCACCTGGATTTCGATATGCCGCGGATTTTCGATGAGTTTTTCCAGATAGACTTCACCGCTGCCAAAGGCGCGCTGTGCTTCGCTTCCGGCGGTCTCAAATGCCGATGGCAGTTCTGCAGCGGTTCGGACGACACGCATTCCCTTGCCGCCGCCGCCGGCCGCGGCTTTGATCATGACGGGGAAGCCTATTTTGGCTCCCTCAATCTCGGCTTCGGCCAAGGTAAGCCCACGGGCAGTGCCGGGCACGCATGGCACGCCGGCGGCCATAGCCGCCTGCCGCGCGCGAGTTTTCGATCCCATGATCTCCATAGCAGAAGGTTTGGGCCCCACAAACTTGATGGCAGCCTCTTCACAGGCGCGTGCGAATTTAGGATTTTCCGAGAGAAAACCATAGCCAGGGTGGATCGCTTCAGCGCCACAGCGTTTCGCGGTAGCGATGATTTTTTCGATGTTCAAATATGATTCGCTGGCGTTGGCGGGGCCAACATGGTAAGCCTCATCCGCCTTGCCGACATGGAGGGCCGTCCGATCGACATCAGAAAATACGGCCACCGAGGTAATGCTCATTTCGCGGCACGCACGGATGACGCGGAGCGCAATTTCGCCGCGGTTAGCAATGAGCAATTTTTTGAACATGACGCGATCCTAGAGGCTGGATTCAGATGCAATAGAAAGCCCCTCCCGCAGGAGGGGCCTTGTCACGGGTAAAATTTTCACTTTCCCGGGGTTGGACTTGGCGTGGGCGTCGCGTCGAGGATGATACCGCCGCTCACTTTCTTAGCGGCCTCATCAGCTTTCTTCTTGCGCGCGGCCATCGCCTTGTCGCTGAAGGAGTCTGCTGCTTTTATGTCGGCCATACGGGCTTGCTGGTCGCCGCACTCCATGTCGGCTTTCCGGCGGTATAACAGGTTCACGTAAGCCATGGCATCATCGTAATCCTGCCGCTTTTCCATGGCTGTCTGAAGCATCTTGAGGCCCTCGTCGACGCGCGCCTGGTTGGCGGCTTTAATTTCCTCGCAGAGCTTTTGATCCTGCTTCCCCTTTAATTCGTCGTCGACTTTCAGACCGGCCTTTGCCTTGCGCTCAGCAGTGTCTTTATACGCCGCCGTCCAGTCAATTACGGCAACGGAATAGTATGCCTCAGGGTCATTGGGATCCGTTTCTATGACCTTCTTATAGTATTCGCGCGATTCCTCAAATCTCCTCATATTCATGAAGAGATAGGCAATGCCTTTAAGGCTGGTAATGTTTCCCTGATCTTTTCCCAGAACTTCTTTATAGCCGTCAATTGCCTGCTGGGCATTGCGATTGTTATCCGGCGAATCGACTCCGGGAACATATTGAATCGCATAGGCCGTTGCCAAATAGAGCTTGGCGACGTCAAGATCCTGGTCAAGGCTCACGGCCCTTTGGAAATGGCCGATCGCCTGTTCGTATTTCGCGTCTTTATACGCCTTTACGCCCTGGTTGAGCTGATCGCGCGCACGCAGCTTGCTGCACCCTGTGACGCTCAACAGCGCGGCTGCAACGGCTAAGGCCGCTACAAGTCGTCCGCTCCTGTTCATGTCGCCTTGCTCCCGCTGAAGTTGAATTTTTCCGGAGTGTCTATTTAAGCCAGCGAATTAGTTCCGCCGGGCAAGGCGCTCCAGTCGCCCGCCTTCATGTTCTATAAAAGGAGACGAACGCTTACTACTCGCCTGCTTCGATCTTTGCTGTGATTAAACCAATCTTGTCGATCACGTTCGTGCCATGCGCGATATCGATAACCCTGGCAACATCCTGAAATTCAACGTCAGGATCGCCATTGACGAACATGACGCGCTCAGCGCGAGTCTTGAAGACATTCGTCAATTGATCACCCAGCTCGTCCCAGCCGACGTCCGTTTGATTGATCTTCAGTTTGGGCTTGGCGCCTTCCGCTCCCTGGATCACACGCACGACAACAGTGCGATCATCGGGCTTAGGCGGAGTATTAGGCGGTGGAGGCTGTGGAACCATCGCCTCAAGTCCATGGGGTGTAAGGGGCGTGATCACCATGAAGATAATGAGAAGCACCAACAAGACATCAATCAAGGGCGTCACGTTGATGTCGGCGCTTTGTCCGCCGCCGGAACCCATTGACATTGCCATAGAATTCTTAACCTCGTGTTTCCAGAACTTGTCGTCGCCTTGCAGCTTTACCCGGGACACTAGAGACTTTCAGCCCTCGAAGACCCTGGATCGTAAAAGACCCAAGGGTTTCGAGACTGATGCTTTTGCCTGACCTGTGCCAGAACCGGGAGGATCGAACTACATTACGTTGTTATTTCTCTTTTGCTCGGTGAGCAAGCCCAACTGATCGACGCCCGCCGACCGAACGTTATCTACAACTTCCACCACTGCCTTGTATTTGGCGCGCGCATCGGCTTTGACAAAAACCTGCTTGTTGGGCCGGTTGGAGATCCGCTCTTGCACTTTCTGCGTCAAATCTTCCGGACGAACCATCTGCGTGTCAAAGTAGATTTTTCCGTCCCTCATGACCGCAACGATCAGGGCATCTTCTTTATCGGCATCCGGCATGGCGATTGGATTGTTCGCCTTCGCCAGCTCTACCGACTGCCCCTTTTGCAACATGGGGGTAATCACCATGAAGATGATCAACAACACCAGCATAACGTCCACCATGGGTGTGACGTTGATGTTGGAGTTAACCTTCGCGCCTTCATTTCGAACCGCTAAAGACATATTCCTCTCCCGAGGCTTAGTGCCTGCCCACGTTGGATTTCTTCAGGAAGTAATCGACGAGTTCGCTGGAAGAGTTGTCCATCTCGACGTCGAACGCTTCCACCTTGCCCGTGAAGTAGTTGAACATCATCACGGCGGGGATGGCGACGAAAAGACCGAGAGCGGTGGTAACCAGGGCTTCCGAAATACCACCGGCAACGGCGCCAAGTCCGGTAGCTTTCTGTTCGGCGATCTTACGGAATGCGTCGAGAATTCCGATAACGGTGCCGAACAGTCCGACGAACGGAGCGGTGGAACCGATCGTGGCCAAGCCGCCCAAACCACGCTTCAATTCGGCGTGAACAATGGCTTCGGCACGTTCAAGAGCGCGTTTGCTGGCATCGATTTGAGAACCGGGAATTTCGGCAGATTCGCCATGAGCCTTAAATTCCTGAAGACCGGCGGTGACAACTTTGGCCAGATGGCTCTTCTTATTACGCTCGGCCACGCGGATGGCCTCGTCGAGCTTTCCTTCACGCAGGGCGCCAGCCACTGCGGGAGCGAATTGCCGCGATTGTTTGCGGGCGGCGTTGAAGGCGATCCAGCGGTCGATCATGACGCCGATTGACCAAGCGGACATGATGAACAGAATGATGACGACGATGCGGGCTGGCCAGTTCATCTGCTTCCACATCGAAATAGGATCCCAGCCAATCGCATTCTCTTCCTGGAAGAACCAGAAGGCAGCAAATTGCAATTTGACCAGTGCTGCTGTTGCAAGTGTTGACAAAAGCATGAGTTAACTTTTCCTCCTCGGGGAAACTTATACATGAGAGCGGCGGTTGTTTCGGAACTCTGAACCGCCGCTTAAGAACTCGGACGAACTTCAGAATGCGATGAAGAAACCTGGGCTCAGGATTGCCGTGGATAGTCCGCTCAAGCGCTATCCACACCGATTCCAGGTTCTGGAAATTTTTGCGATCCCGCGCGGGGACAGTTTACATGTGGAACCTGACAGTGATGGTCGTCTCGACCTCCACAGGTTCACCGTTCAACTGGGTCGGCCTGTAGCGCCACTGTTTCACAGCTTCAATCGCAGCCTGGACCAACATGGTATGGCCGCTTACGGCGCGCAAGTTTTCAACGACACCGGTTTTGCTAATCGTCGCCTGCAGAACCACGTCACCCTGAACGTGCGCGATCCTGGCCATTTGCGGGTAGGTGGGTTCCACTTTCTTCAGCAAATTGGCTTCGGCCACGCCCGATGAAACCCTTAACTTCTGCGGTGTAGCAACCTTCGGTGGGGGTGCCGCGGCAGCCGTGGAAACCAAGCCACCAATAACACCACCTGCGGAGCCACCCGGCACGCCGCCTACAACGCCACCCACGACACCACCCGTGTCCTGAGGAGGCGCTTCATCTTCCACAATCTTCTTGATAACTTTGGGGATCTTGCTCGGAGTCCGCAGCTCACCGTTGACGATTTCGCTCGTTCTCGGCGTCACATGGGCAGGGGCGGGAGGCGGTGGTGGCGGCGGTGGGGGTGGCGGCGGTGGAGCCACCATAGTGGACATCAACATGCGTGTTGGGAGCGCTTCTGTATAGATCAACGGGAGCAGGATCAGCACTCCGATCAAGGCAGCCTGAATAAGCAAGGACACGACCTTGGTCCAAGATCTGGTCTTAATCTGACCCGCCGATTCCATTAGACTGTCTTCAAACATCCCTGTTCTCCAATCATTGGGGAATCGCTAACTATATTGGACACCGGGACACCCGATTTTGCTCCCGCCAAACCGCACCATTCTTACTTAGGCCTTTGCTCGAACCTTACCGCGCCCGGCCGGGGCTGAGGCAGGCATAGCCACCCGCTTGGACTGACCGCGCCAGTCCTGATAGGCAACCAGCATGGGAGCTGCCACTGCGATTGACGAGTACGTACCTATTATGATGCCAATCACAAGGGCGAAGGAGAATCCGTGAAGCACTTCACCGCCGAATAAGTACAGCGAGAGCACCGTTAAAAATGTGAGCCCGGAGGTCAAAATCGTCCGGCTTAACGTCTGATTAATACTCTTGTTTACGATCTCAGCCAGACTCTCCCGGCGCATCAATTTTACGTTTTCACGAATGCGATCAAACACCACGATGGTGTCATTCATGGAGTAACCGACTAGGGTTAGGATCGCGGCGATAACAGTAAGCGTTATCTCACGATTCGTCAAGGAGAATGCTCCAATTGTGATGAGCGTATCGTGAAAGACGGCCACTACTGCTGCTACACCATAGATCATCTCAAACCGGAACCAGAGGTACACCAGCATGCCCGCGAGAGAGTACAGGGTGGCGAGTATCGCCTGACGCTGCAACTGTTTGCCAACCTGTGGCCCTACGATTTCGGCGTTGAATACGTGAAAATTGCTGACGAAAAAATCCTGCTTCAGAGCATCGACCACAGCGGCTGGAACCCCCGCTTGCTGTACATCGTCGATACTGTTCAGCAATCCCTCGCGCTGCCGATCGCGAAAATCAAGAATCTGCCGAGCAATCCGATCATAGTCCTGGGCCGCCGCGTGCAGAGGATCGCGAAGCGCCAGCGGGGCGCGAACCGCGTCAACGCCGACATTGTTCAGGTCACTCTTACCGGAAGGCACTTCTCCCTGAAGAGCCTGAATCGCCAGATTCTTATCGTGCGAAACATCGGCCCCGACGGTGGCTGTCTGCGGAAGGTCAATCAACTCCTGATTTCTGGAAGCCACGTCGTAGCTCTGAATGCGGGCGTTATGCAGACCGGCCCGGTCCAGCGCAGCGCGAATATGGTTCTCATCCGGGGCGGAAGCAAACTTCACATAAACCAAGGTTCCGCCGCGGAAATCAACGCCAAGGGGAATATGGTGCCAGAACAAAATGGAGAGCAGACCGGCAACGCTAAAGATCAGCGAAAAGGACAGGAAGTACCACTTCCTGCCCAGGAAATCGATGTTAGTATTGCGAAAAAATTCCACGTTATAGTTCCTTCAAAAGACCTTAGATACTGAGCGCTTCACCACGCTGCTTGCGCTGAAGAACCGCGTCGAAAATTGCGCGGGATACAAAAACCGCCGTAAACAAATTTGCGAGCAATCCGAAGATCAGCGTCACAGCGAATCCACGAACCGGTCCCGTTCCAAAGACAATCAGGATGGCGGCCGAAACGATGGTTGTTACGTGCGTATCGATAATCGTCAGCCATGCGCGTCCAAAACCTTGATCCACCGCGGCGGCGGGAGCCTTGCCGTTCCGCAACTCCTCCCGGATTCGCTCAAAGATCAGAAC
This sequence comes from Candidatus Angelobacter sp., assembly GCA_035295685.1. Lineage (GTDB taxonomy): Bacteria > Acidobacteriota > Terriglobia > Terriglobales > Acidobacteriaceae > Angelobacter. The sequence continues at coordinate 39,854 of DATGIO010000097.1, forward strand.
GTTGGAGTCAACGCCCATACCGACGGTGAGAATGACGCCGGCAATTCCGGGCAGAGTCAAGGTAGCACCGCTGAAGCCCAGGAATCCGAGAAGGATGATCAGGTTGAGAATCAAGGCGACATTCGCGTTAATGCCCGCACCACGGTAATAGACCAACATAAAGAGCATGACCGCAATCATGCCGATCACGGCCGCGCGAACGCCAGCCCGAATCGAATCGATTCCCAATGAAGGACCGACGCTGCGCTCTTCAAGATACGAGATACTGGCGGGAAGAGAACCGGAACTCAGGAGCATCGAAAGATCTTTTGCGCTCTGGTCGGTGAAGCCGCCGCTGATGGTTCCAGTGTCATGAATCTCGTCACGAATGGAGGCCACTTCCCGAACATGCTCATCGAGCACGATGGCCAGATAGTGGTAGGGATCGCTGGTTCTTTCGCTATGGTCGGCAGTAAAGGTGGCGAACTTATTGCCTGCGGCAGCGGTGAGATGGAAGACCACGCTCGGCTTGTTCACCTCATCCTTGGAGGGCACGGCATCCTTAATATCCGTTCCGCCTACAACAGGAACCCTGGCTACAACCCAGACGCGATCCTGACTTTCCCCGCTGGAGCCGATATTTTTTCCGGGCAGAATGACCTGATTGGGAGGAAGGACGCCGCCGTGAGCCGCAAGGGCATCCGCCTCATTGGCATACCCCTCGGAGCCCACAAATGCTTGACGAATTTCCAGGCGGGCGGTGGACGAGATAATTTCTTTTACTCGAGCGGTATCGTCGGCGCCAGGCAACTGGACGAGAATCTGGTAGTCACCCAAACCATGCTCCTGAATCACGGGCTCGCGGACACCTAATGTATCGACCCGATTCCGGATGGCTTCAATCGACTGCGTTACAGTCCGCGTCTTGAGATTACTGAGCGCGGCCGCCTTCATGGACACGACGTAACCGTTATTCACTCCCGAGGTCAGCTCATATTCGGGCAAACGGCTGTCCACCAGATCCCGAACCTTACCGAGAGCATCGGTGGCAAGGCCGGTGATCAAGATGCGCTCAGGATGCTGCGCATCGGGCTTGCTGATATCGGTAAATTTCGCGTTGGATTTTTGGAGCTCCTCTTTCAAAAGCTCAACGGCCCGGTCGGAATCGGTGCTGACCGCTTCATTGACTTTCACTTGAAGAATAAAGTGGGCGCCGCCCTTAAGATCGAGGCCGAGGTGAATGCTTTCCTGAAGCCCGCCTACGAGGCCGCGCTCCTTGATGGCCTGGAAGCTCCGCTCCCAATCGTTGCCGAGGAAAATCAGCGCTAGAAAGAGCACCATCACGCCAAAACTAATTGCAAGTTTCAATCCTGTTTTTTTCTGCATTGGATCAATCCAAAATTTTCTATTTCTTGGGCTCCTCGTCGCGAACCACAGAAACGATGGAGGATTTAACAATTTCCAGCCGAAGATTGTCGGGCGGAACACGAAGATGAAGAGCGTCGTCTTTCACGGCAATAATCGTTCCACGGACACCTCCGCTGGTCGTCACCTTATCCCCGGCTTTGAGATTGTTGACCATCTCCTGCCAGCGCTTTTGCCGCCTCTGCTGCGGGAGAATAAGGAGAACATAAAAAACGCCGACCATCAAAACCATCATGACCAGCGGTGAAAATGCGAAGATTCCGCCGGGAGCAGCGGCCTGGAATAGATAGAAACTAAGATGGCTTTGGATCATATATTGATCGATTTCTCAGAAGCTAAACACACACGCATCTCCCGGTTAGAGGAGATTTTCACCTTTACCTGATTTTCACCGCTGATTACCGCCCGGGTCTCCGGCACGCTGAATTCTGTGATGCTGGAGGTGTTCGGAAGCTCCCTTGCCGTCTGCTGGAGTCGAGAGAAGCCCAGGTCAAAATGCTACGACACACTCCCTGAGAGAATCCCTGAGCGGTCCCCAAGACGTATAGCATGACGTACAGTCCGCATGGTGTCAAGGTAGTAGGCCAAGTTGTGAATGGTGTTAAGGGTTCCTCCCAGCGGCTCGGCTGTGACAAACAGATGCCGGAGATAAGCGCGGCTATAACGAGAACAGACCTTGCAGGAGCACTGAGGATCGGGCGGACCCTGGTCTTGGGCGAAGCGCGCATTCTTAATATTGAGGCGTCCCTCCGAAGTGAAAAGGAGCCCGTGGCGGGCTGCGCGCGTCGGGAGAACGCAATCCATCATGTCTACTCCCATCGAGGCGTAGAGAGCGATTTCTTCCGGGTAGCCAACGCCCATGACATAGCGAGGCTTGTCTTTAGGAAGAAGCTCCAAGGCGGCGCCAATCATCTCCATGGTTTCTTCCCGCGACTCGCCAACACTCAAGCCGCCGATAGCATATCCGGGAAAGCCGATCTCGATCGTACGTTCCGCCGACTCGCGGCGCAGATCAGCGTACATGCCGCCCTGCACGATGCCAAATAGCGCCTGCCCCTTTCCCACATAGGCCGGACGCGCTGCCCATGGCACTTCATTCTTGTGCGTCTCGAAATACGTCTTGCAGCGAGCGGCCCACCGGAGGGTCATTTCCATGGACCTGCGCGTGCGATCATGATCCGCAGGATGCTCAGTACATTCATCGAAGGCCATGATGATATCCGCACCAAGGGCAATTTGTATTTCGATAGAGCGTTCGGGCGTAAGCAAATGCGATGAGCCATCGAGATGGGATCGGAAGGTGACTCCTTCTTCGGAGACGCGGCGCAAGTCGTTGAGGCTGAAAACCTGGAAACCGCCCGAGTCCGTCAGAATCGCACGGGGCCAGCTCATGAACTCGTGCAGTCCGCCAAGGCCGCGAATCAATTCATGCCCAGGACGCAGATAGAGATGGTAGGTATTTCCCAGAATAATCTGGGCGTCAAGATCTTCAAGGACATCCTGAGGGACAGCTTTAACCGAAGCCTGCGTTCCAACGGGCATAAAGACCGGCGTTTCTATCGGGCCGTGTGCCGTCGTGATGGTTGCAAGACGCGCAGGGCCAGCTTCGGCCGCAATTGCAAAGGGAAGGGTCACATTCTGATTTTACAAAGAGGCGTGGCTATTGCTGGCAGCTAGGCGCTCCAGCATGGATAGGCTTCTGGTCTCCAGATTCATAGTCGCACCGCAAAATGCGGGAGCGGAAAGAGTCTTTGCTCGTTGCTTTTTGCACATTGCACTGCTGCACAAAAACAAATCTAAGGGGTGGTTCTGTCCTTCGCTGTCAAGACTGCCGCCGGATCGGCCCACCACGCGAAAAGAGCAAACAGCACGTAGAAAAAGAGCGCAGTAATTGCGGACGCGCGATCCGATGACGGCGGTGGAAAGGCGAACGTTCCGATGAATTGGACAACGACCAGCAAGCAAACAAAGCCGACTAATCTAGCTTTGCGTGCAACATTCCGCAGATAGAGGAATGCGCCGCCAACCAGCAAAGCGATCTCTAACAGGTACTCCGGGACCGGATAGTTCCAAAGGCCCAGGCCCATCTTGAAGACACCATCGTAGAGAGATAAATCGGGCCGGTGTACGACAAGGTCGAGCAGCCAGTGAGAAAAAACGCCTATTGCCATCAACAAACCCGGCTTGCTCCCGCGAGTGGCAGGGAATGCCTGACATAGAAGATAAGCCAGAACCGACCATGCGGCGGCTCCCACCAAGCTGTGCGTGTAGGGCATGTAGTAAAGATCGAGGGGGCTGGCGGCTGTGATACCGGGAACGATTCGTACTTTCTCGATGCCGAGAAGCACAAAAATCGCCCAAAGCACATCGATGAACTGCGTGGCTAGGAACAGCAACCAGAGAGGGATACGCTTCTCCGCCTGCTTTGCGGCAAAGCTGACGCCATAGTGACCAACAAACAACGGATTCTCCTCGAAATGTTTAAGAGCCGGAAGTGGCTTTGATATCGACGTTGTGCCGCTCAGCGGTCTTGGCAGGATTAATGAAGGCGCGGGTGACCGTTCCGTGCCCAATCTGTTTTTCTTCATTGTGGGCGGTCACGCGAAATATATAAAAACGCCCGTTGACCGATTCCAAAACCGCCTCAGCCTTAACGCGAGCGCCGATTCCGGTGGGCGCACGGTGCTCAATATTGATTGCGGTGCCTACGGTGATCTCTCCAGGAGCGCAAAAGGGATGGAGAGCATTGAATGCGGCAAACTCCATCAACCCGATCATGTTGGGCGTGGAGTAGATGGGAGGAAGCTCCTTGTTGTGAAAACTGAGCGTGTGCTGGTGCTGGACGGTCTCTTCGGCCTGTCCGCGAACGCCAACGGGTATTTCCAATTCTGTTTTTGGCATGGCAAAAATGTACCAAGAAATCGAACGCGAGTGTGGAGAGGATTTGCCCAGCCTGCATGGATTTCCACCTTGCGAGACGACGGTTGCTTCTTTCGACAAGCCGCTGCAGGCCATATTCGGAAGGCGCTGACCGGCCAGAGACGCCGCCAGAATCCGGGCGTTGGAATCCGGCATTTAGAATCCGACCTCAGAATCCGAGCAGGGATTTCGCGCATCGTAAGGGAAGGCCGCCGCGAAAGCGGCTGTATAATTGTTGGGTTGCCCTCATGTCATCTTCAAGATCATCGAATTCCCCGAAATCTGAAAATAGGATCCGATCCACGACCGTTGTGAGCGTGCGCCGCAACGGCAGCGTGGTGATGGCTTCCGACGGCCAGGTAACCCTTGGCGATGGAGTCATTAAACATACAGCCAAGAAAATCCGGCGCCTCTACAACGAGAAAATTCTGGCCGGATTTGCTGGTTCAACAGCGGACGCATTCTCCCTGTTTGCCCGGTTCGAGGCCAAACTGGAGCAGTATCACGGCAATGTTGGCCGGGCGGCCGTCGAACTGGCAAAAGACTGGCGCACCGACAAAGTTTTACGGCACCTGGAAGCGATGCTGCTCGTGAGCGATACCAGCCAGACCTTTTTGATCAGTGGCGCCGGCGACGTGATTGAGCCGGACGGCGGGGTCGCGGCCATTGGCAGTGGTGGACCCTATGCGCTGGCCGCCGCCAAAGCACTGGTTGAGAACACGCAGCTTTCAGCCAGACGGGTCGCCGAGGAGGCAATGAAGATCGCCGGCAGTATCTGCATCTACACCAACGGAACATTTACGATTGAGGAGTTGGGAGAGAAAGCCGGTTAGAGCCGCAGGACGCTAGATAAGCAGAGATATTCCTCTGCCAACTTTGTTCGGTGAAGTCCCCCGAGTGAAGTTTTTTGGACGAGATTTTTCGAGGGCCGAGACCAAATGGAGTTGGCGGCGCAAAGGCGCCCCACCAAAGAGCCTGCACAAGAGCACCAAGGAGCAGTACGGAAATGGCGATTTATTTACCAGGGACGGCAGAAGAAACCGACCTGATTCTGGATGAACTTACTCCGCGGGAGATCGTGGGGGAGTTGGACAAGTACGTAGTAGGCCAGCACGAAGCCAAGCGGGCGGTTGCGATTGCGCTGCGCAACCGGATGCGGCGGCAGAAGCTGCCTTCCGATGTGGCGGAAGAGATCATGCCCAAGAACATCATCATGATCGGGCCTACTGGAGTGGGAAAGACCGAGATTGCGAGAAGGCTGGCCAAGCTGGCCGGATCTCCATTTCTCAAGGTGGAAGCGTCGCGCTTTACGGAAGTCGGCTATGTGGGCCGAGATGTGGAGTCGATGATTCGCGATCTGGTGGAGATCTCCATTGATATGGTTCGCGAAGAGAAGATGGAAGAAGTTGCCGAAAAGGCGGAGCAGAATGCCGAGGAGAGGCTGCTCGATCTATTGCTGCCGGGGCCGACCCCATCCACACAGCCGCCGCCCGCGCCCGGTACAGCATTGCCTCCAGCCGAGGATTCCGACTCACACGCCAGAACCAGGGAGAAACTACGCCAGCAGCTACGCGAAGGAAAATTAGACGACCGGATGGTAGAGCTCGATGTGCGCGAACGCTCAATGCCGGCCTTTGAGATCATCTCAAACCAGGGCGTTGAAGAGATCGACATGAACCTCAAGGACATTGTTCCGAATCTCTTCGGCCAGCGCACCAAAAAGCGGAAGATGAAGGTCAGTGAGGCATTTGAGTACCTGATTCAGGAAGAAGAGTCGCGGCTGATCGACATGGACCACGTGACGCGAACAGCCGTAGACCGGGTGGAGCAATCGGGCATTATTTTTCTCGATGAGATCGACAAGATTGCGGGACGCGAGAGCGGGCACGGACCAGACGTTTCGCGCGAAGGAGTGCAGCGCGACATCCTGCCTATCGTGGAAGGCACGACCGTAAATACGCGGTACGGCATGGTGAGGACGGACTACATTCTTTTTGTCGCCGCAGGCGCATTTCACGTCTCCAAGCCAAGCGATCTCATTCCCGAACTGCAAGGCCGCTTTCCCATTCGCGTGGAGCTAAAGTCGCTCACCATGGACGACTTTATTGCCATTCTTACGGAGCCGAAGTCTTCGCTGGTAAAGCAGTACACGGCGCTGCTTGAAACGGAAGGACTGAAGCTGATGTTTACACGAGATGCGCTGGATGAGATTGCACGATTTGCGTTTCGGGTGAATGAGTCTACGGAGAACATTGGTGCGCGAAGGTTGCACACGATTATGGAGCGCGTGCTCGACGAAATCAGTTTCAACGCCCCCGATCTCAAGGAGAAATCGGTGACCGTGGATGCAGACTACGTGAAGAAGATGCTGACCGATATTGTGAAGGATCAGGATTTGTCGCGCTATATCCTGTAAGTTGTGCCACCCGCGTCGGGGTGCGAAATCACTTACGGACGCCAATTCGGCGTCCGTTTTTATTTGCTCACTCCTTGATTTTCATTGCTTGATCGACCTCACAGATTTCGCGGGGTTTTCGATTGAAATTCAGAGATGCGCCATCGGCACTCCCAATGATGCGGGGGCAGGGGTGGAAGCCAAAAGACGGACAGAAACGGCATTTTGCCCTTTTTGGAAAACAAAAAAATAGTGAACTGTAATGACCATTTTCACGCGAGAGCCGCATTAGGCTTGGTTTTTTTGCGCGTCATTTCAACGTCATTCCGCGTCATTCCTGATTCATTCCGTTCTCCATGTTCAGTTCTCAAGCCACGGTTCTCTATCCGGGGATTTCGTTGATTTAAAATCCTTGCCTTACTCTTTTGAAATCCCATCGAGGGGAGCTAGGGACTCGTGAGATATTGCCGATTCTTATCTGAGGATGGCTTACAGTACGGACAGATCGAGACCGTGGCAGGCACGGAGCAGATCACGCACCTGATGCCCGTGGATACAGCGGGCCTGCCCGATGTGCATCGGGCGCGCAAGACGGAGACCCGTGCCCTTTCTTCGGCAACTCTGCATGCGCCGGTGGCGCCGTCCAAGATTGTATGTGTTGGTCGGAATTACCTGGACCACGCCAAAGAGTTGGGAAACGATGCACCAGCGGAGCCTCTGCTTTTCTTGAAGCCACCCTCTTCGATCGTTGGAACGAACCAGGCGATCTTACGTCCGAGAATTTCCGAGCGCGTGGATTTTGAAGGCGAGTTGGCAGTTGTCATCAAAAAGACCTGCCGCAACCTGAGCAGCAACGCCGATGTGCGAGATTTTATTTTCGGCTATACGTGTGCGAACGACGTTACCGCTCGCGACCTGCAGAAGAAGGACAGCCAATGGACGAGAGCCAAAGGCTTCGACACATTCTGTCCAATGGGACCCATCGTGTCGAACGAGATCGATCCTTGGCATGGCGTCACGGTGGAGACGCGCGTCAACGGTGTCGTGAAGCAATCCGGCAGCACAAGCCAATTCATCTTTCCCCTGGACGCCGTAATACGATACATCTCGAACATCATGACGCTGGAGCCCGGCGATGTAATTTGCACCGGCACTCCGGCAGGCGTGGGCCCGCTTGTAGCTGGAGATACAGTGGAGGTTTCGATCCAAGGGCTGGGTACGCTGGCAAATCCCGTTCAAGATCATTAGCATTCAATTTGCAGATTGTTTTCTCGAGACGCTTTTTAGAAAATCCCCCATTTCTGAATAGGCATTATTTTTCAATCTATTCCATCGAGCGTGGCCGCGCCGGACGGGACAAGATTGCAGAATGTTCATTTGACGACTCCAACCCGTAAGGTTTCCTGCGGATTTTCTTTGTAACTCAAGCGGCTTATGCTGCACCAAACGATTGTGTTGTTTCCACGTCTCTGGTAGGAGGCGCCTTTTCATGAATCCACTTCGTCTATACCCGGTGGTGGCGGTAGCCATTGCCGGAATTGTGGTGGGGGCCGGGCTATGGGCCCGCAGCCGCCGCAAGACTCCCGAGCAGAGAGAGAGGGAGCGTCGCCTCCGCATCAGCGAGATCGGGCGCATTACGGATGGGACCGTGCTCGACGTAAACGAGATGGAGCAGGAGGGCTCTGGCGAGTTGCAATTCCTGATCTACCAGTATGACGTTGCTGGCGTAAGCTACGAAGCCTCACAAGACATCACCTATCTACGACACAAGGTGGATCTGCATACGTGCCGGATCGGCCTGCCTACGTCGATCAAATACGATCCCGCAAACCCGGGAAATTCGATTGTGGTTTCAGAGAGCTGGTCGGGGCTGCGGAATTAACCCATAGAGATATTATTACGATAGCATTATCGAAAGAACATTGTGCGCACTCCGCTCCCCATGAGCTCCCAGACGTGCTAGTTATGTGCACTTTACGCGCTGCTTAAGCCGCGCTTCTGGATTCTCTTCTGCTTTAGGTGTCCAGAGCCGTTCGTAACGCACAAGTTAAGCGCCGGAAATTGCGGACAAGCGGATCTTGTGCAGGGGATGATCGAAACCCCACACTTTCCCGTGAGAACTGGATTTCTTATTTGCTGGTACGAAAACAGGATTTAGTGTGCAGAGAGGGCTTCGACAATGCGATCGAAATCCTCCAGCGAACTATATTTCAGAACGATCTTGCCTTTCCCTTTTCGATCCATGATGTCTACCTTGACGCCAAGCGCCCGTTCAAGTGTCATGGCGGCTTCCCGGACGTTGGGATCGATCGAACGCGCCACGGATTGAGAAGATAGCTCCTCGGCCTCGGGGCTTAAGATCTTCGAAACCAATTCCTCCGTCTGCCGCACGGAGTAGCCGCGGGCGATTACTTCCTGCGCTGCCTTTGCTAATTGATCCGGAAATCCGGCAAGGGCGCAAAGCGCCTTTCCGTGGCCCAACGTAAGATCGCCTTTTTCCAACAGCTCCTGCACCGATTCGGGCAGCTTGAGTAGGCGGATAAAGTTGGCAATAGAGGCCCGATCTTTGCCTGTGCGGGAAGCAATCTGCTCTTGCGTCAGGTGAAATTCCCGGCTCAATCGCTCAAACGCCCTGGCCTGCTCGATGGGGTTGAGATCCTCTCGCTGCAGGTTTTCAATAATTGTGATCTCCATCGCTTGTTCATTGGAGATCTCGCGGACGACCGCAGGAATCGTAAGCTTGCCCGCGCGTTTGGAGGCAAGCCAGCGGCGTTCGCCAGCCACCAATTGAAACCTGCCCTCTGCGGCGGAGCGGACGACAATGGGCTGCACAACGCCACTCGTTTTGATCGATTCGGTAAGGTCGTTCAGAGCCTCTTCCCGAATATGCTTGCGGGTCTGATAGGGGTTCGGATCGATAAGATCTACGGAAATTTCCCGGCCGCTTGATGCTTTGCTCTCAGCGGGAGCCGTTATAGGAACGGGAACCTTCTTGCCCGGAAGGAGAGAATCAAGACCTCGGCCTAGCACTTTGCGCTTTTCATTCATCATTTAACTCAGTCGCTATTTATCTCATTCAACCTGTGCACTTCTTGAATTTATTTTCAAACCTTACGAGTTACCGGCAGCCTCGGCGAGTTTTCCAACCAACTCCTGCGTCACTCCGGGCCTTGGGGGACGGTCCATCAACTCTTTGGCCAACCGAATATAGCTTTCGGCGCCACGCGAACGGACATCGTAGAGAAGAACCGGCTTGCCATAACTCGGTGCTTCCGCAAGTTTCACATTTCTAGGAATGATGGTCTCGAGCAGCTTCTCCCCAAAGAAATTCTTCAATTCCTGCGTTACCTGCTGGGCCAGATTGGTGCGATCGTCGTACATGGTAAGGACCACACCTTCCACCTCCAACTCCTGATTGAAGCTCTGGCGTAACCGCTCGATGGTGTCCATCAATTCGCTGATGCCTTCCAGAGCAAAATATTCGGCTTGCATCGGGATAAGAACGCTGTCAGTGGCCACAAGAGCATTCAAAGTGAGCAAATCGAGGGCGGGAGGGCAATCCAGGACGACGAAATCAAAGTGATTGCGGATGTTGCGGATCGCCTTGCGGAGGCGAAATTCGCGCTCTTCAGCGGAAACGAGCTCTATGTTTGCTCCAAGCAGATTCTTGTGCGAGGGGATAAGGCAAAGACCCTCAAGTTCGGTTTTTTGAATGGCTTGCTCAGCGTCTACTTCACCCAAGAGGAGATGATACGTGCTCAGCCGGTCAGGATCGCGTTGGAAGCCTAAGCCACTGGTGGAATTAGACTGGGGGTCGCAATCTATTAGCAGCGCTCGAACCTCTGCCGCCGCAAAAGAAGCAGCCAGATTGATGGCGGTGGTGGTTTTTCCCACTCCGCCTTTCTGATTCGCAACGGCTATAACGCGTCCCATGGAAGTTTTTCAAGAAAGGATTAAGCTTGAACTGTAGCGGAGCCATAGAAAATGTGCAAGAAAGAATGTTCCACGTGGAACGACAGAGATTGATCGTTGCTCCAGCCACCGATTCTAAAAGTTTCCACAGTTGTTCCCCGTGGAACACCCCCTAACCGGGTGAAGCGGTCCTAGTTCCCACCAAAAGAACCCGGCTCGCACTTGCGGGAATCGGCTCTGGCTCTTGCCATGCGAAGCTGGGGGTGAACCTAGAGATTTCTTCGATTTGAGCCGCCCCGACCATCAGAGCCAGCCTTCCGGTCCCTCTTGCTAACGCTCCACCCATCTCTTCTTCTCTTCGATCAGTTTCTCCTCGATCAACGAGAGCACAAGCAAGAGGGAGCGCATCGAGAAACTTGTCCACGGCACGCATGGTCACGAGATTCGAAAGGCCGCGAAAAGTCTCTGCTCTTCCGCTAAAGACACTAGCGTTCGGAAGCTGCAAATGCCGAATCACCTCGTTCAGAAAAGCTGCCTTCTTGCCGCTTGATTCAATGAGAGTGACCTGGACATCGGAAGCCCAAATCGCCAGAGGCAAGCCTGGAAATCCTGCACCAGACCCAAAGTCGATAGCGTTCCGTGTATCGCTGGAGGAGGGGAGCAGTTTCCTTGCGGCGAAGAAGGACTCTCCAAAATGGCGAGAGACGATCTCCGCCGGATCACGGACGGCAGTTAGGTTGATGCGCGCATTCCACTTGATTAATAGATCGACGTACATCGATACAAGCCTGAGCTGCCTATCGTCCAATTGGGCAAACTGCTGCAGAGCTCGGTTAATAAAGGACTTATCCACGAAAGAATTTCCAAAAAAGGAGGAAAATCTACAAAACGATCCCTTCCTAATCTTCTAAAACCAGGCCATTATGACAAGTACTGAGTCACATACCTTCTCACGATTTGTTCTTGTGGAGGAATCGCTCGAAGAAGATCACGAACCGTCTGCTGTAAGACGGGATGGAAAACAAAGGGGGCAATTTCCGCCAGCGGCTCCAAAACAAAGCGGCGCCGATGCATTGCGGGATGAGGGACCGTTAGTACAGGGGAGTCGACTACGAAATCGCCAACGAGCAGAATGTCGATATCAATCGGCCGGGGGGACTTCCCACCTTTTGTGGAACGGCCAAGATTTCTCTCAATTGCCTGGCTTTCCGTCAAAAGTTCCAACGGAGACAATGGTGTATGGAAGACCACAGCGCAGTTTAAGAACCACAGCGGGGTTGCGCCTGCCGGAGTCTCCACAGCCGGAGTCTCAACCATGACATCGACCGGTTCCGTTTCATAAACCGAGGATCGCAATGCAGCCACGCCGAATTTCTCAAGACCTTCTATTGCCAATGTCAAATTGTGCAGCCGGTCGCCCTGATTCGAGCCCAGTGAGAGATAAGCTGGCTTCATTCCTCGTTCCATTGGGCCCTGTTCAAGCTTTCGTCTTTCAAACGCTCCTCCCGCAAATTCGCCTCTTCAAGCCCCTCGGGCTTCCCGTCTTCTCCATCTTCTCACCCCGGCGACTCTTCCTCATCTCATCGCAACTTCATTCCTCGCCAGCCCCTCCCTCTTCGAGCTTTATCCAAACGCATAACCATCGCCTTCTAATCCAGCGCGATTAATCTTTATTAATTACCTTGGTTACTGGCACGGTGCAGTGAACTTCGGTACTTTCAGTGTTCATGGCTTTACAGGCACTTCTCCTCAGTCGCGACCCTGACGTCCACAAGACCATTCGCAAGGTTCTGGACAGTATCAACATTGACCTGCAAATCAGCACGACCTCGGAAGATGCGAGGAGCATTCTGCGCCGCCGGAAGTACGACGCTTTTCTGGTGGACTGCGATGACATCCAGGATGCGCCCATCATCCTGCGGGAGCTACGCAAGGGAAAATCGAACAAGAGCTGCATTGCTTTTGCCGTCATCAACGGGCAGACCACGGTCCAACAGGCATTCGAGATGGGAGCCAACTTTGTCCTGGATAAACCTATCTCTGTTGATCGTGTCGCCCGGAGCGTGCGCGCCGCACAAGGACTTATTATGCGGGAAAGGCGGCGTTATCACCGCCATCTGGTACATGCTTCTGGGGTCATTCTGGTAGACACAGGCAAAGAGCTACCTTTCAGCATCACCAATATCAGTGAGGGCGGGGTCTCCATCGAGTGCGCCCGCTGTCTTGATGCAGGAGGGGCAGCGCGCCTCCGGCTGTCGCTTCCGGGAATCAACAAGCCACTCGATCTCAAGGGCGAGGTCATGTGGTCGACGCCCGAAGGACGGGCGGGAATCCGCTTCCAGGTGATTGCGCTTGAGACAAAGAAGGAGTTGGAAGGCTGGCTGGAGAAACACGCTTTGGAGCTAGGCAAAGGGACGATGTTCATCAATGCAACTGCGATGCATGCGTAATTTGGGATCCATGGTCAAACCATAACCCTTCCCGGAGTTGCTCGGGCGCCAGCAAATCGGCGATAAAGCACCAAACAGTGTTGAGCGTTGAGCGGCTCTCTTTGGCGAATTCATCGAGAACCGCTTCGAGCAGGGCCTTTATAGTCCACAACATAATCCTTCACGGCATACATCCTCAACGGCACAATCCTCCAAACCCGGTCCCTCTACAATCTGACTACGTCACGGATGTCGTTGAGAAACAACGCATCCACCATCACCATCAACTTCCCATGACATTTATCTAGACACCCTTAAGACTTTCCAATATCCTGCAGAGCTCAAATACACACCCTGGGTGCATCCAGGTCGGGCCATTTGTATATTTGCCGGGCATTTCAGTCACTTAACTTCTTGCAATCAAAAAAAACTCCAGTCTCAAAGCCAACGAGGCCAACATCGCTATGAATTATTCCGGCAGTAAATCTCTCTGCGCCTTTCTTCTTGTACTGACTGCCGGTTGCGGCGGACAACGAATGACGAATGACACTACGCCACGTAACGCCCGCATTCTCTTCATCGGCGATTCGGTCACAGCCTGTATGACCGAAAGCGTTCCGGGAACGTGCTCATCCAATCCTGGCTTACCGCTTAATCCGGGGCAAGTTGGACTCAATCGCGCGGCAGGCGGACAGACCACAGCAGAGATCCTCGCCCGCTTTCAACGAGATGCTCTTGATCCGCAGAGCTGGCCAGATGGCGCCACCGCGCACGCCGATGTTATTGTGATCGAGGAGCACCTGAACGACTACGGTCTACCCACTCCACGCAGCCTTCCACTTCAAAAGACAGAAGACAACATCCGGACAATGGTAGATATGGCTCTCACCGCGAATCGCTCCGTGGTCATTCAAACCATGCTGCCCACCGCATCGACTCATGGAAATACGGATGGTCCAAATGCCGCTCTTGGGGATTTCAATGGCCTTTATATCAAGCTATTCAACCACAAATTTTTGCGGCAAGAAATGTCTCAAAAACCGCATGTAGCGATTGCAGACACCTACCGCGCCATCGTAGATTCCGCCTCCTGCGAAGCCGATCCGCTCTCCGCGGCAAACTGTTTTGCCAAACCCGACCTGCTTGAAGATGGAATCCACCCAAGCGCTGCCGGCTTCTCTGCGATTTTTCCTGTAATTCGAGAGGCCATCGCCAAAGTCGTGGCAGCGCCTACTAACTAAAGATTCAGTCAATCGCGATTCATCGCAGCCATCTCCAGAGTGGGACGGTCATCAGCGCTATGACCGTCCCATACACAGTAGATTGAGACCGTTACTTTTTCGCGGCGAAATAGTAGTCGATCAAATGGGTAAAAGCAGTGGGAGAACTATCGGGCAGATTATGCGTGGGAAATGCGTGCCACGTCGCAATTGCCAAATGATCCGGAGGCCACGCGCCCGACTCTCTTAAGAGGTCAATGTTGTGCTCGGCGCTGCGCATCCAGGCATCATCTGGTCCCCTCCAGTCCGCAGCAATAACGATCGGGGCAAAAGGAATATGGTTGCTGTGAAAAAAGCCAGCGATTGCCGGAAGATAGCTGGGCAAGGGCCGCGTCCAATCGGTGATGTCTTCATGAATATAGGCCAAATGCGTGCCGGTCGCAGCTTGCAGAAGATCAATCCAGTTTTGGGTTTTACTCTCCCATTCGCCGGGTTTCTCGCCAGGCTGCGGACCACCAAACGGCTCGGTGTCTCCAAGTTGCACATTGGGAAAAATATCACGGTAGGCTTTGAAATTTGCGGCAACATCTTTGGCCAGCCCCTCAAGCGGGGTATGACAAGCACCCTTTCCGCCGTAATATCGACCGTACCACAGGGCTTCATCAATATCGATGTAACTCGGCTCCCCGCCCAACCACTTTAGCCGCTTGGCTACATAGTCCGATCCCCCTGGAGCAACGTAACCCTCTACATGCTTTCCGCATTGATCCGACCATGTGAGCATGCCGATACTGATTTCCAACTTAATATTGTTCTGCTTTAGATAGGCGTAGAAGCTTTTGAGTTTATCCGGTGGACCGTTCGTCACAAGGTTCTGAGCAATCGAGACGACCCGGACATGACTCTTCGCCGATGCCCAGTCCGCGCCCGGCTGAAACATCGACCAAAAATCTTTGGCGCCTCCATAGGTCGGATCGTTCGTCGACAGCCATACTTCAGGTGCGCTCTGTGCCAACGAAGATCCTGCCCATAGCAATAAAGCGACCACTATCAATAAATTGCGAAGGTGCAGACGTCGAGATGATGATATTTTCCAGCGCCCGCTAAAATAAAAGCTTTCTAAGTATCCATTCAATGAAACTACACTTTCCATACACTAACCTTTCTACTGATCCTGCAATTTTTCCGAACTATCGCTCAGAAATAGAAACCCATAAACGAAAAGAGTTCCTGTAAAAATTCTTTGAGTGGGCATGTGCCCAAACGAAGACCAGCAGCGCGCTCCAAGCGCGCTCTTCTATTGCAATGGAGCGTTTTGAAAGGTATCTCGCTCGAAGAAATTCTGGAGACGCATCTTTACAACGCGCATCGTTACAAAACATGCACCTTGAAAGAGCCTATCGTGAAAGGGAGTCTATCAGGACAAAACCGAAGCACCGGGAAAAGCACTCATCGAAAGCCGGCCTCGAAAGCTCAAAACAGGATAGTCTTACTCGATATTGAAAGACAATTGTTTGCTCTCTTAGCCGCATGAAAAAAGCGCTCTACATTTTCATTTGTAGAGCGCCCCAAAAGCTCACTACTGAAATTCATTTCTTAAAGCCATACGGTCCGTACCGTATCCTAGCCCCTTCCTAGAAAACTCACATGCACGTATGTGCGCAAGCGCACGTTGTAGGCCAGATACCAGCCGACATGATCGGGGTCCTCATAGATCACGACGCGATCGCGATTCCAGTACCAATCGTCACAGGTGCGATAGTCGAAAGCGGCCACATTAAAGTAGAATCCATTAAACCAAAATCTATCTCGGGCTCCTCCTCCCAAGGCCCAAACATGGTTCGGCCCAAACCCGCCGTTGAATCGTCCATGCACCCATGGGCGCTCGAGACGATAGTGATCGCCGTCATGGTCACGATCATGCCCGATCCATCTGCCGTCATCATGGACGTGCGGAAAATCCGGATGTCCATCATGGTCGCGATAGCTACGCTCGTCCCGATCCCTATCGTGGTCTCGATCACGATCTCGATCGTGTTCGCGGTCTCTGTCTCGGTCGCGATCCCGGTCGTGATCATGGTGGTCGTCATCGCGAAAGCGCTCTGGGCCTCGGCTGGGAATGTGTTCATCGTGACGATCACGGCCCCGATCCCGGTCATCGCGATCATGTTCCCGGTCGTCATCGTGATCGTGGCGATCTTGAGCAACCACATAGAAAGAAAACGCGAACAGCGTGACTAAGAGCAGAGCAAATCTTTTCACGACCTTCTCCTTTTGGAATTCCGCTATCCACTCGGCGAAATCGCCATCCACCTATAACCGAACACTGAGCTTGACTGAAAGTCGCAAAATGCGCGAGCTTACCAAAGGCCAGTTCCACTCCTATGCAGCGATCCGAAGCCGATACCTACCGATCATGATTGTTTGTTGATGGCGTAGCGCGATGCGACCGGGAAAGATTCTAGTGCACGGCTCGAATTTCCAGAGCATCCGCCCGCTCCTGCCGACGGCCTCCCGGGTCCGCGGTCTCTTCCCAAAGCGAACGATCTTTTAGGAGACGGGAGACTAGAGCGGTGTGCATGGCGTGTCCAGCACGATCCGCGACGATGCGCCCGATCACCTGTTTTCCCAGAAGCGCCAAATCGCCGATCAGGTCGAGGGTTTTATGCCGGACAAATTCGTCGGCAAAGCGCAGCGGGCCGTTCTTCACACCTTCATGAGTCACGACGATTACGTTGTCTTCCGAAGCGCCGCGGATCAAGCCCATGTTGCGCATCATTTCTTCTTCATGAAGGAACCCGAACGTGCGAGCAGCCGAGAGTTCCTTGCGGTATAAATCCTGGGACAAATCGATTTCAAAGCGTTGCTCGCCGATCGGAGGCGCGAAGTTGATCCGGTAGCTTACCGAATAGCCTTCCGCAGGATACGCAGCGATGAACTTGTTTCCATCGCGCACCTCAATCTCCCGCAAAATCTTCAGATAAGATCGCCGCCGCCGCTGCTGCCTTAACCCAGCCTGCAAAACCATCTCCACGAATGGCCTGGCGCTGCCATCGAGAATGGGGACTTCCAAATTATCAAGCTCGACAATAGCGTTATCGAGACCAATGCCGATGAATGCTGAAAGCAGGTGCTCTGTAGTGGAGATGAGCACACCTTTTTTTTGGAGGCTGGTGGCGTAACTCACCTTAGCCACGTTGCGACCGACGGCCTCAATTTCAAAGCCATCCAGATCGACTCGCCGGAACACAATTCCAGCTCCGACCGGAGCCGGCAGAATACGGAGGCGCACGGGCGCGCCATTGTGCAGGCCAACCCCTGAACACTCAACCACGCTACGAATTGTTTGCTCGAATGGCAAGTGATTTTGGATGAATAGATTACACCTGAAGCGCCATTCAGAAGTGTTGTATTTTTACAACAGAAATGCCACAGGGATAACCCCTTGACTCGATAAAAGGCTAGGGCCTTACTTCTTCAGACGATTAAACTTAATGGGACTGGGTTCAAAGAGACTCGCGGCAAGATCGTTGTTGTATTTAATGGAGTCGAGAAACCGGGCGCTGACCATTTCGCCGTTGTGGCTGGTAACTACATCAAACGGCGTATTGATTCCCTGCACATTCTTCCAATTATCGTAAACCTCGGCTTCCTCGTCCTTTTCTTTGCTTACAGGATCCCGCACGGTGAACATCTTTTTCACCGGCAGATGGCGGTCTGTACTGATGAGAATGGTCACGGCATCGTTTTTGCCGTTGATGAGGCTCACACGATCACACTGATGATTTTCCGTGATGGTCAAGCCTTCATAGAAGAGCGCCGTTCCAGGCTCAGAGAGCCATTGGCGCAGCACCGTTGCAAGCGAATGGTTTCTGCGAAGCAGATAGGTCCTAAGAGTTTCCGGCTTTTCAGGAGCCGTACCCCGAAAGGTGGTTTCAAACCCCTGCTCGCCATTGTGAATGACGACGACATCCCGATCCTTGGTGAGTTCCGCGCGTTCCTTGTCGGGCCACTGCCAGAAACTGAAATAGATGCCACT
Source organism: Candidatus Angelobacter sp. (assembly GCA_035295685.1). GTDB lineage: Bacteria > Acidobacteriota > Terriglobia > Terriglobales > Acidobacteriaceae > Angelobacter. Next base: position 58,172 of record DATGIO010000097.1, read on the forward strand.
GCCGCTCGAACTTCCGTGATAGTAGCGCCCGGCTCGCCCTTCGGTCTGGGAATCCTTGAGATTGAGATACGCAGGGCCACCCAGCGCCTCGATCATCTTGTTCAAGACCTCGCGCGCCTTTTTCTGGTTGGCATCGCCTTCATTGCCGCCGGCGGGCGCGGTACTCTGCTGCGCCGCAAGCGTCAGGCCCAATAGGAATACGACCAAGATCCTCATGAAAGTAATCTTCCCGTTTGATGCTCGATGTAGCCTGCTACGCTGCTTTTTGGCTTTTGCCTCGGCATCTTTTTCTTATCCCACCATTCCTTATCCCACTGTTTCTTATCCCACCAGGACTGCTCCGCCATTGGCATTCAAAACCTCTCCGGTGATGAATCCGGAATGGGTCGTGCACAAGAAAAGCACCGCTGCAGCTATTTCCTGGGGCTTTCCCACGCGCCCCAGAGGAATTGTATTGTAGATTCGTTTGCTTACCACGGGATCCTGGAGAGCGGGTGTGGCCATGTCTGTCTCCACCCAACCAGGAGCAACACAGTTTACATAGATTCCCTGCCCTGCAAGTTCGGTTGATAGACCCTTCACCATGCTAATCATCCCGCCCTTGCTGGCAGCGTAATCGCAATGAAAGGCTTCACCGCGCTGGCCGGCGGTGGAGCTAATCAATACGATGTGGCCACCCCCGCCCTGCTTCTTGAGCTGGCCCACTCCGTATTTCACAAGACCAAAGATGCTGTCGAGATTTACAGCCAAGGTGTGCCGCCAGTGCTCGGGCGTCATCCGGTCGACAGGGATGTCGTCCGGCGGCCAAATGCCATGATTGCCGACCAAGACATCAAGGCGGCCAAAGCGCTTCACAGCCTCCTCCACAAGGAGTTCCGATGATTCAACCGAGGAAAGATCAGCCTGGATCGCGATACACCTGGAATCTCCGCCGCATTCGAACGCCAAGCGGTCGGCTTCCTCTTTCGCGCGCTGATAATTGAACACGACGCGTGCTCCGGCATCCGCAAACATCCTGACGATGGCGGCGCCGATCCCACGGGAACCGCCCGTCACGATCGCGACCCGTCCTTCGAGCGACAGCAGAATTCCCCGTTGCGACATGGGCATTACGATACGAAAGGAACGCAATTCAAAGCAAGGGCGGGAAGCGCTACCATCCATGAGCTTCCAAATGGAAAAGGGCGTATCGCGAGATACGCCTTCTCCTTCCTCGAATATGCAGGTTGCTTTTTGGCGCCCCTCTTTCGAGCGTTCCCTGTTCCTTATTTGTGTCCGCCCGATCCGCCCGCGGCTACACCTTCCGATCTTTCACCGGAGTGGTAGTTCGGATATGCCGGCTTCTTGGCCACCGGCAACGGATTCTTCTTGAGTGAATCAAGGACCAGGCTTACAGCTTTCTCGATTTGAGGATCGCGACCCGCCATCCAGTCTTTCGGGGTTATCTCAACCTCGAAATCCGGTTCCACGCCGTGGTTCTCAACATCCCACTCGCCGCTAGGATTGTAGAACGCAACGCGGGGTGCGGTTACACTGCCGCCGTCCATCAGTTCTGGATAATCGTAGATTCCAACCAAGCCACCCCAGGTGCGCGTACCGACAAGCGGTCCGAGCTTCGCCTGACGGAAATACCAGGGAAGAGCGTCGCCTCCGGAGCCTGCGTACATATTGGTAATCATGGCCTTAGGGCCAAAGATCGCGCCGACCGGTGTGGTGAAATCCTTGCCCTCGCGGGTCGTCCAGTAGTTCTGCAGCGGACGGCGCAGGTAATCGATTACGTAATCCGCCGCTGAGCCACCGCCATTGAAGCGCTCATCGATAATCGCACCTTCCCGATCGACCTGGGCGAAGAAGTAGCGGTTAAACGATGTATATCCGCCGAACCCGGTGTCCGGCAGGTAGACATAGGCGAGACGGCCTCCGCTCAGTTGATCGACCTTATGGAGATTGCCTTCGATCCACGCTCGGTTGCGCAAGCCATTCTCACTGGGAATGGGAACGACCGTAACCACGCGCGAGTTCTTACCATCGGCCGAGGGAGCAACTTTCAGCACCGTCGATTTATCCGCTAGGCCCTCGAAGAGCTCGAAGATTTCATCCGCGCCATGCAGTTCCCGCCCGTTGACCGCCAGCAGATATTCACCCTCATGCACATTGACTCCCGGCTGCGTGAGCGGAGCGCGCAACTGGGGGTTCCAATTTTCGCCCTGATAAATATGAGCGAATTTGTAACGCCCATTTTCAATCGAGTAATCCGCGCCAAGCAGCCCAACCCTTCCCCTGCCTGAAGGCGGGTCGAGCGGCGTGCCAATGAACATGTGCCCCACCGTGAGTTCCCCGAGCATTTCGCCCAAGAGATAGCTGAAATCGATGCGGCTCCCCAGGTTTTCAAGATAGGGCTCGTACCGTTTGTTTACGGCCTGGAGATCAAGTCCGTGGAGCTTAGGATCATAGAAATAATCCCGCTCGATGCGCCAAACCTCTTTATATTCCTGATTCCACTCGGCACGTGGATCGGTCAGGACTTCCATATTGTCGAGGTTCAGAGCAGTTTCCGGTTTGCCAGCCGCTCCCGGGCCTCCCGCGTTCGCAGGCATGGTGGCGGAGCCGATATACCACCTGGCATTCTCGCCAAAGCCTCGGCTATAGAGCGTCTTCTGGCCATCGAAGGAAACCATGAAGTTATTCACGCCTTCCATCAGCTTTTCAGGCTTCCGCGTCGTCAGATCGAACCGCCAGACCACCCGCTGCGGACCAGCCCCAGGCGTCGGTGGCAGGTTCTCCACAAGGAAGAGCGTTCCCGCTTTGCCTCCCTCAAGCCCTGAATAGTTGCGTGCCGGAAGTGGAAGCGCCAAGATGCGCTGACTGATGTTCTCCGCATCGATCTTTACTTCCACGCCCTTGCCCTTGCTGCCTTTTCCGGCCTTTGCATCAGGAGCTTTCCCCTTGTCATCGGTAGCCTTCGCGTCCTTGGCGGAGTCTTCGGAGCTTGCAGACTCTGCAGACTTTTCGCCCGAAGCCTTATCGGACTCGGGCTTCGCTTCATCGGCAGCCTTTTCTTCGTCGCTCTCAGGAGCCAATGGCGAAGGTTGATCGCTACGCAAAACGATGAGATAGGCGCTACGCGTCACCTGCCGATTGATGCTGGAGAGATCAAGCCAGCCTGTGGTCGGACCGGCGTCGGTGCTCGCAAGGAAGTAAAGATATTGGCCCTTCTTGTCGAACACCGGCGAGATGGCGTCACTCAGTCCGTCGGTCAGTTGGACGCTCTTGCCTTGCTCAATTGAATAAGCAAAGATGGCGTGCATATGGCTGGTCAGACGCTTGGAGTAGGTGATCCAGCGGCTGTCCGGCGACCAAGTGGGATCCAGGGTCCTTTGGGGCGAGTCGTAGGTATCCGCGTCGACCTTAACCGGCGCACCTTTTGCAACATCGACATACCATACATTCAGCCGCTTATCCGTAAAGGTTATCTTGGAGCTATCGGGGGACCAAACCGGCCCATAGTAGAACGAAGGTGGATTGCCGAGGGAAATCTTCTTCGGCTCGCCCATGCCATCTGCGGCCTTCAGAAACAATTGATACTCGCCGGACTCATCGGAGAAATAGGCAACGGTTTTGCCATCCGGCGACCAAGCGGGATCACGCTCCATGACTCCGGGCGTATTGGTCAGGTCGCGGATGTTGCCCTTCTCTGCCGGAACGGTCAAGATTTCGCCATGGGCGGCAAAGACCGCCCGCGCCCCGCTCGGCGAAAGATTTGCCGACGAAATCTCGTTGGTCACCTTCTTGAAACGAGGACGCACGTTGGGCAGGTCGGCAGGCACGGTGACCTGAACCACCGCCGACTTCCCGGTTGTGAGATCGTAGAGATTCAGCGATCCAAATTGCTCATAGGCAATTGCGCCTGGCCCGGCACTGGCAGATTTAATGTCCATGCCGTTGCTGGAAATGACTTGCTCCACTTTCTTGTTGTGGACATCGTAGGCGAAGAGCGTTATCGGACCATTTCGATCCGAAAGAAAGTAAACCTTGTTGCCAACCCACATCGGATCAAAGTCATTGGAAGTTTCGCGGGGAACACGCTCGATGCCCAAATCGGAGAGGTTTGCCAGCCAGATGCGGGAAGCCTTTCCGCCGCGATATCGCTTCCAGGCGATACGGGACAGCCGCCCGAAGTTATCCACTGGGACATAAGCGATATGCTTGCCATCAGGCGAGAACGCGCCCCCTTCAGCAGTCGGCAACGGAAGCTCGTGGGGAAGTCCGCCTTCGAGCGATATCGTAAACAGGCGATTGAAGCCCTGATGACTGTTGCGCGTCGAGCGGAAGAGCACCTGCTTGCTATCCGGGCTCCAGCCGATCACCTGATCGACCGCCGGATGGTGCGTGAGACGGCGCGGCATACCACCCTCACTCGGCATTACGTAAACATCAACGTTGCCATCGTAGTCGCCGGTATAGGCGATCATGCTGCCATCGGGAGAAAACACCGGCCCGCTCTTTGCGCCGGAGCCGCTGGTCAGCAGGCGAGCTTCGCCTCCGGTACGGGGCACAAGCCACAAATCACCAGCGTAAGAAAAGGCGATGTGCGTTTTTGAAAGTGTGGGTGTCTGCAGCAGGAGCGGCGCGCTGGCTTGCAGGTTAATGGTGGAGAGAGCAGCAAGAAGGGCGAAACAGAAGGAAATAGCAGACTTCTTCATTTAGCAAATACCCCGTCTCAGAAGGACGTTGAGAGAGGGCCAAGGTTAGCAATATTGCTGCCCCACAACAAGGCAATTTAAAAGCAGGAGCGGAACAAGGCCCGCAACCCAGTCAGCCTGTGCGGGCTTTTTAAAAGCTACCAATTGGGAAACCTTATTTGCTCCCAGATCAGGTGGATTCTTGTATGCCCCAAGATACCAAGACAGATGTGCCTTAAGTGACTTATTCTGAGTTGTTATCCTCACGAAAAAGACGTAGCCGGTGCAGGGAGTGACGACGTTGGTCAGACTGTTGAGCGATGCAGAGGTCGTGGCCGGGTGAATTTTTCGATATCCAATTCGGCGATCATTTTGAATCAGCTCTTTGTCACAACATGCCGGTAATCTGTCTCGTAACGCCAATGCGTGCGCCGATCGACCGCTGCTTTAACCTCGCCCGCAGCGTCAAAGTTCATCTTCGGTCAACCGAAAAAACACGCGAAAGGGTCGTTGGCGGCGCAACGAACGAATTGCTTGGCCCCAACGATGAGGTGACCTGGGAGGCCACCCACTTCTACATCCGGCAAAGACTGACCAGCCGGATAACGGCCTGGAACCCTCCATTTCATTTCAGAGATTCAATGGTTCGCGGCGCTTTTCGCAGTTTTGATCACGATCACTTTTTTGAGCACGATCAAGGCGTCACAATCATGAAGGATCGTTTCGAATATACGTCGCCGCTTGGACCACTCGGCAGACTTGCGGATGCCTTGTTTCTTAAAAGTTACATGGAGCGTTTTCTACGAACCAGAGCCGATGTAATCCGTATGGCCGCTGAAGGAGCCGAGACTCCGAATTGATCACTTCCTCCCACTGCCCGACGGATGAAAAAGTGTAGATGCCGCCGATGGTTAACTTTTAATCCTGAATTCTGGACCGTTGAGCACACTTTGTGCGATCAATCATATCGAGATGGAATATCAATTGGTCTTACAGTTTGCTACAGATTCACGTGCCATGTTCGACCAGATCATCAGTCTTGAAGATCAACTGCCTCTGAGGTCAAGGATTTGGCGGAAATAGACGGCCATGATTTTGGCGCTGGTGAATTGAATATTTTTCTTTTCACAGAGAATCCCAAAGCCACCTTCGATAAAGCCAGAGAGTTTCTTGAAAATCGCAGGCTTGACTATGCGGTACGCGCGGCCTTTCGTGAATTGACTCAAGAAGAGTTTGTGGTCCTATGGCCGCCGGGAGCAAATGCATTTTCAATCGCATAGCAATGAAGAGGTGGGCAGGAATCATCGATCCTATCTATAAGGACGGTTCTTATCGGCTTGCCACATCTAGCAGACCTCATCCAAGAAATGCGGCAGGAAAAGCTAGCCGACTACGTTCCTACCGCGATGAAAAATTGCAAATAGCACCGAATCGAAAATCTATGCAGAATCATCTTCGCTACACAGGCTGTTGGCCATCCTTAGATGTACTCATTCAATATCCCAATTGGGTGTTTATATTTGACGAAGAAAACGCTGAAGGGCAGGATGAGACAACCATCAAGCCTGAAGATCAGCAATCGCGGATTTCTGAAGAGACTTGCTTCACAACAGCAGATGCTACGCTTGCGGATGGAAGAATTAAAACCGCGATCATACGGCTAGACGAAAATCAGCCTTCCGCTCTTGACGTATTCGACGAGGGGGATTGGTGGTCCGTGCAGCAGAGGTCTGGAAAAAATTGGGAAACTGTCGATGAGATTTGGCTGCCCGAAAAGGAGCGAAGGCCTACCGTTTCCCTCAATGATCAAGGCATTTTTCCACTAATCGCCAAGTCCAGGCTGCCCCGAAGCGATGGAATATCGTTGATCCTTTCGATTTTTACGAACGGCAAAGTCGAGTTGATTTGGAAATGACAGGAATGGTTTAGAACGATACAGCCGCTTCGATTTCCAGGGCTCCGATGTGCCTGCAATCCGTCCAGGACCGCCTCTCTTATTCTTTCCATTCACCCTTTTATGTTTTTAATCTCTTTATCTCTCAATCATTCACCTATCGGCTCCAGCAACACAACCACCTGGGCGATAGCGGTATTTTCCGTGGGGAGACCTTCGGGAGTTTTAGCTTTAATGCCTACCCGCTTCAGATCGATTCCTAACAGACCGGCGACGCGCGTCTGAATCGCATCCCGATGCGGCCCGATCTTGGGCGCGGCCAGAATCAAGGTGGAATCCATGTTGGCCACCCAATAACCCGCCGCGCGAACCTGCCGCAGAGCTTCCTGGACAAACAAAGCGGAATCGGCGCCTTTCCATTTCGGATCGGAGGGCGGGAAGTAGCCTCCAATATCGCCCGCGGCAACGGCTCCGAGAAGCGCGTCGGTCAAGGCGTGCAGGAGCACATCGCCGTCGGAGTGTCCGGCTAGACCTTTATCGTAAGGTAGCAGGACACCGCCTATCTTGAGAGGAACTCCGGGTTTGAATTCGTGGGAGTCCCAGCCACAGCCTATCCTCATAAGTACGCGCCCCTCTTCGTCCCTTCGTTTCTTGTTCTTCTTTTTTGTTGCTTGTCTTTGCTCGGGGTACAGGTTATGCCCCTTTTTTAGAGCTGCAATCTCTTTGGTACAGCGGTACTAATTTGCGCTTAGGCAGGGAAAGTTAATATCCGCGACTCGGCTCTGCGCATATGTGGACTCGTAAACGAGCTAATTTTCCGGAGGAGCTCTTCGGCCCCTGGAGTTCTTCAGTCTCTACCCCGCAAGGTTGCTGGTTTGGCGATTGGCCTGGGCCATCAGAAACTCAGCCAGTTCCAGGTCCGCAGGGGTTGTAATCTTTATATTCCGCGCCGAACCCATCACCACCCAAACGCTTTCCCCGAGCCGCTCGACCAGCGAAGCCTCATCGGTGCCGATAAAGCCATCTGCGGCGGCACTATCGAACGCCCTCTTGATGAGTTCGTAGCGAAATCCCTGGGGCGTCTGTGCCTGCACAATGCGCTCCCGGGGAATCGTAGAGGTAATAATCGCGCCTTCGGCCGCCCGCTCGACTTGCTTAATCGTATCTACTGCAGGAAGACCGGCAATGGCGGCGCCGTGCCGCTGCACCTCACGGATGACATTGGCGACAATCTCGGCATCGACAAAAGGACGCACCGCATCGTGAACGAGCACGATATCGTCCTTTGCGGCCCGCAGTTTCGCCAGGGCGTTACTGACCGATTCCTGCCGATGCTCTCCGCCTTCCACCAGTTCAACCTTCGACGAGAGCTTCTCCTGCTCCAACTGGCTGCTGAAACGGTCCATCTCCGCGCGGCGCATGGCCACGAGAATCTGGTCGACCTCACGATTTCCAGCAAGGGCGCGCAGCGTGTGAATAACGATGGGCGCGCCGTTGATCTCAAAAAATTGCTTGGATAGCGGGCTCTTCTTACCTCCCGGAGCCATGCGCGTTCCGAGGCCGGCGGCCGGTACGATTGCAACTACTCTCATAGCCAAAACCAGAAGTATAGCAACTTTATTCAGAGCGGGTTTTCCGGGCAATTTCCGCCACCGTCCTCGGTTTCCGGTGTCTAAACAGGGGTGGGGATGGCATATCGGAAGCGCCGGTCATCCATACTAGATCTTCAATCACGCGGTCTTTAATTCGTAAAGATCTTTGGTTCGTAAGATCGGTCGTAAGATGGGAGGAAGATGACCGGCAGCGTGCATCGATACATTCAGGAGCAAGGACTTTTGGCGGCGGGGGAGCGGGTTGCCGTTGCCGTATCCGGGGGCGCAGACTCGGTGGCGTTGCTGCGCGCGCTGATGGAGCTACGGAGCGAACTCGGAGTGGTGATTGCAGTAGCACATTTTCATCATCAGATTCGCGGGGCCGACGCGAACGAAGACCAACGCTTTGTGGAGGATCTGGCGCGCCAATTCGATGTCCCATTCCATGCCGGCTCGATGGATGTGCCTGCCTATGCCCGCCAAAACAAGCTCAGCCTGGAGGCGGCCGCACGCGAGACACGCTATTCATGGTTTGCCGAGCTTATCGGCCAACACCAGGTGGATAAGGTCGCCACCGCACATACCCTTGACGATCAAGCCGAGACGATCCTGATGCGGATCCTGCGGGGCACCGGTACATCGGGGCTAACCGGCATTTTGCCATCACGCTCCACCGACGCCACGATACGGCCCTTTCTGCGGACTACCAGGCGGGAGATTGAGGCCTACCTCAAGGGCCTGGGCCAGATATGGCGGGAAGACGCAAGCAACCAGGATCTGCACCACACCCGCAATCTCGTTCGGCATAGCCTTCTACCAATGCTCGAGCGGGATTTCAATCCAGGGGTGAAGGAGAGGCTGGCGGAGATGGCCGAGATCGCCAGGGATGAGGAGCGGTATTGGGATGCGGAGCTGGAAAAGATGTTGCCGAGGGTGGTGCGGACCGGGAAGCCCAGCCGCAGCGGGCGCACGAATACTCAGCCGGGCGGGGCAGCCAGCCACGCTCCGGTGATGGCCGTGGATCTAGCGATCTTTGTGGATCTTCCAGCGGCATTGCAGCGCCGCGTTCTGCATACAATTGGCAAGAAGCTCGGATTGGCCCTGGAGTTCAAACATGTGGAGGAACTACTGGGCCTGGCGCGACAGCCACGCCGAGGCAAAGGGCTCTCGCTACCGGGAGGCTTCTCGGCCACCTGCACCTTCCGGGAGATGCAGATTGAGCAAAAAGACCCCAAAGCCCAACCTGCCAGCTATCAGTATTCTCTGGACGTTCCGGGGGAGGTTACCGTGCCGGAGCTGGGAGTGACCATTCGTGCCATCGCAGTTAGCAAACACGATCGCGATTCACGATATAATTCCGCCCTGCTTCTGGACCGCAACCGGCTGGCCTCGAAGCTAATTGTCAGGAATTGGCGCGCCGGAGACAGGTTTTTCCCGGCGCACACCCGATCCCCCAGGAAGATCAAAGAATTATTGCAACCAGAGCGGCTCGGCCGGGATCTTTGTGAAGAGGAGCGCGGCGCGTGGCCAGTGCTTGAAAGCGCCGGCGAAATCGTCTGGATGCGAGGGTTTGCGGTACCCGAGTCCTTTGCCGGCAAATTGGGCGAGGCGATTCTGATCGAAGAGAAGGCAGATTCCGAGGCAGAGACTTGAGCACACAAGGGGCAGCGCTGGAGTATTCCCGCGTCTTGATATCCAGCGAGCAAATCCAGAAGCGAGTCGCCGAACTGGCCAATCAAATCTCGGCAGACTTTAAGGAAAAGACCATCTACGTGGTCGGCGTGATGGAGAACGGATTCATGTTCATGGCAGACCTGGTTCGCGAGATACACATCCCAGTCGTCTGCCAGTTCGTGAAGGCCGAATTCAAAGAGACCAATACCACCACGACCGAAATCTTCTTCAGCCCGGAGGCGGACGTGAAGGGACAGCACGTATTGCTGGTTGAGGCGTTGGTACAGTCGGGCGTGACCAGCGAGTTTCTCATGGGCAATATCATGGCCAGGGGTGCGGCCAGCGTGAAATTGGCCGCATTTCTCGACAAGCAGTCATCCAGGCGAGTGCCTTTGCAGCCGGATTATTTTGGTTTCCTGATTAGCGAAAGCTTTGTCGTCGGTTATGGCCTGGGGACACCCCATTTGGGCCGGAATTTGCCCTATATCGCCGCAAAACAAGACAGCGCAAGGATTTAGGGACGCAGGGAGGCAGAGGCCGGTTTGGGGCCATGCTGAAAGGGTATACAATAAAGGGGTCATGGTGAAAGTTCGCAATCGAACTTCACCCTGCCGCATCTAATGCTTTGGATATCAATCTGTTGAAATCCCAGGGCTTTGTTCAGAGTTCATATTTCCTCGTAATCTCTTGGGCGCGAGCACAGTCTTATGAATTGAGCCAGGGATAGGCAGCAGCAAAAGCAGAGTACAATTCCGGGCTAGCAAGCAGCAATAGGAGTTTTTCAAGGTGAATTCGTCCACATTCAAAACGGTAGCTTTGTGGGTAACGTTAATTGCAGTGGGTTTGCTGATCTGGCGCATGATGCAGGGCGGCGCAAACAGCGCGAAGCCTCAAGAGCTGACCTACACATCCTTCCTCCAGCAAGTTGAGGCGGAGCAAATTAAAGACGTAACGTTTTCCGCAAACGACGCCGAGGGCCGTTACCACAACGACAAGAAGTATCATCTGGTGGTTCCATCGAACATTCCCGATCTGGTAAAGACGCTCCGCGATCACCATGTCGACGTGACGTTCAAGGACAGCCAAGGGGCCAACTGGCCAATGATCCTCTTTCAGTTTTCTCCCATCTTCTTGTTGGGAGTGCTGTGGTTCATCATGATCCGCCAGATGCAGAGCGGCGGCAACAAAGCCCTGAGTTTTGGAAAGAGCCGGGCGCGGCTGCTTTCCATGCAACAGAAGAAGATCACATTTAAAGATGTGGCGGGCGTGGATGAAGCCAAAGAAGAGCTGCGCGAAATTATTGAATTTCTGCGGGAAGCCCAAAAATTCCAAAAGCTCGGCGGACGCATTCCCAAGGGCGTATTGCTGGTTGGGCATCCCGGCACCGGCAAAACTCTGCTGGCCAGGGCTGTAGCGGGCGAGGCCAATGTACCTTTCTTCAGCATCTCGGGTTCAGACTTTGTCGAGATGTTCGTGGGCGTAGGCGCAAGCCGTGTCCGCGATTTATTTGAGCAGGGCAAGAAGAACGCTCCCTGCATCATCTTCATCGACGAAATCGACGCCGTTGGCCGCCACCGCGGAGCAGGATTGGGCGGCGGACACGATGAGCGCGAGCAGACGCTCAACCAGCTACTGGTTGAGATGGACGGTTTTGAGTCCAATGAAGGCGTCATCCTGATCGCCGCAACGAATCGTCCCGATGTTCTCGATCCGGCGTTGCTGCGGCCTGGACGCTTTGACCGCCGCGTGGTGGTGCCGCTCCCCGACGTTAGAGGCCGCGAAGAGATTCTGCGGGTTCATACGCGCAAGATTCCCCTGGCCGACGACGTAGATCTTTCGATCCTGGCTCGCGGCGCACCGGGATTCTCCGGAGCCGAGCTTTCCAACATGGTGAACGAGGCTGCGTTGAATGCGGCCCGCAACAACCGTAAAGCTGTCCTGATGTACGACTTCGAGTTGGCCAAGGACAAAGTCCTGATGGGCGCCGAGCGCAAAAGCATGCTCTTGACCGAGGATGAAAAGCGCGTCACGGCTTACCATGAAGCCGGCCACGCTCTGGTTGCAGCCATGATGCCGCATGCAGATCCCTTGCATAAGGTCACGATCATTCCCAGAGGCATGGCCTTGGGTTTGACCATGCAACTGCCGGAGCGGGACAAGCACAATTACACCCGCGAATTCCTGGCGACTGAGCTAGCCGTACTGATGGGCGGCCGCCTTGCAGAGGAGATTTTCCTGAACCAGATGTCTACAGGTGCAGGAAACGACATCGAACGCGCCACTGAAATGGCGCGAAAGATGGTCTGCGAGTGGGGAATGAGCAACCTTGGTCCGCTGGCCTACGGCAAGAAGGAAGAGCAGATCTTCCTGGGTCGGGAACTGTCCCAGCATCGCGATTTCAGCGAGGAAACAGCCAAAGAGATCGACGCTGAAGTACGGCGCTTCGTGAATAACGGCTACGAAACCGCCAAGAAGCTGATTGAGGACAACAAGGAAACACTGACACGCATTGCCGAGGCCCTGCTGGAGCGCGAAGTGCTGGATGCCAACGAGCTCAAACTGATTCTCGAAGGCAAACAGCTTCCGGCGCGCGTGATTCCTCAGAAGGGCGACGAGGTCCAGCAAATCCTGAAGCCGGAGCCGGGCCGCACACCTGGAATCCTTCCGGGCAAGCCGTCTCCCGCGTAAGCGTTTCACGTACGCTTAAGCTCAAAAGATAACCAAAAGTAAGGGCAGCTTCGGCTGCCCTTACTTTTTCTTTAGGCACTCCCTGAGTACCAACGTCACCGCCGGAGCCTTGGATTCCTATTGCTTCCACGCCATGGCAAAGATACATTCACCCCATCAATGGAAATGAAGCTAGCCTCCGTTAGGCTTCAGCTTCAGCGCCCGCCTAGAGGTATCCAAATATGGCAACGCCCACCCATCAACCGTTTCCAGCCACAGCGCCCGTCAGCATCAACGCACCCGTCTTTCAGCAGGACCGCTATATGGCGAGGACCAAGGTCTTTAGCTGGACACCGAAATACTACTTTCAGGACGCGAACGGAAACACTTTCGCCTTCCTCCGAAAGAAACTTCTGACATGGAAGGACGAAATCCGGTTGTTCACCGACGAAAGCCAGTCGATGGAGCTACTGTTCATCAAGGCCCGCAAGATCATCGACTGGGGAACCGCGTTCGATGTAACCGATTCGCTCAATCACCAAAAGGTAGGGGCTGTTAAACGGAAGGGTTGGAAGTCGTTATTCCGGTCCGAATGGATCATCATGGACGCCAACGATCAGGAGATTGGCAAAATCAAGGAAAGTTCCGCCTTCGCGGCAACGATTCACCGCTTCATCAAATTCATTCCTCAGCAATTTACGTTCTATCTTGGAGACCGCCAGATCGGCACGGTGAAGCAGAACTGGAACCTCTTTGCGCCGAAAATGGACGTCGATTTCTCCGAGGACCCCGGCCGAAGCCTGGACCGTCGACTTGGAGCGGCTGCCGTGATCCTATTGCTGGCGGTTGAAACGCGCGAACAACAGAACTAAGCATCGATTGGGCCAGGATCGGCTTCAACCCAAACAAAGACACAAAGACGCGAGGGATTCACCACAAGGGATTCACCGGCTCCTCTCTGTAGATTGGGGCCGGTCCATTCCAGCTAGATAGATGGATAGCGCGCAGATAGGGTTTGGCTTCAGGATCGTAGATCACAGTGATAGTTCCTCCTCTGCCCGACGTCCCATCCAAGCCGTTACTGCCATCGAAGCCGCTGGCGCCGTCCATTCCGTTGGGTGTTCCTACGCCACCGGACCCGCCGCGCCCTCCATGTCCACCCTTTCCTCCTGAGCCGCCGCTGCCACCGTCGGACTTCACCAGTAACGTGCCTCCTAGCGGGTCCACTAGATAAAGTTTTCGCTCGCCCCGAGCCGACACAGCGACTTGCAGGAGCGAAGGGCTTCCGGCTCTGAAGGCCACGCGCACCTGCACTGGCGGCCCATCGCCCCCTGGACCGCCATTCTCGCCGCTCCCACCATCACCGCCCCTGGACCCATCTCCTCCGGGAGATCCATTCATCGCATCAATCAAGCCTGCAGTTCCACTGGAGCCAGTCGAGCCGTCGAGACCATCCGCTCCTTTTTGCCCGTTACTTCCAGAAAAATCGGCGGTGTATTTACGGTCATAACGCACTGGAATATCCAATTCCGTCTGCAGTCCCGGATGGCTGGGCACGGTTACAACAATATGTGGCATCTTTCCATCGCTGACTTGGGGATCTTCCGAGAGCGACACTACACCCTTCCCATTCACTGTTACGATGCTGGCAGTGATCTTCAGGTCCTTCCATCGGACTGGACCGTCGCCCCTACCTTCCGATTTCAAGACCTTGCCGTCTGGTTCCGTGACAATAACCACCAACCGCGATTTCTCTCCCGGAGCGATTGCCGCCCCATCAGGCAGTGTAACCGCCATGGAAGATACCGGCGTTTTCGCAAGATCGACTGTCGGCCCGAAAAAGCTGGCCCGAATTGACGAGCATCCACTTTGCGCCAGTATCAAAGCCAAACCGAAAGTGGTGAATATGCGCTTCCCAAGCTTCGAGCTTCTGCTAAGCCGAGATATACGGGCAACCATCGGCACATTACCCCTACCGCCGGAAAAAAGACACAGCAAAAGACTACAATTCACGCGGCTACTCCCCCATTCAAATCGACAGCCCGTACGCTCGATTCAAACGCTGCCCTGCGGGGTATGTTGCTCCTGCCGGCCTGATTTTCAGTTAATTTTTGTTGGAAGGTCCCAAGGAGTGCTAAGAACAGGTAAAGATCAAGTAGCCAGGAGTGGGCGCGCTCTTGTTAAGCCCCAGATCAAATATGGATCTGATTGTTTTTGGAAGATAAAGGCCAAATTCTTTTCGTTCTCGCTCGCGATCCCAAGGAGCATAACTATTGAGCAGCCATTTCTTCCGTTACCTTGCTAATTCGCCATGCAAGGATGCGACTCTCTTCCATGCGAATGATTTTGGGAGGCGTTGCATTCTCTACTTCATACTCGAGCACGAGCGTCGTCATGCGACGCGGGCCCATTCTCATGCGTACCAGGCGCATCTCTTCGGCCTTCCAACCGTGATTTACTAGCCAATCGCGGGCCACCGCTTGGGGGCTCGGCATCACAGAAATAATAAGCTTTGCGGCCACAGCCAAAATGAAGATAGATGTGCCGGCTAAGAAGAGAGTCTTGCCCAGCCGCGAGGAAGGCATCCGGGCAAGATCAAAGGCCGACGGAGCTTCCGCATCCCGTTCGGCTTTCGAGATCTCACAACCGACAGATTCGGACTTGATGCTTTTAGCTTTGCCCAAATTGCCCGCAAGTTCGGCGCTCCAAAAAGTCTGTCGCAATCTTCGCTCATCGCAAAGCAACAGAAAGCCCAACATGAGCGTATATGCCAGAGAGAAATATTTCACGTATTTCAGCATTCCGCCGTAACAAAAATCCATTACTGTAATGTTCACGCTGACTGCAAACAACATGGCCGCGCCCAAGGTTGCAGTCCGGCGGAACAGTAGTAGCATTGCGGGGACTGCTTCACAAAGCCCAAGGAATCGACCATAAACCGGCGAGTAACCGTAGAACCAAAAGACCAACTGCCCTCCATCGATGGTCTTTGAATCCAGCACCCGGTCATCATGGAAGAACTGCCCGCCCAGAAGCTTGACGAGTCCATAGCCAAGAAAGATTAGACAAAGAAGGATTCTGAGGATGAAGATCGTCCGAGAAAGTATGAGCCTTTTTCGATCCATGACACGTTTCCTATGACGAAGAGATGAGCAACTTGTTTGGGGATACCTTGAAGCTACGAACTTAGACGTGAAGATCTGGAGGGAATTAAGGCTCAGCTAAAAATATTGTTGTAGGGAGTGAATCGACACGTACCCGTTGTACTATCTGCGGTGATCGTCATGAATTCCCGCGCGGGACCTATCCCAATTGTCGCAAGAGCTAAGAGACGTAAATCAGCGGTTTTGTTTGAGGAAGCACCGAGCCTATCTCGACCGCCTGTACACCCGCCTGAAGAAGAGCCGCCAGTAAAGAAGAAGAGTGTTCGCGAGACACGGAGAGCAAAAGTCCTCCGGCGGTTTGAGGATCGAACAGGATGGTCTTCCGGGCTTCAGGAATACGATCTTCGGGAATGCCATCAGCATAGCCAACAACGCATTCGGCAAATTCGCAGTTGGCCTTTAGCCCACCGGGAATATATCCGGCGAGAACACAGTCGAGAGCGCCATCCAACAGCGGGATTTTCTGTGCAGCGATATGCAGGCTAACGCCGCTGCCCAACGCCATCTCACGCGCATGGCCTATCAGGCCAAATCCAGTAACGTCGGTGGCCGCATGGATACTGAAATTTCCCGACGTAGCCACTTCCGCGGTTCGAGCATTCAAGGTAGTCATGGCTTTGGTGGCGGAGTCGATCCAGGCCGGTTCAGCGACTCCCCGTTTGATCGCCGTAGAGATTACTCCTGTGCCAATCGGCTTAGTCAAGATCAGGATGTCGCCCGCCCGCGCCCCAGAATTCGTCCATATACGATCGGGATGGACCATGCCCGTAACCGAGTAGCCAAACTTAATCTCGGGATCGCGAACGCTATGCCCGCCGATCACGGTACAACCGGCCTCGATCATTTTCGAAAGACCGCCGGCGAGAATCTGCTGCAGGATTGCGGGATCTTCTTTTTCGGGGAAACAAACCATCGCCAAAGAACTTAGGGGCTTGCCGCCCATCGCATAGACATCGCTTAGCGAGTTCGTGGCCGCAATCTGCCCGAACGTATAGGGATCGTCCACGATCGGCGTAAAGAAGTCGACAGTCTGAACCAGGGCTTGATCGGCCGAAATTTTATACACTCCGGCGTCGTCGGCTTTATCGAAGCCAACAAGAACATTAGGATCCTGCTGCCGGGCTAATTTCCCAAGCACCGCGTCCAGCACCGCCGGACTTAGCTTGCTCGCTCAACCCGCCGCTTTTGCATTCTCCGTAAGCCGGTATGTTTTCGTCTCTGCCATATAAAAGAAATTCAACTCTCAACAGGCATCAATAGGCGGCGCTCACCACTTTCACCTGGGGCAACTGCCCATCCCAATCGTTGCTGATGTGCTCCAACGCTAAGCGGAAGTCACGCACTTGTCCAGCAGCCAGCGGAGCGCGATCCAATGAACCATAGTCCATATAGGGAGTGCTGGAGATTAGGACCAGAAGCGGAGTGACTTCCTTCTGGACGACTTCCCCCAAGGTGTTCTTGAACACGATCTCCATGCGCGCGCCGGTCACTTTGCGGTCACCTGTGTTGGCGACCCTGCCCTCAACATAGGTTACAGAGCCGCCGGCAAAGTTTTCGGCCGTCGCCATGTGTAAACCGCCGACCTCCAGCTTCTGGAGATACGGATCAACCTGGCCGGACTTATCCCCACCGCCGCGGCCCAGCAAGGCAAACGCCGCGATCAACACGACCACCAGGCCCACGCCAATGGCCATGGGCGCCCAATTCCTTTCACCTTCCGGTTGGCGGCCTGTGTAGCCAAAAGGGGCTTCCGCAGGGGATTGGGTCTTTTCCGTATCAGTCATGAGCAAATTCTACTACCCGAACGTAATTCACAGCAGCGCTACGCAAACCGTTATTTATTCCTGAAAGGGGCTACCCTTCATGGCCATTTCCCGGTCACCCATAGCCGATCAGGCAAAATCATAGACAAAGTCTTTACACTTGGCAGCCAACTCTGGCAGGCAATCGGAAAATCCTTCGTGCTACACTTCGGGCATCGACCACAGGATTTGTTCGTTACTTCATGAAGATTTCATGGCTGATTTATCTGGGAACCGCGGCCCTGCTAGCAGCAACCGGCTGCGCCGTTCCCGGCGCACCTTTGCCGCCCTCACTCAATCTTCCCAAACCGGTGCATGACTTACACGCGGTTCGCAAGGGAGCTACGGCCAACCTCTCCTGGTCCACGCCAGACGAAACGACGGATGGCGATTTTATCCGGAAGCCAGGCAAGATGATTGTGAATCGCAGGCTCCAGAGTAACCAGAACGACCGGGCTGACACAACATTCCGAGCTATAGATCAGCCGTTACCGCCACCACTCAAGGACGGCCCCACGCGGCCAGCAACTTTCACCGACGATCTGAGCAGCCTGCTTCACTCCAACTCTCCAGCATTCAGCTCCCCAGCATCCGGCTCCCCTGCGGATTTTGCCGTGTATTCCGTGGAAGCCGCCAATGGCTCCGGAAAATCTGCCGGCAAGTCCAATCAGGTGCTCATTCCGCTTGTGCCCACTCTACCCGCTCCCGCGGCTCTGCAGGTGAGCGCAGTTCCCCAGGGAATCAGCATTTCCTGGCAGGCGGAGAGCCTTCCGCAAAATGCGACACATTTCAGTGTGGAATATGCCTATAAAATCACGCGCCGCCAGGAGGGCGCCAAACAAGCGACGCAACTTCAGCAGATCAGCGCCAACAACGAGAATTTCCAGTACATCGACACCACCATCGAATGGCAAAAGCACTATCAGTATTGGGTAACGCCGGTTACTCTCTGGCAGCAGGCAAGCGGCAAGGAATCAAAGGGACAGGTTGAAGGCGACGATTCGCCTATCGTCTCCGTGTACGCGGACGACGTGTTTCCGCCGGCTGTCCCCTCCGGCTTGCAAGCAGTATTTTCGGGAATTGCAGAAGAACCCTTTGTCGATCTCACATGGACTGCCAATAGCGAGGCCGATCTGGATGGCTACCAGGTTTACCGCCATACCGAAGGGGCTCCACCCGCAAGAATTACGACAGCCCCGGTAAAGCCCCCCGCATTCCGCGATACCAAGACCGAGAAGGGAAAGAAGTACTTTTATTCCGTCTCTGCCGTTGACCAGCGCGGTAATGAAAGCGGCAAGTCAACAGAAGCATCTGAATCGATTCCGAAAGACTAAAATGGAGATTCGCTAAAGCGTCCGCCACTCCGGGGCCGTGGCAGTTCATCTCCTGCTTCTCTTGAACGCCACCTTTCTTGGACCGTAAGCAATGCCTGGTCCGCGGGGCCAAGTGAAGGAATTGCGATCAAGCGTCCGTACGCACATGGGTGAATCGTCATTTCCAAGTTACGGTGATTTTCCGCCATACTTTCACCGGCGAATGCGCCTGCTACACCAGGTTCTTGCACCTCCGCCAACGAAGCGCCTCGTAGGTTGATGCCGTCCATGGCTCCCCAGGTATAGTCGATTCCCGCGCGCATACCGCTAAAGCTTTTGGCATAAATGCGCAAAATTGTTGCCGCTCCAAAACCTTTACCCTGCCTGATCAGGCTCCAATTGTGCGCGAGATTACCGCGATACGCGCCAATATAAAAACCCCTGCCCCGCGCCAAAGCCCCTGCCCCACCGGTATTTGCCCCGGCTTGGCCCGGATCGAATTTGTCCGGGACAATCCGCCGTGCATCCAGGAGCCCGCACCCATGAAACCCAATCAAACTGTATCCGCTAGCAATGAGCCTCTGATGCGCCGTCTGAATCGTGGGTGCGTGGCCTGCCAGCATGTTGAGGGTCTCTGCTGCCGAAAACATCGTGTAATGCCTCCTTCGGCAGATTCTTCGAAGTTCACGCGAGAACCCTGCCTCCAGGGCTTATGAACGCAGTTGATGCGGAGATTCCTTTGCCCTAAAACGACTATTGGCTGCGAGCGGCGGAGATCGGCACGATGGAAACCGAATACTGGCCTTGTTCCTCGATTCTCACTGCCTGGGAGTCTTTTTCATAGGGTCTGAAGAGATCGGGGTTGTTCACCATCTCCTCGAGGTTGATATCTTCCCAAGCCAGCAGACGGTAACTTCCAGGCGGAAGCCCATCCAGGGAAAACTTACCGTTGCCATCCGCTCTGGTCCTGCGAATCAAATCAGAATCTATTTGCGTAGAGCCCTCCGGAAGCAACGCTATGTAACTGCCTCTGACCGCCTCATTGCGGCTGTTGAAAGCAAGTCCGTCGATGCGGCCGGCTCCGGGGCTAATCAGAAGCTCCAGATCCACGCCATCGCCGCCAATCACGAGATCGTTTTGCGGCACATCCTGACCGGCAATCAAAACGGATTTCAGGTAGTAATCCGCGGGCAAGCCAAGAACTCTCACACGATAATGATCGCCCGGCTGTAATTTGCCCGTGAACTTTAGATCGGAGGTGTTCGCGCTCACACGGAACACGTCATCCGCATTGAAAAAAGCTCCCGATCTGCTGCCGATTGCCGCAAACTCAACCGACAGGTGAGCCCTGGCCGCTTTGCCGTCGGTGGTACGTATATGTCCCCTCACCTCAAAGTGCGGCATGGCGACAAGCTCCAGATTGCGGACTCCCCCGTTTCCAACCCGGACCATTTGCTCGCCAGTGTATGGATTATCGCCTTCAGAAAATGTCGCTCTCAGCGTATATAGCCCGGGGCTAACGTTTTCGATAAGAAACCCTTCCGGATGTACGGAAACCTGAGCGTTATGTATGGCAGCCGCGGTAAACCTACCCTGATAGATTTCTATACTGGGCTTTGCGGACGGCATTCCTGTAATGCCGTTGAGAATGCGGCCTTGAATGGAAACTCCGGGCACTCCATTCAGGGCGAAATCCACTTCGGACTCGTCGCCCGCATGCACTTCTACTTTCTGCGCCTGGAGAATGTCAGGGGTATCGGGAAAAAAGACATCGGCGTAGGCCAGCTCCGGTTCCAACCGATTTACTTTGGTGTTTCCAAAGGCGCTTGTCCATTCCCTATGCGCGTCGTAATCGGCCATGAGAAAGTAGCTACCAGGACGCACGCCGGAGATACGATACTCACCGCGATCATCCGTAACGCCATGGGCAATCGCATTCAGCCGAGGCTGCCCACGAAAATAGTCGAGCCCATAAACAGAGATTGCAACATGCTGCATAGGATCGTTGTGCTGCTCAACGACCCTCCCTTTGAGGACAGCAAGCGGAAGGAGCCGAATCAACGTGCCGCTGGAGCGCCGGCCCTCCGATACATCGATGGTAGCTTGATAGAAAAGATGTTCGTCGGTGAAAAATCCCTCTTTGGATGCGGAAAGGCGATACGTCCCGGGATCGATGTTCCTCAGAAGAAACCGGCCGGCATCGTCGGTGCTCACTACTTCCGGTGGTTGATTCTTTCCCACAAAGTTGAGAAATACCTTCGCCCTCGGAAGAGGACGGCCACCCATCGCGCTAACTACCGTACCCTCAACAATCGCGCCGTCAAAGGGCGCCACACTACACGACGCAGGAACGCTCTTTATAACGAGCGCACAAAAAAGAAGAGTTCCAACCAGGGCCGTCAACCTCATGGTTCTCCTTTCGGCTGCAACGCCGAATTTCACACGCCGTTCGTGGCGGTCCATCGTATGCTTCGTGGCGCCGTTTGCCGTACTTCAGATGATCCTCAAGTCGTCAGGTCCTGCTGTAACGATTGCGTTTCTTGTCGGCGTGGCGCTCTAAAGCCAACTGAATCAAACGTTCGATCAACTCGGGGTACTCCATTCCTGAAGCCGCCCATAGCTTGGGGTACATGCTAATGGAGGTAAAACCCGGCATCGTGTTGATTTCATTCACATAAATCTTCTCGGTCTTCGGATCCATCAGGAAATCGACCCGCGCCAGCCCGGAGCAATCCACAGCCTGGAACGCCGCGACAGCCATTTCTTGCAACTCCTTCATCTGCTTTTTAGTGATGTGCGCGGGAATCAATAGCTCGGAGCCCTCGTCAAGGTATTTCGCCGTGTAGTCGTAAAACTCGGCGGCAGGAACGATTTCTCCAGCAATCGAGGATTGCGGCTCGTCGTTTCCAAGTACAGAACATTCCAGTTCGCGAGCCTTCTGTTTTTTGCCGCCAACACCCTGCTCGATGACGATCTTGCGGTCAAAATCCGCCGCCATTTTGATGGCAGGGCCCAACTCCTCCCGATCGTGCGCCTTGGAGATTCCGACGGAAGAACCAAGGTTTGCCGGCTTGACGAAGAGCGGATATTTCAACTTGCTCTCCACACGCCGTGTGACTTTCTTGGGATCGGATTCCCATTGGCTCCGCATGATGGTAACGTGCTTCACGATCGGCAGCCTGGCCGCGGCAAACAGACGCTTCATCACGTCCTTATCCATTCCAGCCGCCGAACCCAGCACTCCAGCGCCTACGTAAGGGATATCTGCAAGTTCCAGCAATCCCTGAATCGTGCCATCCTCTCCAAAGGTGCCATGTAGCACGGGAAAAATGACATCTACACTCACTCCATGACCGGCAGTAGCGGCACTTTCAAACGGCTCGAGCGCGCCGGACTGGGGTACCGGAGGCACGATCACGGTTTCCCCCTTGGCCAGTACCGCGGCTGCGGAGGTCGCTTGCGGGTCTCCGGCACGCAAGGGCTTGCCTTGGCCCTCGTTCGGCACTCCTTTACCCAGCAATTCCGTGTTCAACACTTCTCCGCGAAGCAGTTTCTCGGCATCGGAGGGGCTTACCCAGCGGCCCTCTTTCGTAATACCGATAGGCACAACTTCATATTTTTGCGGATCAATTGCCTTGAGAACCGAGGCTGCCGAAAGCAGGGAAATCTCGTGCTCGCCGCTACGGCCACCAAAGAGAACGCCAATTCTGAGTTTGCTCATGAGGGATATAGCGAATATAGAATGAACTCGCGTTCCTGAGCAAAAATTCCCTCAATTCGCCGGTTGAATCAAAAACCGGCTGGCCCCGCGGCACCCAAGCTATTCCCTAGATCTATATCGAAGACCAAAGGCCAAAACCCGATTCGGCATGAAATCCAAGGGTTGGCGGGAGAGCACGCGCCTCCGTGAATGTTCGAAATATTCCCTGGAAAAAGGGCCTACTTTTCGCATTGCGTGTCTTTTGCGAGAAAAATCCGGGCTATCCGCCAAGGGCAGTCTTAATCATCTCGCTCACCACTTTGCCTTCGACACGGGCGCCGAGGGCCTCAAGACGGGCCATGACATTTTTTCTGACGCCACCCATATCCTTCATCGTCGGCGATCCCATCTCCGCAATGGTTGCCTGGATGGCCGCGGCGATGTCTCCCTCACTCAATGCCTTGGGCAGATAACCCTCAATGAGAGTGATTTCAGCGGCTTCTTTTTCCGCCAGTTCCTGACGGCCGCCCTTCTGGAACTGCTCGATTGAATCCTTGCGCTGCTTGATCAGAGTGCTTAGGATCTGCTGCTCTTCCTTTTCATCCAAAGGCGCGCGCTTGTCGATCTCTTTGTTCTTGAGCGCAGCCTTCACCATACGCAGTGTGGAAAGACGCAGCTCATCGCGGCTGCGCATCGCATCCACAATGTCTTTTTGCACTTGCTCGCTAATGCCCATGTTGGTTGTTCCTAAAGTTTGTCCTATTCGATAAGCTGCACCAAATTATATGCGCTCCATGGAAATGCCATTCCTGGGAAATACACCCTTTCATCCTCATCTTTCATTGCGGTAACTGAAAGGCGATAAATTTTTCCGCGCCGCGCCATTCGTTTTTTCTATGACCAAAGACCATAGGGCTATGAGTAGAATGGCTGCATGCGTTGCCGTTCTTCGCACTACGCTTCACTCCCGATCCGCTTCAGTCGATCGCGATCGTAAAGCCGGTATTGGCCCAGGTAATTCCCTTCGGGCCATCTCCAATCCTGGCTCCTGAGAATTTTTCAATTTCTCAGCCTTCTTAAGACAGAACCAAAACTAACCGATCCCATACCTCGGAGGAATGAATTTCATGATCCGCAAAAATCGTCTTTTTACGCCCGGTCCTACTCAACTCCTTCCCGCCGCACAGCTTGCAATGGCGGCGGCTACCATGCACCACCGCACGGCGGAGTTCCGCAATCTCTATCTCAAAGTCCTGGCCGACCTGAAGGTGTTTGTCGGCACGCAGAACGACGTGGTCTTGCTTACCGCCTCGGGAACCGGAGCCATGGAGGCGGCTGTCACCAACCTGACTTCTCCGGGCGACAAGGTGCTAGTGGCTTCCGCAGGGAAGTTTGGCGAGCGATGGGAGTCTCTGGCCAAAGCTTATGGCTGCCAGGTCGATTCCATCCGCGCACCTTATGGGGAAACAGTTTCGGCGGCAGAGGTCAAAGAGAAGCTAAAACCGGAACATACCGTGCTTTACCTGCAAGCAACCGAAAGTTCCACCGGCGCCCGCCACGACATTGAGGGAATTGCGCGCGTGCTTAAAGGGACCTCCACGCTGTTGGTTGTGGATGCCATCACCGGTTTGGGCACCACCAAATTTCATGTGGATGAATGGGGCATTGACATCATCATTGGCGGATCGCAAAAAGCGGTCATGGTGCCTCCGGGATTGGCGTACTGCGCCGTAAGCGCGCGCGCCTGGGAGCGAATGGAGACGACGAAGAATCCACGCTACTACTTCGATCTGCGCAAAGAGCGCAAGAATGGCGCAAAAGGCGAATCATCGTATACTCCATCGACGGCCTTGATAGCCGCGCTATCCGCCGCGCTGGACTATATTCGCGAACAGGGTGATGGGGATCTCGCAGCAGGCCGCGACCTTCTCATCGAAAACGCCGAAATTGCCGCCCTCATGACCCGCGAGGCAGTCGAAGCCTTAGGCCTCAAATTGTTTGCGCCTGGCTCGCCTGCTTCCGCCTTAACCGCGATTGCTTCTCCTGGCGGAATCGACTCTAGCCTGATCGTAAAAGCCTTCCGCAACCGCTTTGGAGCCGTGATCGCCAACGGCCAGGGAGAGATGAAAGGCCAGTTGTTCCGGATTGCCCACCTCGGCTTCTACGACTACCTGGACACCATCTCGATTATCGGCGCGCTGGAACATGTACTGGCAGAAACCGGAACCAAAGTAAAACTCGGCACAGGTGTAACCGCAGCCCAGCTTGCGTATGCGGAGTCCTTTGCCAAAGCCAACGCAGTCATCGCCTGAGGAGGCGCCAATGAAGATTGTTATTGCCGAAAAGGTCGCTTCCAATGCGGTCCAGCTCCTGAAGGCCGAGCAGGACTGGACAGTGATTACCCATGAGCAGGTGAACGGAAATCTCGCCGCCCTTCTCTCCGAGGCAGACGCGCTGATTGTGCGCTCCGCCGTGAATGTAACCCCGGACACATTGCGTGGCGCCGACAAACTCCGCGTGATTGGCCGGGCCGGCGTTGGCGTAGACAACATCGACCTGGACGCCGCAACCAAGGCCGGTATCGCCGTGATGAATACTCCGGGAGCCAATGCCGTGGCCGTAGCCGAACACACCCTGGCTCTCATGCTCGGGCTGGCGCGGTTTATTCCACGCGCTGACGCGACCACCAAGGCGGGCAAATGGGAAAAGAAGTCGCTTCAAGGTACAGAGCTTCGCGGAAAAACCCTGGGAATCGTAGGCCTGGGCCGGATCGGATTGGAAGTGGCTAAACGAGCCAGGGCGTTTGAAATGACCATCGTGGCCCATGACCCGTATGTTTCGGCTTCGGTGGCGCGCGAGCACCAGATCCGCCTGGCGGAACTGGATGAGGTCTACGCGGCCTCCGACTACTTGAGCCTGCACGTTGGCCTGACGCCGCAAACCACAGGGATGATCAACGAAAACTCCATCACAAAGATGAAGCCGGGAATCCGGATCATCAACTGTGCCCGGGGCGAATTGGTGGACGACGCCGCACTGGCGCACGCCCTCGCGGAAAAACGCGTCGCGGCAGCGGCCCTGGATGTATTTACAAATGAGCCGCCAAAGAACTCGCCGCTCCTGGCGCTTGAAAACGTAATTCTGACCCCGCACATTGCCGGTTCAACCAATGAAGCACAGGATGCGGTTGGCGTGCAGATTGCCGGGCAGGTACTCGAGTACCTGAAACGAGGCGTGATTCAAAACGCGGTGAACATGCCTTCCATCGACCATGAGCAATATTCGCTGATGCGGCCCTACATTGCCTTGGCCGAGAAGCTCGGAGGATTTCTTTCTGACATAGCCTCCGGCTCGGTTCAGGAAATCTTCATTCGTTATGAAGGCGATCTCACCGAATGGAAAACGGAGCTGATTCGCAATGCCGCCATTCAAGGCATTCTGAATCGCCGGCTCGCGGAGCGCGCTAACGTGGTGAACGCGGCGGCGATTGCCCAGGAGCGCGGCATTCCAGTCCACGAAAAACGGCAGCAAAAGAGCCCCGATGGCGGAACAGGAAACAGGCTTTCCCTGGTGTTGAAGACCTCATCGGGCGAGAGCGAGGTGCGAGGAGCCGTGATTCATGGCGAGTCCTCGAGACTGCTGGGCGTAGATGCCATTGACATCGAGGTGCCGCTCGAAGGAAGACTGATCTACCTGCGCAATCGCGATGTCCCCGGCGTTGTAGGAAAGATAGGCACCATTCTCGGACACCACAACATCAATATTGGGAACTTTGCTTTGGGCCGAAATTCCACGAATGGGAAGGCCGAGGCGGTGGGGGTTGTCCAAATCGACAGCGCACCCTCGGAGGATGCGCTGAAGGAGATTCAACAATTGACAGAGGTGCAGGAGGCCAAGGCCATCCAGCTTTAGAATGCGGCGACCAGCGAGCGGAAACGTACTTAGTGAATATGGGGACTTTGTGCGTTTCCGTGCGCGCGCGGACGGACATCCTTGGCAACTTTCACGGTGAAATCAACCGGCAATTTCTTGGGCGGATAGCAGGAGTTGTTATCGCACGCCTGGTACATTAACTCCCCATGCACCGTATAGGGTCCCGGCGTAGCACTCGACTGCGCGATCACCTTGGCCTTCACGGTAACATCTCCGGAATAAACGCTCAGTTTGCTATCGGGATCGAAGGGAAAGCTAAGCAACGAACCGGCAGGATACTGCAACCGCGCAATGATCAGCTCGCTCGGCGGAGAAAAATGAAGCTCAGTGGGCTTCAGCTCCGGAATGGTGGGCTGATTCGAGTTGATGTGAAATCCCTGTTGCACGTGCAGCGTGAACTCCACTTCCGAGTTCTGACCGGGCTTTACAACCACCGTGGAAACCGGTTCTACGGAGACGCGGCTGGGAGTCGATACCGAACTAGAGCTTTGCGCAAACGACGCCAAGCTCAAAGCCAAACAGAGAACGGGAAAGATCCATGCCTTTTTTGTCATGATCACAACGAAGCCATATTGGATTTGTCTTTAGCCTTGTTCTTGTCCTTGTCTTTATCCAAGGAGGCCGTGCCTTCTCCACCCAGAGCTTTCTTGATGTTATCCACAATCACGCTCTCGCTTACCAGGCCCATCGCACGATCCACCACTTTGCCACTACGATCGACAAAAAAACTGGTTGGGAGGCCATCCACACCGCCATATTGATCGGCTACCTTTTCCGTGCCCATCAGGATCGGATAATTGACTCCCATCTTCTTGGCGAACTCACCGATGGTCTTTTCGTCGGTATCGTCCATGGCTACGCCCACGATCTGCAGGCCCTGCGGGCCATACTGCTTCTGCAGCTCCACGAACCAGGGCATCTCCAACTTGCATGGCTCACACCACGTCGCCCAAAAATTCACCAGGACGCCTTTGCCCCGCAACTCGGAAAGCTTCATGCTCTTGTCCGGCTGGCCAAGCACTTTCAACTCAAAATCAGGCGCGACAGAGCCCTTATAATTGCCGACACTCAAATGACCGCCGGTGCTTGCCATCGCTCCGCGCTTGGACGCGGACTTACCCACAAAGAGGAGCCCCGCAACTACCACCACTACGAGACCTACAAATCCTATAGTACGGTTCATTGAAACCTCACATTGTAAAGCGATTGAGGAAGCCGAGTTTGCTGGAAAGCCAGGTGAAGTGCCCCGAGAGGATTAACGCGCCAATGGCGATGAGAAGCACACCGCTGAATTTCTCCACCAAGCTCAAGTGCTTGCGGAAGGTGCCATAGAACCTGAGAAAGCGATCGATGCCCAGGGAGGTCAGTAGAAACGGCACTGCCAGACCGAGCGAATAGACACAGAGCAGCACAATTCCTCTGCTCACGGTCTCGGAGGTAGCCGCCATCCCGAGGATACCCCCGAGGATCGGACCGATGCAGGGGGTCCATCCAAACGCAAAGGCAAATCCGACGAAAAATGCCGCGATGGGGGATTTGCCGCCTTCCACGTTGTGCATCCGCTTATCGGCATACAAGGCCTTGATCTTGAAGACTCCGAGCAGGTGCAGCCCGAAAATAATAATGATGACTCCGGCCACCCAAGTCAGATATCTCTTGTAATCGTGAGCAAGCTGGCCAAGACCAGTTGCCACGGCTCCAAGAATCACGAATACCACGCTAAATCCCAGAATAAACAGGACAGAGTGAAGCATCACAGTACGCATCAGGCGACGGTCGGCTGACTGTAGCTGCTCCACGCTCGCCCCCGAGATCAATGAGACGTATCCGGGGACAAGAGGCAGGACACACGGCGAAAGGAACGACACTAAACCGGCAATAAATGCGGCAATCATGAAGGCTCTTCCGTTCTATTGTAATTGGCCCGCAACATTCTATACAGCGGAATCCCGAAATGAAAAGGCGTTCACCCAAAAGCGACGGAACGATGGAGCGACGGATCGCCCACTCTTAGAACGGACGTGAGAAAGAAACGGATTTCGGGTAGGAGAAAATTGTGCGGCCGGCAAAAAGAGAGGGATCGAGTGCTGCTGTTCACCTCGCGTGATGAATCTTCCGCTGTCTTAATCTTCTGAGACGCAATCGAGCATTGCTTTTTCAAGTAACGCAATTTCGGCAACCCAGTTTCAGCAACCCCACCAAAAACAACAAAGCCGGCGCGCTGGCCGGCCTGGTTCCAATAAAGGCTGGGGATACCCGCTTACTTCTTCTTCGGTGGGACGATTTGGTCTTTTGCAGCTTTGGCGACGCGGAATTTCACCACTTTCTTCGCTGCAATCTTAATGGCTTCGCCGGTCTGCGGGTTGCGGCCCATGCGCGCCTTGCGGTTGGAGAGCACGAGGCGTCCGATGCCATGAATCACAAATACACCGTTCTTCTTGGTCTCGGCAATTGCGAGAGCCGCCAGGTGTTCCAGGACCGCCGAAGCGTTCTTATTGTTGATTCCCGCCTTGTCCGCCAAGTGCCGGGTCACCGCCGTCTTGGTTAAGTGTTTGCCAGTTGCCATCGTTCCTCCTTGAAATGTGGGTGTTTTATACCACTCGTTCCGTATATTACATGAGTAGCGTTTCCATGCAAGCTTTTTTGCCGCATTTTACGCGGGTTTTTTGAACGAGAGCTGTGGAAAACAGCGCCAATAGCGGAGATTCGGCGGGGTCGAGACGCTTCCCTCGGCTGCCTGCGTCATTGTGTCCTGTAAAAGCTGAGCATCGCATCACCCTGACGCAACGTGCGCCGCCGCTGGAGAGCGCCAAACGCGTCTCCAGGATCGAAATGCTTGTCGTGCTCCGCAATCACCAGGCTCTCAGGAGTCAGCAGCGGCGATTGCGCGAGAAGGTTCAAGATTTGCTCATAGTCTCCCATCTTCCGATAAGGTGGATCGAGATAACAAAAGTCGCAGGATATTTCGCGGGATTCCAATCTCCGAAGGGCCACCGCCGCCTCCCGCTCCATGATCTCGGCTTCTTCTTCCCCAATTTTCAAAGCTGCGAGATTTTCGCGGATCGCGCGGGCCGCCCGCGGCGAGGACTCGACAAAGTACGCCATCCGCGCGCCCCGGCTGATCGCTTCGATTCCAATTGCGCCCGTTCCCGCAAACAGATCCAGCCAGACAGAGCCGGGAACGGAAAACGAGACCACGCTGAAGAGAGTCTCGCGCAGGCGATCGGAGGTGGGCCGCGTGTCCGTACCGGGCGGCGCGAGCAGCTTCCGGCTCTTGTATTTACCCGCTATCACACGCACGTAACCCGATCCCTCCTACCGGACATCTAATTTAATGTATAGAATCAGTCTTGCCGATTTCCTACGATTTGGTTACGAAACTTTGATTGCTCAACCTATTGATTGCTGAATAATGAGAAGCGGGTCAATTTTTGCCGGCAGGTTCTTTGGCGTCGAGATACGAATCCACCTGACGTTTTTCTTTCTGCTGCTATTCGTGCTCTGGATCGACTCCTCCCATTCAGGCACCATCGACGCAAGCCGGGTGTTGGGCCTCGTGGCGATCATCTTTGCATCGGTGCTCGTGCATGAGTTCGGCCATGTAGTAGCAGCTGGCCGATTGGGGGTAAACATCCGCGGTGTGATGCTGTTGCCCATCGGCGGCATGGCGGTTGCCGATCCCCATGAGCATTTTGAGAGCGGAAAAAATGCCGTCAAAGAAACGCGGATTTCGTTCGCCGGACCTGCGGTAAGCGCCGCATTGGCGCTGTTTTCCGGCGCAATGCTGCTTCAGTACCAGCCCCTTTCCGCTCTTTGGGTTAAGCCATTTCTAACCACTCACGACTTGCCTCGTAGCTTCTTTTGGGTAAACGTCTTCCTTTTTGCGCTGAATTTGTTACCGGCATTTCCGCTGGACGGAGGCCGGGTGCTGCGGGCGTGGCTGGCGCGCAGGATCGAATTTCAAAAAGCCACACGGCAGGCTGTCACCATTGGCCACATCTTTGCGGCGCTGTTCATGCTCGTAGGCACCCTTTGGACCCCGTGGCTTACCCTAACCGGGCTTTTCATGTTCATGGCGGCGCAGATCGAAGAGCGCACGGTCCTCTTCCAGTCGGTTGTGGAGACGGTCCAAATCGACGACATCATGCTTCGCGAGTTTTCCACGCTCTCGCCCGCAGACACACTAGAAGACGCCTTGGACAAAGCCGTGCACAGCCTGCAGGACGATTTTCCGGTGGTGCGCGGCGGAGACCTGGTCGGCGTGATCAATCGGCACACCATCGTGGATCAACTTCGCAAAGAGGGCAACGGCTACGTCCAGGGAGCCATGAACAGGGCATTTGAGATCGCGGCTCGCACGGAGTCTTTATCTTCGGCCTTTCGCAAGCTCACCGCTCGCGGCTTGACCCTGATTCCGGTTGTAGACCAGGAGAGGCTCGTCGGCATTGTGACCCTGCAAAACCTCATGCACAGCATGGGCCTACTGGCTGAATCGCGGCGCCTGCGCCGGCAGATGGAAGAAACGCAGATCTAGCCCGGGGTCTCCGGGTGGCTCCAGCCCGCTCCTTTGGAGTTCGTTGTTTCAGCGGTGTACACTCTGATTTCACTTCTTACCGCCGGGGTGTTCTCCGTGAAGCATAGATTGTCTCTCATTCTGCTCGCCACGACTCTGTGCGCCGCAGCCGCGGCCCAGCAGCTTACGATTCAATCCATTTATTCCGCGGGACCGTTGAATGCCCCTCTCCCGGACACGATCAAGTGGAGCCCAGATGGCGCCAAGGTTTCCTATATCGTGCGCGGAGAGCAGGGCGAGCCGCAGCTTTATTCCATCGACATAGCAACCGGCAAACCGGCATTGCTGGTGGGTTCCGATAAGCTCGCATCTCTGGCGCCGCCGCTCGCGAAGATCGGCGACGAGCGCGAGCAGGAGCGACGTGCACGCTATTCCGTCGCCGGTTACCACTGGGCTCCGGACTCCAAGCACATTCTCTTCGATGCCAACGGGCAGATCTGGCTCTACTCCCTGGAGAACGGCACCGCCATCGCCATGAGCGCTTCGGCAGACCCGGTCGGCGATCCGAAGTTTTCGCCCGATGGCTCACGGTTGGCTTACATTCGCAATCACAACCTTTATGCGCGGCCAGTCAAAGGCGGGGACGAGGTCGTGCTTACCCGCGATAAAGACGAAAACATCCTGAACGGCGAGGTTGACTGGGTTTACGCAGAGGAGTTGGACGTACGCAGCAACTACTTCTGGTCGCCGGACGGCGTTAAGATCGCATTCCTTCGCATGGACGAAGCGCAGGTTCCCACCTACCCGATTGAGGATTTCATCCCGACGCACCCCACAGTGTCCCAGGAGAAATATCCAAAGGTGGGCGACCACAACCCCGAAGTTCAGGTCGGCGTGTTGAACGCTCGGGGCGGCGGATTGAAATGGATTCATCTGACCGACGACAAGGACGTTTATGTTCCCCGCTTCGGATGGGTCCGCCCCGGCCTGCTGTGGGCCATGGTGCTGAACCGCAAGCAGAACCAGCTTGATCTTTATTTCGTGGATACTTCGAATGGAAAGTCGAGACGGGTGCTCAGCGAGACCAGCGATACATGGATCGACGTTGACGACAATTTTGCCATCCTGAAATCAAGCGACAAATTCATCTGGTCAAGCTGGCGCGACGGACACACTCATCTTTATCTTTATTCATTCGACAAAGACAAGCCCCTTGCCGCCGATGCCCGCCTTGAGAACCAGATCACCAAAGGCGACTTCGAGGTCTTCAGCATCGAGGCTCTGGATGACGCCTCCAACACGGTGTACGTCACCGCCAACGCAGGAGACGATCGCCAGCGTCACCTGTGCTCAGTACGGATCGACGGCAGCGACTTCCAGAACCTGACCAAGTCGCAGCCGGGAACCCACTCCGGCGTGTTTGCGCCCACCGCGAAATATTACGTCGATACTTTCTCCACGCTGATGACGCCTCCGCAGCTTTCATTCTGCCGCACCAACGTGAATTGCGATGTTTTCTGGAAACCGCAGAATCTCGATGCCTATAACCTGGCTGCTCCCCAGTTCGTGGATTTCAAAGCCCAGGACGGTACGCTGCTCCGCGGCAAGCTTTTCTTGCCTGCGGGATCGGCGGGCAAGAAAATTCCTTTGCTGATGAACCCTTATGGCGGGCCTCATGCTCAGACCGTGGTGGATGCCTGGGAAGGTGCAGGATTACTCTTCAACGAGATCCTCTTGCGGGACGGCATCGCGGTCCTGGAAGTGGACAACAGAGGCATGGGAGGCAGAGGCAAGAAATTTACCGGCGCCCTGCTTCGCAACTTCGGCGAGGTTGAGCTGCAGGACCAGTTGGCGGCGTTGGATCAGGCCCTGGCGAGGTTTCCTCAACTGGATGCAAATCGGCTGGGATGGTGGGGCTGGAGCTATGGCGGATTCATGACACTCAATGCCATGACGCATTCCGACCGTTTCAAAGCGGGGGTTGCAGTCGCTCCGGTGACGGATTGGCACGACTATGACAGCATCTACACGGAGCGCTACGAGGGACTGGTGCCCGAGTTCGAATCCGCCTACAAGAAAAATTCCCCAATCAATTTTGCCTCCCACCTCCACGGCCATCTGCTGGAGGTTCACGGCACCAGCGACGACAACGTACACATGCAAAATACGCTGCAAATGGTGAACGCCTTCATCAACTCGGGAAAGCAGTTTGATCTTCTTCTATATCCTCGCAAGACTCACGGCATCGGCGGCCAGGCGGCGCGCGTCCACCTGTTTACGCGGATCCGCGACCACTTCCGCCGTGAGTTGCTGGGGCTGGAACCCGCTGCCGAGGGGAGCGCAGAGTGACGAACCAAACCATTTCCCTTGGTGATTTTGAGCTGGTGTCCATTTCCGATGGGAACTACATCACGGATGGAGGCGCTTTTTTTGGTGTGGTGCCCAAGGTGCTGTGGCAGCGCAAGGTCAAATGCGACGACTTAAACCGGATCGTCGTGGGGCTCAATTCCGTGCTGGTGCGCACGGGCAAGCAAAACATTCTGATTGAGACCGGCATTGGCAATAAGCTGCCGGAAAAACAGAAGAAAATATGGGAGTCGCAGGAAAAACTGCTCGAAAACCTGCATGCCGCGGGACTTGCACCGGAAAACATCGATATCGTCATCAACTCCCATCTGCACTTCGATCACTGCGGCTGGAATACGGTGTACAAAAATGGCGTTGCCGTCGCCACCTTTCCCAAAGCCAAGTACTACGCGCAGGAAGCCGAGTGGAAACATGGCTGCTTGCAGCTTGAACGCGACAAGGTCAGCTATATCAGCGACAATTACGATCCGCTTATCTCCTCCGGCCAGATGCAATTGTTGAATGGCGCGGCGGAGATCGCTCCGGGTATCTCTGTGGCTATCTATCCAGGGCACACACGCAACATGCAAGCGATTTTCATCCGCAGCGGCGGGAAGACTGCCTGCTATATCTCCGACCTGATTCCGACAACGTGGCACCTTGAGCTAACCTGGGTGCTCTCCTACGATCTGTTTCCGCTTGAAACCATTGAGAATCGCAAGAGATATTACGCCAGCGCCATACCCGAAAACTGGCTGACGATCTTTACGCACGACCCGAATATCCCCTGGGCCCATCTAGAGCGCGATGGCAACAAGATAACAGCCAAATCCGTTTAATTTTCCACTCAGGCACGAACGATGTGACCGAGGTGCAGATCGCAAGGGCCCCATTCACAGGACGGCCCTTGCCAGGGCGTGTAACATATTTCGTCCATGCGTTTGCTCATCCTCATCCCGCTCCTGCTTCCCTTGTGCCGAGCGCAAACGCTTCGCTATTCGCCGGTGGAGCGGCCTCTGCTTCTTGAACGGGCGACAGAGATTCCCTCCAGCCATGAGGAACGCCTCCGGAAAATCAAAGAGATGTTTGTCGATGCCGGATGCTCTGGCGACAATTTGAGTGAGCAAACCGTGGATGCGGCGGGAACAACCAACGTAATCTGCCGCCTCGAGGGCGATAGCGACAAAACGATTCTCGTCGGCGCGAATTACGACCAGGAGTCCCCCGAAAACTGGAACGGCGTGTCGCTGCTGCCGAGCCTGTATCAGGCGCTGGAGGCAAAGAGGCGGCGCCACACGTTTCTGTTCGTCGCCTTTGCCAATGAAACAGGGGCCCAGAGCGCCGTATCCGGCTCACGTCTGTTCGCGGGGAAGATGAGCAAGGCGCAAGTGGACCACGCCGCCGCCATGGTGGACCTGCGCGCGCTTGGTTTTTCGCCGACCAAAGTTTGGCTCAGCCACTCCGACAAAGAGTTGGTCAAGGCTCTGGTGGTCGCGATGTATGCTCTGCGATTACCTTTCAGCCAGGTAGAGCTGGATAGCTCGGCGGGCGCCCCGTCCGATGCTTTTGCATCGCTGCGCATTCCGCAGATCACGCTACACTCCCTGACGCGAGAAGCCGTGGAGGATCTGCGCGAGAAGCAAGACCCTCCGGTGCAATTTCGCCCCGATAACTTCTACGACTCCTACCACCTGATCTGCGGATACCTCGTCTATCTCGACGAGACCTTGAAAACCCCAGTGCGAAGAAAGCTGCCCAGACGATAGAGGTCAGATAGAGGTCCAGCCACGAATGTCCCGGCGACTTGATAGGTCATATCGACGAATAAAGCAGCCATAAGCGCCGCCCAGCTTCCTGAGCCAAGTTGGGGTGGTGATACTCCTAAAAAGCTTAGGTCTAGGATAAATTGATTCCACTTGATTTTTGAGACCAATTTTTTTCAGCCCGAAAATCAATGCGAAATCAATCTATATCAAATTCGGCCCTTCCCCATGACCGCATGAAGTCGCCGGTTATACCTGGAATTTGATAGTTCGTATCAATCAGAATGCAGAATGGGCGGGTAGATTCCCTTCCAAAACCCAAATCGATTATTTCGGGGCAGCATTATGCCGCTGGACCACCGAAAAAAGCATATGGTCTGGGGGAGTTCTTCAATATCGGCGTTTCTCCTGCTTCGCGTCCCATTCCCGTAGGACCTGGGCCGCTTCGTCACCGATGCTTACAGCCATAGGAAGACTGCGTTCTGCGGTCGCCAGCGCTAGCTGACTGTAGATGAAGCTGTCATCAAAGCCGGCCTGGGCCGCGTCGAAGCGCGATGCCCCGAAAAATACCGCTCGCAGGCGGCTCCAGTAGATCGCACCCAAACACATGGGACATGGCTCGCAGCTTGAATAGATCTCGCAATCCGTCAGTTGAAAGACGCCTAGATTCGAGCAGGCCAGCCGGATCGCCACCACCTCGGCGTGGGCTGTAGGATCATTCAAAGCTGTCACTGAATTGCCGCCTTCGGCGACAATCTCTCCATTCCGGACGACGACGGCCCCAAAAGGACCGCCCTTCAATGAATTCATGCTTTCCCGGGCGAGAGCAATGGCCCTGCGCATGAACATCTCGTTGGGCGGATGCAGCTTAGAAGATGCAAGACTTTCCTGGGTCATGGATGATTCGTCTTTGGTCTTTACACGGGTCTTTAAACGAAGCCTTCGTCATTGCGCAGCCGGCTGGCCTGCCTGAGCGACAGTCTTCTGGCCTCCGAAGCCTGGCTCATTGATCGAGCGGGTTTCAAGGGAGGGAGCGTATTTCTTCAACACGTCGCCAATTTCGCTGGCCTTACCGATCACAACGAAAACCAGATTGTCCAAGGGGTAGTACTGCTTGATGACCCGCTGCGCATCGGCCATGGTCATGGCGTTGATCTGCGCATAGAAGTTGTTGATTTCGCGCTCATCCAGCCCATACTGCTCCAACTCCGCAATCAGGAAGGCAAGCTGTCCCGATGTCTCGATGGTCGGCGGGAACTGGCCCTGAATATAGTTCTTCGCGGATTTCAGCTCTTCCTCGGTAATGCCCTTCGCATGCAGGCGCTGGAGCACGTCCAATGTTTTGTCGAGCGCCTCTCCGGTAGTGGCGTTCTTGGTGTACGAAGAGATCACAAAAGAACCGCGCACCCGCTTTTCATCGAAGAAGGAATTCGCTCCGTAAGTCAGCCCGGATTTGATTCTCAACTCCGAGTTCAACATGGAGGTAAAGCGGCCTCCAAACAGCGTATTGACCACACGCAGATAGACGCGATCGGCATTGGTGCGGGCCACACCCACATTGCCGATGCGATAGTAAGTCTGGGTCGCATCCGGCTTATCGATCAGCAGAAGCCTGCGTCCGGTAGAGGGAGTTGGCTCCGCCAAATTGATTTTCGGAGACTGACGGGAAGGCCATGCCTCAAACTTCTGGGTGATCAGCTTCTCCATTTCAGCGGAGGAGAAATCGCCAGCTACGGCAAGGATTGTATTGCCAGGGGTATAGAACGCTTCATAGAACCTGGCTGCATCCTCTTGCGTTAGCGCCGCCATCGACTTCTCATCGCCGCCGACTGGCCGTCCGTATGGGTGGCGGTCAAAGAGATAAGCATTAAAGTAAGCGCCTATCACCGCTTGCGGCTGGTCTTTCGCGGCCTTCAGCCCATCCACACGCTGTTTGAGCAGCTTGGAGAATTCATCTTGCGGAAACGACGGCCTG
Organism: Candidatus Angelobacter sp.; assembly: GCA_035295685.1. Lineage (GTDB taxonomy): Bacteria > Acidobacteriota > Terriglobia > Terriglobales > Acidobacteriaceae > Angelobacter. The sequence continues at coordinate 95,190 of DATGIO010000097.1, forward strand.
AGCAATGCCTCGCTTAGCAAATCCAGCCCTTCCGCCAGGTCTTTCTTCACAAACTCAGCGGAAACCACGGAATAGTCCGTGTTGACGTTGGTGGTGAACTCACCGCCAATAAAGTCGAGAGCCGTGGAGAACTGCTCAGCCGAACGAGCCTTGGAGCCTTTCCGCAGCAGGCTCGCGGTCATCAAGGCAATGCCTTCTTTGCCTGCTGGATCGGCCGCCGACCCCGCCTTCACGATTACATCGAACGCAATCAGCGGAACGCTATGCTGCTCAAGAAGCAGCACGGTCATTCCATTCTTGAGGCGTACCCGTTTGTAAGCCGGAAGTTTCAACCCGCTGGTCTGAGCTATAGCCGATACAGCGCCTAGAACCACCGAGACGGCAAGAATAAAAGACAGGAGCCTTCGCCTCATTTTGTCTTCTCCCATAAATCTTTATTTTCCCGGCGATCCGGTGACGCCGGTGGCAATCGCCTTTACGAGCGCTTACTGCTTGGCTGTCTCGGTCTTTTCGGGAATCAGCGTAGCAACCGTTCGATTCTTATCGGTGAAATACTTCTTAGCGACCCGCATCAGATCTTCTTTTGTCACTTTGTTGTAGCTATCCACAGCGGTAAAGAGCTTCTGGTAGTCGCCAAAAAACACCTCATAGGTCCCGAGTGTGTTCGCACGTCCGCTGATCGTATTCATCGACCGATAAAATTCAGCGGCCACGATATTCTTGGCCTTTTCAAGCTCGCGATCGGTCACCGGCTCCGTTTTCATACGCTCGAGTTCCTCATAAACGGCCTTCTCCACCGCCTGGGGATCGACTCCCGCCTTCGGCGAGCAGTTAACCGTAAACAGAGTCGGATCGAGTGATGTGCGAATCCCGCCGTTGACGTTGATTGCCAACTGGTCCCGGTCTACCACGCGACGGTACATGCGCGAGCTTTGTCCAGCAAACAGGATCGTTTCCAAAATCGTAATCGGGTAATATTCGGAAGAGGCACTTTCGGGAACGTGATAGCCCATCATCACGATGGGTAGCTGCGCGAACTTCTTGATGACAACGCGTCGCTCGCCGATTTGCTCCGGCTCAAGAGTGGTCACTTTGGGCGGCGGCGCATGAGAAGGAATCGGCTCCAACTTCTTGGCTGCGAGCTGAAAAACTTCTTCCGCTGAAACGTCGCCTACCACCACCATGGTGGCGTTGCTGGGAGAATAGCCAATCTCAAAATGGCGCTTGAGATCGTCCATCGTCCAATTTTCAATATCCACCATCCAACCAACCACCGGCCACTGATAGGGATGGGCGGTAAAAGCAGCCGCCCATAGCTGCTCGCTCAACAGCCGGTTGTTATTGTTCTCAACGCTGGTACGGCGTTCGGACGCCACCACGCCGCGCTCCGAAGCGATCTTGGCCGGATCGAAGCTGAGGTTTTCTATCCGATCGGCCTCAAGATCAAAAATCACATCCAGTGCCGAGCGGGGAAACCAGTCCTGGTACACGGTTACATCGTTGCTGGTATAGGCGTTATTGGCGCCACCAGCGGCCTCCATGGTGCGGTCAAACTCACCCGGGCCATATTTCTTGGCGCCGTTGAACATCATGTGCTCGAAGAAGTGCGAGACGCCCGTGGTTCCCGGCCGCTCGTTGCGCGACCCAATGCGATAGAACGTGTACATAGCGACATTGGGAATCGTGTGATCCTCCTGCACCATTACTTTGAGGCCATTTTTCAGCGTGCGTGTTTTGACCTCAAAGGTCTGCGCATCCGCCGCGATGGCGACGAGGGAGAGAATGGCCAGCGCTGCAAGCCCGCTTCCCCGCTTGGTTCCTATCGTGAATCTCATGAATCCCCCGGTCGTCCTATTGAGTTTTGGGCCAGAATTTTTGTGCGGCCTATTCGATCTTTCCACAAGCTTGGTCTTTTATGTTGAACTGTGAATTGTAAACAAGTGCATCGCAAAGAAGTTCGATCGTTCGGAAGGCCGTTGGCTCCGGCGGAAAGCATTTACTTCTCGGCAACCGCCTTCATGCTTGCCAAGCCTGCTTCAAAGTCCTTTCCAATCCTATTGTCCATGTTGAAGAAGATGCCCATGACCTTCATCATGTACGGACTCCGGCCTTCCATGTCCCAAGTGACCTTGGTAGATTCGCCTTCGCCCTCCAAGTTGAATTCAACCGTATTGTGAGCCTCAAACGGCTTGATGAAATCAAGCTTGATCACAATCTTTGACGATGGCGCGGCCGACATGATTTCCATGCGTCCAGCACCCGCCTTGCTGCCCTCCCATGCATACACAGAGCCCTTGCCGCTGGCTGCGCCATCAAAGGTCCGTTTCATGGCCGGGTCCAGTTTTTCCCACGGCGACCATGATCCCCAATTGTGAAAGTCGCTAATGAGAGGGAATATCCTCTCCGAAGAGGCACGGATATTGGCAGCGCGCTGCACTCGGAAGGTATCGGGCCTGGTGGCTGCCAAGATCAAGAACAAGGCAATCAAAACTGGAAGCGCAACCATGATGATGATGAGCATTGGTTCCTTCAAATCCCTTCTTTCTTGTCCACCTTATCCGAGAATCCTATGCGCATGAGTACGGGCTCGACTCTCAGCCATTGCCCGTTCTGCATCGCCCCCTTTCTACCGCGTTGCCGGGTAGTTTTCAAGCCCTCTTCCTTCAAGCCCTATTTCAATGTTTCGGTCCGCTCCAGTTGGTCCGCGGAGGCGCTTCCTTTGTTCCTTAGCCGATGCCCTTTTTCCTATTGCCCGGCGTCCCCATTCAAAGTTGGAGTCGCAACCTTCGCGGCTGCAATCCCCAAAGGGCGCTCCTCGGACGCAGGCCAGTTCTTGGAAGCGATGAAGGCCCGTATTTGCCGCTCTCTCTCCTGGGACGAGGGGTGCGATTGGAAATATCCTTCGAGGCTTTGGATGGCCACCTGAGAAAATTCCTGATCCGGGGCGCTGGCCTTCAAGACATACTGCTGCTCCAGGTTCTCAAAAACCTGAAACATATGAATTGCGCCCTGCGGCGAATACCCTGCCATTACCGCCAGAGCCGTTCCGTCGCGATCGGCTTCAAGCTCCTGCTCTTTGCTGTAGCCGGCCTGGAAAAGCTCTACCGGAAGCCCGATAAGAACGGAGAGCGCCGAGTTCCGTAGCGCCATCTTTTCATTGCAGTGATAGTGATCGATGTGCTCGGCTTCATGGCCCAGGACGGCTGCAAGCTGGTCCTCTGTCTTCATCAGCTTGAATAGCCCCTCACTAATGAAGATATGGCCTCCGGGCAGGGCAAATGCGTTGACCAGATTCTTGTCGGGGATAAAGTGAACGCGATAGTCCAGCCTGCGGCGAGTGTGAATGGTAACGCGCCGCCCCACGGAAACCATATACTTCTCAATGGCGCGATTGCCTTCATCACTCCAACCGGGTTGCTGAAGATACCGGGAGGCGAGGGCGTCTCCAAGGCTAATTTCTTCCTCGTCTGAAAGCCGGGTGACGCGAGCGGGCACGCGGCTGATTTCGCGCTGGGTCTCAGCCAGCACGTTCAACGCCGCCTCCGGGCCTACGCGGCCCTCGCTCTTGCGGCGCTCACTGTAATAAAGCACGGCTCCGGTGAGCACCACAAATGCAACCACGATCAACCAGCGCTTCATAGGTAGTCGCTCAATGCCTCCCGGTTCCTGCCATAAAGATAACGGACTACTAGCAAGATACCTCCAACGCCTATCAACGTGAGAACACGCGCACTGACGTCTTCGAAGCGCCACACATCCCAAACGACGATCTTCGCAACACAGATCATCAACAATCCCAAGCCGGTCAGGCGATAGCTGCGCTGCTTGGCAAACAGAGCGAGAACAAAGATGACAAGTCCCTCGCCTCCCCAGGCCAAAGTAACCAAACCCGGTTCCCTAATCGCCAGAAACATGGCCGTCAGAATGACCGGAACAAAAAACATTGGCTGCTCTGGACGCTGCAACAACCTCTGCCACCACGCAGCCTGATCGGTCGTCGCCGCGTTAGCCGACACCATCGACCGCAAACGAAAAGCGATGGGGATTCCAATCGTCAGCAGCGCGATCGCTACGATTGAGTTCGGCGTGCTGCCGGAAAAGGAGTCCTTCAGGTTGTAGAAGTTGTGCATCACCAAGCGAAAGGCCACCACAGCCAGCATGATCAGCGCCTGATACGAGAATACTTCGATACGTGTCCGCCAGGCCACTACCAACAACGCCAGGATAATCACAGAATAGCCAACGGCTACCATTTCGGGAGGCATTTCGAAACGGACTAGTGCGGCGAGTGTGGCTGTGCCTACGATGGTCAGGCCATACTCGACAAACCTGCGAAGGCTCAATCGATTGGGATCGATTTCTTTGGCGTGCAGCCGCGCATAGACCCAAAAATAAATAGGGACCAGTAGCAAAGCCGTGAGAACGGGTGGATCTACCAACTTTTCTAAACGGTAGCTTGCGGAAAGCGTGTTCAAGTTGGCATAGAAAATATGGGCGAAGCTGCAAAGAAATGCGACATATCCCTGGGCGCGCATGTAGGCCGATGCACGGGCGTAGCCTATCTCAAACAGTACCAGGCCAAACGCGGCCCAGGCGAGCGACACGTTGATGGGCTGCAACTGATACCAGGCTAACCACGTCAATAGCATCGATCCGGCCCAAGAGTAGAGTTGCGACACGCGGGCATTTCCAATTCCTTCGGCGATGCGCGTGATCCTGGTCAGCGTATAGAGCAGCACGGCCGTTATGAGAACGGTCTCAAGCTGAAGAGCAGACTGGCGATAGACAGGCTGCAGATTGACGTAGAGCATCGAGGCAGCCGCCAGGAACGAGAGCAGGTGCGTTTGCCAAAGCAGCGCGCGATCTTTCCAATAGCGGGCGGCCAGTCCGAGCACTGCCGCGAGCCCGATCCAGAGAACACCCGTCCATGGACGCGCAGTCCATGTCTCTTCAAAAACGAGAATGCCCAGCAGGATCGTTCCCGCCCACGGATAAACAGGAACCAGCAAGGGATGTGGGCTCCAACGAGCAAGCAGATACGTGCTGCCAGCAACCAAGGTCACGGCAATGAGACGATAGCTCAGGTGATGGAAGGTGGGAGTGTCGTTGGAGAAATCCAGCAACAGCGTCCATGCAAACGTCAATGCTGTAAGCGCAAAAGCCTGCCATTTGAACTCCGTTCGCTGGAGGATCTGCGCGGTAGCGGCCAGCGCCAACGCAAGCGCAATCCAAAGAACCGCCGTCCACCAGTCATGATTCCGAGTCTGGAGGCCGATCATCAAGACAAGCAGACCCGTGGCCAGCCAGCGGTAGACGCCGGCACACAGAGCTCTGTGAAGGCTTACTCCAGTCTCCACCAGCCAGGAGCCTAGATAAAGTGCTGCAGCCACGGTCCCGAAGGTAAGGACGCGCAGAGGAACGCCGTGCCAATTCGCGCCTTCTCCGAGCGAAAAACCCCGAATGGCCACATCGGCTACTGCCGCTAGCGCGATCCAATGACTCTGATACACCAAGTCGGCGATTGAGAACCGGCGGCCAAACCACGCCAAAACTACGACTAGCAAGGCTAGCACTGCAGCTACGGCACTCTCCGGAACAAAGAGGTAAACGGCGCACACGGTAAAGAGGCTGGCCATGTAGGAGAGAACAACAAGAGATTGTTGATCGATCGCCCGCTTCACCGGGCTGAACAAATCCATCCATTTCGACAAGCGCGTCAGAACATGGGCATTGGCGTAAAAGACCACGGCTATGACTGCGAAGATGAGGCTAAGCGCCTGATCGTGACGGACTGTCCCATCCAAGAGGACTTCCTCCAAGACAGCTACCTGAGTCGCGTACAGGTAAAAGGCCACAAGGAACGAGAGAATCGTTCCAAAGCTGCAAAACAGCTTCTCTTTGGTGAAAATTCCAGCGAGCAAGAAAGCTTCTGCGCCCGCGAGCCAGATCAGTTCCAGTGAATGAGTCCCGGCAAAGCGGATCGGAATCGCCGCAGCCATCAACACAGCGCCAAGGCTGGAAAGAACCATGAAGGGCGTGATCCTGCGCTTTGCGGCAGGCAGTTGTCCCAACGTGAACTCAATCGCGCCCAGGGTCAACAAAGCCCAAAACGCCCACTGCGGATGTAGCGATTGATACTTCATGACCGCCAGCATCAAGATGGTGTTGAGCAGGGCGGCAACTGTGGAGACGGATTCCTGATGCTTACCGGAAACCTTGCGCACCAGATAAGAAATCCGGAAGATCGCCCAATAGCCGGCAATCAGAGCCACACTCAAATTCGGGTCAGGAACTCTCTGAAGCGTCAGCTTGCTCTCATAGATCCAGCGAAAATGATTCAGAAACGCAGCGAGAATGCCGAAGACTTCCAACTCAAACCAGCCTCGACGGATCACAAGCACCGTCAACCCCGCAACCAGCATGCCGCCTGCAATCAGATCGTAGGGCGGATCGGAGTTGATGGCGACCGCCACAAAGCCCATAAGAAACGCAATACCCGTTACTGCCTGTGAGTTGTACCGAAGCGTATGCCAGATCATGAACACCGCAACGGCCACCAGAAAGAACAGTCCAGCCGTGGGTGAATGGATGATGCGAACCGCATCCACATGGCTGATCGCGTAGGTAATTAGAAATGTGATGGCCCACCCACCGCCGATCAAGGCGCGGCCCAGGCTTTCTTGATCGCGCTTCCTCTCCAGCAGGACTCCACCGGCAAGAACTCCCAAAGCGGCCGGATAGAGCATGGCAACTCTCCCCCACGCGGGGATGTGGCCCCACTGGGATGCGATCCAGTAGGCCACGCCTACTACAACCAGCACAATGCCCAGCCTCGGCAGCCAGTTGGTACCGAGTGCCTCTTCGCGGAAAACTTTTTTGGTCTTTTCCGCAGGCTTACCAGCGGGCGACAAGCTGAATGTGGGTGCTTGCCCCGCCACAGTTCGCGGCAAAGGATTGGGATTGGGCACCTGCGATGACGCACTCACAGGCGGCGGGGTGGGTATGCTTGCCGCAACTTTGGGTATAGCTGCCGTTGTGGACGCCGTTACCGAAGGAATAGCGCTCGAAGCGACAGCCGTCGGAGAAACATCCGGTGGAGCCGCTTTCGGCGTCACCGTTTCACTTGTCACTGACGACTGCTGCCCTGGCGTTGAAACTGGTTTCCGGAAAGGTATTCCGCCAATCTCTTGAACCTTCGCGGACGCTGCCGCCACAGGCGGCGCTGTTTGCGGAGCAAGGACAGGCGGAGCGATCGCGTGGGGCAGAACTGGAACAGACGGCCTTGGAACGGACGGCCCCGGAACAGATGGCCGATGCGGGGGATCTTGAATCGCCGGTGTTGCAGGCACCGGAACCGCGGCTGGTTTAGCGGCCACCGGAGCTTGTGGTGCAGCTCTCTCGACGGCCGTATGCGCCGGCTGCTGGGCGACTGTGGCGGCCTCTTTGGCTGCCGCGCTCGCGACCAGAGCCGCCGCCCTCTCATGCAAAGCAAGCTGCTCGCCTCGGTGTTCCAGCAAAGCAAGTTTCGACCGGAGTGCGTTGATTTCTCGACGAAGTTCCTCGCCCTCTTCCCGGCGGCGGCGATCAATCACCATGCTGTAGCAAACAGCGGGCAGGCAAACGATAGCCCAAAGAAACAGGGCTCCAACAACATATTCCATCGACACGATCCTGTGGGCAAAAACGTTCTCTTGTTGCCCGCATTGTAGAACGGAGCTGCTGGAAAGTCTTGCGGTATTTTACTTATCTGCTTTATTGACTTACGGTTGCAGACAGCTCAAATGCCTGCACCGAAGAGGGAGGAACCGGCATCGGCTGCGGGCCGTTCAGAAGTTCTTCAAAGAATCTTTCTACGCTGGCCAGGATTTCCGGCCCTTCACGGGCATCATAGACCGCCCTGCGCAACGCACCGCCGTTGGGGACGCCATGGGTAAACCAAGCAACGAACTGCTTCATCTTTCCCCCGGACCCATGCATCTGTTCTTCCACCAGCATTTTGAAGTAGGTCCGGATCATCTCGTAGCGGTCGGCTTCCGTCGGCTGATCGTAGGTTCCGGTGTCGCTATATTGGCGAATCTGTCGGAAGATCCACGGATTGGAGGCGGCCGTCCGGCCAATCATGATTGCATCGCAGCTGGTCTGAGCTACCATAGCGACCGCATCTTCCGGCGTGCGAATATCGCCATTGCCGATCACCGGAATCTTCACCGCATCCTTGACAGCGCCGATCCACTCCCATCGCGCGTTGCCGCTATATCCCTGCTCCCTGGTGCGCGCATGAAGCGCAAGGGCATTCAATCCGCAATTCTCCGCCATGCGCGCCAGTTCCACGCACACAATGTTCTCGTCGTCCCAGCCCAGGCGGAATTTCACCGTAAAGGGGATTTTGACCGCCGCGCGAACCATCTCGAAAATCCGGCCAATGACCGGCAAATCCTTGAGTAATCCGGAGCCGCCGTTGCACTTGACTACCCGCTTAGCCGGACAGCCGAGATTCAGATCGATGAGGTCAAACCCAGCGTTCTCGACAATCTTGGCCGATTCAGAGAGCGTGTACGGATCGCTGCCAAACAATTGTGCCGAGATGGGGTGCTCGTCGGGATAGAAATGCAGGTAACGGCGGCGCTTGGATTCGCGCGTGCGAAACAAGCCATCCGCCGAGGTGAACTCGGTCATGAGTAGGCCGCAACCGGACCGCTCCTCTTTTTCTGCCTGTTCTGCCTGCTTGAGATTCGACTTGACTGGTTGTTCCGGCTGTTCCGCTAAATACCGCTGCGTCTGCTCAGATTTCCCTGCTTGGACAGTCTGATCCATTTGGATCCCTTGGACAGGGGAATCGGGCGGGGCCATGATGCCGCCGGATGGGCGTGTAAAGCTGGCATTGCGGATGAACCGACGAAACACGGTATCGGTAACCCCCGCCATGGGCGCAAGCACGGTCGCCGGCGCTACGCGGACTCCGCCGATCTCCACACACTCCGGCACATGCCCGCCTTTGGCTAAAGCGTGCTCTTGAACCGGATTTTCCCAGAACTTGCGCATAGCTCAGATTCTACTCACCAACTGGATCGATCAACAGTAAGACTTTTTCGAGTGGGGGGATTTCCTACAGGCATCCGAGGGAAGTATCAAGGTTAGCAATTGCTCAGAAAATAAGGGGCGGAAAATCCCAACGAAGCCAGGTTTCTCGCTGAAAATCGCGCTTCTTTGCTCTTTGCTTCGTTGATTTTCTATGGGACTTTCTGCCCGTTTTGCCGTTGATTCTGGACCGCGCTGCAACTTCGACGCTGGAAACGCCGAGCCTTATTTCTTGGCTGCTTTTTCGTACTTGCGGCGGTAACGCTCCACTCGACCAGCGGTATCAACCAGCTTCTGCTTGCCGGTAAAGAACGGATGGCATGCAGAGCAGATTTCCAGGCTGATGTCGCCCTTATGGGTCGAGCGGGTGACGAACGTGTTGCCGCACGCGCAGTGGACGCGGATTTCTTCGTATGCGGGGTGAATAGCTGCCTTCATGGACTCCTAAACCTTTCGTATTGCAAACTTTTATTTTAACTTAAGATGAAAATATTGGCTACAGGTCGCATTTTCCCGCCAGAAATATTAAGTATCCATTTGAGCCTGCCACGGCACTGAGAAATATCTCCATCTAGAATGCCAGCTCA
>DATGIO010000098.1:0-15779 GCA_035295685.1 Candidatus Angelobacter sp.
ACCTCGCGCCCTTCGCCGCCTGCGCCATCGGCGAGTTCTTCCGCGACACCGGCGGCCACGCCCTGGTGATCTATGACGATCTCACCAAGCACGCGGCAGCCTACCGTGAAATCTCATTGCTGCTGCGCCGTCCGCCCGGCCGTGAAGCTTACCCCGGAGATGTTTTCTATCTCCACTCCCGGTTGTTGGAGCGTGCCGCCAGAATGTCCAACGCCTTGGGCGGCGGTTCGTTGACGTCCCTGCCGATTATTGAGACGCAGGCCAACGACGTTTCGGCCTATATCCCTACGAACGTCATCTCCATTACCGATGGCCAGATCTTCCTTGAGACCGACCTGTTTAACTCCGGCATTCGTCCGGCGGTGAACGTCGGCATCTCGGTGAGCCGCGTCGGCGGCTCCGCGCAGATCAAAGCGATGCGGCAGGTAGCCGGCTCTTTGAAGCTGGAACTGGCTCAGTACCGCGAGATGGCTGCTTTCGCCCAGTTCGGCTCCGACCTCGATAAGGCGACGCAGGCGCAGCTTAATCGCGGCAAGCGCCTCGTGGAAATCCTGAAGCAGGATCAATATGTGCCGCTGCCATTTGGCAAACAGATCCTGATTATCTATGCGGGTACCGGCGGATTCCTCGACGATCTTGAGGTCGAACAGATTCGCGAATTTGAGGCTGAGCTCTATAAATACGTTGAATCCATGGATCCCAAGCTGCTCGAATCGATCATGGAAAAGAAAGTGCTCGACGATGCCCTCAAGGCTCAGATGGACAAGATCCTGAAAGAATTTAAACAGCGTTTTGTGAGCCAGCGCCAATCTGCGGGCGCGGTAGCCAAGGCATAACAGCGAAATATGGCGAACCTTTTAGACATCCGTCGGCGAATCCGCAGCGTGCGCAACACGCGGCAGATCACCAAGGCCATGCAGATGGTTTCGGCGGCCCGTCTTCGCCGCGCGCAAGAGCGCGCCTTGGCGGCTCGTCCCTACGCCCAGATGCTGACCAGCCTGCTGAAGTCGCTGGTTTCGCGGGCGGAGATTTATGATCCGGTCACCGGCGAACCGCAGCATCCGCTGCTGGTGCGCCGTCCGGAACAGACGCTTACGCTGATCGTTGTCTCGGGCGAAAGAGGGTTGGCGGGCGCCTTCAACTCCAATATTTTGAAGGCTGCGTCAAACTTCATTGCCTCCAAAGGGGACCGGAACATCGACATCATTGCCGTGGGCCGGAAGTCGCGCGAATACTTCCGTCGCCGCTACCCATCAGCGACCGCCGAAGGCGACGCGCGGCAGGGCCGCATTCAGATGATTGCCGATTATGTCGGGCTGCTCAACCGGGCGCAGTTTGCCAGTGCGGCGGAGATTGGGGAACTTGTCGTTCGCCAATACAGCGAAGCCAAGACCGATGCCGTCTACCTCGTCTACAACGAGTTTAAGTCGGTAATTGCGCAGCGGTTGGTGGTTGACGATGTGTTGCCGGTTGTCCAGATCGGCGAAGTGGTCCACGAGGTTGCCGAAGAGATATCCGAGGAAACGCGCAAAAAGAATATTGAAGCGGCGAAGCATGCGGGTGTTGGCGTGCGTGCGGCGGAAACCAAGGAGATCGATCAAAAGGCTGCGGCGGTTGGCGCTGAGGGAGACTACATCTACGAGCAAGAGCCGAAGGAGTTGTTTACCGGGCTTTTGCCGAGATATGTGTCCGTGCAGCTCTACCGGGCCATGCTCGAATCGGAAGCGGCCGAACACGCCGCTCGAATGACCGCTATGGACGCTGCGACAAGCAACGCTGCAGACATGATTGATTCGCTGACTCTGGCCCTGAACCGTGCTCGCCAGGCCAAGATTACACGCGAGATCATCGAAATTGTAAGCGGCGCCGCTGCTCTCTAAAAAGCGGCGCTGTAAAGAAATGGATGTTGCGGAGCAGTAGCCTCCGCGCCTTGAGGAAGCCGAAGCCGGATAGGATCAGGCGTTCTCAATCGTTGAGAAACTAATCATTGATAGGTATTTATCTATGCCGGAAAACATCGGAAAAATCGTTCAGATCGCTGGCCCTGCGGTAGACGTTCGCTTTTCGGAGGCTAACCTGCCTCCCATTTATCAGGCATTGCGCGTCGTCAGCGAAGGGTTCAATGTCCCCGAGCCAATCAGCGTCGTCCTTGAAGTGCAGCAGCACCTCGGAGAGGGCCGCGTCCGCTGCGTTGCCATGGAAGCCACGGAAGGAATGGTCCGGGGTATGAAAGTGATCGATCTCGGCGGACCTATCTCAGTGCCAGTCGGCAAAGAGACGCTTGGGCGCGTGATGAACGTGATCGGCCAGCCGGTGGATAAGCTAGGGCCCATCAATGCGGCGCGGACCATGCCGATTCATCGCACCGCGCCCAGCTTTGAAGAACAGTCCACCAAAGCCGAAATGTTCGAGACCGGCGTGAAAGTCATCGATCTGATCCAGCCGTTCGTGAAAGGTGGAAAGATCGGGCTGTTCGGCGGCGCCGGTGTAGGCAAGACTGTCGTCATCATGGAACTCATCAACAACGTCGCGAAGCAGCACGGTGGATACTCCGTGTTTGCCGGTGTGGGCGAGCGCACCCGTGAAGGAAACGACCTCTGGCTGGAAATGACCGAGTCGGGTGTTATCAAGCCCGGCAAGCCCGCCGAGTCCAAAGCGGCGCTGATTTATGGCCAGATGACCGAGCCGCCCGGAGCAAGATTGCGCGTGGCGCTCTCCGCGCTTACGGTTGCCGAGTACTTCCGCGATGAAGAAGGCGCGGATACTCTTTTGTTCGTCGACAATATCTTCCGCTTTACCCAGGCTGGTTCCGAGGTTTCGGCGCTACTGGGCCGCATGCCCTCAGCCGTGGGATACCAGCCGAACTTGGCTACCGAAATGGGTGAATTGCAGGAGCGAATCACCTCAACCAAGCGTGGCTCCGTAACTTCCGTGCAGGCTATCTATGTGCCTGCCGACGATTTGACCGATCCGGCCCCTGCGACAACCTTCGCCCACCTCGATGCGACCACGGTGCTTTCCCGTGCACTGACCGAGATTGGAATCTATCCGGCGGTTGATCCGCTCGCTTCCACCTCGCGCATTCTTGACCCACGTATCGTGGGCCAGGAGCACTATGAAGTGGCGCAGGGCGTAAAGCGAATTCTGCAGCGCTACAAAGACCTGCAGGATATCATCGCGATTCTGGGTATCGAAGAATTAAGTGAAGACGACCGCCAGACCGTCTCCCGTGCGCGAAAAGTTCAGAAATTCCTCTCGCAGCCTTTCCACGTGGCCACGCCGTTTACCGGATTCGAAGGCCGCTACGTCAAAGTGCAGGAAACAGTGCGCAGCTTTAAGGAGATCATCCAGGGCAAGCACGACGATGTCCCCGAGCAGGCTTTCCACATGAAGGGCTCCATCGAGGAAGTGCTGGAACAGGCCGCGAAGATGAAATCCGGGGCCGCTGCATAAGGACACATGGCAGAGACCATCCAACTCGAAATCGTCACTCCAGAGAAGCTGGTGGTGAAAGCAAGCGCCGAGGATGTCTACGTTCCGGCCAAGGGCGGATACATCGGCGTGCTTCCCGGTCACGCTCCGCTCATCACCGAGGTGGCTGTTGGAGAAATCTCCTACCGCGCCTCCGGCCAGACCAAACGCTTGGTTGTAGCGGGAGGGTTCGCCGAGGTTCTCCCCGCCAAGGTCACGATCCTTGCTGAAACTGCAGAACGTAGTGAAGATATTGATGTTGCCCGAGCGCAAGCTGCTAAACAGCGTGCGGAAGAAACACTACGCAAAGCCGGACCGGAAGGCGACGCGCATGCAACAGCCGCTCTGGAAAAGGCGAATGCACGTCTGGAGCTTGCGGGCAAGTCCAAAGCGTAAGTGGACGAAAAGACTCTGCGCACATTGTACTGAAAAAGTAGCGGGCGCGATTTCAGTCACGCCCGTTTTTGATTCTCCTCTTCGACAAACCTGTATCCCTAAAACGTAAGCGATAACCCTACGGCTTCTTACGCTGCTCCAGGGCTGGATCACTCAACTCTGCAGCCGCCTTCTTGAGGGCTTCGATTTTGCGTGTCTTTTCCGGAGCCTGCCACTCCTGATCGGAAAAGTCGTTGCTTGCGTATTTGCGGGTGGTGTAGGTGAGGTTGTTGTATTCAAAATAGATCCGGGCCGGCTCCCTGGTTGCTGGAGGATTCTCTCGTAGCGCATGCAACTCAGCCTGATGAGCCACGCTATCCATAAACCATTCCGCGGGATAGGGCAGGTTCTCGCATTGGGCTTTCAGGTCCTGGAGCCGAAACACGCCTGCATGTCCGTTATCCCGGAATATCTTGCCGAAAAACGTAAGCGGCACGGTCTTCATGGATGGGTCCAGGATCATGCGGCGCTGGACAAAGTGGGTTGGCACTTCTTTATCTGTGGAAAAGAGATTGGCGGTCACAAAACAAGCCATGTGCTTCTCCACGTGCACGCCCGCATCGATGATCAGTGATCCGTTCTCAATTTTTTCCTGAAAGCTGCCGTTGAACCGGCCCGCGACCATGGGTGATGAAAAGAACGATTGTCGCGCAAGGAACTGATCTTGAATGCCTTCTACGGCAACTGTAACGTTGAGCTCCAGGGCTCCCCAATATTTCTTATCGGTGGAGGGAGCTCTCCAGCGGAAGGTGCATACCGGGCTGGCGGCTTCACAGGAAAAGGGAACGCTCCCCAGGGAGGGCGATCCAAAGTAGCTATCCCCAATCAATTCCACCTTGGAGACGTGGATACGCACAGGAACAGTCGAGCCTTCCGGCGGTGTCACGGTGAGTCGGGCAACGACCTCATCGCGGGTGCCGGCCAGAATCGTCTTGTTCATTACAAACTGATAGCTGGGCAGCGAGGTGGGTAGGCTCATGGTTTGGGATATTTCCCGTTCGGAAAGTCCGGCGTCCGAGAGCGATTTCAGTTGCCGCATGAATTGTGAAGGAACCAGGGGCATGGGAGAACTTTCGGTCAACCAGGGATGCAGCAAGTCCCAGTTGGAGCTGTTCAATGGTCTTGACTCCGGGGGATATTTGGCAAAATCCTGGAAAAGAGCGAGGCTGCCTTTTCCTGAAGCGTCCGACAGGGACGATGGTTCGACCTGGCTCCACAGCCGACCGGCAGTCGCGCATATGAAAGCAAACGCCGCGAGGACAACTACAAATTTATTCTGATGCAATCTCATGATGGTTTCCTCCATTTTTAGTTTCGGTCGTTTTTTAACGGGCGTTTCTCTTAGGGACATAAGGCGGCCGGGGCGCTGCTGTATTCATTCACAGCCGCCGTCTTGCCGTCAGAGTGGTCTACCCTGTAGGTCTTGAAGTTCGCGTTGTGCCTTGATATCGCGAAACTAGAAAAAGGGCCGTTCCAACTGCAGTTCTGCGTGAAATCGCCATTGCAGACATTGTCGTTGATCCACCAGCCATGAAAGGAGTATGTGCCTGCGACATCATTGTGAGGAGTAATTGTGCTGTTGCAATCCTGGAAAGACGCAACTCGGTTATGGCCGCACGTGCTGTGCAGGGCCACGGTTCCATCGGAGCACTCTCGGGAGGTGGTAGAAATCAGGCCGCACGGAGTGCAGTCCGGGTTCAAGTTGCTTCCACCCTGTCGGGGAAAGAAATTGCACGCAATCAGAGCGTGCAGCGGGTAACTGTCCGTTGCGCCGCCAAAACCACGCACGACCACCCCCTGCATGTTGTTATGGTTGTAGGCGCTTCTCGCAAAACTGGTTTTGAGCGAATCGTCGATCGCTCCGCTCTCCCCGCTGATTCCACCGATCAGGCGCAGCAGGCCGTTGTCCGCCAACTCCGATCCTCCAGCGGCGCTTTCGGCAGCCATCACGTGTGCAATGAGAATGGAGTTATTCGCATAGTTGGATTTCGAGAGGTAATTTTCAAATGCCGCGCAGCCGGCACTATGGCAAATGATCCAGCACTCCTGGCCTTTGCTGTTGTCGCAGAGAGCATTGATGGCATCGTTGATTACGGCCTGTCCGCCGGGGAAGGTATTGTCGTCAAAGTGGCGGTTCCACGCATCCCATTGCACGAACCACACATTTCCGGCGGTGGTGGGTTTAAGCCCGCCCCACGCCCCGGCTTGGTCTGTGGTGAAATGGCCAAATTGCTCACTGGTATTGTGCAACCGGCCATGGATCATCAGGACGTTGATTTGTGTTCCGAAGGCTGGCGAGGAACCCAGGGAGATGGCTAAGTAACTGACAATGATGCAAACAAACTTTAACTTCATGTCGGTCTCCTTCGAGCGTTTCGTAAAGTTGGGGAATCGGAAAGGGTAAGGGCTCGTGGCGGGAAAGAGAGTTCTCTAGTGTTTCACCCCACAACAGCGTGAGCCGTTGTACACGTTGATATTTAGCGCGTTTGCGCCGGCGTTTCGCTAAAACGGGAGTGAGTATCGGGAGGCTGTGTGGATTTTGTCAAGCATCAACTTCTTGTATTCCCACACAGGCTGCTTGCAGAGCGTATTTTACCTGCAGAGTATTTTAACGGGCCAATCTGTCCATGCCGAAATTCAACTTCATCTACTTTTGGTGCGGTAACACGCGAGTAGGCTGTCGATGAAGAGGATCGCGTCCGGTAGTCTGCACACCTCAAGACAGATTGGATGCACACTTGGCCGAGTACAAGGCTTTCATTTCTACTTTCTTTGCACTTTTAAGGATTGAAGTCCGCAACCCCTACCCTGAGCGTCGTCCTGGTTTTTCTTCCGCGCTCTAGTTTTCCTTCTTCCGTGGTCTGGTGTGCCCATGCGCCAAAGACCTTTCCGGCATGGGCGGCCACGGCCAGATAGTCCCCTAAAAAATCTCCATCGGCTTCGAACGATTGTGGATCGAAGGTGTAATTGGCAAACGATTTCCCTCCATCCGTCGAGCGCGCCAACGTAACAGTCGTTGCCCGGTTGTCGGTGCGGCGATCATAGAAGATCAGGTTGACTGCGCCGCTGGCGGCATCCACGGCCATCCACTGGAAGAACTGATCGTTGCCGTTGTGCAAAGGGTCGTCGTTTACCCGCACCGGAGCGCCCCAGCTTTGGCCGTGATCGGCGGAAGAAGCAACAAACACATCCAGATCGCCATTGGTGTAGTCGCTCCATGCCAGATAAAGTCTTGATGTCTTGGGGTCAATGCCGATTTGGGGAAAGCCGTTGGACCGGGAAACGCCTGTAATCCCAAAAAATCCAGGTCCGGTGAGAAGAGCTCGCCTCTCGGGACTAAACGATACGCCTCCATCATGCGACACCGCCATCATGACGCCGTCCCGGTCGTCCCACACCACATACAGTGTCCCGTCTGGGCCGACCACGCCGTGAAAGCCTTCGAGTGCGCCATTGTCGTCACGAGGCAGGCCGGAAGTGGTATTGAGCTTGATCGGCTTCGACCACGTTAGGGCGCCATCCGTAGAGCGCACAAATAGAAGCTCCGTGGTCGCCAGTGTAAACTGCGTCCAACCTACATAGAGATTGCCTGCGTGTGGTCCCCCAGTGTCGGCTACGATCCAGGGTTTATCTTCAAAAGGAATGCCTGGGGTCGACTCGTGCGATGCCACGGTCGAGGGGTTCGCCTCCCACGTCTTTCCTCCATCCGGAGACCGGCGCACAAAAATTCCATTGCGAGTTGCGCCCTGCGCCCAATAGTTGGTCATGCCCAGCTTGTCAAAGGCGATATAGCACAGAAGCGCGTGGCCCTTCGCATCGAAGGCGACGGAGACATCGCCTGAAACCCGATAGTTCTTGGGAGCGGTGCCCTCGCTTTTCGTCCAGCTTTGCCCGCCATCCACGGAATAGGCGGCGCTGGCATTGACTTGCCAGGCAACTACCAATTGCTGAGGATTGGCTGAATTTACAGCAATCGAAGGCTCATTGAAATAGCCCGGCGTGGGCGTGATATCCACGAGGTGAGCCTTGGGAGCGGGTGGGACTGGGTTATTGGCTGTACTTAATGCGACAAGTAGCGATAACAGGAAGGTTCGTAAAATCATAGTGGGGTGCGTCACTTACCTCGATCTTCTCGATTCCAAGGTCTTCTCAATTCTAAGATCTTTTCGATCTTTGAGCTCGCTCCTCGATTTCTCGATCCGGGATGATCCAAAGATCCGAAGATCATAAAGATGAAACCCGCACCCATAGCCTTCTGTCAAGCTTTCGGAACAGAGGGTGCCGGATAGAGACGCTACGTTTGAAGCGAAAGGAACATGGGGACGCAACGAAGTCCCATTTCAGAAACAGGAAAACCAATCATTCATTCGAGGCCCGCCGCCCAGTCAATCTCCGCAGCAAACTTGTTCAACAATTGCTCAGGCTTGTTTCCCTGTGCTCTCAAGGCCCGCAAACTGAGCGAATCGTAGCGCTTGGCCAAGCGCACATGGTGCTCGTCGCGCACCAGAGGACAATGAAAATAGCGCGGTGCCGAAAGGTTCAGGGCGCGAAGAAGAAGCAGTTGCCTGGCGGTGCTCTTGAGCAGGTCCGCCCCCCTCACCACTTCCGTAATGAGCATCTCGGCATCATCGGCTACCACGGCCAACTGGTACGACGGAATATCGTCCCTGCGCCAAACCAGAAAGTCGGTGAAGTCCTTGCCCGCAACGAACCGTTGTGCCCCGGCGCCAAGGTCAGCGAATGAGATCGCTTCCCCATCCGGTACTCGAAATCTCCAACTCACTCCAGCGGGTGACTCCCAATCTCTTGCGCGGTTGATCTCATTCCGGCAAGTGCCGCGATAGGGAATTTCATCGTCATCGTCGGCAGCGTCCGCAGAGCGTGTCCGCTCCAGATCCTTGCGGGAACATGAGCATGGATAGATCCATCCTTCATTGCGCAACGTCCTCCAGGCCCGTAAAAAGAATGTCCTGCGCTGGCTTTGGATATAGGGAGCATGCGGGCCACCGACATCGGGCCCCTCTTCCCAATCCAGGCCCAGCCAGCGAAGATCTTCGATCATGGCTTGCGCAAACTCCGGCTTGCACCGCAAAAAATCCAGATCCTCGTTGCGGAAGATCAGTTGGCCGTTGGCGCGCCGCGACCGTTGAAAGGCGACCCAAAAGGTGCGGGCGTGTCCGAGATGAAGGTATCCGGTTGGCGAGGGCGCAATGCGTCCTCGATAGGTTGTTGCCGGAGAAGCCATCTAAATTACGAATGCAGTTGTGGAAGAAAGCGGCGAAAAGAATGCATGGTCGCAGGGCCCAAAGATCCAAAGCTGCAAAGGATTCTTGTGACGGTCCTAACGAGTAAGTTGCTGGGGCATCGTCAATGGAACCCGCCGGCTGTTCTTCTCACCGGCGAGTC
This sequence comes from Candidatus Angelobacter sp., assembly GCA_035295685.1. Lineage (GTDB taxonomy): Bacteria > Acidobacteriota > Terriglobia > Terriglobales > Acidobacteriaceae > Angelobacter. The sequence continues at coordinate 9,313 of DATGIO010000098.1, forward strand.
CCCATTGAGTCTGTAACCCTAAACAGCCTGCAATAACTCATTGCGGCCGGACAACCACGATGTCGGGCGGCGCCGCTGTACCATCGGCCTTTTTGAAGGATGTCGTCACCTGCGCAACATCCGACGAACCATTGAGGTTGATTTCGTCGACTGTATTCGTTCCAGCCACTCCGACCCATATCACGTTTCCGTCGAGCGTCATACCGCCGCCGAGCGCCTCGGTTCCGGCTCCAGCCAAAGGGATGACGCCGCCATTGGCTGCCCCGGGAAGGGCCGTCAGGATTTTGTTGAGTCCCGCCGGTATCACGACAATGTGAGAAGGATTGGTGGCGCCTGCACCGCTCGCAGGATCAACCGAAGAAACCAATAGCTGCCTGGCGGTGAACGTGCCCAATCCAAAATCGACGAACTGGTTTGAATAGGTGACCGGAGGAGTGCAGTTCGTAGTCGTCAAGTTAAATGGCAGGGTCGGATTGGTGCTTAAGATCGAACCGGCTTTTACCGTATCGATATTCACGCCGGTCTGGCCAACCGCAACCATCACATCCGCTCCCGCGAAGCCACCCACAAGCTGAATCGCTCCTGACGAAGCCGGAAGTGGCACGTTCGCTCCGGTTTGCAATTGGTTATTGCAGGTTGAGAGCGCCTGCAGGCCGCCTGAATTTGCCACGTAGACGAACGGATCGGACGACAGGCCGGCCACGCTGGTTGAACTGCCCCCGGTATTGAAGGTGGCCAAGCTGAGGTTGTCCGAAAAGACGTAGACGTTTCCGTTGTTGGCGACAATGTAAGCGCGGAAACCATCGGTGTCGAAAGTCGCCGCCACCGCGCCCGGAACCACAAATGTTTGGAATGTATTGGTGCCTTTGTGGTAAACGAAAAACTCTTGCTTGGTTGGGTCGGTTTGAATGTTTACGTTGGAAACAATGGCAGTGGCGCCGTCGCGGGAGACTGCTAAAACCTTCCCTAGCACTGTGGGTTGAACCACGGTTGCATTAAGGTTCACCGGATCGAAAAGGGTAAGCCCGTTGTTTGTCCCCATAAAACCTGTAAGGCCGTCTGCCGAGAGCACCAGGGAATTAGGGACACCCGGAAGATTGATCACAGTTCCGGCAACTGGCGGAGTCTTGCTCGTATCGATTGGTATCAACGTTGGAGTAGTCCCGCTCGGCGGTGCAAAAGAGCTGGTCGCGAACACTGTGGTGGCTGGGCTCGTTCCTGTGACCGTGACCCGAAATAGATTGCCATAAACCGGTAGGTTCAGTCCCCCGCCGCATGCCGGGGGCGTGCACGTCGCCACGAAGGACGTTCCACCCGGAGAAATCGCCGTAATCGTCGTTCCCACGATGGTGGCTACTGCGGGATTCGTGCTGATGATTGTCAGCGAAGGATCGGACCCGCTGGCAAAACCGTTCTCATCGGAGAGATCGGCTTGGACGGTTACGGTCAGAGGAGTGGGAGTGGGCGAAATGCGAGGGTCGGCAAAGGTTGTGCTGGTCGTCAGGTTCCCCGGCGTATCCCCGGGAACGTGTAGCCGGATCTCGATCGGCATGCAGGTCCGGAACCCGATCGCGGGACCGAAGATAGTCGCGCCCGAGGCTGAAATCGAAGCCGAGAGTCCCGTTGTTCCGGGGCTATGCGCCGTAGCCAAGCCGTTCACATCCACGCTGGCCACCTGCGCCAGGTCGGACACCCAGCTAAAAGAGCCTACTTCATCCGATGGAATTTCGACTCCATTGTCGAATGCATGCGCTTGGAATTGGCGGGTGAGTGTGGTCGATGTGCAAGGTCCCGCTCCCAGGTCTGCTTCGCTCACCGATGTTACCTTCGGATGTAGGGTAACTGCGACCGGATTGCTGGTTACGCCCTGGTCGCTGGCAAAGATGTTGACCGGAGTTCCCGCCGTCGTGAGCACTTTACCGGGAGAGCACACAATAAAGAGAGAGTCCCAGATGCCGCCGCATACAAGTCCGGCTGGCGAAACGGTGACAAGAGAGGGATTCGAGGAGGTCCATGTGACCGCTGCCGGGTTCGCCGAGACCTGTATTACGTCGCCGGGACTAAGGGAGACAAAAGACGGCGATACCGTAATGGTAGGTTTTGGGGTAGTAACAGTTCCGTGCCCGTAGCACCCCGTCAGTACGGCGGTAATCACGAGCGTAAATCCTAGTACAAGCGCAAGCCGACTCATGTATCCTCCCCGCCAGGATAGGACCTCCCTGGCGGTTTTCCGAAGCAGAGCTAAATGTCTCAGTGTAGTTTCGAGCGCAGATTTCATCAAGGAGCAGGTGTCGGCCCACTTTAGGACACACGAATCCCCTCCGCGTTCAACCAGAGAACGCCCGAGACCCTGAATTTGTGCGTTCTTTTTTTTCTCTGGCTGGTAAAATGCCACGGTCGGCTGCGATCGACGCCACACCGTCTCCTTGGATGCCAATTTGACGAGGCAAACGTTGTGTTGCTATAGTAGTCAAGTTCTGCGAGTAAGAGTTGGCTTGCCTGTTTGTTGTGAGCTTTCGAAAGCATTGAGCCCAGAGTTGTAAATCGGTCAAAAAAGGGCATCATCTCGCTGAAACGGCCTGCGCGACCTTTCAACACCAGAAAGGGTATGTAGGCCAGAGAGACGAAACGGAGCACCTCCTGTTTTAGGCTCGGCGTCACCGTCGTCTTCTCATCACCGATAGGCTACTTCATCATTTTCCGCGTTTAGGCGGATCATGGCTGCATCCGTGCCGCCAGCCCTAAATTGGGTTATTAGAGGGCGCGTGTGCGTATCTCGCATTGTGTCCTTGCATAAGTAGTGAGCAAAGAGCGAGTAAAGGCTGAATATTAAGGAAATATGCCGACATTCAATCAGTTAGTGCGAAAAGGTCGAAAAGCGCCGAAATACAAGACGGCCAGCCCGGCGTTGCAAGCGTGCCCTCAACGGCGCGGTGTCTGTACCCGCGTTTACACGCAAACGCCCAAGAAGCCGAATTCAGCGTTGCGCAAGGTTGCCCGCGTCCGCCTCACCAATGGCATTGAGGTTACTACCTATATTCCAGGTGTAGGCCACAACCTGCAGGAGCACTCGATTGTGCTCATCCGCGGAGGCCGCGTGAAGGATCTTCCCGGTGTGCGTTATCACGTGGTGCGCGGAACCCTGGATGCCACTGGCGTGGCGAACCGCAAGCAGGGGCGCTCCAAATACGGAGCCAAGCGGCCCAAGTAGTGCTCAGGTAGCGGAACCTAAAAGATCTTGAAGGATTAGAGGCTATGCCGAGAAAAGGACATATTGGCAAGAGGGAAGTGATCGCTGACCCGATCTATAGCTCCACTCTCGTCACGAAATTTATCAACACGATGATGTGGGGTGGAAAGCGTTCCACAGCGCAAAACATTTTCTATAAGGCCATGACCAATTTGCAGGCCAAGGGTGGAGACGAGGCGCTTAAGTTGTTCAAAAAGGCCGTCGAAAATGCCAAGCCTTTGCTTGAGGTCAAGACCCGTCGTGTGGGCGGCGCGAACTACCAGGTGCCGGTCGAGGTGAATCCCGACAGGCGTACCTCTTTGGCGATCCGCTGGCTTGTGAGTTACTCCCGCGGGCGCGGCGAAAAGGGCATGATCGACAAGCTCACGAATGAGTTGCTGGATGCCGCCAATAGCCGTGGCGCAGCCATCAAGAAGAAAGAAGATGTTCATCGCATGGCCGAAGCGAATAAGGCCTTTGCTCACTATCGCTGGTAGCCGGAGACTTCGGTCTTTCGGCGGGCGGTCTGCAGTTGCGGGCCCTGAACAGAGACCAAAGATTAAAAGATCAAAAATTGAGGCGGCGAGGTTTCGCCGCGAACAGCGACTTTCGCAGAATTGAAGATTTAGCAATGCCAAGACAAGTGCCATTAGAACGTTGTCGAAATATCGGCATCATGGCTCACATCGATGCCGGTAAGACTACTACGACTGAGCGCATCCTGTTCTATACGGGAATCACGCATCGTATTGGTGAAGTCCATGAAGGCACCGCCACGATGGACTGGATGAAGCAGGAGCAGGAGCGCGGCATTACCATTACTTCCGCCGCCACCACTTGTTTCTGGAAAGACATCCGCATCAACATTATCGATACTCCCGGCCACGTGGACTTTACGGCTGAGGTGGAGCGTTCGTTGCGCGTTCTCGACGGTGCAGTCGCTTGTTTTGATGCGGTGCATGGCGTTGAGCCGCAATCGGAGACCGTTTGGCGTCAGGCTGATAAGTATGGCGTTCCTCGCATTTGCTTCATTAATAAGATGGACAAGATGGGCGCCGATTTTGAGCATGCGGTGGATACCATCCGCAAGCGGCTCAATGCGCGGCCTGTAGCCATCCAGATTCCGATTGGCCAGGAGGCAGCGTTTAAGGGTGTTGTCGACCTCATTTCGATGAAGGCGATCCTGTGGAAAGACGAGACCATGGGGGCGCAGTACGAAGTCGAGGAAATTCCTGCCGACCTGCTCAAGAAGGCTGAGGCGTTCCGTGCGCAGTTGGTGGAGAGCGTCGCCGAAAACGACGACGATATGCTGCATAAGTTCCTGGAAGGCGAAGTGATTGGAGCTGATGAGCTGCGGGCTTCGCTCCGCAAGAGCGTGATTGGACTCAAATTGTTCCCGGTGCTGTGCGGAACTGCATTCAAGAACAAAGGTGTGCAGACGCTTCTGGATGGGGTTGTGGATTACCTGCCTTCTCCGCTGGATATTCCTGCGGCGGAGGGATCCGATCCCGATGATCGTGAAAAGAAGCTGACGCGTAAGGCTTCCGACGCGGAGCCCTTTTCGGCGCTTGCGTTCAAGATCATGGCCGATTCTTTTGTCGGGCAGTTGACGTTTATCCGCGTTTACTCCGGACATTTGAAGACCGGTGATAGCGTGGTCAATACGACCAAGGGCAAGAGCGAGCGCATTGGCCGGCTGCTGAAAATGCATGCCAACAAGCGCGAAGAAATCAGCGAGATCTTTGCGGGTGACATTTGCGCCTGCGTGGGACTGAAGAACGTCACTACGGGCGATACGATTTGCGCGGACAAGGCGCCGATTTTGCTTGAGTCGATCGAATTTGCACAGCCGGTAATTCACGTTGCCGTTGAGCCCAAGACCAAGGCCGACCAGGAAAAAATGGGTGTCGCGCTCTCGAAGCTGGCTCAGGAAGATCCCACGTTTAAGGTTCATACCGATCCTGACTCGGGGCAAACGATCATCAGCGGTATGGGTGAGCTCCACTTGGAGATCATCATCGATCGCATGATGCATGAATATAAGGTTGAAGCCAATGTGGGTAAGCCGCAGGTAGCCTATCGTGAAACGATCCGGAAGAACTCGGAAGCCGAGGGTAAATACATCCGGCAGACGGGTGGTTCCGGTCAATACGGACACGTTAAGTTGCGCGTGGAGCCGAACGAAAAAGGCAAGGGTTTCGAGTTTATCAACGAAATCACCGGCGGCTCCGTGCCAAGGGAATACTTCAAGCCTATCGAGCAGGGCATTCGTCAGGCGATGGAAGGCGGAATTCTTGCCGGCTACGAGATGGTCGATCTAAAGACCACTCTCTACGACGGAAGCTATCACGAAGTCGATTCCAACGAAATGGCGTTTAAGATCGCGGCGTCCATCGGCTTCAAGGAAGCGGCGCGCAAGGCCTCGCCGGTATTGCTGGAGCCGATTATGTCGGTCGAGGTAGTGGTGCCTGAAGAGTTTATGGGTGTGATCATCGGCGATTTGAACTCTCGCCGTGGCCGCATTGAGGGCATCGAGCATCGCGCCGGTTCGCAGGTGATCAAATCGTTGGTGCCGTTGGCGGAAATGTTTGGCTATGCGACGCAGATGCGCTCCAATACGCAAGGCCGTGCAACGTACTCCATGCACTTTGCGCACTACGATGAAGCGCCGCGCTCTGTGACGGAAGAGATTGTGGCCAAGGTGCAAGGCAAGGCCTCCGCGAAGTAGCGCTGGGTAGCTGTCGCCAAGGCTTGTTACTTAGAGGGTGATCCGGGCTTCTCTTGAAAAAACCGAAGTCCGGATTCCTTAGAGTTTGTTCCGGTAGTACGGGCTCAATGGAGGTTGGGTCCGGGCTTCGTTTGCAGATTTGAAGGTTACGGTTTCGAGGTTGCCGGGAGACGCCGCAATTTGGTCGATCTCTCGTGTGAGTGGCTGACGCCTGGGAAACAATTTGAGGCTGCATGCTTGAGAGTGGCCGGCTGTGCGAGTCGCAATGGCCTGCTGCGATGTGCGAATTTTGTTCGATTTGCCCGAACCAGCGCGGTTCGGTTTTGGTTCAACATTTGAAAACGGAGCGAAGAGCCGAAAGTTAGAGGCGGAGAAGCCATGGCAAAGGAAAAATTTGATCGCAGTAAGCCGCATGTGAACGTAGGGACGATCGGGCATATCGATCACGGGAAGACGACGTTGACGGCGGCGATCACGAAGGTGTTGAGCAAACACAATCCGAAGATCCAG
>DATGIO010000099.1:0-21407 GCA_035295685.1 Candidatus Angelobacter sp.
ACGAGGATCGGTAAGGGCGCGCTTTAAGGTGTGATTGGCGGAGGTGAGCGCGGCGGAAAAACGGTCGAGCGGAGACCCCAGCACGTCAATGCCGCCGGGATCGAGCTTGGCCAGCGCGGCGTCGCCGGAAACAATATGCAAAAGAGGCACGCTTGCGCGAGCCTGCTTCGGTGATGGTCAGGGAGCCGGAATCGAAGTCGAAGGCACCCAGGGTGCGCCGTCCATCGGGGGTGGTGCGGCGCTGCTTCCAGTGCAGACGCCCGGCAATCATCAGGTGGAAGACCAGCCAGAGATCGTTGTCGAAGCCGACGGCAATCCTTTTACCGATGCGCCGCAAACCAACGACGTTGCGGCCATGGGCGGCTGCCAGAGGAGGATCGGCGGTACGTAGGAGAGAGGGGCCACGAACCTCCGCCTGTTGAAGAGTGCGGTTGAGAATACGCTGTTCCAGCGCCTCGATATAAACAACGACGTCGGGAAGCTCCGGCACCCACTCATTCTAATCCATGAGTTTCGCGCAGCGCGGGGGCGGCCGACGTGGGAACAGTCGTACGAAGAATTCCGATCAACTCCTCAAATATTTTGGGGATTCGAAGACTCCCTCCGTTCGGTGTGAAATAAGCAGTTCAGTCTGGAATAGTTTTTGTGTCCGGTCTGGGACACTTATTACGTAAAGAGGGCCTGTGCCGCACCTCCGGCGCTCGATATCTTTATACCTACTACCCACGGCTTCGCCAGTTGGCGAAGCCATGGGCTACACTGTGGTCGCGCCGCTGGCGCTTAGGACATCGTAGGAAAAACAGTCGGCCCGACCTGTAGATTCTGACGATTCAAAATTGCCGTGATTGGTAATTGCGCAACTTGCTTTGCGCTTAACTTGACCTATTTGTTCATCATTCTTTTTATATAACTGTCCTGAACCCAGCGTCCTACCCTATCAGAAGACGATCAGGCCGCGTCCGGCTTGCGCTTTTCGCCTTCGGCTTCAGACTCGCCTTCAGCTTCTACCAGCGGCATGTTGACCAGATGCTCGCTCAAGAACCATGTCTGCAACTCGTTGGTGCGAAGCACGTCGCTCACTACCATGTCGTTGGTGCCGTCGTCGCCCAAGGTAGAGGCGCGGCGACCGAGAATCCTGCTCTGGGCGATCACCAACTGATGAGCATCGAGCAATCTCGACAACTGCACTGGAACCTCTTCACGTCCACGCGGCGGGCGCTCAATTCTGGTTAACTCGGCCACGTCCGCCGCCATGGCGATGCTGATGCCGCCAAGGATTTGAATGCGCTCGGCGATCGAATCCACTAATTCAGCCTGCTCTTCGTAGTGCTTATCGAACAACAGGTGAAGCTGATAAAAGGTGGGCCCACTCACCTGCCAGTGGCACTTCTTGTAAAGATCGCGGAGCGTCATGGTATCCGCCAGCAACTGGTTGAGTTGCTCGGTCATCTCCAGGCGCACAGGCTCTTCAAGATCGAGCGGCAGAAGGAAGTTTACGGAACCATACGCCTGAATCTCCCGAGCGCGCTGATGCAGACGAGGCTGGGCGTTCAGGTGGCTGCGGGACGGGGTCGATTTTTTCGACATCCTATTTCTCCTCCTCTATTCTTATTCTGGTCTTTCCCTTCTCTGCTGGTCTCTTTTGTTCTCTCCGGCTCTGGTCTTTTCCGGGCTCCGGCTTCTCTGCTGTAAAGTACGGTTCAAGGCTACGTAACGTGCTCTCCTAAAAGTGCAGCGGATGCTCATCCTTTTGATCCAGACACCAGAGACACCTCGGCAACCAGCAAATGAAACCTTTCTTGACTTAAATCTTTTGGACGCCACGCGGCATTGGCCGGGTTGTCACTGGAGGGCGTTGTCGATCGAGAGGCAGGCGGTCAGCCGATACGCGCGCTCTGTCCACCATCCACCGGGAGAATTGCTCCGGTGATGAAGCGGGCTTCGTCGGAGGCGAGGAAGAGAGCGGCGTAGGCCACATCCCAGGCCGTGCCCATTTTGCCTCCGAGGGGAACGGCGGCATCGCGCCGCCGAATCAGCTCTTCTTTGGGAATTCCTTTGGACCGGGCAATGCCCTCAATGGCCATGGGGGTATTCATCAGCCCCGGCATGATGGCGTTGACGCGAATATTGTGCTTGGCGTTTTCGGAGGCAATCTGGTGGGTAAGCGCATTCACGCCGGCCTTGGAGGTTTTGTACGCAACCATGCTGGCAGAACAGACAGCGGCAATGGAGGAAATATTGACAATCGCTCCACTGCGGCGCTCTCGCATGGAGGGAAGAACGCTGCGGCAGGAGAGGAACATTCCTTTCAGATTCACGGCCATGATGCGGTCCCAAGATTCTTCGGCGAGATTCAAGATGTCGTCATCCCCGGCCCCAATGCCGACATTGTTGTGGAGAATGTCGATTCGCCCGTAGGCTTCCAGAGTGGCATCCACGAACTTTCGGCAGTCTTCAGCATGGCTGACGTCCGCCTGCACGGTGATGCAGTTTCCGCCCTCCGCTTCCACGAGCGCTTGGGTCTCCAGCGCGGATTCATGGTTACGATCCACCAAGACAAGGCGCGCCCCTTCGCGGGCAAAGAGCACGGCTGCGGCCCGGCCATTGCCGATGGTGTCACCTGGCACCTGTCCGGCGCCGACGACGATTGCGATTTTGTCTTTTAGTCTCAATACCTAAGGCCTCGATTTTCCGGTTTAAATCTAGAGACAAGATTATTTGCACGGCAAAAAGGCGGACACAACTGTGGAAGAGCAGGGCTTCAGCCCTGCGTAAAGATGCACAACCAGCTGTTGCGCTTCAGCGCCTGTGCCCCCACCGATTGTTGTCTTCCAATCAAGTTCAAGCCCCACTTGCGCTCGTCCCGCCGGCGAAGCCTTGGAAGCCCTCTTCCAACTGGACTCCAACCGAATTTAGAACCATGGAGACCATCTTGTATTGTCCGGCGGTAAAGACCAGATCCAGCATTTGTTGGGTGGTGTAGCGAGCCGAGAGTTCTTTCCAAGTGGAGTCGCCTACGATGGAGTCGGCGTGCAGTTCGTCGGCGGCCCGAAGCAGAGCGGCATCGAACGAAGCCCACCCTGGAGCCTCGGGTCCTTTGGAAACCCGTTCGATCTCTTCTTCTGTTAGGCCAATTCTTTTCCCGATCGCGACATGGTGTCCCCACTCGTATTCGGCGCGGGAGAGCCATCCCATGCGGAGGATGACCAGTTCGCGATCGCGCTCGGGAAGAGTCGACTTGCCCAGAATGTGGCTGGCAAAAACCAGCCATCGCTTCATGAGCTGCGGATGATGGGCCAGCGTGGTGAAGAGGTTGAAGATCTTCCCATCCACTCGCATGCCTTCCAGCATTTGTTGCGTTTCAGGGTCCAACTCGGAGGGAGTGAGCTGTTGTACTCTTGGTTGGCGAAGACGCACGTTTCTTCTCCTTATCTATTTTCCGTAGCTATGCTCTGCATTTTGGTCTGCGAGCCTAAATGCGTGACGTATTGTACCGAACAAATGCGGTAGAACCGACCCCCATCCACCAACTACCACCTTCGGACTTTTCGGTGGAGTATCGCAACAAGTCAACGGGATTTTAGAGCGCGACATCCAACCAACTTGATCGCAGAGCGGGCTTACAAGCTTTTTCTTGAGTCCGGCCTTGAAGTGCAGCCCCTGGAGGCATTCGCCATGGCGAAAGGAAGCTCAACGGAGTTCCCGGCGACGAGTTGGAAGATAGTCATCGGCATGGCGCTGGCCGCGCTCCTATCACTGGCCCCATTCCTATCGTTGACCGGCTGCACCAACGCCGCTAAGGGAGGCCCACCCAACCCCGGCCCACCCATCGTGCAGGTGACCGAGGTAGAAAAGAAAGACGTACCCATTGTGAGCGAGTGGATTGCCACGCTCGACGGCTACGTGAACGCACAGATTCAGCCGCACGTGACCGGCTACCTGATCAAGCAAAACTACAAGGAAGGCTCGCTGGTCAAGAAAGGCGACGTACTCTTCGAGATCGATCCACGCACGTTCGTCGCGGCGCTCGACCAGGCAAAGGCGCAACTGGAGCAGGCCAAGGCACAACTTGGAAAGGCCGAACTGGACGTTCGCCGCGACACGCCGCTCGCCGAGGCAAAGGCGATTGCCCAGAGCCAACTTGATAACGACATTCAGGCTCAGATGGGAGCCAAGGCGCTGGTGGCAGCCGGACAGGCCAACGTGGAGCAGGCGCAGCTCAACCTGGACTTCACCAAAGTCACGTCGCTGGTGACCGGCATTGCGGGCGTGGCCCAGGTTCAAATCGGCAACCTGGTGGGGCCTAACTCTGTCCTGACATCGGTTTCCCAGGTCGATCCCATCAAGACCTATTTCACGGTAAGCGAACAGGAGTACCTCGACTTCAACCGGCGATTCCCGACCGAGTCGAGCCGCGAAGCCGAAGTGCGGCGCGCCCAGTTGGAGCTGATTCTGGCGGATGGAACCAAGTACGCCCAAAAGGGGACCATCTCCTTTGCCGACCGCGAGGTTAATCCAAGCACCGGCGCGATTCGCATTGCCGGAGTGTTTGCGAATCCGGGGAACATTCTTCGTCCGGGCGAGTATGGCCGAGTGCGCACTTCGACCATTACGAGAAAGGACGCACTACTAGTTCCTCAACGCGCCGTCTCCGAACTACAAGGGAGCTACCAGGTGGCGGTGGTGAGCAGCGACAACAAAGTCTCGATCCGTCCGGTAAAAGTTGGGGAGCGAGTGGGGCCTATGTGGATCATCGACGAGGGACTCAAGCCGGATGAGCGGGTGATCGTTGAGGGAGTCCAGAAGGTGAAAGAGGGATCGCCGGTCAACCCACAAACCTGGGACGCATCGAAGGAACACAGCTAGACCGCACAGAAACACATGCACAGGACATAGAACGCTGAAAGCGCTATAACGCATGTCGAAGTTCTTTATCAACCGCCCGATTGTGGCCATCGTGATCTCGATTCTCACGGTGATCATCGGTGCGGTCACGATTGTTTCCCTGCCCATTGCCCAGTTTCCCGATATCGCTCCACCCGAGGTTCAGGTGCAGGCAACCTACGTGGGCGCGGACGCGCAAACCGTGGAGCAATCGGTGGCCACGCCCATCGAGCAGCAGATGAGCGGAGTCGACAACATGAACTACATGTACTCCGTGAATTCTTCGACCGGAGAGATGCGGCTGATTGTCGACTTCGATGTAAAAACCGACCCCAATACCAACCTCATTCTGGCGCAGTTGCGGCAATCGCAGGCAGCCTCGCAGCTTCCGACTGAAGTGAACAATTTCGGTGTGGTGGTGCAGAAGACAACCACAGCTCCGCTGATGCTGATCAGCCTCTACTCGCCGCACTCGACATACGACGCCAAGTTTCTCTCGAACTACGCCTACATCAATCTCAACGATCAACTCACGCGCGTTCCCGGCATCGGCAGCGTTCAGGTCTTCGGCGCGGGAAAGTACGCGATGCGCCTGTGGATTAAACCCGACCAGTTGGCCAAACTAGGCATTACCGTGCCGGAGATCGTAAACGCCATCCAGGCACAAAATACCGTGAACCCGGCCGGGCAGATCGGCAGCGAGCCCACACCCAAGGGGCAGGAGTTCACCTATTCGGTGCGAGCGCAAGGCCGCCTTACCTCGCCGGAAGAGTTCGGTGAGATGGTGGTGCGCGCCACCCCGGAACGCGGCATTGTGCGGGTGAAGGACGTAGCGCGCGCCGAACTGGGGGCACAGGATTACAGCATCATCGGGCGGTTGAGCGGAAAGCCGAGCGCCATTATCGCCTTGTATCAGCTACCCGGGTCGAACGCCGTACAAGCGGCCAGCGGCGTACGGAAGCTCATGGAAGAGACGAAGTCGCGCCTGCCGCATGATGTCGACTACACCGTATCGCTGGACACCACGCGCGCCGTTTCCGAGGGCATGAAGGAAATTATTGAAACGCTGCTCATCGCGATTCTGCTGGTGATCATTGTTGTCTACATCTTCCTGCAAGGCTGGCGCGCCACGCTGATCCCGCTGCTCGCGGTTCCCGTCTCGCTCATCGGCACCTTTGTTTTCTTCCCTCTGTTCGGTTTTTCCATTAATACGCTTTCGCTGTTCGGCCTGGTGCTGGCCATCGGACTGGTGGTGGATGACGCCATTGTGGTGGTGGAGGCGGTGGAACGCCACATCGAAGAAGGGCTGCCGCCGAAGGAAGCATCCCTGCGGGCCATGGAAGAGATTTCCGCGCCGGTGATCGGCATTGCCCTGGTCCTATCGGCGGTATTTATACCGACCTCCTTCATTCCCGGCATTACAGGGCGGCTTTATCAGCAGTTTGCCATCACCATCGCGGTCTCGGTGGTGCTCTCGGCCTTCAACGCGCTTACGCTCAGCCCGGCGCTGGCGGCGCTGATGCTTCGCCCCAAAACGCAGAGCAAGGGCCTTTTGCGCAGGTTCTTCGACTGGTTCAACCGGGTTTTTAGCCGCGCTACCAACGGCTACTTACGAGTGGCCGGATTGCTGGTCCGCAAGAGCATCATCGCTTTTGCCATTCTGCTCACGTGCTGCGTGGCGGCATGGTTCTTCAGCGCGAGAGTGCCTTCCAGCTTCCTGCCCGATGAAGACCAGGGATACATCTTCCTGAACCTTCAACTTCCGAATGCCGCTTCTCTGCAACGCACCGATGAGGCCGCGCGGCAGATCGAAGACCTGTTGGCGAAGACGCCGGGCGTGCAATCGACGACCAGCGTTGTTGGCTTCAGCCTGCTCAGCACGACTCGATCTACTTACAACGCATTCTTTTTCGTAACGCTAAAAGAGTGGAGCGAGCGCAAGAAGCGCGAAGAGCAATACCAGGTGATCCGGCAGAAGCTGAACGGCGCGCTCTATAACCTTCCCCAAGGAACGGCTTTTACGTTTTCTCCGCCGGCAATTCCCGGCGTAGGAACCTCGGGCGGATTCACCTTTATTCTCGAAGACCGATCAGGGCAGGACATCAAATTCCTGGCCGACAACCTGGCCAAGTTCATGGCTGCGGTGCGGAAACGTCCGGAGATCGCCGGGCTCAACACCACGTTTCTGCCGAGCGTGCCGCAGCAATTCGTGGACGTGGACCGCGACAAGGTGCTCAAGCAGGGCGTCTCGATCAGCGATGTCTACAAGACCATCCAAGCTTTCATGGGCGGCTCCTTCATCAACTACTTCAACCGCTTTGGCCGCCAGTGGCAGGTCTATATCGAAGCCGAGGGCCAGTACCGCAACAGGGTTGAGAACGTAGGACAGTTCTATGTGCGCAACAGCCAGGGTGACATGGTGCCGCTCTCCGCACTGACTAAATTTGAGGCGCGCACGGGGCCGGAGTTCACGATGCGCTACAACCTCTACCGGTGTGCCCAACTCATCGGCAGCGCCGCTCCAGGATATAGCTCGGCTCAAGCCATGGCGGCGCTGGAGCAAGTGTTTGCCGAAACTATGCCTGCGGAGATGGGATACGACTACCAGGGCATGTCTTTCCAGGAAAAGAAGGCACAGCAGGGCGTGCCGCCTTCGGTGATCTTCGGATTCTCCGTGCTGTTCGTCTTTTTGATTCTGGCCGCGCTCTATGAAAGCTGGTCCCTGCCGTTCAGCGTTCTGCTGAGCACACCCGTGGCTGTGTTCGGAGCCTTCGCCGTTCTATGGCTTCGCCGCGCGCTGCTCAGCGCCTTTCTGCCGCCCTACATGGTGCAGATCGAGAGCGATGTTTACTCGCAGATCGGGCTGGTGATGCTGATCGGCTTGGCCGCCAAGAACGCCATCCTGATTGTGGAGTTCGCCAAAGAGGAGCATGAAAAAGGGAAAGAGCTCAGCATAGCCGCGCTGGATGCGGCCAGAATCCGGCTGAGGCCAATCCTGATGACCTCGTTTGCGTTTGTTCTGGGATGCGTTCCCTTGTGGACCGCCAGCGGCGCGGGTTCGGTAGCTCGGCAGATTATGGGCACAACCGTGATCGGAGGAATGCTGGCCGCGACGCTGATCGCCATTTTCATTATTCCAGTGCTGTTTGTAGTGGTTGAAAGGCTATCGCAACGGCGAGGAGGACGCCGCCGGGTGAAGATCGTCCCCCTGCAAGAACCACAGTCGCGGCCAGGAGCGGATTGAGATGCGGTGGATACGAACTCTATTCCATCTGGCTCTGCTCGCTCTACTATTCACGGGCTGCAAAGTAGGCCCTAACTACAGGCGTCCGCCGGTAGCTACTCCAGACACTTACCGGGGGCTGCCCGGAGGGCAGGCCGCTAAAGCGGAAACGGCTTCCTTCGGCGACCAGAAGTGGTGGGACGCTTTTCAGGATGAGCAGTTAAAGAAGCTCATCGAAACCGCCCTGCAACAGAACTACGATACGCGCATTGCGGCGGCGAGAATCCTGGAGGCGCAGGCGCAGCTTGGCATCACGCGAGCCGATCAACTGCCAACGATTACCGGAAACGTAGGCGCGTTGAATGAGCGCATTCCGGCTTCCGCACAGATCCCCGCAACTAACGTAAGCGCCAACCAGATCAATGCCTCGCTCCAGTGGGAGCTTGATTTTTGGGGAAAGTTTCGCCGAGCTACAGAGGCAGCCCGCGCAAGCCTATTGGCCAGCCAATGGGCGCGGCAGGAGGTAATCCGAACTCTTGTGAGCGACGTGGCGGTGGCTTATTTCCAGCTTCGAGAGCTTGATCTCGAGTTGGCCATCTCTCAACGCACGCTCACTTCCCGCGAAGACTCCCTGCGATTGACCAAGCTGCTCGCCGACCACGGCGCTACTTCAATGCTGGACGTACGGCAGGCGGAGCAGCTCGTGTTTGGCGCGGCCGCTTCCGTTCCCGATCTGGAGAGGCAGATCGAGCAGCAGGAAAACCTGATCAGCGTATTGCTGGGAAGGAATCCCGAGCCCATTCCGCGGGGACGCGCCCTCACCGAACAGCCGCACCCTCCGGAAGTTCCGGCAGGCATTCCCTCTGCTCTCCTTGAGCGCCGGCCCGACATTCGCGAGGCGGAACAGCAGCTTGTGGCATTCAACGCGCAGATCGGCGTGGCCAAAGCCAACCTGCTGCCGCAAATCTCGCTCACGGCCAGCGGCGGCTACCAGAGCTCCGCGCTCACCAGCCTGCTTACCGGTCCTGCTGGACTGTGGACGTTCGGAGGACAGTTGGCGCAACCGATCTACACGGGCGGAAAGCTGCGCAGCGCCGTGCGCCTTGCGGAAGCCCAGCAGCAAGAGGCTGTTCTGTTTTATGAAAAGACGGCGCAGCAGGCGTTCCGCGAGGTTTCCGACGCGCTCATCGGCTATCGCAAAAGCCAGGAGTTTCGCGCGCAGCAGGAGCAGCTTACCCGCTCCGCCGAGGACGCCACCCGCCTTTCCAACATGCGCTATAAAGGCGGCGTTACCAGCTACCTGGAAGTGCTCGACAGCGAGACCCGCTACTTTGCTGCCCAGCTCACGCTCGCACAATCGCAGCTCAACGAACTTCAATTCTTTGTGCAAATCTACAAGGCCCTGGGCGGAGGGTGGCAATAAGCGGGAGAGGAAAGCCTTGTACCAATCCAGTAGAATTCACATTCATTTCATATTGAATCATCTGTGCTCTGCTACGGGAGCTTCGCGGGCGAGAGCCGTGCTATCATCATAAAGTCAGCCTGCGGACCCGCGTAGAAGCCGGAATCCACGTCGCAGCACCCACAAAAAGCAAATGATTTCAGTAAGTAACGTCTCCATGCGCTACGGCGCTAAAGTCTTGTTTGAAGAAGTTACGACGACCTTTAGTCCGGGAAAGCGGTTCGGCCTGACGGGGCCGAACGGAGCCGGCAAGACCACGTTTATGAACCTGCTCTCCGGCGAACTGGAGCCGCAGAAGGGCACGGTGGCTCGTCCGCGCAAGCTCAGCGTGCTCAGCCAGGACCAATTTGCCTTTGATGCTCATCGGGCGATCGATACCGTCATCATGGGCAATCGCAGGTTGTGGCAGGCCCTCGAAGAGCGCAACAAGATTTACGAAAAGCCCGAGATGACCAATGAAGACGGCATGCGCCTGGGCGAACTCGAAGCCATTGTGGGCGAAGAGGACGGCTACAGCGCGGAGAGCGATGCCGCTGTCCTGCTGCAAGGCCTGGACATCGCCGACGAGCTGCACGAGCGCAAGATGAGCGAGTTGCAAGGCGGACAGAAGGTACGCGTGCTGCTGGCGCAGGCGCTCTTCGGCAATCCGCAGGCTCTGCTGCTGGACGAGCCTACGAACCACCTTGACCTCGATTCGATCCACTGGCTTCAGGATTTTCTCAATCGCTATGACGGCGTGCTCATCACTATTTCGCACGACCGGCACTTCCTGAACAGCATTTGCACGCACATCGCGGACATCGATTACGAGACGATCATCACCTACACCGGCGGATACGACGACATGGTGATGGCCAAAACGCAGGTCCGCTCGCAGATCGAGAGCCAGAACGAGCAACGCGAGAAGAAGATCAAACAGCTCAACGAATTCATCGCGCGGTTCGCCGCCGGTACCCGTTCGAGCCAGGTGCAATCCCGGCGCAAGGAAGTGGAGCGGCTCCAGGTTACGGATCTGGCGAGATCGAACATCCAACGCCCATTCCTGAAGTTCGAGCAGAAGCGGCCCTCGGGAAAACACGTGCTGGAGTTGGAAGGCTTAAGCAAGGCTTACGAAGACCCTGAGAACGGCAAGAAGCAGGTGATTGAGGGTTTTACCGCCAGCGTGATGCGCGGAGAAAAGATCGCCCTGATGGGCCGCAACGGCGCCGGAAAAACCACGCTGCTCAATGCCCTGCTCTCCAGCTCGCCGACGACGCCGGAAGCCGAGCTTCGCCAGACCAGCGGCTACGAAGGCCAATTCATCGACGGCGGCAAGGTCGTGTGGGGCCACGAAGCGGCCATCGGCTACTTTCCCCAGGACCATCGCAGCCTGGTGGAAAAGGGCAAGACCGTATTCGAGTGGATCTATCAATGGGACCCCTCGGTTTCGAACGAGGAGATTCGAGGGCTGCTCGGCCAGATGCTCTTTGCCCGCGATGAGGCCAACAAGAAGACTGAAGTGCTCTCCGGAGGCGAGGCCGCGCGCGTGCTGTTCTGCAAGCTCATGCTGCAGAAGCCCAATGTGCTGGTGCTCGACGAGCCGACCAACCACCTCGATCTTGAATCGATCAATGCCTTGAACATCGCGCTACAGCGCTATCAGGGCACCGTATTGCTGGTGACCCACGACCACGATCTCGTGGATGAAGTGGCCACCCGCATCTGGCGTTTCGACGACCACAAGATCGAAGACTTCAAAGGCAGCTACGAGGATTACCAGATGGCGCATGTGTAACCCGATGCCGCTTTCACTGCGATGATCGATAATGAAAAGGGTGAAGCAGCATCGCCATGCGGCCTGTTGAAACTGCCTTCTGGCGACAACTTGTAACCCGCGTGGGCGTCACAGAAAATGGCCTGAGGAAGCACGCAGCGCGCCGCACGTCTTTGATCCTTGACCCTTAAAACCAGCGAAAGCTAAAACTACGAAGAACTATGCCGCCGATTATCAACGCACAGGGCATTTCAAAATCTTTCGGTGCAACGGCCCTGTTCCGGGACATCTCCTTTACGGTCTCCGAGGGTGACAGGATCGGGCTGATCGGCCCCAATGGCTCCGGCAAATCGACGCTCCTGGGCGTGCTGGCGAGTTTGATTGAACCTGATACCGGGGATGTGGCCACCAGGAAGCGCAGCAAAATCGGGTATGTGGTGCAGCAATCGGAATTTCCCGCAGGGATTTCGATTCGCGCGGTCATCGACCAGGCCCTGCAAAGAATGGGCGTCGCAGAAGCGGAACGCGCAGGCAGGTTGCAGGAATCGCTTGGACGCGCCGGATTTACAGATTTTGAACTGACGGCTTCCTCACAATCCGGTGGATGGCGCAAGCGGCTGGCCATTGTAGAGGCACTCGTCGGAGAGCCGGATGTCCTGCTGCTCGACGAGCCGACCAACCACCTGGACCTTGAAGGCATTGAATGGCTGGAGACGGTGCTGCGAAATGCATCGTTTGCATCTGTAGTCGTAAGCCACGACCGCTACTTTCTCGAAAACGTAGCGACGGACACGGTTGAACTCAATCGCTCCTATCCGGATGGGCTGCTCCGGGTGCCGGGAAACTACAGCACCTTTCTCGAAAAGAAAGAAGAGTTCCTGCACGCGCAAAGCAAGCACCAGGAGTCGCTCGAAAACCGCGTGAAGACGGAGATCGAGTGGCTGCGGCGCGGGCCGAAAGCACGGACTACAAAATCTAAAGCACGCATCGACAAAGCCAACCAGTTGATTTCGGAGCTGGGCGAGGTCAGCTCCCGTTCGAGAACTTCAACGGCGGACATCGATTTCTCCGCCACCGAGCGCAAGACCAAACGGCTGATGGAGCTCACCCAAATCGGTTATGCGATTGGAGAACGCACGCTGTTTGCCGGCCTAGATTTTGTGATCTCGCCGGGAAAGCGGATCGGGCTGGTAGGACCCAACGGGAGCGGCAAGACCACTCTCTTGCGCTTGCTGCGCGGAGAGTTGACTCCGGCTTCGGGAGGGATTCGGCAAGCCGATTTCTTGCGTATCGTCTATTTCGACCAGAATCGCCCGCTGAACGAGGACGTCACGCTGCGGCGGGCGCTGGCTCCCGATAGCGACTCGGTGGTTTATCAGGATCGCGTGATTCACGTTGCCTCATGGGCGGCGCGCTTCCTTTTCACGAATGAACAGCTCAATCAGCCCGTGGGACGCTTATCGGGAGGCGAGAGCGCGCGCGTACTGATCGCGCAGCTTATGCTGCAAGCAGCCGATGTTCTGCTGCTTGATGAGCCTACCAACGATCTGGATATTCCCACGCTCGAAATTCTGGAAGAGAGCCTGCTCGACTTTCCCGGTGCGCTCGTCCTGGTAACGCACGACCGTTATTTACTCGATCGCGTCTCCACTACAGTTCTTGGGCTGGATGGACAGGGCAACATTGGGAGCTTTGCCAGCTATTCGCAGTGGGAGACGTGGCAGCGCGAACTAGCGGAGGCACAGAAGCAACCTACTGAGTCCCAGCGCTCCCAAACCGGAAGCAACGGCAGCGGCAGCGACAATGCCGCGAAAGACACGTCCCGCAAAAAACTCTCCTATTTGGAAGCCCGCGAATTCTCTAAAATTGAGCAGCGCATTGCAGATGCCGAGGCGGTTCTTCAAGCTAAGCGGAGCGCGGCTGAAGACCCAGGCATTTCATCGGATGCCGCCCGCCTGGTGGCCGCCCATACCGCACTAGAGGAGGCACAAAAAGCGGTGGACGATTTGTATGCGCGTTGGGCCGAGCTGGAGAGCAAGGTTCAGTAAGTGACGGCTATAGACTTGGCGTAGACAGAGACTACCGTCAAGTAAGGGTGTGATTAGCCGTCCCTCGCAACCGACAACTCTGCATGCAGGATTACCCAAACGGATACAGTCGCGACTGCTTTCCTACAAGTTGACTTGGCCCACACAAACGGCTCTCAATGTACCTGCAACGCTTTGACGACCGGCAAACGATACTCCTGATCCTTTTCACGGATTTCGAGCCGGTGATCCGCCAAGTCGATGTTGGTAAAAAGCTCGGCGTAATCATCCCGCTCTCCGGACTCGAAGAACAGCTTGATTTTGACCAGCCCTTTCGCGAGGTCGCGCGGGTCACCCTCAAGAGAAATGGCAGTGAACTGCGTCTCCTTGGCCATCGCCTTTGGATTCACCTTCGTGCCGTAAAGCTCGTCGAGCACCTGAATCAACGCATTGCTGTCCGCCCCAGTGGCGCGAAACGCTACATTGCCCTGATAGGTTATCAGCGGCAGATCTTTGTTAACCGATCCCGCCTTCCACGCGGGTCCCAGCACTATGGCTATGCCAAGCTTGCGTCCCTTGAATGTCCCTAGCCCACGTATGGTCTGCGAGCCATCTGGAAGCCGTTTGCAATCCTGGGCATAGAGGACCAAATCATGAAACCCCTCTTCTTCTTCCGAGGTGACTTCGGGCGGCGCTGTAAGTGGCTTGGGCCGATTCGTTTGCTCTGCTAGCTGCGGCGAAGGCGCGGGCTGTCCGGTACAGCCGAGGAGGAAGGAAATAGCTACTGCAACGATGAGGGGTGTCTTGCTAGCCACGCGCATCAAGAGGCTGAACATAAAATTGGACTCATCCACTCCATCTAGCGCGCTATGTGCTTTCTATTGAAAGCGCACATCGGCCTTTTTATATCCAATCGTCGACTGCCTGTCCATCTGTATTCTGTGGGGCTCCAATTTCCTCGCAAACCAACTCTGCTGCTTGATGCTCTCTTGAAAAAGCTGATTGCCCCCGGCGCACGAACAAATCCTGCGACCGGCGAAAGGCCAGCGACATCTTAAATACTGCCGGAAAACGCGGAGCCGGATTGGTAAGCACGGCTCGCTGCGGAAGCTTTCCCGCAGTTCAGTCAACTCTTTTAAAGCAAACAGAGAGAGGCCCCACGGCGATCGCTGTAGTGCCAAGGCACAACAGCCTTTCGCGTGGTCGCGTTTCGGTCCGAACCTCCGGCCAGTCCACGCGATGGAACTTTCTGTTTAAAAGGAGATCGCGATGGCAACACTGAATCACGTCAACCTCACCACCTATAACGTTTCCGAACTCATGGAGTTCTTCTGCTCGATCTTCGATTTTCAGGTGTTGGAGAAGCGCGCTGCCAATTTTGCGGTACTGCGGAATCCCGAGGGGTTCTTGCTAACACTGATGTACGACAAGCGCATGACGCCGGAACAGGGCTATCCCGGACTATTTCATGTTGGATTTCTTCAACCCACGCAGAATGCTGTAGACCTCATCTACGATGCCTTGAGCGCTCGAAAGTATGAGGCGCCCAAGCCCGCGAAATTACAGCGCGGCGGACCCTCTGCGTATGGTTTCTATTGCGATGCTCCCGGTGGGGTAACGGTGGAGGTAAGCACGATGAACATCGGTGAATCTGCTTAGCCGCGGCCAAAAGCAAGTCGGGTGACCATACCAGCCTCACTCGCCGCTCCTTTCATTTCTAGCTATTTCCACCAATAAAGTTCAACAGCCCCTTTCGCGGGCGGCTTGACTCTGAACCGGTGGGCCGAACTGGAGAGCAAGATTCAGTGAGAACCACGAATGAGAGTCTTGCGCTCCGGCGTAAGTCAGTAGCCTAATGTCCCAGAAGCTTCATGGCGCGGCGTACCCGCGTCTCCGGCTTTTTCGCCGAGGCGACAAACAACAAGAAATCCCGCTGTTCGCCGCTCTTGAGGGCATTCCATGCCTTTTGCGCCTTTGGATGATTGCTCAAGAGTTCCTTTAACTCATTGGGCCGCGCATCGGCAGGCCGGCACATTTCCACTCGAACACGATCGCCGGTTTCAATACCAACCTGATCGCACATTGGCTGGGATAATCCGAAGTGCCAGCCGCGTTCCTTCCAAGGGATCAAGCTGCGAAGGCCAATTACAATTCCATTGAGGGAAACCTCGACGATGAACGTCGCGGTTTCGTCCCAGGCTTGGCCGGAATAGACGATGAAGCGAGGGACCTCCGGCGCTAGTCGTTCGACCTCGGCGTCGAAGCGAATCGGATCGCCTTTTGAGCTCACCGAATGTTCTTTTGGCGACATACCTTTTTACGAGGGACGTCCGCAGAGGCTAAAGCCGCTCAACTCCAGAGCGCCGGTAATGCAGGGATAAATCCCTGCTCTTCCACGGTTGTGCAGGCGTTTCTTACGCCGATTCCAACTCAATCTTTTTGTTGGCTGTATCGAGCTTTGCGATGCGGAAGCTCCGAATTTGTCCGGCCTGAACGGCTTCCGCTTTTGGCGCTCCGCCTCCACTGCTGCCCTTCCAGCGGGCTTTTAGCATGTCGCTTAATGACGATAGATCGGCCTTAGCGCCGGACGCCTGTCCCTCCGCCTTCTCCTGCTGCCGCTCGGGCTGGCCGGACGTCTTCCAGGTTCCGTGGACGCCTTCGCCTAGCTCCACTTGCGCAACTCCGGAACTAACATCCATGATGCGCCCGGTGACTACTTCACCTTCCTTGCGCTCCAGCATGTATTCATCGAGGCTGGTGGGAAGCATCTGCTTCATGCCCAAGCGCACGCGCCGTTTGGCGGTATCGATTTCAAGTACCTGGGCTTTCACGCTCTGGCCAGCTTTCAGCACATCTTGCGGGTGCTTAATCGCCGCCTTCTTTTCGGAGACGATATCGCCCACATGCACCATGCCCTCGATTCCCTCGGTGAGCTGTACGAAGGCGCCAAAATTGGTGAGGCTCACTACAGGGCCTTCCACAACCGAGCCCACCGGAAATCTCTTGGTAACCTCAGCCCAGGGATCGCCGAGAGCCTGCTTGAGGCCAAGAGAGATACGGCGCTCGGCCGCATTCACGCCCAGAATGACTGCTTCCACGACCTCGCCCAGCTTCAACACGTCGCCCGCGATGCGGACCCTCTTTCGCGACCAGGACATCTCCGAAAGATGGATCAAACCGTCGATGCCGGGCTCCAACTCTACAAATGCTCCAAACTCCGCCAGACGCGAAACAGCGCCCCGCACCCTCTCTCCAATCTTGTACTTCGCGGCTACCGCGTCCCATGGATCCGGCAAGAGCTGCTTCATGCCCACCGAGATGCGGCGCTTGGCTCCATCGGTGGAGATCTTGAGCACTTTCACCTCAACTTGCTGACCAATGGAAAGCACGTCTTCGGGTTTGGCGATACGTCCCCAAGAGATATCGCCCACATGCAGCAAGGCATCGACACCGCCAAGATCGACGAAAGCGCCATAGTCGGCCAAGCTGCGCACTGCCCCTTGCAAAATGTCGCCCTCTCTTACTTCAGAGTATCGCCGCTCGCGGGTGGCCTTCTCTTCCTCTTCGGCAATCACTCGCCGGTCCACCACCAGGTCTTCTTCGGTCACGTCGAGCTTGATGATGCGGCAGCGGATCTCCTGGCCCACGAGCTTTTCCATTTCGGCCTGCTCGCGCACCCCGCTGCGAGAAGCGGGCATGAAAGCACGAACGCCCACATCAACACTGAGCCCACCCTTAACCACTCCGGTTACTGTGCCTTCTACCGTGAGCTTCTCGTTGAAAGCCTTCTCCAGTGCCGTCCAGTCTTTGGGCCTTTCCACTCGGACCAGAGAAAGATCGTAGTAGCCCTCAGGATTACGGCCCTTGACCGTAACCATGAATTTCTGTCCGGGCTTTACAGGCTCATCCGGCTTTCCGGGCTGTTTTTCACGCTGGCTTTCAAAGGCGGCAAGAAGCAGGATACCTTCGGTCTTGAAGCCAATATCGAAAATAACCGAGTCAGCGGTAACAGCCACTACGGTAGCTTCGCGCCGGCCGCTTCCCTCTTCCGATGGAACCTTTTTGGGCGCATGGCTCCGCTCAAAGCTGGAGAGAATGTCGGCAAACGACTCGTTTGATTCGACCGGGGATTCTGGTGCAGGGTTTACGATCTCTGGAACGTTTGGATTGGGCATAAGTAGTTCATCTTCATTTTGGCATATTGGCATATTCCAAGGGAAGATGACACCGATACCGAGGACAACGCGGCACCCAGGACGCGAACGAATTCGGGCTCATGCGCGCGGAATTCACCCCGCCGGGCGCGGAGAATCTCACTCGATCAGGAAGGGCTTTCAGCTTACCCTCTTCGCTCTTCGTTCTTCGCTGTATGCCCCTTATGCCAGACTAGCAGCCGGAAGGCTCGACGACGACGAAGCCCGACGTTTGCCCGCTACGGAACGTCTGGCCATTAGCGCAGACGATTTCAATGCCAATCTGGTGGGTGTGGGCGGCATCGCTGAAGAAGATGAACTCATGACCAGTCTTAGTTTCCCCAGAACTGGATACGGGAAGAGCGAGCGTGAGGAAAAGAACGGCAGAAGCGACGATCAGGAAGCGGCGCAGAGTGGTCAGCGTCATTTGGGATCTCCTCCAACTGAAATACCGACAACAGCAACCAACGAGGCGCAATGCTATCCCGGCTGAACGGAGAGCGTCAAGAGGTGAAAGGTGGAAGAATTGAGGGCGGGCCCTCATGTGACATGAGGCCTAACTTGAGCCTTTGATGCGGGCGATATCCTTGATAAGGACCACGGTGAAGGTATAGTTGCTCTTCCAGCGAAGAAGCTCTTTACCGCACTCACACTCAAACCGATCGGGGTCCGGCATGGAGAGTTTATGCTGGGTAATTTCGTACTCCCGTCCGCATTCGCACTTTCTGATCGTGGGCATGTCTTGAGGCCACCTTGCTCGCCGAGCTTATTTCAACAATCCGCAAACAAAATTTCAAGCCGGTAATGCCCGTTGGTGTGGCAGCCCAAAAAAATTCTGCCCGCACTGGGCAGGGCAGCACGACATCCGCAATGGACGCTTTGCACCTTGAATCATTGGGACCTCGCCAATCGCGCGGGGAATGCGGGCGGTATTATCGCAGACGCTTGACTCTGAAGCATGGGGAAAATGTGCATGCGGCGTAACTTCGGTCATAACCTGTTCCGGTAAGAGTATGGTGCAACGGGATTTGTAGGAACAGCCAACAACATTTCTCTCGCAAGCGGGTTTCATCAGGACGCCGTCAAAAAAACAGGAGGACGGAATCAATGTTAAAGAAAATCCTATCTCTGCTGTTGCTTGTTGGTCTTGTGGGCCTGGTCCCAGCCTTCTCCGCCACGCCCGTTCCTGCTCCGAAGCCTGCCGCACCCGCACCTGCGCCACGGCCGGAGCAACATCCTCACATCCGGTCTGCCATCCGGGAGCTGCAGGAAGCCAAGCACGAGCTTGAAACCGCAGCCCACGATTTCGGCGGACACCGCAAAGAAGCCCTCGAAGCGGTCGACAAAGCCATCAACCAGCTCAAAGAAGCTCTCGAATACGACAAGAAGTAGATGAAGTAGCTATCATCAAGCGGCGGGCAGCCCCCCTGCCCGCACGTTTTCTTCATTTGGCTTTTATTGCCCCCCCCAGAAACCCTTGTTCCACAGAGGCCAATCTCCATATCCCGACCTATCCCGGTTTCCACAACCTTAGCATTCACAACTTGGCAGCCCCCGCAACCTGACAGCCGCCGCTTTGGGCTATATACTCTTATTTTCAAGCTGTAATTTAATCCTGCGGCAATGACCAAGCTCGACCAGATTATCGCGGCCACTCGAGAGCGGGTTTCCCTCGCGCGCAAGCGTACCGATCTACGCCTTATCGAGCAAATGTGCAGTAGCCATACGCCGCGCGGATTCCGCAGGCGGCTCGCGGCCATGTCGAAGGCCAGCCCGGCGGTAATTGCGGAGTTAAAGAAAGCATCTCCGTCCAAGGGCGTGATCCGCAGCTCTTTTCCCGTAAGACAGCTAGCCGAACAGTTGGCGAGGGGCGGAGCCTCCGCGCTCTCCGTCCTCACCGACGAGGAATTCTTCCAGGGATCGCTCGCGAACCTGGTGGAGGCTTCCAGCGCCTCGGGCCTGCCTTGTATCCGGAAAGATTTTATCGTCGATGAATTTCAACTGCTCGAGGCCAAAGCGTATCAAGCGGACGCCATCCTTCTGATCCTGGCCGCGCTTGACGATGCCGAATTCCGCCACCTGTTGACGCAGGCTCGCGGGCTTGGCCTGGACGTGCTTTGCGAAGTTCACAACGAAACCGAGCTGCAACGGGCCCTAGAGGGCGGCGCGGACATCATCGGGGTCAACAGCCGCGACCTGCGCACGTTTGAAGTGAACCTTGAAACCGTGAAAGATCTTATCGGCGATATCCCGAGCGGAATCCTCCGCATTGCGGAGAGCGGCATCTCGCATGGCGAGGAGATCCGGGAGCTTTACGATTTTGGGTATCAGGCTTTCCTGATCGGCGAGACGCTGATGCGCGCCGACGATCCCGGTCTAAAGTTGCAGCAGTTGCTTGAGGAAGCGGGCTATTATCCCCAAGCCACCACGACTTCCGCCGATTGGCGTGGCACAGTCCAATAGAACGCGCTTTTCAACTCCCTTAAAAACCATGCGCACCTGGATTAAAATTTGCGGCACTACTCTTTTCGAGGACGCACAAGCTTCTATCGAAGCGGGCGCGGACGCGCTCGGCTTTATTTTTGCGCCCAGCCGCCGCCGGATCTCGACGGAGCAAGCGCGGCAGATTGTGGACCGCCTGCCAGGTGAGATCGAGCGCATCGGCATCTTTGTGAATGAGACGCAGGCCCAAATTGAAGCAACCGTGGATGAAGCCAGGCTTACGGGCATTCAGCTCCACGGGAATGAGACACCAGAATTCATCGGGAAGCTATTTTCCGGAAGGCCACCGGAGCAGCGGATCAAGATCATTAAGACCGTGCTGGCCGGCGGCGTATTTGAAAAGCAGGGATTTGAAGGCGGGGAATTTGAAAGCCAGGGGTTTGAAGGCCAATTGGAACGGCTTAACCAGCACAACGGCCTGATCGATCATATTCTGCTGGATTCCGGCTCGGGAAGCGGAAAGACCTTCGATTGGCAAAGGGTGCAGCCCGCCATGCGGAGCAGCAATGTACGGTTCATCGTTGCCGGCGGGCTCAATCAACAGAACGTAGGCGAAGCCGTACAGACACTACGCCCCTGGGGAGTGGATGCGGTTTCCGGAGTAGAGCGCGAGCCTGGACGAAAGGACCCAGAGAAATTGAAAGCTTTTATCGCAGCGGTACGAAAGGCGGAGCAATCATGACAGCGGCACAGGCAAAACCCATACCAGGACGGTTTGGCCCTTATGGCGGACGCTACGTTCCTGAAACCCTTATGTCGGCCCTGGAGCAGCTTGAGCACGAGTATGAAAAGTCGCGGCGCGACAAGAAATTCAAGGCGGAGTTCGAGCGGCTGCTGAAGGAATACGCGGGACGTCCCACGCCACTGTTCTTCGCCCGCCGCCTGACCAAAGAGCTGGGCGGCGCCAAGGTCTACCTGAAGCGGGAAGACCTGCTGCACACCGGCGCGCACAAGATCAACAACTGCATTGGCCAGGCGTTGCTGGCGCAGCGCATGAAAAAGCACCGCATTATCGCCGAAACCGGCGCCGGCCAGCACGGAGTGGCATCCTCGACCGTGTGCGCCCTTTTGGGAATGGAGTGCGTGGTGTATATGGGCGTGGAAGATATGCGCCGCCAAGAGCTCAACGTATTCCGCATGAAGCTTCTGGGAGCGGAGGTGCGTGGGGTCGACTCCGGATCGCGCACACTGAAAGACGCCATCAACGAAGCGATGCGCGATTGGGTCACCAACGTGAACACCACACACTACATGCTGGGCAGCGTGCTGGGGGCGCATCCGTACCCAACCATGGTTCGCGATTTTCATTCGGTCATCGGCCGGGAGGCCCGCGCTCAAATTCTGAAGGCGGAAGGCAAACTGC
>DATGIO010000100.1:0-45747 GCA_035295685.1 Candidatus Angelobacter sp.
TGAGGCCAAGCTGAAGGTGGAGCTGTATGACTGGCTCGCCGGTCACGTTCCGGACATGGAACCGGGCGAGAAAGAACTATGGAAGCGGCAGACGCTGCACCTGACTCCCGGCGGCGCTGGAGTCACGGCGATGAGAGAACAGTATCAGAGTGGCCTGAAATTGCTTTTGCTGGCCGCGGGCTGCGTGCTGCTGGTAGCGTGCGCTAATCTGGCCAACCTGATGGTGGCGCGCGGGTTGAAGGATCGTGCGGAGACTTCGATTCGGGCGGCCCTGGGCGCGCCGCGAGGCCGCTTGATTCGCAGATCGCTGGTGGAGTGCGTGCTTTTGGCGACCGTGGGCGGTGCGCTGGGGATTGCTGTGGCTTACGCGGGGACGAGGCTGATAATGCGTCTCGCGTTCCAGACCGGTGGTCCTAACAATCATGTGCCTCTCAGCGCGATTCCATCCTTACCGGTGCTGCTTTTCACGTTTGCCATATCCGTCCTCACGGGTGTGATTTTTGGGATAGCGCCGGGCTGGATTGCTTCGCATGCCGATCCTATTGAGGCTCTGCGCGGATCGAGCCGTTCGGTCGCGGGCGGTAGCTCATGGGCGCAAAGGTCGCTGGTGATCGCACAGGCGGCAATGTCTCTCGTACTTATCTCCGCGGCGGCGCTGCTCAGCCAGAGCCTACGGAACTTGCAGCACCAGAATTTTGGATTCCAGATGCAGGACCGGTATATCGCATGGATCAATCCTCAGCTGGGAAGCTATAAGCCGGAGCAACTGGAGCCGCTGTTCAGGCAAATCGACGATCGGCTACGGCAGGACGCTGGTGTTCGGATGGCGGCGCCTGTTCTCTATGCCCCCATGAGCGGCGATAGCTGGAATGAAGGGATTCGCGTGGAAGGCCGTCCTGAACCTGGGGCTGAGGAAGCTACGGGAGCGGGATGGGCCCGGGTAATGCCTGGATTCTTCGAAGCTCTAGACGCCAAAATCGTGTTGGGCCGGCCTATCACCGAGGCTGACACACCTACGACAAGAAAAGTAGCGGTGATCAACGAAGCGTTTGCCAAGAGGTTCTTTAAAGACCAGAATCCGATCGGACAGCATTTTGGACAGAACAGAATCAGGTATTCCGGAACGTATGAAATCGTCGGAGTGGTGAAGGACATCCGCTACATGGCCTGGGCTTTCAAAGAGCCAGTGCGTCCGATGTTCTGGGTGCCGGAGGCCCAGACCGTGCAATATGACGATCCCGCTTACATGAGCGGGGAAATCTCGTCGCATTATTTGAACAACATCGTCCTATGGGCGCCGGGAAATCCGCCGGGCATGGAAGAGCGCGTGCGCAAAGTCCTGACTTCCATTGATCCCACTTTTGTTCTCTACGGTGTTGACCCGTACACCGAGGTTGTGAACGCCGATTTCCAGCAGCAAGAGATGATTGCAACGCTCACTTCGTTGTTCGGAGGGCTTGGCCTATTGCTCGCCGCAGTGGGACTCTATGGCGTGATGGCGTACATGGTGGAGCAGAGGACGAGCGAGATTGGTGTTCGAATGGCGCTAGGCGCGGACCGCATGCGCGTTATCGGAATGGTATTGCGCGGCGCTTTCTCGCAAATAGGCATTGGACTGGCTCTTGGCATTCCGGCGGCTATTGGTGCGGGCAAGCTCATGTCCGATCAACTTTTTGGTGTTAAGCCGTGGGACCCGATCATGCTCGCCCTCGCTGTACTCATCCTCAGCTTGGCTGCACTATTGGCGGCTGCGATTCCGGCGCGACGTGCCGCGGGAGTAGAGCCAATGGTAGCGCTACGGAACGAATAGTTTGCCGACCTTCCTGAAAAATGAGTTCCTCATCAAAACGGTTCTGCGTCGCATAGTGGCGCAGAATGCACCCTTGGTGTGGGCAATCTGATGGTGGGACCTACCTGATTCTGAAAAGAGGCCCTAGCCCTGAAACTGCTACGTTCGTGCTCGTTCATAAACCTTGAGGTATTCTTTCGCCGATCCAGCCCAGGAGAAGTTTTTGTTCATGCCGTTCAGCATGAGCTTCTCCCAGTTCGGCTTGTCTTTGAATGCCAGAATGGCGTCTTGCACCGCTCTTAAGAGCGCAGCGCCGTTATAGGAGGCGAATTTGAAGCCTGTCCCTTTGCCAGTCTCCGGATTCCAGGGTTCTACCGTGTCATCCAACCCGCCGGTAGCGCGCACTATCGGCACGGTTCCATACTTCAAGCTGTAAATCTGGTTGAGTCCGCACGGTTCATATTGCGAAGGCATCAGGAACATGTCGGCGCCCGCTTCAATCTTGTGCGCCAGCGCATTATCGTAGGTGACCTTAAGGGCAATCTTTTGCGGGAACTGCCGATTCAGGCGGCGAAACAGGTCTTCATATTTTCGTTCGCCGCTTCCAAGCACGGTGAGCACCAGGGGCATCTTCGCCAGGTCGTCGGCAATATCGGCAATCAGGTCAAAGCCTTTCTGTGTAGCGAATCGTGAGACGATGCCAATTACCGGCACATCCAGATCGGGCGAGTCGATCCCCATTCGCTGGAGAAGGTCTCGTTTGCACTCGCGTTTTCCCGCCAGATTGTCGGAAGAAAACGGCTGCGCGATGAATTTGTCATTGGCAGGGCTCCATTCCTCGTAGTCAACTCCGTTGAGGATTCCGGTCAGCGATCCGGAGCGTGCCCGTAGAACCCCTTCAAGGCCGAACCCATGCTCTACCGTTTGGATCTCCTGGCTGTATTTCCGGCTTACGGTTGTAATGTGGTCGGCAAAGGCCAACGCGCCTTTAAGGAAGTTGACCTTGCCCCAGAACTCCATCTTGCCGATGGTGAACAAATCCCAGGAGAGCATGAGGAGAGGAAGCGTGTCGGGAGAGAAAATTCCCTGGTAGCCCAGGTTGTGGATCGTGAATACGGTGGCTGCCTCCCGAAAGACTGGGTCATTGGCATAGCTGCTGCGCAGCAGTACGGGAATCAGGGCCGTCTGCCAGTCATGGCAGTGAAAAACATCGGGAACACCCAGAATCTTGGAAGCTTCCAGCACAGCCCTCGCATAGAGCGCAAAGCGTTCGGCATTGTCCGGATAATCGCCCGCCGGCGTTCCATAGAGACCGTCGCGGTCGAAAAAAGGCGGATAATCGATGAAGTAAAATTGAACGCCGGAGTGCTTGCAGCCATTCAGAATCGAGCAAAAACGATACTGATCGTCGAAGGGCACGGTCACGCTGCGTAGCAGTACTTGAGGGTCGGCGAGCTTGGTCTGTTTGTATTTTGGCAAATAGACCGAGACCGTGTGCCCCAGGTCTGCTAACTCTCGGGGCAATGCGCCAACCACGTCGGCCAGGCCGCCGGTTTTGGAGAACGGAACACATTCAGAAGCGGCAAATACGACGTGCAAAGGAGCCTCCTGCCATAGCGTTTTCGGCGCTTCCACACATGTACACCGAAAAACGCTCTACCCGGCTCAAGTCTAAACGGCGGAAAGAAACAGGGTCAATTTGAGTGCAAAGAAGGCCAGGCTCGGGCAAAATTTTTTGGTCGATCGTGGGGCCGCGGCGAAAATTGTAGCCGCTCTCGGCGATGTCTCTCAGCGCACGGTCATGGAAATTGGGCCGGGAAAGGGAGTTTTAACCGAGCCGCTCCTGCGGTCCGCGCAACACGTAATTGCGGTGGAACTGGATCGGGTGCTGGCAGCCGAACTCCGCCAGAAGTTTGGAGATCCCCAAGCATCGATTGGCTCCAGCGATATCGCGATGGTTGGTCCGCCAAAACTTGAGGTGCTGGAGGGAGACGTCCTCTCGGTTGACTTTGAAGCCGTTCTGCAAGGCATGTCTCGCCCTCAAGGCGGCGGGCCGTCCGGTTCCGACCGTGCATGCGTGCTCGGCAACCTGCCGTACTACATTACCTCGGACATTCTGCTGCGCATCTTCGAGTTTCACCGGCTCTTCGATCTTGTCGTAATCATGGTGCAGCGCGAAGTCGCAGAGCGGATTGTCGCGCTGCCAGGCACTCGAGACTTTGGCTTGCTCTCCGCCACCGCCCAAATTTACGCGCGCGTGGAAAAACTGTTCACCCTTCCACCCGGAGCCTTCAAGCCGCCGCCCAAGGTCTATTCCTCGGTTCTACGCCTTAAGCTCGCGCCGAGGTTCGACGAACTTGGCGTACCGGCTGAGGGATTTATCGCTTTCTTAAAGCTTGCCTTTGCCATGAAGAGGAAGACTCTTCTCAATAACCTGAAGAAGAGCTATCGGGAAGAAGACATTAAGGCCGCGCTAAATCACATCGGGCTTCGTCCTGACATTCGCGCCGAAGCCATACCGCTGGAAAAATCGGCTGCCGTATTTCGTGTTTTGCAACTTGGATTGGACAAATCGAAGTTCTGATATTTGGTAATTTGCCCAATGTGGCATGCTCTGAGGACAAGGCCACGAGGAGAGCTTCGCGCCTGCCAAGATGGCTCATAGAACATTCATGCCCGCGTCCTCCGGTAACCGCCCAGGTTATGGCGCTTAAGTAACCTTCTCGCTCGTACCGGCCCTTCAGTATAGTCAGCTAAATTGTTTTGGAAGAAAAGTGTTTGGAGCCAATATGTGGAAATCAGATAAATCTTCACCGCCAAGTCCTTCGCAAGCTTCTCAACCCAGCCTCGCGCCGGTGCCGAATCCCGGTCCAACCGCGGCCCCTGTTTCACCGAATCGGGAAACCCGTGCTCATGAACCGGCCCCCAAGCCCGTGGACTCATTTCGTGCCGAAGTAGGGCATATCGGAAAATCGGTTTTCGTAAAAGGTGAACTGAGCGGTAGCGAAGATCTGTATCTCGATGGCGAGGTCGAAGGCAGCATCGACCTGCGCAACCACAGCCTGGTGATCGGCCCGAATGGCCGCATTCGCGCAACGATTCATGCCCGCGAGCTGGTGGTGCACGGCAAGATCGATGGAAACGTCAACGTCTCCGAGCGCGTCGAGTTGAGGAAGTCTTCTTCTTTGGTTGGAGACATCTCCACCCAACGGATCGTGATCGAAGATGGCGCCTTTTTCAAGGGATCGATCGACTTACAGAAAGAAGCGAAGCCCGAGCAGCGCAAAACGGTTTCCGCCGCACCTGGCGCGACCAATGGCGTTAGCCTCGTTGCCGCCGGACACAGTTCATTCGCGGAGTAGAAAACCGTTTAGAATGAGCCGGTGGTACATGATTTCATGCGATGGTTTCGTGGCGCGGGTGAAAACCGGCCCAAGACAGCGAGCGCGGCGGGAGTAAGCCAAAGGATCAGGCGGCGCTCAACGGGTTTTACGGAGTTCACCCGCTCCCTATCTGGCTCAAAAGAGCTTTCCATTCTCGACCTTGGCCCCACTTCGGCGGCGAATATCTCCTTTCTTACTGGCTATGGTGGACGCGCTTATACGGAAGATCTCCTGCGCTCCTCTGCCAACGCCGACTATCGCAAGAAAGTCGAAGGCTCGGAGGTTCTCGACGTAGAGAAATTTCTTGTCGATAACCTGAACCACCCGGAGCACTTTTTCGACGCGGTTCTTTGTTGGGATGTCTTCGATTACCTGGATGAATCTTTGGTAAAGCCTGCTGCCGAGAGGCTTGCACAGATCGTCAAACCCAAAGGCGTTCTCCTGGCGTTCTTCCATACGCAGGATGCCGGTCCCGATTATCCTTATTCCCGTTATCACATTGCGGAGTCAGGCGCTCTGGAACTGGAGCCGACCAGGGAGTTCGGCCTCAAGCGGGTTTTCAACAACCGCCACATCGAAGGACTCTTCAAAGGTTTTTCATCGGTTAAATTTTTCCTGGCTCGCGATCATGTCCGCGAGGTATTGGCAGTCAGGTAACCTTAACCCTGTCTGTAGCCTCCTGTCCGTAATTTTTACTTGGGTCTCGGATTATTTTGCGTATTACGATTCGCAAAAGTGGCATCCAAGTTCCAACTTCGCGTCTGCGGAATCGGCCCTAGTGCGCCTCGAATGGGACAAGGCTCCTGAAGAACCTCCGGAATCAACTCCTAACACGTTGAAAAGCAAACCTTTACAAAATTAAGTATTTTCGTATCAGCCAAATCGAAATCTTTGGGCAACACGATTGCTATTACAGGAGGCATGTCGGTAGGAACGACGCAAACAATCCCCCTAGAGCAACACCAGCGTAGGGGTATCCAGGAATCGAGTCGAAGAAAAGCCGCACAGAAAGATTTGCGGCAGGGATATAGCGACGCTGGCAGTGCTATCAAAGCCCTAACGGGCGGAAAGCGGTGGAAAATGGCAAGCAGCCAACAGAGTGCGATTCACAATCTATTGACCTTCGCTCCTGCTACGGAAGCCCCAGGTACACAATACGGCAAGATTTACCAAGAGAACTGCCATCGGGTCTATTCGTTGGCTTTTTGGATGACCGATCACGAGTTGGCCGCGGAACGCTTGAGCGAGAACGTATTCTTGCGCGCTTTCGCCGGCTCCGATCGCCCCACACCCGAGCAGATTGATCGCGCATTTCTCGCGGAGATTCGCGAGTATATGCCCATAGGAACTCTGACCCTCGACCGTCCCTTGGTTTCTGAAACCCGTGTGGCGGGTAGAAACATGAAGCGTGTTCTTCTTGAGCGCGCGGTTTTGCAGCTTCCGGCAACGGAAAGGTTGATTTTCATTCTGCACGATGTGGAAGGCTACAATCACGGCAGAATCGCATGGCTGTTTGGCTTAACCGAAAGAGAATCGCAAGAAGCCTTGCATTACTCGCGGCTAAAGATTCGGGATCTGGTCGCCACCATGCTGTAAATTTTTCTCCTCCTCTCTCTCTATTTCTTGTTTCCTTTGATTCTTCTTTTTGCCTCTCGCTGAAAATGCGAGAGGCTTTTTTCTTTGGGAAGGAGGGAGGTACTGAAAACGAATGTTTAATTATGTAAATTTTCGGACAAAGACGAAACCTTTTTGCATAGTTTTAGTCTATGTAGATAACGCAACATACGCAGTACCCCCAAGTGGGCGTCAACCCCCTAATCGTCGACGCCCACGCTCCTTCTTGCTTAATCTTTTCTAAAGTTCGAGGATTCTACCCCGAGAACGCGAAAATGCACAGAAAAATTTCCAAAATCTTTTCAGTGGATGTCTAAAAGGTATTCTGGCTGCAGGGCTGGGCAACGAACCTAGGGAGGAGCCTCTCTAATCACTTGCGGTTTGTGGAATACAGTCTCCCAGGAGGGCGTTAACGGGCATGGATTGGAAAAAAACACTGGTGTTTGGTTCGATTGCGGCAGGCGCCGCCCTTTTTATGTCTGGACGCAAGCCTGCTGGCCTTGCTGTCGCCGGGATAGGTGTGGCGGTTTTTGCGTCGCAGAATCCTGAAAAGCTGGAAGAAATCTGGAACCGCATGCCCGAATATGTTGAGAAGGGAAGCCGGGTGGTGGATATAGCCGCAGGATTCCTTGAGAGATTTTCACCTCGGGGCGGTTACCGAAACGTTTCCGCCGCAGGCGGGAATCGTTACTGATTGCCGCTTTTCATCTGCCTCGCCATTCCTACCGTCCCCATTCGATAAGATTTTGTCCGCCTGCAATCCCTCTATTGCCCGCAGCCTGCGGCTGTTTGTAATGGCCCATAGTTCAGGCCCTTGGTCGACAATCGTCCACCATGCGATCTGGTGAAAGCTCGATCTTCAAATACACGTTTGTCTTTTGACCAAAGCGTCTCCACCCAATTAGCATCGCTCCTTCAGTTGAATAGTTAGAAACTATTAAGAATCTGGCAGAGTGAAGCTTACTGTACATAACTCTGCCACGGAGGCGCGCCCTGTGATGCACGGATCGTTTCGGCCACATCGACTGCACTCGATTATTTTGGTTTTAATTGTTTCTTTGGGGTTGATGATCTGTGCCGGCTGCGGGAGCGGAGGAGGCAGCACAAATGGGCGGCCTACCCCAACTCCAACACCGGTCGCGACACCTACGCCGGTAGCCACTCCAACGCCAAGTCCTACCCCCGTCCCTCCCACTAGTTTGAGCAGCGCCGCGGCAGCGCGATTCCTCGATCATGCAACGTTCGGTCCCACGGCGGCCGACATCAATCATGTGCAGCAACTGGATGGCGCGCATCCCGGCTTTGGCATGTCGGACTACATGACCGAGCAAATGGATTCGACCAAGACGCCCCTCTCGACGTGGCCGGATGTTCCGAATCCTCTTCCCGCGAATTCTCCCTGCCCAAATTTTCCACTCGGATGCGTGCAGCAGCGCTGGTTTCAGAATGCATTGCAGGGAAGCGACCAGCTTCGCCAGCGATCTGCGTTCACTCTTAGCCAGGTTTGGGTCATTTCTGGAATTACGATCAATATTGCTCCTGCCTACAATCCCTACCTCCGGCTGCTCAATGCGGACGCATTTGCCACCTATGACCAGGTAATGAAAGACGTGACTTTGAGTCCCGCGATGGGGTGGTATCTCGATATGGCCAATAGCGCTAAGGCCGCCAGCGGCGCCATCGCCAACGAAAACTATGCCCGTGAGTTTATGCAGTTGTTTACCTTGGGCACAGTTCTGCTCAACGACGATGGAACTCCGCAGCTCGATGGTCAGGGCAATACGATTCCGACCTACAGTCAGGCGACGATCCAGGAGTTTGCCCGCGCCTTCACCGGTTGGACCTACAAGAACTGCTGCGCCGCCTCACAGACCTTTCCCACCGGCACGAACCAGGCCGATTGGACGACCAGCATGGTTTCAGTCGATGTCCACCACGACGCTGGAGCGAAAACATTGCTCAATGGGCAGGTACTGCCCGCTGGACAGACCACGCAACAAGACCTTGATGCCGCGCTTGCGAATGTCTTCGCTCATCCCAATCTCCCGCCCTTTGTAAGCAAGCAGTTGATTCAGCACCTGGTGACGAGCAATCCAAGTCCCGCTTATGTGGCGCGGGTGTCGGCGGTTTTCAAGAACAATGGCGCGGGGACGCGCGGCGACTTGAAGGCTGTGCTTCGAGCAATCCTGCTTGATCCGGAAGCGCGTCAAGGTGATATTGCGGAATCGCCGGTCTCCTTCGGTCATCTCCGTGAGCCGGTTCTCCTTATCACTGGGGTATTGCGAGGGCTGGGCTTTACTGTGAACGATCCGAACGCATTCGCCAACGGTTTGCCGGCCGCCGGAAATCGGATGGGGCAGAACGTTCTCTTTTCACCGAGCGTCTTCAACTACTTTCCGCCCGATTACACGATTCCGGGTACCACTCTCGTGGGCCCCGAATTTGCCATTCAAACCACGTCCACTACGCTGGCGCGGGCCAACTGGATCGACAGCGTTATCAGGAACTCATTGACGGGGCAGGGAATTACCATGGATTTTTCACCGTTCCGCGGTCTCTCGCCCGATCAGCTTACAGACCAGCTCAATGCGAAGTTCATGCACAGCCAGATGTCCACGGATATGAGGAACGCGATCATCAACATGTTGTCGCACCTTCCGGCCAGTTCGGATCCGGATGCCCAGGCTCGTACTGCCATCTACTTGGTGCTCAGCAGCTCTCAATACCAGATCATCCACTGATCGGAGAAGAAACATGACAATCTCGCGGCGCAAATTTATTGAATGTACGTGCAAATCGGTAGTGGCTCTGGGAGCGGGTTCGGCGTTTACGCGGTTTGGAACGCTCAACGCATACGCGCAGGCGGTCACCGACTACAAAGCCCTGGTATGCGTTTTTCTTTTTGGCGGCAACGATGGCAACAACCTCATTGTGCCGTTCGATACTGCCGGTTACGCCAACTACTCCACGTTGCGCGGCGGTTCTACCACCGGCTTGGCGATTCCACAGGGGAATCTTCTTCCCGTCACCCTGGCCACCCCGCCAACGCCGTTTGCACTGCATCCTTCCATGCCCGAAATGCAGCAGCTTGTGAATAACAAGGTGGTTGCGATTCAGGCCAACGTTGGTCCTCTGGTTCAGCCGATCACTCGCGCGCAATTTCAGGCTGGCTCAGTGCCTCTGCCGGGCAATCTTTTCTCGCACTCCGATCAGCAGAAGGAATGGCAGACCTCGAGTTCGAATAGCATCGATAGTCTCGGCTGGGGCGGAAAGATTGCGGATCTCATGCAAAGTGCCAATGCCGGATCCCAATATCCCACCGCTGTTTCGGTGGCCGGGGCGCCGGTGTTCTGCAATGGCGCTGAAACGTTTCCTGCTGCGGTAATACCCGGCAATGCAGGCAATCCTGGGGTAAGTTGCTCCACCGGGCCCTCCACGAGCGATTGCACGGCCCGCACCCAGGCAATGCAGCAGCTGCTTACCTTCGATACCGGCGTGAACCTGATTCAGGATGCCAGCCAGATTACCTCCAAGGCGTTTCTCTATAGTCAACTGCTCAGCAGCGCTTTGAATGGACAACCGGCATTGGCCACCGCCTTTCCCAACACGAGCATCGGAGGCCAACTCAAGCAAGTTGCCCAAATCATTCAGGCCAGGGCCGCACTCGGCCTAAAGCGGCAAATCTTCTTCTGCTCCCAGGGTGGCTTCGATACGCATAGCGGCCAGGGCACTTTGACGGGAGCGCAGCCGACTCAGTTAGCGCAAGTCAGCGCTGCCATGAATGCGTTCTTCACTGCAACGCAGGAACTTGGCATCGCCAATTCGGTCACCACCTTTACGCTCTCCGATTTCGGCCGGACTTTGCAGAACAACACCAACGGCGGAAGCGATCACGCATGGGGCAACCACCACCTAATTATGGGCGGCTCTGTGAAGGGTGGCGATATGTATGGAAAGTTTCCGGTGCAGGCTTTGGGTGGCCCGGATGACGCGGGGAACAATGGCCGCTGGCTGCCGAGCACCTCTCTCGATCAATATGGAGCGACACTAGCTTCGTGGTTTGGCGTTGCAGATACGGATCTTCCCAGTGTGTTTCCCAACCTGAATAACTTTGCCGTGAAGAAAATAGCCTTCCTGTGAGCGAATTTCATGAAGCCTCGAAAACCGGCTTATAGGGAAGGATTTTGCAGGTTTGCAGGAACGGCATTCTCGATCGCCGCTTCCAATTGCCCGCGGGAAATGGGCTTGGACACGAAACCGTCCATTCCGGCCTTGCGGTACTCTTCTTCATCGCCTCTCATTGCGTGGGCGGTAAGGGCAATGATGGGTGTATGCGTGCCCTGAATCAAATCTCGATGCCGAATCGCGGCGGTTGCTTCAAACCCGTCCATCTCCGGCATCTGCATATCCATTAGGACCAGGTCGAAAGAAGAGCGATCCAGGAACGCCAGAGCGGCCTTGCCCGTCTCGGCAACTGTAACGCTGTGTCCCATTTTTTCCAGCAGAATGGTAGCGAGCTTCTGGTTGATCCGATTGTCTTCGGCGAGCAGGATTCGTAGTGGTCGGCTCGATTGCTTGGAACTTCCATCGCCGTTGACTAAGGCTGGAGTGGCCTGCATCTCCGGGGCGTGTTCCACCCAGATCGTAAAGTGGAAGGTGCTGCCCTCTCCCAACTCGCTCTCTACCCAGATTTTCCCCTGCATCAATTCCACAATGCGCGCGCAGATTGCCAACCCCAGTCCCGTGCCTCCAAATTTTCTGGTGGTAGACCTGTCTGCCTGCTCGAATGGATCGAAGATCGATTCGAATTTGTCTTTTGTGATTCCAATTCCGGTGTCTTGCACGGAGAACTGTAGGTTAACTCTCTCCCGGTCGTTCTCGCTCGAATCGGTGCCCGCCACCGACGCCAAAATGTTGACCTCGCCTCCCGCAGTAAACTTGATCGCGTTGCCAACCAGGTTCGTAAGTACCTGCCGCAGGCGAACCGCATCCCCAAAAAGGGAATCGGGAACGCCTTCGTCAATGTGAACCTTGAGCTTCAGCCTCTTCTCTCTGGCTGCGGCGCTGAACGATTCTTTGGTGCAATCTAGAAGTTCTCTTAGGTGGAAGGGGACTGGATCGAGCGCAAACTTGCCGGCCTCGGCTTTCGCATAGTCCAGGAGATCGTTGACTACGGTTAAAAGGGAATGTCCTGAGGATTTGACCAGGCCCAGAAATTGCTTTTGCTCCTCGGTCGAGTCGGTGGCAAGCGCCAACTCCGCCATTCCGATGATTCCATTCATCGGCGTTCTGATTTCGTGGCTTACATTGGCTAGAAATGCGCTCTTGGCGTTACTGGCAACTTCGGCGGCCTCCCGCGCCGTGGCCAGGTCGTAGTTTGCCGCTCGAAGCTCTGCTGTTCGTGCGGTTACCTCCTCTTCCAGCCTCGCCCTCTGGCGCAGCACCAGGTCCATCCTCCACTGCCACGCCCAGATGATGGCAAAGATCAAGGCAATGCACATGGCGGTCCAAAACCATATTGTTTCCCAAAATGGGCGCTGAATTGAAAAAGACAGGCTGGTGATTGGCCCCTGGCCTTTGCCTGGAATCTCTGCAGCGAACTCAAGGGTATGAGCGCCAGGGGAAAGGCCCTCGAAGTGAAACTCTCTCGTGGGTAATTCGATCCAGCCATCCTCTTTACTTTCACTCGCACTGTGCCCATTGCTCTTACTCTCGCTTTGCCACCGATAATAAAATTTGATTTCATCTTCATGGAGAAATGTCAGGGAACTGAATAGAACATCCAGGGAGCGTTGCGAATAGGGA
Organism: Candidatus Angelobacter sp.; assembly: GCA_035295685.1. Classification (GTDB taxonomy): domain Bacteria; phylum Acidobacteriota; class Terriglobia; order Terriglobales; family Acidobacteriaceae; genus Angelobacter. The sequence continues at coordinate 12,592 of DATGIO010000100.1, forward strand.
ACATTCCAGGAGTGCGGCACCTTCTTGTCTGACTCCAGGGCGTAAGAGGCGAAAGAAACGTTCTCTTTTTCACCAAACTTGACGGATACGATGGAGACTTTGGGCTCTTCATCCGGAAGAGAAGCGGCGCTAGGCCGAAAGCGTGCAAGACCGTGGCTGGTGCCGATCCAGATGTCTCCGTTATCCTCGGCCAGAAAACTATTGCTATCGACGTCTTCCCATACCAGGCCTTGGGGTTTTCCATAATGGCGCCAGTTATTTTTGTTCAATGGGTCGAGCGTGCCTTTGTCTGGAACGTTGGGATCCGCTGGCAACAACACATCGAGGCCCTGGTCGGTTCCCACCCAGACCGAGCCCTTGGGCGAACGGCCTACAACATAAGCCTTCTCGGAGCGCAGACCTTCTTTAAGGCCAATATGTTCTAATTTTGGCTGGCCGCCCTCAAATGTCATTTTGCTGATGCCGACGGCTTCGGAATAGACGATCCACAACGCTCCCTGCGTGTCTTCAGCCACACTGTAGACGGAGTCGCTCTTCAAGTGCTGGTTTACGCCATATCGTGTCCATCGTCCATTGCGCAAGCATGCCAAGCCTCTGGATCCTGGAGCCCAAAGCCAACCTCGCTTGTCGATGATTGCCTGAGTGAAATTTTCCCCGGGGTCGGATTCCAGATCTTTGACTCGCTCGAAGCGAAGTGTCCTAGGGTTGGTCGCTGCGGAGGTGCTGTAAAACAGGCCGTTGGTGGTGCTTGCCCATACCCTATTGTTGCCGTCCACGAGAATGGCCCAGACACCCTGGCTGGAGAGCCCGGATTCAGGCCCGTATTTCGTAGTAAGCACCCCGCGATCATTGAGCCGGAAAACTCCTCCCGGGTTCGACCCCGCCCAGATCGCTCCATCCGGGCCAACTGCCACAGCTCTTACCTTCATGCCGTGCAGCTCTTTGATTTCATGCCAGGCTTTCTCTTTCCCTCCGTTTTGCCGCGGATCCACTCCGGTCATTTCGTTGAGGCCGTTTTCCGATCCAGCCCATAGGTTGCGGTGTGAGTCGCGCCGAAGGGCCCACATCATGTCGCTGGAGAGTCCGTCCGCTTTGGTCCAACTCTCCCATTGTTGGTCGCCCAACCAGCGCAATAGTCCGGTTCCGTGCATGCCAATCCACAAGGAGCCTTCTTTGTCGCGTAATGTGCAACACAGCGACTCTCCGACCAGCCCTTTTTCTGAACCGATCACATTCCACTGATTTCCCGTGGGAATGGCGAGCCCGGTATTCATGGGAACCATCACGCCGCCTTTTGCAGCTTGAACAAGAGGACCAAAAGACGTTCCGAAGGCGCGAAGAGCTCTGTCCTGAGGGGCAAACTCTTGTTTGCCTTTCTCCAATTCAAAAAGCCGGCGCGCGCTGCGGATCCAGAGGTTCCTGCTGGCGTCGGCTAGGATACTGCCCCAATGGTCGGCTGGGAGCTTGTATTGTAGGCCTACATCTTGCGATTGATCGCGCTCGTCGAGGCGGCAAAGGCTTTCGCGACAGCCGAACCAGACATTCCCGTCAGCATCGAGCCCCACGCTGTTCGCTTGGGTGTCCGTTAAGAACCGGAGATGGTAGCCATCCGCCTCTAGTTGAGCTCGGCCGAGCCCCTGTCGTGTGGCAAGATACACTCTGCTGTTCCGGTCGGTCGCGAGGGTGCCTCCCCCTTCCGCTCCGCCGCCGATAACCTCAAAAGGCTTGTCTGCGTTGACTCTTGTTAGGTTCTTTCCATCTCGCCGGAATAGGGCCGACCGCGTGGCGATCCATAGATTGTCGTCTGGAGACTCGCGCAATTCGATAACTGCTTTGCCGGTCAATTCGTCGGATAGAAATTTTCGGAAGATGTTCCCGTCATACCAGAAGAGTCCGTTATTCGTTCCCACCCACAGGAAACCGCGATGGTCCTGGTATAAGCAGGTTGCAGAGAGGTTGGTGAGGCCCTGCTCTTGCCCGTAACTCTTGAAGCTGAAGCGCTGTGCTTTGAGCGGGAGGGAACCGAGAGTCAAGAGCACAAATATGAGGAATCGGCAGATAGGAGAATGGCTCAAAAGCATCTCGCGAATCCCGCTATTATTGTAATGGTTTCCCTGGCGCCGACTCCAATGCGAATGACTACATTTCTCGGTTGAAAGCTCGATTTCAGGCGCTCGATTGCTATACGGGCCCATTGGAGATCGATGCCAACCCCTTTCTAACTTAGTTCGGGTGCTACAGCGCGGGCTGTCTTCCAACCTCTTCAGTCCGCTGCTGCGCCCGTTGCGTGTTTGCCCGCCATGGCTGCGCCCTTCTCGATCAACTCCTGAATCGTTTGCTGGGTGTATCCCAGAGATTCCAGGATCTGCAAGGTATGTTCACCCACCTCCGGCGCCATGGATGGTTTCACCTTCTCCACGCCTGCAAAATTCAACGGGCTGCTTACGGTGCGCAGGCCTGGTGAAATTTCCGCAAAAACTCCATTTGCTTCCATTTGGGGATCCGATGGCAAATCCGCGTTATCCGGCACGGCGCCCCAAATCACATCGTTCTCGCGGAAGATGTGAACCCACTCCCGCATGTCTTTGGACCCTACAATTTCATCGATGATTGCGATCAGGGCGGCGGCGTTTGCGCTGCGCGCTTGAGGCGTGCGGAACCGCTCATCTTCGATAAGGTCGGCCCTGCCCAGGGAGCGGCACAAATTCGCCCAATCCTTGCTTGGATCGAGGCAGCATGTAATGAAGCGTTTCTGGTCGCGGGTCACATAATGATTGACTGTGGGATTTGGCGAGGTTTTTCGTGTCCAGCGCGGATGGAACTTTGCTCCCACCAGGGCGGCCTGGATCGAGCACGCATTCGACCATGCTCCGTTCGCCATCAACGACGTTGAGACCTTCATGCCCTTTCCGGTGATTCCCCGCCGGTAGAGGCCCATCATGATGCCGCCGAAAACCGTCATCGACGTGGGATGGTCCCCGAATCCGGCCGGCGATTGGCAAGGCTCTGAGGCTGCATTGTGCATGAATCCCATAAGCCCCGAGCGTGCCCAGTAAGCCGTGATGTCGTATCCGGGCTTTTCCGCCTCATCTCCGGCCTCGCCATATCCCGTCACATGCGCATAGATCAGCCGGTCGTTCACTGCGCTTAGCTCTTCAAATCCCAACCGGAATTTTTGGACAAGGGAGGGCTGGTAGTTCGTGATGAAAACGTCGGCTGTCGCGACCAGCTTCAGTAGCACCTCGCGGGCCGAGTCATCCCCCAGGTTGAGTGCGAGGCTCTTCTTGTTGCGGTCATCGAGAATCCAGCAGTACAAATGTTCCGAAACAGGCATAAGAGGCACGCGTGAAAGATATCGATATGGATCGCCCATCGGAGGCCGTTCGATCTTGATGACTTCCGCGCCAAAGTCCGACATGACCGCTGCCGCCGCCGGTCCGGCAATATAGGTTCCGCAGTCGATCACTCGAATGCCTGATAGAAGATTTTGGGACTGGCTCATAAGGGACGCCATCATATCAAGGACAGCCTAGCTGTGACCCGAATTTTAAGGTCACACGGCCTTGATTTTGTGGTTTCTTTGGTAATCGCTTCTTTGATAATCCGTCTTTTTAGCAATGGGAGAAACAGCTTGAGGGAACGGCTCAGGGTTGCCACGGATTCAGCACACTGGGGCCGCTTGTACGGGTTGAGGTAAGCATCCTGTCGGACTGCTCCTTTTCGGCATTCACTAGTCCCATCGTGATCTTTCGGATCGGGCTTTGCTCCAGATCCACGTCTTCCATGCGAACCCTGTACCAGATCTCCAATCCGGGCACATAGCCTTTGCCGTCGAACTCCCATGCGGCTGTCATGCGTGAAGCCAGGTCCTTTTGCGTTTGGGCGACTTCCAGGGGTTCCGCGATCACCTTCGGAGCAATGCTGGGAAAGCCGACCAGTACGCAGCGGTCGGCGCATAAATCGCGGGCTTCGTTGATGGCTGCCAGGGCTTCGCGCAAGCGGACGTCTTTCCGGTCAAAAATAAAATCGACGAACGCAACCCGCGAATCGGCGCTGTGTGGAGAGGTGATCGAGCCGCGAGTTCCTTCGTCGGGCGAAGGCCCTTTTGCTGCGCCTCTCAAGGAACCGGCTCCAACTCGCCTCGTTTCCATGGATGCCGCGCCGATAGGCGTGACTCCAATCACAATGCGAATCTTCCCGGCATTGGTATTTCTGGAGAAAACTTCCTGGGCCCTCAGGTCGCCGAATCCCTTCTTTGCGTATTCGGCTGCCGGTACAAACTGATTCATGTCGTTTACAAAAAACTCAGCGGGCATCCCAGCCCTCTGGTGAAGTTGTTCCGGGGTCTCCCAGAGCGTGAACCTTGGCGAAGGTGAGTCGTTTTCTGTAACGGGCATCGGCTCAACCCTGGTATCTCCTCGCAGAGGGCCCAAGTCCTTGGAGGCCATCCTGCCTCTGGGTTCGATGTGGACAGGCTGGTCTTGCGCGATTGCGGACGTTGCGGACGATGACACGAACAGCAAGGCGAAGGCGATAGCAAATTTCATGGGGAGCACGGACCCGGCAACTATTCTACTTTGATTCCGGAGATCCTGGTCCGCGCCGTCCTGAAAATCTGCTGCGGGGCTTTCGCTGGTCTATCGAAAAGGTGGCGTGTCGGAAAGACGGTCTACCGAATAGATGGCATATCGGAAAGCGGAAAGACGGCGGGTGGAGAGCCGAGAGGGCGGGCGAGGTGAGGATGCAATGTTCATGGGCCGTCCGAAAAACCTGGGTGACTCCAATGATCTGCAGGCAGGATGGCAGACGGCTCATAAAACAAGAAACCGTCAGGTCCCGTAGGGAGCCTGACGGTTCTTTTTGAATCGTGATCGAAAATCGATTCTTTCCGGCGCACTCTTTGCGCCGGACGGAATCGAGTTAGAACGCCACCTTCAATCCAAACTGAATCTGGCGGGGTGTATCCGCAGACGAGTAGGACAAAGGCTGTGTCACCTGGCTGGCGCTGGTTGGCTTAACTCCGTGCAACCCGGTGAAGGGACCGTTGATCGGATCGAATAAGTTGTTGGTGCCGGCCAACGGCAGACCGTTGTCAAACACATCGCTGACCTTGTTGAAGTTGACGCGGTTGAAGATATTGGTTCCCGTCGCCGAGAGGTCCAGGTGAATCCCGCGGTCCCGATTGAGATAGAACGCCTTCCGGAAGGTCAGGTCGGTTGTGGAGAACATCGCGCCCCGGTTGGAGTCACGCGTCGCGCCAAACGGCATTGCATAGTTCTGGTCTTGACCGGTTTGGAGTGTCAACGTGTGCGTGATTGGATTCGGTACGACTACGTTTGCCAAGCCGGGCGTACGGATCGAGAAGGGCAAACCGCTGCGAACCGTCACAATTGGCGCAAGGGAGATGTCCGCGAGAACGCTGTCGAGGAATTTCCCGGTGCCTGCCTTGAAAGGCGTGTTGTAAACCGCATTGGCGACCACGGTGTGAGGCACATCGAACACAGAAACCGCCCGATACGTGTTCAGCAAGCTTGGCCGGAACCAGTTCTGGAAGCTGGCGAAGTCGATGGTGTTGTCGATGGTCTTGCTCCAAGTGTAGTTCACCTGGAACTGGAAGCCATGGCTGAAACGCTTGGTCAGCGAGCTTGTAAGTCCATGGTAGATCGAGCTGGCATTCGATTCGTAGGTCGTGTGTTGGATCTGGTTGCTGTTGGGCACATAGAGCGGGCCGCCGGTGGCGTCCGTGCATGCCGCTGTTGGGCAGAATTGGCTGCCGGGGCTGATCTGGTTGAATCCGGTCTCCAGCGGCATCTGCAGGTGGACGCCGTGGTACATGTTGTAGCCGAGTTCCAGGGAGTAGTTTGCTCCAAGCTGGCGATCGATGCTAAAGCTGCCTTCAACCGAGTACGGGTTCTTATAGTTGGGCGTTGTCGTGTAAGCGACCAGATTGCCCGGCGTCAGGAAATTGAAGCCCACGGCGGCAAAGTCTTGGGGCGTGAGATGGCCGAAGGGCAACTCGCCCTCGGCGATTCCTCTCTGCCAAAGGCCCGCAACGCGAGGATCGGTCGCGCTGAGAATGCCAAGCAGTTCGTTGATGTACTTTCCGCTTCCATCCAGAAGAGAGGCATAGGACGGAATCAGGACGTCGACAGGAGCAAAGTAGATGCCGCCGCCTGCGCGAACCACCGTCTTCTGGTCTCCAAACGGATCCCATGCTAAGCCCAGCCTCGGTGAGGCATAAAAGCTCGTGCTAAGAGGCGTCGGTTCGGAGTCGGAGTCCAGGCGCACTCCGCCGCTAAGCGTGAGGCGGGGATTGAACTTCCAGCTATCCTGAATATAGCTGCCGAAATACTTGCCGGTACCTACCCACTTGGGATTGCTGGGACCAGCCGCCGTTGGAAGATTTCCTGCAAGGACGTCCGCGGGAATGCCAAACGCAAAGGACTGTGGAGCGGTCAGGTTCGTGTTGGTTGGCCCGGTCGCAGGAAAACCATGCGTGAGATTGAAGGCTGCCAGGTGGCCTTGTACCGCTGCGGGCGCAAGGCTGATGAGTGGAATCACTCCGTCTCTGAAGTCAAATTCGTTGTTAAACCAGAGATCGTCTTCCACGTTGTAGTTCGCAATGCGCATGGAAGCGCCAACCTTAATGGTGTGTGCGCCGTGGCTCCAGGTGAGGTTGTCCTCAAATTGATAGCGGCGCTGGTGGGCAAGGTAAGGAACGAGCGAAGGGCTGCCAAAGGTGGAGGTGCCGCCAAGGCCGCCGACGTTGAGATTGCCTAGGCCGAAGTTGACGCCTTGAAAGGGAGCCGTGGAGAGGTTGTTGGCCACGTTCTTGGGCACAACCTGCACCAGGACTTGATTGATCAGCGATGGCGTAAATGTGTGGTTCCATGTGGTCAGGATGCTGAAATCGCGGGTAAAAAGTCCGCTGGCATCGGGATTCCCCACATTGCCGTCATCATGCGAGTACTCGAGTCGCAGGTTGACGGAGTTCGTGCCGTTTGGCTGTGCGTCGAAGCGCATCAGTGTGTTGTGCAGCCTTGGCGGATCGATAAAGATTCCGTTTTCTTTGGTCAGGATCGTCTTCAACGCGGGATTGTTGATGGGCGTAAGTCCCGGAGTGATTCCGTTGGCGAACCCGATGAGAAATGGATCCCCGGAGTTCTTCAGTGCATTGACGTAAGTGTTTTGCACGGAGGTGGGTCCGAGTACGGTCGGCGCCGTGAGAATATTGGCATTGGTGAAATCGGGGATATTCAAGTTGCGATATTCGTAGGCAACAAAGAAGAACAACTTGTCGGACTTGATCGGGCCGCCGACTGTGAATCCGGCATAGCTCTCCTGGTCGTAGGCACGCGGCAATTGTTCAAGGCCATTGAAGAAATTGGTGGCCGACGTGTTGTGGTTCTGAAATTGTCCGTAAACGGTACCGTGCAACCGGTTGCCGCCGCTTTTGGTCACGATATTGATGGCGCTGCCATTCGTGAAGCCGAACTCCGCCGCAAAGCCGTTGCGGTTCACCTGGTATTCCTGGATGGTGTCCTGCGGAATGGTCGTGACGCGGTATTGTCCTGTTCCGTACTCGTTTTCGCCGCCGTCAATCGTGGAGAGGTTGTTACGGCCGTTGCTGCCGCCGATAGAAAATCCCGTGGTGCCGAAACCCGTGAACCCGGGGTTCTGGCTGCGTGGGGAATTCGCATTGGCCACGCCCGGCAGGGTGTAGACCTGCTGGGTGATGTTGTGGTTGATGTTGGGGAGTTCGTCAACCTGAAGTTGGTTGATCGTATTGGCCTGCTGCGTCTGCTCGGTCTGAATCAAAGCGACGCTATCGCCGGAAACCTCAACCACATCGTTAACGGTTCCGACTTTCAGATGAACGTCATAGAGGGCGCTTTGTCCCACGGACAATTGAACGCCCTTGGTTACTTCCTTGCTGAATCCCGGAGATTCAATCGTGATCTGGTAGGCTCCGGGCGGCAGCGCCGGAATCTGGTAAACCCCATCGGACCCGGCTTTGGTTGTCTTGCTGATTCCTGTGCTTGGATTGGTCGCCGTAACGGTCGCCCCGGAAATGACCGCTCCGTTTGGATCGAACACCGTGCCTTTGAGCGTAGCGGTCGAGTAATCAACCTGCGCGTACGCCGCGAGGGACCCCATCAAGACCACCAGCGCTGAGGACAGGAAAAATAGTCTCTTCACTCGCTGCATTGTGCCTCCTACGAAAAATAAAAAGCCTGAATGATATGAATTTCGCGGGGTACTGCCATTTCCCCGAATCACTGATTTACTGCTCCTATTTTTGCGGTACACCTTTATTTGCCTTGGGTTTTCTTTCCTGTCTTGATGGAGCTGCTCCTTGGGGTCCTAAAGAATCGCTTATCTGGGACGTTTAAATAACGAACGTCCGTTTTTTGAATGAGGCTTCATTCATCTTCTTGCTACACCTTTTGCTACCGCTTCGACCCGTCGCTCTCGTACAAGCGCAGCCTATCGATCAAACAGAGCACTAAAGTTGTTACTGAGGGCCTGCAGGAAGCCTGCGGCATGAGACGGACGTGTAATAGACGGTATGCTCCTGCACGTTTGCCGCTCACGGGAACGAGACTATAGCCGATTTCCCGAGTCTTTGCACCAAAAAATCCAAAATTTTTTTGAATCTTATTGAAAAATTGAATATGTGGTTTTCTGTACAGCCTTCCTGAATTTCGTAGGAGTTTGGAGGGCATTAACCTTAGAACGGCAGAACAGCGATTCTTTGCATTGGCGCTATAAGCGTTGGCGCTATAAGAATGACCAATGCCATTCCTATGCGGCGGTGCCGGATACTGCAATCAGGGAAATGATGGGAAATCCTTCTCGGCGCTAACTTAAGCCCCATCTTTCATCTTTACATCTTTAACTTATTTAACTTAATGATGATTGCAGTCGATTATCTGCTCTTGATTTCGGCTTGGATTTTGCGGTTACCGCTCTTCTTCGCATCGCGCCGAGGCCGCCGGACAGCCCTGATCTTGCTGCTTCTTCCGTCTCCGCAAAAGAATTGATCGCTGCCATTGGATTCGATCCCGGATATCCTCGCTTCGTGTGGCATCTCAAGCTGGTCAAGAACTTCTCCGGTGAGCGGATCGATCCGCCTTAAGTCGCTCTCGTCGCCCTCCCATGTACCATGCCACAACTCTCCTTCTACCCAGGTAACGCCGGTAACGAAACGGTTCGACTGGATTGTGCGCAGAACCGCTCCGGTATTCGGATCGACTTGATGGATCTTGCGTTCCCGGTAATGACCGACCCAGAGCGCTCCTTCCGCCCATGCAAGTCCTGAGTCGCCGCCCCCTCCTGGCGCGGGAATCGTGGCAAGCACGCTTCCCGACTTCGGATCGATCTTCTGGATGCGATCTTCTGCGATTTGAAACAGGTGTTTGCCATCAAATGCGGTTCCCGCATGGGCGGCCACATCGATGGAACGCAAAGTCGCGCCGCTCTCAGGATCGAGGGCATTCAGACTGTCCCCAGCGGCAAACCAGATGTTCTCGCCGTCGTACGTAACTCCATGTACACGATCGACGCCCACAAAGGGGCCGTATTCGCGGACGATCTCTGCCTTCGATTGGCTCATTCCTCCATCTTATTTCAATCGGAAAGGGGAGTGGGGAGTAACAACGTTGTCGCGAATCCGGGCATAGGTGGGGTCATCCACCGCAGTGTTCGGCCCCGGCCAAAGGACTGTATCTTTCCCTCCGCCGCCAGTGAATCCAGCGCACGTTGCACCGTCCGCTGGCTGGTTCCAAGAGCAAGAGCAAGGGCTGAACTTGACCAGGATTCGCCGTCGGCAAGAAAAGCGAGGACCTCCGCGTATTCACCCTCTACGGGCCTCGTCAGCACGGCAACCTTGCGGGCCCGTCGTGGCACAAGGGCAAACCCTCGTTTTGTCGAGTGGATTTCGGCCAGGGATCGAAGCATTCTTCGAAGCCGCCCAATTTCCACTCGCAGCCGGGCTCGATGCGATTCATCGGTAAGCTTTGCTCCGAATGCCTTTGCAAGAAGTGTGTCTCTCGCCGCGTCTCCGGGCCACGCTTCCCCCAGAGCGCGCGCCAGGGCGAATAGTACCGGGCGCTTTGTGAGCGAAACAGACGTGCCTGATTCGCGCACAAGATGGCGGCATGCATCCACCACCAGGGCCTCCGATGCGAGTAGCTCCTCGACCTCTTCGAGCAGCAGGAGCCTCTCCCGGTCTCGGACAATCAGGCGTGCCGCCGGAGTCTTTAAGAGCAGGGAAGCACTTTCAACCTCGGCGGTCAGTGCGGGAATGCGTGCATGTCGTGCCGCCGACTCTGCCTCGGCAAGAGCGGTGCGGGCCGCTTTGGTTCGTAGGCGTCGCATGGCAATGCCCGCAACCACCAGTGCATGAGCTGTTCGTAGCGCGGGTGGGAACGCCGTCGGATCAAGATCGGCCAGCATGCGCTCCGCGTCATCGAGGCGGCCAATCAATAAGGTGCGCCGCGCCTGGAGGTATCGGGCATGGGCGGCGTTCACCCTGTCGCCATGCTCCTCGAGAGTTGCTTGCGCCGCATCGAGCGCCTTAGCGGGATGGCCCAAGTCGCGCGAGGCAAGCGCAATCTCCGCTTCGGCGAGCACGCACCTTGCGCGCGCGACCGCTTCCTGGGGGCCGAAAGCGCGCGCGGCCCTTCGTAGGAGATCCTTTGCCTTGGCGAGATCGCCAAGCTGCGCCATCGCTATGCCTCGAAGCGCAAGCGCCGGCGCATCGTCGCGCAGCGCGACTCGCTTCAGTGCGCCGAGAGGATCGCCCGCCGCCAGCGCCCGCGCCGCGGCCGTGATCAGTGAGTCCATCGGAATCCCGCCACACTTGTCACTCTCACTGTTTCGATGCCCTGCGCTAAATATAGCTCATGGCCGTCAGGTGGTATCGGCGGCGCCCAGATAGAAGAGACGATCAAAGAAACGACCCGAAGCAAACGATCGAAAGAAAACTTCGAACTTATCCCATAAGGAGGGAAAGAAAATGATGACGACCCAGACGACTCACAAGACCTCAACCCGCGAACAATGGCTGGCAGCAAGGCTCCAACTCCTTGAAGCCGAAAAAGAACACACCCGCCGCGGCGATGAATTGGCGCGGCGCCGCCAGGAGCTTCCATGGGTTCCGATCCATAAGGAGTATCGATTCGACACCGATAAGGGCAGTGCAACCCTGGCGAACCTCTTCCAGGGGCGTTCGCAGCTTCTCATCTATCACTTCATGTTTGGTCCGGAGTACGCGGCGGGATGCCCATCCTGCTCGTCGGTGGCGGATGGGTTTGACGGCAGCGCCGTCCACCTGGCGAACCACGACGTCATGCTGGCGGCCGTCTCCCGCGCTCCTTTGGCGAAGATCCAGGCGTACAAGCAGCGCATGGGCTGGTCTTTCCCCTGGGCTTCTTCGTCGAATACCGACTTCAACCTTGACTTCAGCGTTGGCTTTACCGAGCAGCAAAAACGGGAAGACACCGTCGAATACAACTATCGCCGTGGCGGCCACGCGATGGACATGACACCGGCGCCCGAACCCGTTGTGCAGTTTGCCGCCTCTTGCGGAGTCGATGCGGCCACCTACGTGCGTGAACGGCCCGGCCTGAGCGCGTTCGTGCTCGAAGATGGCATCGTTTACCACACCTACTCAACCTATGCGCGCGGCGTGGATGGCTTCTGGGGCATGTATCAGTTGCTCGACCGGGCGCCGAAAGGTCGCAATGAACAAGGCATCTGGTGGCGTCGTCACGATGAGTACGGCAAGCGCTAACCGGAAACTTGTGGAACTGGCACTTGTGGAATAGGAGTTACGACGCATGGCTTCCGAACGATTCTCACAGCAAGCCTTCCTCGGCGTTTCAGCGCTGCTCTTTGTGGGCAGCGCCGCGCTGGCGATAGTCTGGTGCGGCTCCATGGCCGCGATGGATGGGATGGCGATGCCAGGCGGTTGGACCATGTCAATGGCGTGGATGCGGATGCCCGGGCAAACTTGGCCGGGCGCCGCTGCGTCGTTTCTTGCGATGTGGCTCGTGATGATGACGGCGATGATGCTTCCATCGCTTGTCCCGGCTCTGTGGCGTTATCGCAGGGAACTTCGCGGGATTGCGACTGGAAAAATTGCAGTTGGCCAGACTGCAATTGGCAAGCCTGCAATTGATAGTCCTGCTAACGGAAAGAGTGAGGAGGCGGGCGGAAAGCCGCTGGGTGCTAAGCGTGACCTGCTGACGTTGCTTGTAGGAGCAGGGTATTTCTTGATCTGGACCGCATTTGGGCTCTTGATCTTTCCATTGGGCGCGGCCCTTGCGAAGGTCGAGATGCAACACGCCTCACTGGCCCGCCTCGCGCCGTCCATCGTTTGTATCGTCTTTTTGCTGGCCGGCGCTCTTCAGTTCACCGGATGGAAGGCGCATCATCTGGCCCGCTGCAGGGAAGTACATAGCGAGGAGGTGCATAGCGACGAATCGCATAGCGACGATTGTGCCTTGCTGGTGGACACCCGCTCTTCCGCCTGGCGATACGGGATGCGCCTCGGCTTGCACTGCAGCTACTCGTCCGCAGGCTTAACGGCGATCCTTTTAGTTTGCGGGGTAATGGATCTCCGCGCTATGGCCCTGGTCACGGCTGCTATCACCGTAGAGCGCCTCGCGCCGAACAGCGAACGCATCGCACAAATCATTGGAGCTATCGCCATCGCGATAGGATTGCTATTGATGGCGCGCCAAATTTAAATGGGGCCGTCCATGATTGAGACGGCCCCACGATTTCCTAAAAAGCATAACGAGAATGATGGTCGTTACGCTACCTGTTGCCCGCCGCCACTCCACGGCCTCCACCACTCATCGATTGCTGATACGCGTCGAAGAAATCCAGCCCTGCCTTGTTCACAGCAGTACGCACGCAAACCTGATCGCCCAACTCCATAGCCTCATCCTTGCCAGGATCGTAAGCCGGCCACTTGGCGAGTCCGTTGCCGTTTGGATTTCCGGTTGTAGCGAAGTTCACCCAATAGCCGCTGATTACATCGCTTAGTTTGTGGTCGGCCTCCTCCCAGGGAAACTTCCAGACAAAGGTACCGAAGACATAAGCGATCTCCGCGGCGTGGAAGGCGCGCAGCTTCTCGCTCTGCGGGCCGGGTGGCCGCCGCGTGAAATAGTAGAGATATGCTGGATGATGACCTGTCTTAGTTTGCATTCGCGCCCACGTGCGCATCTCCCAGCCGAAAACCTGATCGCGAAATGCGGCAAAGAACGATGAGACGGCTTCCTCATCTGAGCCTGCGGGATAGGTCTTCAGGAACTGGTCGGAGAGCGACCCGTAACGTTGGCGCACTCCTTCAACATACGGAGCGGCTTTGGTGCCTGCGCCCTGCGGGGCCAGTGTGCGGCCCTCGTCGGAATTAAAGCCGATTAGCAACGGCACATCGTTTTGTTTGCCCTGGGCAAAGATGGCCGATACGGTTTCCGGCAGAACGAAGCCATCCACTACCGGACGCACGGTCGATTCATTGCTTGCCTTGAGGATCTCTTCCGCGGATTTACTGCGAAGTATCTTCAGGACATCCTCGGTTGCGCCAAGAGACGTTGCCACCGTCTCTCCTGCTTTCTCCGCGTCGGCCAGTCCGCGCATCTGGGAAAACGATCCGCCGCTCTCGCCGATCGCTCGTTGAAACAATCCTTTTGCCTGTGGGCTCGCCATCAGGGCGTTGACCGCCCATGATCCCGCCGACTCTCCAAAGATGGTGACGCGATTCGGATCGCCGCCAAATGCGCCAATGTTCTTTTTCACCCAGTGCAGGGCGGCAATCTGGTCGAGCAAGGCATAGTTTCCGGAAGCGTGATGGCTCGACTCTTTCGTTAATGCGGGGTGTGCAAAAAATCCGAAGACGCCCAGGCGATAGTTGATGGTGACCACCACCACCCCTTTGCGCGCTAGCGCTTCGCCGTCATAAGCAGGTGAACTGCCGGAGCCGCGAGTGAATCCGCCGCCGTGAATCCAGAACATCACAGGAAGGGCTTCTTTCGAGGTCTTGGCCGGGGTCCAGACATTCAAGTAGAGGCAATCCTCGCTCAGTTTTGGCAGCTCGCTCTGGTAGATCGATGCCGCCGCCGGATAAGGTGTCTGCCAGCAAACGGCGGAAAACTCTTTGGCGTCGCGAACGCCGCTCCACGATGGCGCAGGCTGCGGTGCTTTCCATCGCAGGTCGCCCACGGGCGGTGCTGCGTAGGGGATACCTTTGTAAACTCGGATGTCCGCATCTTTGCCCGGTGTTCCCGCAACTTGGCCTTGCTCCACGCGAACCGGATCGCTAATGGCTGCAAATGCCGATGCTGACGAGGCCAGAAGAACGATTGCTGTAAGGCAAAGTAAGAGCGGGAGCCGATTAGTGAATGTGCATCTCATGGGCGTGTACATGCGAGACAGGACCTCCTGCGGATGCGGACTCGAAACGGCGAAGATTTTTGCACAAGAAAAGTCAATTAGCAAGGCTAATTATCTCTCTTGAGGCCTTGTTCTTCCGCATCCTGCGCACTCCTTGAAACATCAAACGTCTGCGGCCTTTAGGGATTGAGTCCAAGGAGTAAATTGCAAGGAAGGAATACCTGCGCGAAGCAACATCGCGAGCAAATTTCCACCAAGTAAACTCTTAAACGATCTTCCTTACGAACGCTCTTTCTTATCTATGAAGCTCTCCATCGTCGATCAGTCCCCGGTTTCCTCCGGCTCCACGCCGGCAGAGGCCTTGCACAATACGATTGAGTTGGCGCGTCTAGCCGACCGCCTCGGTTATGAACGCTACTGGATCGCCGAGCACCATGCGATCGACTCATTTGCGAGCCCAGCTCCCGAAGTGCTCATTGCCCGGGTGGCCGCCGAGACTTCGGCGATTCGCGTGGGTGCGGGTGGCATTCTGCTGCCTCACTACAGTCCGTTGAAGGTGGCCGAGGTCTTTCGAATGCTGCATGCGCTCCATCCCGGCCGCATCGACCTCGGCCTGGGGCGAGCGCCCGGAGGGACAGCGCGCGAAACCTACGCCTTGCGGCGGGATCGTGGCGAGCGTATCCATGCCCATGCCCATGCTGATGACTTCACCGAGCAGTTGACCGAACTCCTTGCCTTTCTATACAGCGACTTTCCCGCAAACCATCCGTTCGCCAAAATCAAAGTTACACCGGCCATGCCGGGTGTGCCGCCGGTCTGGCTCTTAGGATCGAGTCCCTGGAGCGCATCGGCCGCCGCGCACTTTGGCCTGCCCTATGCTTTTGCGCACTTCATTGATCCCGAACCAACGCGCCCCGCGGTCGAAAGCTATCGGCTGCAATTCAAGCCTTCCAGATATCTGTCCGCGCCCCGAGCCATCGTTGCTTTGGGAGTGCTATGTGCCGATACCGAGCAGGAAGCCCAGCGGTTGTTGGGTAGCGCCCGTCTTTTCCGCCGGCGCATTCAGCAGGGAATCGCTGGGCCGATTCCTTCCCTGGAAGAGGCGGAGCGGGAGCTTGGCCCCTATCAGGCGCCGGTGCGTATGGAGGCCAGCGAGTGGCCCCGCTACGTGGTTGGTGCTCCGGAGCAGGTAAAGGGAATGCTGACGCGCATGGCTGGCGACCTTCATCTCGAGGAGTTGATGGTGGTGACCATCGTCCATGACCACCAGGCGCGTATGAGATCTTATGAGCTGCTGGCCCAGGCATTCGATCTCGCTCACCGTCTCGTTCAAGAAGGATAAGGATAAAGATGAGATTTAAAGATGAAAAGCTGAAAAGATGAAAAGCGGAAAGCCGAAAAGAAGAAATCGGCGGTTCATCCCATCGGCTTCGTCTTCAGTCTTACTTCTAAATGCGCACCATGAAAATTAGCATCGCTAAGTATCTTGACTGCTCAAAAAGATCGTATACACTAGGTGCCGCAGAAAGGACAACGAAGACATGTGGATTCGCAAATTTCAGCGTGACCGCAAGAAGGGCGTCGATTCGCCCGTGCCCACGCAAGTTCTCTCGAACGAAGAATTTATTCCGCGTCCTCAGAGCCGGAAACAGCAGCAGGTCGAGCATCTGATCGGCGAGATGGCCGAGGAGAAATCGAAAAAGCTGGGGATGGATCGCAGGACGTTCATGGCGAGCGCCATGGGCATGGCCACATGCTTCCTGGCGTCCAACAAGGTTTGGGGAAAAGTCTGGGAAGTCGATGAAGCTGAAACGCTCGATCAGGCCGCTCTCAAAGAGAAAATGCCCAAGAGCGAATACTTCATCATGGATGTGCAGACCCACTTCACCAACGGGATTGCGCTCAACTTCCGCACCAACGAGTTTGTGAAGAACATGGGTTTCAGTCTGAAAGACGATGTGGAATCCTATAGCTTCAGCCAGTTCCTGAAAGAAATCTTCTTCGACTCGGAAACCGACATGATCGTGATCTCCGGCGTCCCCGGCCGCGAGAACAATAAAGATGAAAGCGGCAAGGTGCTGGAAGGCAAAGAGCGCGGCGGCGGAATCCTGCCAAGCTGGCTGATGGCGCAATCGCGTGACAAGATCAATGAGTTTGCCAAGTCCCGCAGGGCGTTGAGCCAGGGCAATCTGGCGCCCAACCATTATTGGGATAAGGTGAAGAATGCGCCTGATAAGGCCGCCATCATCGAGCAGATGGATCGTGAGATCAGCCAATACAAGATCAACTCTTGGAAGTGGTACTGCCATTCCGATCCTGGCCGCTCTGGCAACGGCTTCCAGATGGACGACGACAACGCGGCTTGGTTCTATCAGGAATCGCGGAAGCGCGGACTCAAGATTTTCTCCGTGCACAAGGGATACTCATACCAATCGCGCATCCTTGGCCACCTTGCCAATCCCAAAGATGTCGAGAAAGCGGCTCTCAACAATCCCGATATATCCTTCATCGTGTACCACTCGGCCATCCAGCACGGCCCCAATGAGCCGGAATACGCTGCCTCGGTCGATCCGGTGACCGGAGATTTCTCCTGGCATAACATCCTGATGGACATAAAGAAGCGCAACCCCAAAATTACTAATGTGTATCCGGAAGTTGGCAGCTTCTTCAACGTGCTGGCGATTGCCGATCCCAACCTGTGCATGCACGGCATGGGCAAGAACATCAAGACCTATGGCGCCGACCACGTAATCTGGGGCACCGATTGTCTCTGGTGGGGATCGCCGCAATGGGCCGTGGAAGCTTTCAAGCGCTTCCAGATCAGTGATGAGTTCTGCGAGAAGTTCGGTTACTCGAAGCTGACGAAAGAAGTTAAGGCTCAGATCTTCGGCCTCAACGCTGCGCGCATCTACGGCGTGGACGTGAAAGCCAAGCGCAATCCGCTCAGCCCCGACATTATCTCCAAGGCGCGAGAGGAATATCCCCTGACCGGAATGCTGCGTGACAACGCCGCCTACGGCTGGGTGCGCGCGAATGACTAATCTGTTCTTGATCGTGGCCCTGCTCCTATGGCTCTCGCCGCAAGGCGGGGGCCAGGCCGGGGTTCAGGCTTCCCAGCAAGACGCCGTGATCCTGGCGCAGGCCGTCCAGCAATTTCAATCTCAGCAATCTCAAAACTCTACGTCTCAAAACCCTGCCGCCACATCTTCCGCTGCTTCTCCGGCATCGCAATTGGCACAAAGTAAAGACTCGCAAAGTAAGGATGCCCACGACCACGTCGGCAAGCCTCTGCCGGACTATCTCACCGGAGACCAATGCCTCTTTTGTCACAGGAATGTAGTCGGTCCAACCTGGCAACAGGAGCCTCATGCCTGGACGATCCGCGATCTTGGCGTGCCTCCTGAAACCTCAAAAGCCCCCGAGGGATCGACTCAGGTGATGGGCAGCGCGCAGCACATCCGCTGGCTGAAGCAGACTGGTTACGGACAGTTTGCAGTGCTTGCCGATGATGGCAAGACTTGGCAGGCCGATGTCTTTGCAAAACGTTGTGCGGGATGCCATACGACCGGCGTCGATCCGGCAACGCATAACTTCTCCGCTTTTGCCTTCGATTGCTATGCCTGCCATGGTGACGTTCAACTGAACCACACCACCAAGCCGGAGATTGCCTGGTTAGGAACAAAGCATGTGAAGGCCCCGCGCGAAGTAGTCTTTATTTGTGGACAATGTCATCTTCGCGGCGGTCGTTCGCAGTCGACTGGTCTGCCTTATCCCAACAACTTTATTGCCGGTGACGACCTTCTTGCCGATTTTAAAGTAGATCTTAAGCGTGCCGACGATCCCACCGTGAATCCCGCCGACCGTCACGTTTACGCCTATACCCGCAACGTAATCGAGCGCGGCTCCGACCAGACCTGCCTTAGCTGCCATCGCGTTCATGGAAAACCGGAGTTGAAACACGCGATCTGTATCGATTGCGATGACTCGGCGGTTCCCGCCGATCCTGTGGCTAAAGACAAAGCAAAAATCGCAAGTTCTTCAAAGTTCCGCAGCGAAATCTGCCAGTACTGATCGTTTCCTCTGTTACGGATTTCTTCGCGGGGACGAGGTATCCTCGTCCCCGAATTACTCTGCTCCTTGCTTAGAAAATCTAATTCTCACGGGAAAGTGGGTGCCCCATCCCTTGTGGAGAGCGCGCTCGTGGTTTTTGTGCTCGGAGCAAAGGGTGGGTTTTTGATCATGTTGGCAGGTAGACCGACTCGCTTGAATCATGCTCGCGCAACTGTGGAGGAGCGGCCCTTTAGAGTCTGTAAAAGCGTCCTTAATAAATTGGGGCTTTTAAGGTGGACAGATGACTTGGCAGTTCCAACATAGCCGCCCGGTTGTTACCGATGAATGAATCGTCGCAGCCTCGCTG
Organism: Candidatus Angelobacter sp.; assembly: GCA_035295685.1. Taxonomy (GTDB): domain Bacteria; phylum Acidobacteriota; class Terriglobia; order Terriglobales; family Acidobacteriaceae; genus Angelobacter. The sequence continues at coordinate 31,415 of DATGIO010000100.1, forward strand.
CCCATCTCTTCCACCACGTTGATTTCTGATCTTTGTGGGATTGCTCTTTATTGAGCCAAAAGGTTGCGGAGATGCTTTGTATCCCAGGGCGCACTTCGCAGACGGTAAGTTCATCGGCATCTGCAAAAACCTCTTCAACGGCTTTCTCACAATCCCGCTCCATTCTTTCTCGGACCATTCGGTTTTCATCGGAAAGCTCAAGACGGCGAAAGATCGCCCAGTTCGGAGCTGCGGAGCGCAGGTTCTCCCAAAACTCAGAGTCGTCGTCCGAAAGCGGCTGGTGGTCCCACAGTTGCATCCTGATTGCAAATGCGCGAACCACCCAGCGTAATCATTGTCTGGCAATGCTGCAAAATTATCCGGTAACTCATCATCCCAATAAATACTGCTCAACGGGAGGATGGAAACCATGCGTTTTGCATCGGGGACGATAGGTGAGTACGGAAAGTTGGGAAAGCGTCTTGTTGCTTAACATTTAAGCCTGCAAAATCAAATTAGAGAGAGTTATGATTGTTTCCTCAAAACCTTGATTTTGTACTTCCATGGACCTGCACCGCCTTCGTCTGATTCATTGATTAGGGTTGAGCGTTCCCGAAAATAATCCATATCCGCTTTGTCGTCAGGGAACAAATCTCCAATCACAAAAAATGCACCCGGCTTGAGCGCCTCGAAAATGTTCGCATACGCCTTAAATCTTGCTTTTCCGATGTTGTGGAACACAAGATTGGAGAGGACGAGATCATATTGGGTGGCGGATTCCATAAGCTGAGCCAAATTATGCTTCAGGAACGAAGTTCGGGAGTCGATCCCCAGAGACTGCATGTTCTTGGCTGCCTTATCCATTGAAATCCCGGATATGCTGCCGTGCTCGAATAAGTCAACACCCGTAATGTGAGCTTTCGGAAAGCATTCTGCAGCTACTTGCATCAGAAAGCCCAGCCCGCATCCGGCATCCAGAATGCGTATAGAAGAACCCGAGGGATAGAGAGAGCCTAGTAAGGCTGAGAACGATCTTCCGGCACGCTGCCTGATCTCGTTCGATTCTTGTGCGGTGGAATGATGATAGGTTCCGAAATCCACCTCTATCCGGTTGGCTTGCGAATCGTGAATACCCCGATGTGGCTGTGCGCTTCCCGATGTGCTCTGTTTTACTGCTGCCATTATTTCAAATCTCCTCTGCTATGCATGTTGGAGCAAGGGAGCGATTGGGGTCTTGGAAAAATCGGCAATCTGCTAGCCGCTATACGTGTGTCTCCCCGCCGGTTGCATAGCGGTGTAGGTCGTCAGATCGATTCCAGAGAAGGATCGAAACTCGTTTGCAAAGTGAGCCTGATCGTAAAACCCGCAATCGATCGCGACTTCGGCCCATGGAACATCGATGCCGGAGTGTAGCTGCCGCACTGCCCGTTGAAAGCGCTGCAGGCGATGCCACACCTTCGGTGGAAATCCGACCTGCTCGCGAAAAATCTGGGAGAATCTTCGTACGCTCCACCCGCTTCGGCGCGCAATTTCATCAATAGGGAACTGGTTTGTCTCTCGCTCGAATTGCTCCAGCGCAAACATCACAGCGGGATGAGGGCTCCACCCGCTGAGTACGCCTCTTGTCGCAAGCCGGGTCGCGAGGCAATCTTCGAGAATATGGAGCCGCCCTTCTGGAGACGAACTTTCAAGCATGCGACTCCGGAGGTAATCCGTAGCGCCGGACCATACGTGATCCAGCGGCTGGTTTTGGTTGCTGATTAGGTCCGCGCGATCCACGACAAACGCAGGCACGGCGCCGGGTTGAAACAAGGCTCCCGCCATGTCCACCATGTCTGCAGTGGCGACGATCTCGTAAACTGATCGCGCTCCCACCATCAGGCCCGGTGCGATGCGGAGTTCCGTTCCATCTTCGGCGAAGCCTGTAAGAAAGTCGTGAGACAAACTCACTACGATATGTCCGCAGCCGCTCGGAAGAATGCGCTCATGCCGGTGTTTGGCAAAAGGCATTCTTGCGTACCAAAGACTCCGGACAAAACGGCGTAAAGGAGGAGCCGGTTTGCGCTCAAGATACATCATTGTGCTTATTTTGTTTCATGATAACGCATAGCGGGATCTGTCAGGCAAGTCTCTGGTAGATGAGCAGGGCAATCGCATGAAAGAAATGTTGACCGTTTGTGCCGTCTCAAAATTTGTCTCACGGCTCGCGTTCTCCTTCGGTCCCCGATACTCAGGCTGGCGATGAAGCTGGCACAACTGTGGAAGAGGGGCCATTTATGGCCCCGTTAAGCACGCCCAATAATTTTCATGCCTTGGAGCACAAATGAGAGCTCTTGTTCTCATTTGTGCTCCAAAGGCATCGCACTAGGCATTTTCCGCCGAGGCTTGCCTCTAACCTTCCCACATAAAGAGGCTATCAAGAGTTTTCATGCGATTGCCCTGGGTGGATGAGGGGACGGAACTTGCGAGTTGCGCTTGCTGAAGGCCATTCCTAAAGACGAAAGCCTCCGCACCCAGTACGTACCTTCCAGCAAAGAAAATCCTGGGTTAGTGCGGGCACGCCCTTTTGCGGAGCGACGCACCATCGTACCTGGCATTGGCCCTTCATCAAGATAGGTTTGAAGCGATGAGTTTAACGGGAGGAGGATTTGCTTAGCTACTTGTTACTGATCCCGATTTTTACTTGAACGGCTTTTTCTGAACTAACAGGCACGTCTGAACTAAAGGGCATGACCGTTGGGCCGTTCGTCCATAAAAACTGGCCTTGCTGAACGATCATCAACAAGCGCGGTGAAGGGACAATAAAAATATAAGCCTGTCTATAAATATGTTCTTTGGTAGCTTTGGACCTCGCCACTATTTTGAAAAAGCAAATATTTTAGTAAGTATTTGGATGGTTCGATTTCAATCCATTGGCGACACCTGTGCCGTTTCCATCGTTGTTTTCGTCCTTACCTGCGCTGTTATGGGCTATCTGCGATGGAGTGGCTCACTGTTATTCGTGGACGAAACACGCGAAAAGGAGAAGGCGGGGCTTCGCATTGCGGAAGACGGCGAAAACTCGGAACAAGGAGCGTCGCGATCGCTCCTTGTCCTCATCGTGGAAGGGTTGAACTACTCAGCCTTGACGCAGTTGCCAGGACAGCTAATTCTGAAGGTCAAGTCTGAGTGCAGGGTGCAGCCGACGATCTTGTTATCGTCGGACTTGGGGAGAAGATTCGTTAGAGTTTCTTGATTGAGTACAAGTTTATTCTGAGACATTTTTACTTTCCTCCTTAGATTAAAAATTATATTCACACAATAAAAATAAAGAAAGTCTCACAAAATATAGCCAAAATGGGAATATCCCATCTTAAATATCCATTAAACAATAAAATTCATATAATTGTAGATTTAGGTACAGTAGGTGTACATCGCCTCGATGGATGAGATGGATGAATGGAGCAGACAGATACGGTAAAGCATGTACGACCCGAGTCGCCGATGATTCGAGGATTAGATTTTTAGATGGTAGATTGAAAGATGATTCGATGAAAGACGCTGGGTTGAGGGGCGAGCCAATGATTCCAAGGAGCAGCATCATGGATGGCCAGCGCGGGCCGGAAATCTTCATTCCACCACCATCGCTTGGTTTCTTCGGCTGGCTCTTCGCGCTGATGGGATTTCCCTGGGGTCTGCTGGGATTGGTGGTTTTGATATTTGGTGCCCGTAGCGAGTCCGGTGAGGTCTCGATTGAGGGTCGAATAGGCCTGGCTCTCACCTTCATGGCTTTCGGACTTTTGGGTAACTCCGAGGTCTTTCGCGGACCCACCTTGATCCGTCTCGGGCGAGAATCAATAGCCGTCCAGCACAAGTGGTTCGGGTTGGTTTGGACGCGCACAATGGATACGCGCGATCTTGCCAATCTGCGCGCCCACTACAGCTACAACGACGAATTTGGCGCCCACACGGCGCCGGGAATCAGTGTCGATCATCGCGGCAGGGAGCGTCGCCTCGGCGAGGGGATTTCACGGGAAGAGGCTGAATACTTGGTGAGCCGGATCAAAGAACAATATCCGAACCTGAATGTACGCCTCCGAGAGAATGCGTCTTCCCCAGAATGAATGAAACGAGAATGAATGAAAGATTCGATTCAACGGGCTTTGGGGTGTTCGTACTTTCAGCCGCCATGGAAAAAGGCCGCAGGCACGACTTGCCCCACGGCCATTTCTGAATAGGGTTCTAACAATCCTTTGTCTTCTCAATTCCCCCCATCTGGATCGTCATCGTCTTCTTCATTCCCCGCGCCGGAGCTTGCACTGCCTTCGGGCCTTACCTCCACCGGTCCTCCGGCAAAGAGCGTGCTCGATCCGTGGTCGATGGCTGTCTTGTTAAAGGCTGCGACTTCCGTGTTCAAGAATGCATTGAACTTTTGCAGATGCTCATCCAGTTCCTTGCGTGTGGTCGCGGCCTCCTCAACTAAAAGGTCGCTTGGTGCTTCTCCGAACGATCCCATGACTCCACGCATCAGTCCTTGCAACTGGCTATGGAAGCGCTGCAGATAGTGAATATCGTCCTGGCTGCCCGGCTGTACCTCAGAGTTGTAGAGCGGCCCCTGCAACGTGGTGAGCTTCTTGTCGAGGGCTTTCACCTGTTCGAGGACCGGTTTGTAAGAGACATTCGTCGCGCCCTCTTGTCCCTCATCCGTGCCCAGCATTTCCTGCAGGCTGGAAATTTGCTTGTGCAGGCTATTCAGGCGATTCAGGGCTTCATCCAGGGCAGAGACCTCGTCCCGTAGCTCCATGCCTAGCTTGAATTGTGCGCGAAGGGCGTTGATGTCGAGATTGAATCGCGGATCGGTTCCAACGTCAACGGTCCGCGTCTCGGTTTTGCCATTGAAGGTGACTGCGATCTTATAAGTGCCCGGCAGGACTGTGGGGCCGCTGCTGGGATCGAAGAACTCGCCTTCTTCCTGATCGGCGTTTGGTCCCGGCAGGAAGTTCAATTTCTTGGGGCCGTCGCACCGCAGGTTCCAGGAAACGCGATTGATGCCGTAGTGCGCGGTCCCATACATGGTGCGGAGTTGCGTGCCCGTACTATCTGAGATGGTGATCTTCACCGGTGTCTGACCCTTTTTGCGTTGCTCCGGAGAGGTCTTGATCTCCGTGGGCACGAAATAGGTGATGACCGCTCCATTCATCGGGTTGGGGGCTGTAAATCCATCTGCGTCAAACCCGCGCTTGTTCCACATGTGCCAGTTGGTGGCCGAGAGTCCGCTGAAGAGATGGAAGTCGTTGCGAGCCAGTTCGGCGCCGCTTTCTTCTAGCGGGGTGATGTCGTCCAATACGAACAGGCCGCGGCCGTGAGTCGCGACTACCAGGTCGTGCGACTTCTTCACGAATTTGATGTCGTAAATCGGCACGGTGGGGAAGTTGCTCTTGAGTGCGGTCCAGTGTGCCCCATCGTCGATGGAGTAAAACAGTCCGGCGTCGGTGCCTAAAACCAGGAATCCTTTGTGGTTGGGATCTTCACGAATCACGCGCGCCGGATCGTCCTGGGGCAAGCCCTGCATGATCGGAGTCCATGTTTTGCCGTAGTCGTGGGTTTTGAAGGCGTAAGGTTTGTTGTTGTCGACCTCGTGAAAGTCTACGGCCACATAGGCAGTGCCGTCGTTATTGGGCGAGGCTTCAATTTGCTGGATGCGTCCCCATGCCGGAAGGTTCGGGATGTTCGTGGTAACGTTCGTCCAGTGTTGTCCTCCATCGCGTGTCACTTGTACTAGGCCGTCGTCGCTTCCGGTCCAGATGATCTTGGGATCGATAGGAGAAATCGAGAATGACAAGATCGTATCGAACGTTTCCGCGCCGCTGAGGTCCAGTTCAATGGAGCCTCCGCTGCTAAGCTGCTTGGTCTTGTCGTCGCGGGTCAGGTCGGGGCTGATTGGAGTCCAATGGGCGCCGCCGTCGGTCGATTTGAAAAGGACATTGCCGCCCAGGTAAACCTCGTTCTCATTGGTATAAGAAACGCCGATGGGTGAGGTCCAATTGAAGCGGTACTTTAGGTCGGCGGGTTTTACGGCCTGCACTCCCTTGAGGTAGGGCCGGATGGAACCACTGAGCCCGTTTTGTATGTTGATCTTTTGGATGGAGCCATTCTGCGAATCGGCGTAAACAGTGTGCGAATGGCCGCCGCGCGCAGGTACAACATACTCGCCATCGCCGCCGACTACTGTGAACCAGTCGAATCCGGTGATTCCTCCTCGGCTTAAGCTGTTGGAGGTCCCGCACCACCCGTTGTTGTCCTGTAGTCCGCCGCAGAGGTTATAAGGAGCCTCGTCGTCCTGGGCCACACTGTAGAACTGCTCAATGGGAAGATTGTCGGCATAGCGCCATGTGCGCCCGCCGTCGGACGTGATGTAGACTCCGCCATCGTTGCCGTCGATCATCCTCTCCGGGTCGGATGGATCGATCCACAGAGCATGGTGGTCCACATGGACGCCGCCCCTGGTCGTGTTGCGTCCGGTCTTGCCGCCATCTTCGGAGAGCATGATGTTGTAGTTGATGAAGTAAACCTTGTTCTCATTGTTCGGGGCCACTGCCACCTGGCTGAAGTAAAAGGGCCGCGCGTTGAAGCTGTGGTTGTCGCTTGCTTGCCGCCAGTGGTCGCCGAGATCCAGCGAGTCCCAGGCAATGCCTTTCTTGCTCTCGACCACGGCATAGATGTGTCGGGGATTGCTCTGCGCCGCCGCCAGTCCGATTCTTCCGACCGCGCCTTCGGGCAGTCCTTCGCTCAGCTTTTTCCAGCTGGTCCCACCGTCGTTCGAGCGGTAGATTCCGCCATTCGGGCCGCCGCTCTCGAGCATCCACGGATACCGCCGCACCTGCCACATGCCGGCAAACAGCACCAGCGGATTGCCCGGCTCCATAATCAGTGAACTTACGCCCGTGGTGTCGTCCACAAAGAGCACTTTGTCCCAGTTCTTGCCGCCGTCCTTCGTACGGAAGACGCCGCGTTCTTTGTTGGGTCCCCAAGCATGTCCTAAAACGCCGACGAGCACGGTATTAGGATCGTGCGGATCGATCACGATGTTGGAAATCTGCCCGGCATCTTTGAGCCCCATGAAGTTCCACGTTGCGCCGCCGTCGGGAGAGGAGTAGACGCCTTTACCGCTGATCACATCGTTGCGCAGGTTCGATTCACCCGTGCCCACCCACACAATGCTGGGATTCGATGGCGCAAGCGCGATCGCCCCGATGGAAGCGGTGGATTCCTTTTCAAAGATGGCTTTCCACGAGAGGCCGCCATCCTGGGTCACGAAGACTCCGCCGCCGGCCGCGCCGACGTAGTAGAGATTTGGTTTGCCTGCGACTCCCGCCACCGTCGTGATGCGGCCTCCGCCTACAGCCGGGCCGAGGTTGCGGAACTTCATGTTCTCCATCGGATCTTTCTTTGCGTCCTTTGCGTCCGATTTAGCCGGAGCGTCTGCCTTGGCATTTTCGCCGGCATCTTGAGCATCCGAGGTTTTTTGTGCGCTCAACGCGGTCTGAAGACTGAATGCGAGTAGAAGCAGGAGGAGTGATCGAACGATTGTTTTCATTTATTGGCAGCTCCATCGTTAGAGGGGAGTTGGAAGGTTGACCGCGAATGATACTCCAAACTTGCAATTTCTGCGCAAATTCAGTTGCCGGATGGGGCTGGAGCAGATTCTTAATGAAACTTTACAGTGCTGCTTGCGACGGAGCTTTCGCAGCTGGAGGCTTTCGATGCGGATACACAACTGCGCAATGGGCGCATGGAAAGAGGAACTCCTCTAAATCGCTGACTACTTCCTCTTAGGGCCCTGGGACCTTCCTTCATAGCCTTCCGCCGGTAAAGATTTTGTTTTACCGGCGCTCTGCTAGCCAAAACGAATAGCGATTTACTTTAGTGCGTTTTTGTTAGCTCATCCCACTCCTGCTCGCCGCGCTCTAGAAGGCTTTGCAAGTCTTCTCTCAACACGAACCTCTCTCGAATCAGTTTCATCGTGGCTTCAGCATACTTTCCCAGGTACTGCTCGCGCGAAGAGTAGCGCTCTGCAATAGACGGCCTCGGATCGCCTGCAGCTTCACGCTCCTGCGCGGTCCGCGCAAAAGGAAGGAACGATCCCAGGAAGCTCAACCGTTGGGTGGGTGCTCCCATTGCCGGATCGCGCAGGTTCCAGCCTGTGTAGGTTGCCAGCGGCGCTTGCAGTTCCGGCAGGCGCACTCCGCCGAGATCGTTGCCGTCGGCGTCTGGCTGCGGCACGAACACTGGAAAGGGCTTTCCTACCACGGGTGGCTCCTGGCTCACGATTCCCTGATTCCACTGTGGTCCAAAGTCCATACGATAGGCCATGTTGAATTCGTGCGGAACATTGACGCCGCGAATTTTTGGAAAGCTCCACTTCGCAAAGGGAACCAGTGTGTTGTCAGCAAGCTTGGGATAGGTACTTGCCGGCGGCTCGGTGCCGTCTTTCACCCACTGGTCCATATCGGTAATGAGCGCCCGCCAGAACCAACGTATCGGATTGGGGTTGTGCATCTGTTGGGCTGCGTCTTCCACGGTGTTAGATTTTTTCGGAGGAAACGCCTCGGAAAAATGCTGAAGTCCAGCCAGAAAATAGACGCGCGTGTTGTCGGCGATTTTTGCGTCTTTCGTGCCGTCGGCCGACGTGTGAATCAACGATGCTGCCCGCCCCCAATACTCATACGACGTATTGGTATAAAAAATCTTGGGCGTCGTGTGCGATTTGGTTACGGCATCCAGCAACCCGGAGGTTGCGCCGGTCTCCGGATCGGTTTCCGGAAGGTCGGTGAAAGGGAAGAGGTCGGTTGGAAAAAACAGGCTCGACATCGGTTGCGCATCGCGCGACGGCTGGGCGAACCGATGATTAAAGCTGCCTCGGCCAGCGCCTGCAACATGGGCGATGATGCCATCCATCACCTGGCGTCCCTGCTCATCGGCGTTGAAGTCCTGATACAGAAAATGGCGCAGGAAGCGTCCGCTCTGCGAGATGCCCACCGCGTAAACGCGCTTGACCGGGGCCACGGCTTGCGGATCGTATTTCAGGTAGGAAAGAAAATCGCGCACTCCCGCCAGTCCTAGCCCAGCTAACGCCGGATTCGCGGATTCATAGACGACTTCGTAGATCTTTCCCGGCTCAAAGCCCCCGTTCAGATGGATAAAGTGCGGATCGGCTTTCAGTTGGCCGTCGACGTTGTGGGCAAAGCTCCATTGGGCGCGTGGAATTGTCTGCCGTTGGGCGCCCGGCGTCTCTCGCACAGTCAATACATTTTGTGGACTCGATGGATTGTCTACCGGATAACTCATTCCACCATTCGGCCCCAGGAGCGAATGGCCCAAAGGCATGTCTTCGCGCCTCTCCCCTAGGGTAAAGTCGGAGCGAAGCAGCCCGTGAATCTCCTTTCCAGCATTCGTGCGGGAATCTCCGGACTGCAAAGTCGCAGCATGAATGATTGCCGTATAGAGACGCAGGTTTTGGTTCTGGTCGGCCACGTCGAACTGCCATCCAATCCATGCCAGCGTGTATCCCTGGCGCATCAGGAATCCGTCGCCAAACTCGGCGTTTGGATCGGCGCCGTTGCCACCGTTTACGATTCGCAGGATGCCCTTACCGCCGCGGTTAGAAACTTCAAACAATACGGCCCCGTTTCCCTTCGACATGTCTTTGGGCTTCAATAGATAGAGGTCGGCGGAAAAAGCAACTTCTCCGTCGGCGTTACGGTCGGCCTTTTCGAGATCCACAATCCGGCTGTTGGCAATCGTCTTGGGATTAACTGCAAAGTACACACGGCCCGTAATCTTCTCGTAGGCCCCTGCCAGCCCGAATGGTTTGCCGTCCATAATGTCGGTGCGGGAGAGAATTTCAACCTTGGTGACGTGCGCTTCCATCTTCAATGGCCCTGCAATCGAGAATGCAAGCAACGCCAGCGCCAAAAGTGCCTGACCGCGCGGAACCTTCATGGATGACCTCCTGAAGCGTAAAAGATTACAATAACTTGGATAGCGAAACGGCATCCTGGTCCCCCAGCCGGTCTTACATTTGGTCCTGGACTCGGTTCCAAGGACTTCGTTCAACGACGATCTGGTCGAGCGTCGCCACGTCGCAAACCAGCCGCCGTCAGCTTGATCGCTGGCAGCGATTTTAAATAAGGGACATTATGAAAAAAATCTTTGCCTTCATGATTGCGGCAATCGTAACATCGGCAACCCTTCAAGCCCAGGAGCACGAGCAGGAGCGGCTGAAAAATGCCGGAGAGGTCCTGATGGAGATCCTCAATATTCCGGACAATCTCCCCAAATCTGTGCTGAACAAGTCCGAGTGCGTGATTGTATTTCCCTCGGTCAAGAAACTGGCGCTTGGCGTTGGAGCCAGTTATGGTCGCGGAGCTATGTCCTGCCGTAGCGGACAGAACTTCACTGGCCCCTGGGGGCCTCCTGCGATGTATGCCCTTGAGGGTGCCAATATCGGCTTCCAGATTGGGGGCCAAGCCACAGACTTCGTCCTATTGGTGGTGAACAACAAAGGCGTGGACTCGATCTTGAAGAGCAAAGTCAAATTGGGTGGAGACGCATCGGCGGCCATCGGTCCGAAGGGCCGTGATGCTGAAGCCGCCACAGACGTGCTCATGCATGCCGAGATTCTCACCTATTCCCGCTCGCGGGGTTTGTTCGCCGGCGTCTCGTTGGAAGGGTCGACACTCCGTCCCGATCCCAGCGCCAACAAGAAGATTTATGGAAAGCAAATCTCTGCCCGCGACATTGTGATCGGCCACAAGGTCGGTACACCCGCCGCGGGGCAGTTGCTGGTCTCGGCGCTGGAAAAAGGCGCTCCCAGAAATATGTCCGACCCTAAATCTTTGGAGCCCGGACCGGGTCCATCCAAGAAAAAATAACAAGTCCATCGGCCATTACTGGCCCACACACGCAGAATCGGCATCCATGGGAACAAAGGAACAACGGAGCTTGATGCTTCATCGCTCCAATTCTTTGTATCTCCATGGATGCCTCCCCAGCAGCAAAGGGCAGCGGTCACTTCTTGCCGATAATTTGTCAATTCAAGCACGCCTCTCCCGCGCAGAACAGAACCTAGAGTGGCATCATCTACGAAATGTCCTACTGTGACTGCCAGGCTCGATCAGATTCGCGCAACTGACGAATACACTGAGCTGCACCATCGCTGAGAACATCCTCACTCATACGCCATTCGTTTCCAAAGAACGCACGGCTGGCATCCGCATCGAGAAGGACTGCCACCAGTTGGTCCCCTCCCGTTTGATTGGGAGCAAGGGATTCGACGTAAAGAACACGGGAGCTCTCGCCTGGATAGGCCCAGGGTGCAGATGTCCCTTGGAAGAGCCAATGAAAATATTGTGTTGCCACATTGCGGTAGCGTGGCTGGTGACCGCCCCGATTGACTGCGATCAATCGACTCCATTCGGCATTGCTGAGAATAACCTTCCACTTCATCATCTGCGCATGCATGGATTGAACCTGATAGCAGGCACCCTCATCTGCATTCTGGAGTATCAACGGAGACATTGTGTGCACAAAGTTGTCCAGCGATGTCCTGTCGATACTTTTCGCCGCTATAATGCTCCACACGAAATTCTTTGAGCCATCAAGAATTTGCTTCTGCCGTTCGATTTGCACCTCGTTGAATCCGCCTGTTTGGAGCGCACCCTCAGCCGCATCAATCTGCGCGTTGAATGCCTGGAGCTGTCCAATTTGTTCGTCTGACAGTGAAGAAGCGACCAAGGGAGATAAACGGAGATATGCCGTAAACGGGACATGAGCGACATCCTTGAGCGCATGATAGATAGTCGGCAGAACCGGTTGAGCGTCTTTTTGGACTCCATGATGCAGAATTAAGTTGCTGCCCAGCACTTCAACATACGGAGGGTTTTCCGCAGCAATTGCTTTCGCTCTAGCGCCATATTCGGCCAGGAAAGTAGTGTCGATGTCCCCAAGGGGGTCAACGGGTGCCGGCTTGGGAGATTGCGCAAAACACTGCGCTGCGGCTAGAAGAGCGGACAAGGATAGCAGGCGAATACGGTTCATTGGATTTCCTCTCGGGCGTTTCAGTCAGTTTTTTCGAAAGGCGTAGGAGCGGAGGGGCAGGATTATAAACGACGCTGTTCGTAATTCCGCAGTTGGATCCGGTCTCTAGAACATACCGCACAAAATTCCACTGTTCCATGGATGCCAATCCCAAGGTCGCGCCACACTTTCCGGTAAGTTGAGCTTTCAGCATCTGGCCGCAGACGATTTGCCCCCGCACCCGATACACCGTCTTGAAATGTTGTCTAGGCTGCCGGTTCTGGATTCTCGGCTGAACGCGCGTAGCCCCAGAATTGCTTTCTCCACGCCAATGCTCCTTCGCAGAGTGCATAAACTCCGTAGACCAACGCGCTTGCCAGTACGCCGAACTCAAATAGGGTGAGCGCTAACACCAAGCTGCCACTGAGGGCAAACAGTGAAAAAACCTTTTGCTCGCTAAGAATCACAAGAGCGCGCGTCAAGAGTCTAGCCGGAACCAGAACTGTCCACAGAAGGGTGAAGAAGGTTAATCTCTTGAGCGACAGAATTTTGTTCGAACATCTTTCCCATGCAAACATCCACTCTGCATCGGCATGAGAGAATTTGCGACTAGCACGTCTCAAAAACCAAAGGATGCGCACCACCCCCATGGTCTTCACGAGAGAGATGACGACTACGACGAACAAATAAAGGACAAAAATGCCGCTCTCCCAAGAAGGGTGAGAGCAAACTGAAATCGGGTCCCATCCAATTTCGTCTCCTTGCATGTTATTTCCTCCTGGTGTTCGGCCCCTCTGGTGTCGCCCCTGAGTGAAGGTGCCTTATCACCCTTAGACACCGCTGCCCGTCGGCTCGCTCCGCTTCCAGCCACGCATTTCTCCGTTGACTCCCCAGCGCCCCGCGAGTATCCTATGCATAGGAATACGAGGTATAAAATGAACTTTAAAGGAACGCTCCCAACCTTGATCCTGGAAGCGCTGGCTCGTGAAACCAGCCATGGCTATCGCATTGCCCAGCAGATTAAGGAACGTTCCAAGGGCGTCTTGGACTTCAGGGAAGGCACGCTCTATCCGGCACTGCACAAACTCGAAAATGAAGGCATGGTGAAGTCCTCTGAGAGTGTAGAAAACGGCCGCACGCGGCGCTACTATCGCATTACCGAGGCGGGCCGCAAGGCGCTGGCAAAAGACCGCGCTGAATGGGCGGATGTATCCGGGGCCATCTCAGTCATTCTGGGGGTATAACAATGAGTCGATTGGATCAGTGGTTACAAGAAGCAACGCGGCATCTGTCTGCGGAATCGGCGGTCCAGGTGCGGAGCGAAATTCGAGAACATTATGAGTTGGCCCGCGAGGCCGCTATGGCCGCTGCCGAAAGCGCCGGCGGAAACAATACCGGTCTGGCCCAAGCCGACGCAGAAGTAAAAGTAGGACCGGCAAAAGAGGACGAAGCGGATCGTCTAGTGGTCGCCGCTCTGGGCGACGCACGGGTGGCGAACCGCAAGTATCGCGCCGTTCTGCTCACGGCGTCCGAAGCCAGAATGCTCGCTCGCGCCAGCCGCGAGATCAAGGCTGTTGCATCTCGCCCGTGGCTGCAAGCGCTGTTGCTCGCCGTTCCGATCACGGCGCTCACCGCATCCGCCGGCCTCATGCTCTCCGGTTCTTTTGCCTTTGCGCGCACCCTGCTTGCCGGTGGAATTGCCACCAGTCTTTTGTTTGCTGGCGTGTTTGTGCCCAGGCAGCGCCCGTTTCTCGCCAATATCCTTCGTTGCGCAAAATGGGCTGCCATGGTGTTTTTGTTCACAATTGCGTTCGATTCGTCCTGGCTCATGATTGCCTGCCTGTGGCCGCTCGCGCACGTCGAGTGGAACATGGCTACCATCCGCCATAAGCTTCCCATAGCTCAATGGCCCCGGTCGTTGTATTTCTAGTTTGAGGAGCGATGAAGTCCCACGTGCCTTTCAGCGCGGGACTTGCAGTGCACGATTTTCAATGCCGGACTCTTAACCGCCCGACTCTTAACGCCTGATTTTCTAATACCTGACTTTCTAACAAAAGACCGCTGCATTCTCTCGTGCCCAGTCTTTGAAGGTGAGAGCCTTTCTACCCAGTACCTGCTCAACCGTAGTCAGAATCTGGGCGGCATTCCCGCTGCGTACCTGTTCGGCAAACTGTAACAAGGCGTTGATGAGGTAGTCGGGCATGCCGCTGCGTTGCATTCCTGCGCGGGCCTGCTCGTCGCTGATGGTGACGTACTCAATGGGCTTTCCTACTGCCTCCGAGAGTATCTTGACTTCT